>NZ_CP026004.1:3678683-4278683 GCF_003086895.1 Stenotrophomonas sp. ESTM1D_MKCIP4_1 | reverse complement strand
TCACGCTCATCATCACCAGGCCCGGCACGATGAACTGCATGTAGCTGTAGCCGCCCATGTCACCCACGCGCGAGCCGATCAGGCCGCCGAAGATGAGGAAGTACAGGGTCATGGTGATTGCCGGCGGCACCAGGGTCTGGCCCCAGATGCGCAGGATGCGCGCCACTTCGCGGCGCACGATGGTCATCAGGGCGATGCGGTTGCGCTGGCCGTCGGTGATCGATGGCACGGGGGTGTTGGGGGTAGCGCTCATGCGGATTTCTCCTGGTTGCCGGTGAGGCGCACGAACAGTTCCTCCAGGCGGTTGCTCTTGGTACGCATCGAACGCACGCGGATGCCGGCCTCGTTCAGCGTGGCGAACACGCGGTTGAGGTCCATGGCGCGCGGCATGTCGATGTCCAGCGTATGCGCGTCCGGCGCGGTGAGGGTGGCGCCCTCGATCACCGGCAGCTGCGCGGGCAGTTCACCGTCGATGTCCAGCAGGAAGCCTTCGACGTCCAGCTTGGCCAGCAGGGTGCGCATCGGCCCCTGCTCGACGATCTGGCCATGGTTGATGATGGCCAGGTGCCGGCACAGGTACTCGGCTTCTTCCAGGTAGTGGGTGGTGAGAATGATCGTGGTACCGGCGGCATTGATCTCCTTCAGCACCCGCCACATGTCGCGGCGGATCTCGATGTCCACGCCAGCGGTCGGCTCGTCCAGGATCAGCAGGCGCGGCCGGGTCATCATCGCGCGGGCGATCATCAGGCGGCGCTTCATGCCACCGGACAGGGTGCGGCTCATCACCTGCGCCTTTTCCCACAGGTGCGCACGCTTCAGCTCCTCTTCGGCGCGCTTCTCCGCTTCCTCGCGGGCCACGCCATAGAAGCCGGCGTAGTTGACCAGGATGTCGAACGGCTTCTCGAACAGGTTGAAGTTGATTTCCTGCGGCACCAGGCCGATCAGGCGCATGGTGGCGCTGCGGCTGCGCACCAGGTCGCTGCCGAACACTTCGACCTGGCCTTCACTGAGGTTGACCAGGGAGCTGATGATGCCGATGAGGGTGGACTTGCCGGCGCCGTTGGGGCCGAGCAGGGCGAAGAAATCGCCTGGGGCAACTTCCAGGGAAACCCCTTTCAGGGCCTGGGTGCCGTTGTCGTAGGTCTTGCGCAGGTCGCGCACGCGCAGGGCGGGCGCCGTATCGTTCAGGGAAGCCAAGCTCGAAGCCTTCGCGCCCATGGGCTGGCGCTGGAGAGGGGCGGGGAGGGGCTATTATAGAAGACCCCGAGGGCTTGCCCCGGCTACACACTGTCCCGAAAAGTCGTGCCTGTCCAATTCCCCATCAAGCTGGTCGGCCGCCGCATGCTGGCACCCACCGTCAACCACTACCAGTTCGTGCGTGATGACGGCCAGCCGCTGGATTTCCAGCCCGGCCAGTTCATCCAGGTCCATTTCAGCTACGCCGATGGCACCGAAACCAAGCGCAGCTACTCGCTGGCGACCATTCACGACCACGCCATCGGCCCCGGTGAAGCGGTGGATATCGCGGTCAGTTTCGTGCCCGGTGGCGCCGCCACGGCCCTGTTCGAGGCCCTGGACCTCGGCGGCCAGCTCAGCGCGTCCGGCCCGTACGGCCGTTTCTGCCTGAACCCCGGCGACCACAATGCCCGCTACCTGCTGATTGCCACCGGCACCGGCGTCACCCCGTACCGGTCGATGCTGCCGCTGCTGGAAACGGCCATGGCCGAGCGCGGTGTGCAGGTGGTTCTGCTGCAGGGCGCGCGCAGCCCGGGCGAGCTGCTGTACAGCGAAGATTTCTACAGCTTCGCCGAAAAACACCCCAACTTCCGTTATGTGCCGTGCCTGTCGCGCGAACTGCCGGCCGAACCGCACCCGGACGTGCACCACGGTTACGTCCAGCAGGCGCTGGCCGGCTTCAACCCCGACCCGGCCACCGACATCGCATACCTGTGCGGCAACCCGGACATGGTCGATGCCTGCGCCGAGGCGCTGAAGGAAGCAGGGCTGGGCAATCCGCAGATCCGCCGCGAAAAGTACGTCAGCAGCAAATAGGGCCCGCCACGGGCGCGGGAGTTGCCGGCCGCTGGCCGGCAACTCCCGCAACAGCATGCCGACCGGCCCCGGGCTAGACTGCTGATATCTGCCAGGAGTCCGCCATGAGTCCTCCCGTCACCGCCAAGCAGGAAGTCGCCCAGCTGCTGACCCAGCTGCCGGACGACGCAACGCTGGAAGACATCCAGTACCACGTCTATGTGCTCGAGAAGATCCAGCGTGGGCGCGCGGATATTGATGCCGGTCGCTCCTTCACCACCGAGCAGGCGCGTGAGAGGCTGGGCAAATGGCTGGACCGCTGATCTGGTCCAGCGAATCGCTTGAAGACATCGATGCGATTGCGCAATTCATTGCGCGCGATTCGCGGCATCACGCGCAGCGGGTCGTCGAGGCCCTGCTTGCGCTGGGGGACGCCATCGAAGCGCAGCCGCTGGCGGGAAGGGCGGTCCCTGAACTGGGACAGTCAGCCGTGCGTGAGGGTTTCCTGTACAGCTACAGGGTCATCTACGAGGTTTCATCGGCACGGGTCACTGTACTCGCGGTGCTGCACGGCCGGCGCCTGCTTGACTCGGTGGAAGATCGCCTGACGTAGGCAACCAACCGAAGGCGGCATCACGCCGCCCCCGGTGCCTTCTCTCAATACGAAATCCAGGCGTCCCGCCAGTCCGAACCCACGCCCGGGTTGTACGCCGCAGCCTTGATGTTGCACCACGCGCCATTCGGGAACGGCAGGCAGGCATACAGCTTGCCGTCGTTGCCCTTCACCACGGTCTGTCCCGGCACATAGCTGCCGATGCCGTCCGGGTACACGTGGTCATAGTCGCCACCGGGCGGGTCCACCGGATCCACCGGACCGGGCACCTTGGTATCCAGCTGGAAGCGGTGCCCCGGACGCAGGTACACGCGGTTCTCGGTGGCCGAGGCCACGGGCGTGATCACGCCATCGCGCAGGATGCCGACACGCGCCTGCGCAGCGCTGGCATTGACCTTGCGGGCAAGCACCAGCGGCCACTGCGTCGGCGCGGTCTGGCCGCTGGCCAGCACCACATCCACCCGCTCCACATCATTGCCTGCCACGTTGAACACCCGCAGCGACACCGTGGTGCCCACCTCCAGCGCGCTGCGGGCGGTCAGCGCACCGGCATCCTGCCACGGCGGCGGCGGGGTCACGTCACCCCCTTCAAAACGGACGCCGGCGCAGGTGTAGAACGCTTCCTGCGAGTCCGATCGTTGCCAGGTGTTGTAGATCACGTGCTGGCCGGTGCGCCTGGGCAGCGGGCAGTCCAGCTTGTACACGCCGCCCTCGGACAGCGGTACGTCGCCCAGGGTGCAGAAGGCCTCCAGGTCCGACCAGCGCAGGCCGTCGCTGGCCTTCCAGCCCTCGCGGGTGACGTAGAACGTCCATTCGCGGGTGGCATGCGGGGCCGAGCCCAGGAACTCGAAGGTGTAGCGGCCGTTGGCATCGGCGCGGATCGGTGTGGTCGACCAGTCGCTGCGGTCCAGGTCCAGGCCGCGGTACTTGCGGTTGCCGCCGCTGCACAGCTGGCCGTCGGGCACCACGGCCCGGTGGTTGCCGTTGGCATTGGCCTGGTTGATGGCGGCCCAGTCGTAGAAGGGCTGCGCACCGCCGATCACCCTGGCAGCCGCGCAGGCCGGGTTGGCTGGGTTCTCGGGATTGTCCTGCCGGCACGCACAGATGCGGCTCATCGGTTTTGACAGCGTACCGTGCGCCTGTGCGTGGCCGGGCAGGAAACTGCCTGCGGACAGCAGTGCGGCGGCGGCGAGGAAAAGGCGTGGTTGCATGGGGATCACCTTGACGTGTGGAAGAGCGGGAAAGTCTCCACACCGGTTGCTGCGGCCGCCAAGCAACCGGTTCTAAAAAACCGGAACTGGGAACGCGTTGGCAAATGATGTAACGCTGACGCGCATGTCGCTTTCGGCCTTTCACGCCGTTGTGTGCGGACGCCGCGCGGTGCGCGATCCGGCTTCCGCCTCCAGCCCCGTACGCGAAATGGTGTTCTGCACGCGCCCAACAGCCGGCGCTGCTGCACGGTGCGCCACTTTGCTTCTGCACGAACGCTGCAGATTACGAATCGTGGAATAGCGCAGAAGGCCGGTGCGCGCTCAAGGTGTGTGCCATCCCTCACCACGGTCCGCATGGACGACGCCATGCCCTTCAATACACTGCGCACCGCCACTGCGGCGGGCTTCACCCTGCTGGAACTGCTGGTAACGCTCGTCGTGCTGGCCATCCTGGTCGCGGTCGCGCTGCCTGCACAGTCCCGCGTGGTGGCCCGCACGCAGGTCACCACCGCAGCGAACGATCTGTTTGTCGGCCTGCAGTACGCACGGCAGGAATCGGTGCGCCGCAATGGTCCCATCCAGGTGTGCGGTTCGGTCGGCGGGCGGGACTGCGATGGCGGCCACTGGCAGCAGTGGATTGTCCGCAGTGCGTCCGGTCAGATCCTGCGCACGGGCCAGATCCCGCCGTCGGTGTCCGTGCAGACGGTGGGACTGTTTGCCGCCGGCATCCAGTTCGGGGCCGATGGCAGGTTTCATCAGACGGGCAGCCGGTTGCAGGACGGCACCCTGACGATGTGCAGCGAGCGGGCGCACCGCACCCGGGTCCTGGAAGCGCTGGGTGGGGTCCAGCTGCGCCTGCCGCCGGGCACCGTGGGGGAATGCCGATGATGGGCGGATACGCGCGCGCCTGCCAGCGGAGACGCACCCAGGCAGGGTCCAGCCTGATCGAAGTGATGGTGGCAGTCCTGCTGCTGGCCGTGGGCGGGTTGGCGGCGGCCATGGCACACGCCAGCACGATGCGGCGGACGCAGGGCTCGCTGCAGAGCACGATTGCCGTGCACGCAAGCGCCAGCCTGGCCGATGCGATGCGCGCCAACCGGGTGGCGATGATGGAAGGCAAGTACACGACGAAACAGGATCTGTGCGCTGATCGCGCGCCGCCAACGGGGGATCTCGCCAAGCGCGATCTGGCCCGCTGGATCGGGGCGCTGTCGGCCGGCATGGGGCCGCAGTCGGCCGTCTGTGGCAGCGTGGCCTGCACAAAAGGCAGCTGCCAGATCGTCGTGCACTGGGACGACAGCCGCGCGGCCGGTGGCGAAGGATCAGCCCGTTCGCGGCTGGTGCTGGGGGCCGCGCCATGAGGATCCATCACGTGCGCGGCCTGACCCTGGTCGAGCTGCTGGTGGCCATGATCCTGGGCCTGCTGGTGCTGGGTGCGTGCCTGCACTTCTACCTGGCCTCGCTGCGCGGCACGCAGGACACGCTGGGCGTAGCGCGTGTGCAGGAATCCGGGCGGTTGGCCATGGAACTGATCGGTAATGACATCCGTGGTGCCGGTGACCGGCTGTGCGACCAGCGCCATGCGGTGGCCAATCTGCTTGCCGAACGCCAGCGTGCCTTCTGGAAGAGTCTTGATGAGCCACTCATGGGCCTGGCCGCCGCCGCAGGTCCCGGGTTCGCAGATCCGGTGCTCGAGCCGGGCACGGCCGAAGGGCAACGATTGCCCGGGATGCCGGCATTGCAGGTGTGGACGACGACGCCCCTGGCGCTGGGAACGCCGGGGCAGTCCGCGTCTGAAGCACCGCTGCCCGCCACCGGAAAAGACCTGCCGGACGTCGGCGCGCCCTTGCTGATATGCGACTTCAGCCGCGCCGTTCTGGTCCGCGTAACCACCACGGGTGCGGCCGTCGGGCACGATGCCCCCGCCAACTGCGTCGGCTACTTCGCCACGGGCGAACCCTGTCCGGCACAGACGCCACCGCGCGCCGCGCTGCATCGGTTCGGCGCGGACACGGCGTTCGGCCTGCCGCAGCAGGTGCGCTGGCACGTGGGCAATGATGACCACGGCGTGGCGTCGCTGTACCGCCAGGAACTGCTGGATGGCGCGGTGGTCGGCGGTGGCGTTGTTGCCAGCGGAGTGACTCACTTTTCCCTGCACTACCTGCTCGCCGGAAACGCCGACTACCTGCCCGCCACGGAGATAAGCGGCGCGCAGTGGAACCAGGTTCTTGCCGTGGATGTGCAGCTGCAGCTGGAAACCTCCACCGGTCCGGCGACGGAAGCACGCATCGTGCGCAGCTTCCAGCAGACCCTCACCCTGCGGAACCGTTTGCCATGAATCTTCCGTCATCCATGCGGCAACGTGGTGTTGCCCTCTTCGCCGTGCTCATCATCCTGCTGCTCGTGTCACTGCTGGTGGCGGTCAGCCTGCGCACCAGCGCGCTGCAGGAACGCATGACGTCGGGCATCCGGGACCGGGCGATGGCCGTGCAGAACGCCGAGTCCGCGCTGAAGGAAGCCGAGAGCGCCCTGGTGTCCGCCCGCGGGGGAGGCGAACCGTCATGGCAGGACTGCTCGCCGTCGTCTGCGGCTGCCGATCCGCTGTGCCTGCCCCACCCGGTAGTGGGTGGCGTGGCGGCGCCTGCGCGGGGCTGGACTGCTGCGGTCGACCAGCAGCCTGATGGGCTGGGCGCAGGACAACCGTCGTTCGCCATCCAGTACCTGGGCCGGCGCGAAACGCAGAGCGAACTGGGGCAGTACGACGAACCCAACTACGGCGAAGGCAGCGGCCGTGTCGAGGCGGAGTTCTACCGCGTCCTGGCACGCGGTTCCGATCCGCAGGCAACGCCCGACCGTACCCAGGTCCTGCTGCAGGCCACCGTCATTCGTGAGTGAGGTTCCACAGATGCATGCATCGCCGTTCTCTTCCCCCCGTACGTGGTCGTTGGGGCTGTGCGTGGGCATCGTCGGCGCGCTCGGTGCGCCGCCCGCCCGTGCACAGATCGCGCAGGCGCCGCTGTCATCGCAGATCAAGGTTCCGGGAAACCTGGTGCTGGTGCCCTCGGTAGAGTTTCCGACGCTCATCAGTGCCGCGAACATTGAAGCCTACCGACGCACGGCGTCCTACGATGGGTACTTCGACTCGAGCAAGTGCTACCGCTACGTGTACGCAGCCAAGGAAGCCGACCGGCACTTCGCGCCGGCCTCGTTGCGTCAGGGGGGCGTATGCGCGGGGCAGCTCTGGGATGGCCACTATCTGAACTGGGCGACCACCCAGACCATCGACCCCTTCCGCAAGGCGCTGACAGGGGGATACCGCGTGCGCGACCTGCCCGACGAAACCTGGCTGGAAAAGGCTGATTTCAGCATGAACGGGTCGCACACCTTCTTCCCGACAACGCGCATCCCCGCAGGATCGGCTGACGACGCTGCGCTGGTCCACGGGGCCACACCGGCGCGCTGGCCCAGCTTCCGTACGCGCGTCGATGGCCTGGGTGCGCGCCTCTACTTCACCTCGAGTGGCGACATCGAAGCGGCGACGTCGGCCATCGCGTACGACCCCGGCAACGCGGCCCATCGTCTCCAGCCCTCCAGCGGCGGCGTGCCGGGCGATGAAGCGGACATCTACGAGCTCAGCGTGCGGGTCAAAGTCTGCGTTGCCGACGTGGGCCTGGAAGACAACTGCGTGGCCTATGCACGCGGCGCCAAGCCGGAAGGCCTGCTGCAGCGCTACAGCGGTGAGCTCCGCTACTCGGTGGTGAGCTACATCAACAACGGTGGTTCCAACCCGTATGGTGGGAGTGAACCTGCTCCCGACGGTGGTGTACTGCGTGCCCGCCAGAAGTTCGTGGGGCCGATCAAGCCTGATCCCGTCAGGCCTCCGGTGGCCAATCCCAACGCCGAATGGGACAGCAGAACCGGCGTGCTGCGCCGCAATCCAGACCCGAGCGATGCATCGGCGACGGGGGGAGGGGTCGCCGACAGTGGCATCATCAACTACATCAACAAGTTCGGCCAGATGAAGACGGGCCGCCCGCCCAAGCTGTATGACAACGTGAGTGAGCTGTACTACGCAGCGACGCGCTACGTCCGCGGGCTCGGCAACGTACCCGCGTTCAGTGCGCTGTCCAGCGATCCGCAGACCCGCTATCGCCAGGCGGATGGCTTCCCCGTGATCGCCAAGTGGGACGATCCCATGCTCTATGCCTGCCAGAACACCACGCTGCTGGGCATTGGTGACACCAACACGTGGTTCGACAAGAACCTGCCGGGGCCGACGCGAAGCGATGGCGAAGGCTGGGCCAAGCCGGCTGCGGTGGCGGCTGACGTCGACTACGACGTGGTCAAGGCGATGGCGCAGATCTGGCGGATGGAAGGGCATTCCCCGAGCGAGGCGCAGGCGCTTGCGACCGCATCCCAGTACAACGGCCAGCCCGGCTCTTTCAACTCGGCCTACATCGCGGCGCTGGCGTACCTGGCCAACACCACCGATCTGCGTCCCGATGCAGCGCCCAATGGGCGTCCGGGCAGGCAGACCATGCGCACCTACTGGGTGGATGTGCTGGATCAACGGGATTACAAGATCAACCGCAACCAGTACGTGCTTGCCACCAAGTACGGCGGCTTCCACGTGCCTGAAGGCTTCGATCCCTTCAATCCGGCCGCGACACCGCTTGCCGATACGTGGTGGTGGAACGGCAGCGATCTGGTCAATGGCGATGCGCGCGAGAAGCGCCCGCGCACGTTCTTTGCCGCTGCCGATGCCTCGCAGATGGTGTCCAGCCTGATGGACGCTTTCAAGATGATCATCCAGCCCAAGCATGGCTCAGGCGCGGCCCTGGCCAGCAACGGCGGCGCACTTGATGCGGACGGCCGCGTGTTCTCCGCGTCCTACCGCACAGGTACCTGGAGCGGCGATGTGGTCGCCCATGGCATCGACCCGGCCACGGGTGTCCCGACCGCCTCGGCCGCCCTGTGGAGCGCGGCCGCACGACTGGACAGCCGCGACTGGCGATCGCGGGCGCTCTACACCAGCCGCAGTGGCCGGATGGTGCCGCTGGCATGGTCCACGCTGGAGCAGGGTGCGAAGAACGCGCTGGGCAGCCAGGAGGTGCTCGACTACCTTGCCGGTGACAGGCGCAATGAAGGCGTGCAGGGCCTGCGGCTGCGCACCAGCGCGCTGGGCGACATCGTCAATGCCTCACCGGTCTACGCCGGCGCCCCCAACCCGCGGCTGTACGCGCAGCGACGCTTCCAGGGGGCCGACCGTTACAGCGCGTTCGCCGCCGCGCAGGCCGCTCGCCCGGCCATGGTCTACGTGGGCGCCAATGACGGCCTGCTGCACGGGTTCGATGCCGCCAGCGGGACCGAACGCTTTGCCTTCATGCCTGCTGCGGCCATCAACACGCACCTGCGTGACTACACGCAGGAAGGCTACGAGCACCACTACAACGTGGATGGGGAGCTCACCGTGGCCGATGCCTACGTGCGCGGCGCCTGGAGGACCGTCCTGGTGGGCACGCTGGGGCGCGGCGGCGCGGGTGTGTTCGCGCTGGATGTGACCGACCCGGATCGCCCCGACCTGCTCTGGGAGCTGGATGCCCGCACGGTTCCGGGCCTGGGCCGGGTGCTGGGCAAGCCCCTGGTGGCCCAGGTGGCCGATGGCGATTGGCGCGTGCTGCTGGGCAATGGCGTGGAGTCAGCCGACGGCAGTTCGCGCCTGATCAGCATCCGCCTGGACGGCGGCCAGGCGCACAGCGTGCTGCTGGATGCCCGCGGCAAGGGCGCAGCTGGCGCACGCCCCTGGGATGCAGACCGCGATGGTTTCGCTGAAACCGCCTACCTCGGTGACCTCCAGGGCGGCCTCTACCGGGTGGATGTGGTGGCCGGGCAAAGCATGCGGCTGTACAACACCGTAATCGGCGGGGTGATACAGCCGATCACCAGCGCACCGCTGGTGGCGCGCAATCCCGACACCGCCGAGACCTGGGTCTATGTCGGTACCGGTGCCCTGCTGGAAGTGTCCGATCTGGGCAACCAGAATATCCAGACGTTGTACGGCCTGCGCGATCACGGCCAGCCGCTGGGCGGCCGCGGCTGGCTGGCACCCGTCCGGATCCAGGACGAGAGCGGCAATGGGCGCGTGATAAGCAAGATTGACGCGCCCGGCAGGGACGGCTGGATGATCGACCTGGTCGCGATGAACAATGGCGCGCGCGGGGAACGCATGCTGGTGCCGCCCCAGCTGCGTGGCCGCGTGCTGCTGGGCACCACCCGCATTCCCAATGCGAAGGATCCGTGCAACCCCACCGGCTCGGGCTACTACCTGGCGGTGGATCCGTTCACCGGTGGCCGGCTGGAGAACAGCTTCTTCGACATGGATGGCGACGGCACGGTCGGCAACCCTGGCGATCTGGTGAATCACAATGGGCGGTCCGTCCCGTCTTCCGGTTTCCTGGTGGAGCAGGGATCCAATGCCCCTGGTTTCCTGGGCGACTGGCTGGGCGGCATCGGCGAGGATGGCAGCATGCGCGGGGTCATCACCCACCCGATCGGCAATCGTGTCCGCCGGGTGAGCTGGCGTGAGCTGCGGTTGCTCGACGGCGGGAGCCCGTGAACATGGCCAGGCCATCAATGAAGGGATTCACCCTCATGGAGGTGATCGTTGCCTGCGCGATCATCGCCATCCTCGGCGCCATCGCCCTGCCGTCCTATCACCATCATCTGGCCCGGACCCACCGCGTGCAGGCCCAGACCTGCCTGGCCAGCCAGGCCAGCGTGCTGGAACGGCATTACACGCGGGTGCTGGCGTACCAGGGGGCACCGCAGGCGCAGTGCGCGGGCGAGCTCAAGGCCTATCGCCTGCGGGTGGACGTAACCACCACGGGGTACACCGTGGTGGCCGAACCGGTGGGCGAGCGGGCCGACTACGCCTGTGGCGTGCTGAGCATGGACCACGCCGGCCGGCGGATGCCGGTGGACCGCGCCTGCTGGTGATCGACGGCGGCCATGGCAGGTGGGCCGGAACCGGCTAGGATGCGGCCATCACCTGGTACGCACGAGCCGCATGTCGCTGGATCTTCCCACCCTTGGTGTCCTTGGCCTGCTGCTGTGCATCGGCATCGCAACGGGATTTTCGCTGCTGCTGGTTGTCCTGCGTGGGCAACCGGTGCTGCGCCTGTGGACGGCCAGTCTGTGGCTGCTGACGCTGGGCGTGATCCTGATGGGGCTGCGGCCATGGCTGCCACAGGTGCCGGCCATCCTCGCCGGCAATGCAGCCATGGCCGGCTCCAGCGTGCTGATGCTGCTGGGCATGGCCCTGCACCTGGGCCAGCCATTGCCGGTGGGGCGTGCCCTGGGCCTGGCGGCCGCGTTCATGGCCGGCATCGTCCTGTTCCTGGTGCCGTGGCCCAGCCTGCAGATCCGCCTGCACGTGTTCAGCGTCTTCGCGATCCTCATCAATGGCTGGATCGCCACCCTCCTGCTGCTGCACGCGCCGGCGGCACAGCGCCTCAGTTGCCGCCTGGCGGCAGCGGTGTTCCTCACCGAGGCGCTGGTGTACGTCGTGCGCCTGTTCCTGCCGGCCGATGCCGGCGCGGGCGGGGATATCCTGCGTGCCGGTGCGCCGATGTTCCTGACCTATCTGGCCGGGGTGATGCTGGAACTGGCGCGCTGCTTCGCGCTGGTCCTGCTGCTGCTCCAGCGCCTGCTGGTGGACCTGCGCCGCGCCGCCCGCACCGACGGGCTGACCGGCCTGCTCAACCGCAGCGCCGTGCTGGCCGACGGCGATGACCAGCTGCAGCAGATGCGTCGCCAGCAGCGCCCGCTGGCGGTGCTGCTGCTGGACGTGGACCATTTCAAAGCCATCAATGACCGCTGGGGGCATCTGGCCGGCGACCAGGTGCTGCAGCATTTCAGCAGCGTGCTGGCGCATGCCGTGCGCAGCCGCGCGCATCTGCTCAGCCGCTACGGTGGTGAGGAGTTCCTGTTGCTGCTGCCCGCCAGCGCCGGCGAGGCGGCGCGCGTGGCCATCTCCATCCGCCATGCGCTGCAGCAACGCCCCGCCCCGCTGGCGACCGGGCCGGTGGCAGTCACCGCCAGCATCGGCCTGGCCATGGATGACGGCCATACCGATCTGGCAGGGCTGATCGCCTGCGCCGATAGTGCGCTTTACCGGGCCAAGGCCGAAGGCCGTGACCGCCTGGTATCCACCGCCGCAATGGCCTAGCGTGATTGCCCATCGCCCCCCGCGCCGGGGCCGTGTAAGTTTGTACGACGAATTGGTCACATCTGCCGCGGCGCCGCGTCGTGGTCGACAGGAACGTCCTCCAGGGGAATCAAGCACGATGCAAAGACACCATTCCGGACTGGCCAGCCTATCGGCCAGCATGTTGTTGGCCACTGTGATGCTTGCCGGGTGCAGTGCGCCGGCACCCGATGCCGCCGACGGCGGCGATACTCCCAGCCAGCGCTACGGCTCGATCGCATTCCGCCCGTGCACACTGACCACCGTCGGTGCCAGCGCGAACGTCGAGGCACAGTGCGGCACCCTGCAGGTGCCTGAGGACCGTGCCCACCCCGAGGGCCGCAGGATCGACCTGCGCATCGCCTGGCTGGAATCGGAGGACAGCGGCAACGGCCAGCCCGATCCCGTGTTCTTCCTTGCCGGCGGCCCCGGCCAGGCGGCCAGTGAAGTGGCGGTCGTCGTTGATGCCGCGCTGCGCCAGGTGCGCAAGCAGCGCGACGTGTTCCTGATCGACCAGCGTGGCACCGGCGGCTCCAATCCGCTCAGCTGCCTCGCTGCCGACGGCACGCCGCTGAAGATGGACGAGGATGCGGCGCCGAGCGAAGCGCTGATGCGTGACTACGCGCAGCAGTGTGCGGCGTCGCTGCAGGGCCGTGCCGACGCGCGCTTCTACACCACTGCCGAGGCCATCGCCGATCTGGATGCGGTGCGCCAGGCGCTGGGCGCGGACACCGTGAACCTGGTCGGCGGCTCCTACGGTACCCGGGTCGCCCAGCGTTACGCGATCGCCTATCCGCAGCACACCCGCAGCCTCGTCATCGACGGCGTGGTGCCCAATGATCTGGTGGTCGGCGGTGAGTTCGCCAACACCTTCGACAATGCCATCACCCTGCAGTCAGCGCAGTGCCGCAAGGAAGCTGCCTGCAGCAAGCGCTTCCCGGTCGACACCCGCGAGCAGCTGCGCGCCGTAGCGGCCACCCTGCGCCGGGCACCGGTCACCGTGGAGTATCGCGACCCGGGCACCAACGCGCCGCGCCAGGACGTGCTGAGCCCGGACAGCGTGGTCGGCCTGGCCTTCGCGTTCTCCTACGTGCCCCAGTATTCCGCGCTGCTGCCGCTGGTGCTCGATGAGGCGGCGCAGGGCCGCTACGCACCGCTGGCCTCGCTGGCCCGCGGCGCCAACCGCAGCATGGATTTCCAGATCAACCGTGGCATGCAGTGGTCGGTCATCTGCAGCGAAGACGCACCGCGCTACCAGGCCCCACCGGAGAGCGACGACGCACTGTTCGGACCGGAGGTGGCGCGCGCGTTCTTCGCTGCCTGCCCGGTGTGGCCGCATCAGCCGGCTGCCGCCACC
The DNA here is from genome assembly GCF_003086895.1 of Stenotrophomonas sp. ESTM1D_MKCIP4_1. Lineage (NCBI taxonomy): Bacteria > Pseudomonadati > Pseudomonadota > Gammaproteobacteria > Lysobacterales > Lysobacteraceae > Stenotrophomonas > Stenotrophomonas sp. ESTM1D_MKCIP4_1. The sequence goes on along the minus strand of NZ_CP026004.1, from coordinate 4,265,226 downwards.
CTCACCGCGCCGCTGAAGAGCGATCTGCCGGTTCTGCTGCTGTCCGGCGAACTGGATCCGGTCACCCCGCCGCGCTATGCCGAACAGGTGCTCAAGGGCCTGCCCAACGGCCGCGCACTGGTCGCCCATGGCCAGGGCCACGGCACCCTCACTGCCGGCTGCATGCCGCGCCTGCTGGGCCAGTTCATCGACACCGGCGATGCCAAGGCGCTGGACACCCGCTGCCTGGACACGCTGACCCATGTGCCGGCATTCACCTCGTTCAACGGATGGACCCCATGATCGTCGCCGACAATCTGCACAAGGCCTTCGACACCCGCACGGGTCGCGTCCAGGCGGTCGCCAACGTTGGCTTCCGTGCCGCCGATGGCCAGATCACCGGACTGCTCGGCCCCAATGGTGCCGGCAAGACCACCACCATGCGCATGCTGTACACACTGATGACGCCCGACCAGGGCAGCATCACCGTCGATGGCATCGATGCCGCGCGCGATCCGATCGAGGTGCGCCGCCACCTCGGTGTGCTGCCCGATGCGCGTGGCGTGTACAAGCGCCTGACCGCACGCGAGAACATCACCTATTTCGGCGAACTGCACGGCCTGTCGGCGCAGCGGATCCGCGAACGCATCGAGGTGCTGTCGCATGCGCTGGACATGGCCGACATCCTTGACCGCCAGACCGATGGCTTCTCGCAGGGCCAGCGTACCAAGACCGCCATCGCCCGCGCGCTGGTGCACGACCCGCGCAATGTCATCCTCGATGAACCCACCAACGGCCTGGACGTGATGACCACCCGCGCGCTGCGCCGGTTCCTGCTGGGCCTGCGCGAGGAAGGGCGCTGCGTGATCCTGTCCAGCCACATCATGCAGGAGGTTGGCGCGCTGTGTGACCACATCGTCATCATTGCCAAGGGCACCGTGATGGCGGCAGGCAGCGCCGATGAACTGCGTGCGCAGGCCGGCGAAACCAATCTGGAAGATGCGTTCGTGAAACTGATCGGCAGTGAAGAGGGCCTGCACGCATGAGCATGATGTCGACCCTGATGACCGTGATGCGCAAGGAACTGCGCGACCTCTCCCGCGACCGTCGTACGCTGGCGCTGACCCTGCTGTTCGGTCCGCTGCTGTATCCGCTGCTGATCCTGGGCATGGGCAAGCTGTCCGAAAGCCGCTTCCGTACGCAGATCGAACAGCCGCTGGACATCCCCACCATCGGCGCCGAGAACGCACCGAACCTGGTCCGCTTCCTCGCCGCGCAGGGGCTCAACGCCACCGCGGCACCGAAGGACCTGGCTGAGGCGATCCGCGCGCAGGACATCGACGTAGCGCTGCGCATCAGTCCGGAGTTCGGCAAGGACTGGGCCGATGGCAAGCCGGCGCTGGTCGAGGTGATCCGTGACAGCACGCGGCGCGCCGCCGAGGTACCCAGTGCGCGCCTGCAGTCGGCACTGTCCACCTACAACGGGCAGGTGGGGGCCTTGCGCCTGATGGCCCGTGGTGTGGACGCGCAGGTTGCACGACCGCTGGACGTGGCCACCCAGGACATGGCCAGCACCGAAGCCAAGCGCGGCATGATGCTGTCGATGCTGCTGCCGGTGCTGTTGACGCTGACCTCGTTCATCGGCGGCGCCTATCTGGTGATGGACACCACCGCCGGCGAGCGCGAGCGGCAGTCGCTGGAGCCCCTGCTCGCTACGCCCGGTTCGCGCAGCGCGATCGTCAGCGGCAAGATCGGTGCCGCCTGCGTGGTCGGCTTCGTGTCGCTGCTGCTGACCCTGGTCGCGTTCAAGGTCAGCGCACAGTTCGCCTCGGGCAACGTCAGCCGCCAGCTCAACATGAACATCCTCTCGATGGTGCAGATGCTGCTGGTGATGTTGCCGATGCTGCTGATCGGCACCTCGCTGCTGACCTACCTGTCGGCGGCGGCCAAGAGCATGAAGGAAGCGCAGAGCCACATGACCTGGCTGGTGCTGATGCCGATGCTGCCGGGCTACGCGCTGATGGCGTACCCGGTGAAGAGCCAGCTGTGGCAGTACGCGGTGCCGTTCCTGTCGCAGAACCAGATGCTGCTGAAGGTGATCCGCCACGAAGTGATCACCCCGACCATCTGGGCGATCTACCTGGGCGCCAGCCTCGGCCTCGCCGCGATCCTGTGGTTCGCCGCCGTGCGTCGTTACCACCAGGAACGCCTGGCAATCTCCGGCTGATTCCAGCCGGTGGCGCCGGGCCATGCCCGGCGGGTGTGCAGCGAGGCCCGGTCATGCCAGGCCTTGTTGTTTTCAGGCCTGTGTCGTTTGCCAGGCGGCGAAGCGCTGGGCGATCACGGGTGCCAGTCGGTCAAAGTTCTCCCAGGTATCGGCGACGTGATAAAGATCCGGGACGTGTTCACCCAGCAGATCTTCATAGTCATCGAGATACTGACCGTTCTCCATGTCGTAGTACTCGGCGGTGAATGCGTTGGCCTCATCGCTGATCATGTCGTCCACCAGCTTTCCATCGCAGACCAACAGGAACTGGCCCGGGGTCATCGTGCGCTCGGTCAACGCCTCCAGCTCATCCTGCATGTCATCCAGCAGCTCCTCGCTCGCCATGCCGCGTAGCAGCAACCACGCCAGATACATGCCGATGTGGGTAGCGCCTGCCTCGGGCGGAAGATCGGCAGGGAAGTCACCGTCAGAGTGCCAGCTGGCGTCGTCGTATTTCATGGAGGTGCCTCTGGAAGTCAGCAGGCAGCTTATTGCGCGGAGACATTCACCGGGAGTGCTGATCGCGTCAGATTGAGCCATGGCATGCTGCCTCTAACCCCCCCCTCGCCCCAAACAAACAAGGCCCGGATCGCTCCGGGCCTTTCCATGCCGCTTCGCCGGGCGTGGCCCGGCGCTGCCGTGGGTCGGGTCAACCGCCCGGGGCGAACACCAGGGTGCGGCGGGTGGTGACCGGGGCGCCCACCGGCTCGAAGCGCCAGCGCTTGACCGCATTGAGCGCTTCGCGGTCGAAGACGCGCGACGGTGTGGCGCGCAGCACGCGGGCGTTGGTCACCGAACCGTCGGTACCGACGGTGATTTCCATCAGCACTTCTCCCGAGGTGCCCGAGCGCAGGGCCTCGGCCGGGTAACGCGGCGCCGGGGTGCTGACCGGACGCAGGGTCGGGGCTGCCGTCGCGGCCGCGGCACGGGCCGCGCTGGCCTGCTGGGCGGCGGCCTGCTGCTGCTTCTGCTCGGCATCGCGGCGTGCGGCGGCCTGGCGTTCAGCCTCCTGGCGCTCGCTGTCGCGGCGGGCGGCATCCTGCTGGGCGGCGATCTGCTTGGCCGCGTCGGCTTCCTTGGCGCGCTGTTCGGCCAGGCGCTGCTGTTCAACCAGCTGCTTGGCGCGGTCCTCGGCATCCTTCTTGACCTTGGCGGTCTCGTCCTCGGTGCGCTTTGCCGCCACCTGCACGCCCTTGGTCAGGCCTTCCTTCAGGCGCGGCAGGGCCGGGGCGGACGGGTCCACCTTCTCGATCAGGGCGACCAGGCGCTGGGCTTCGGCGAAGTCTTCGCGGCCCAGGTGCTGCTCGGCGGCGATCAGGGTGTAGGGCAGCAGGTCGGTCAGCGCACTCTTCACCGAGGCGTCGTCCGGTGTCTTGTCGCGCAGCGCGAGGTAGTACTCGATGGCGTTGTCGCCGGCCGGTGCGTACATGCGGTTCTCGGCCAACGCGCGGCTGGCCGAATCGCGCAGCTGCTCGGTGCCCATCGACTGCACCTTGGCCGCCACGGCGGGTGCGGCGGGCGCTGCGGCGGGCGCGGCCGCGCCTTCGGCAGCCGGTGCAGGTGTTTCTTCCTTGCCCGAACAGGCGGCCAGGGCCAGTGCCAAGGCAACCGGCATCCACCGGCGCGCGGCAGCGTTCGTTGTGACGTGCGACATCCTGCTCCCCTTTAGAAGACGACGTTACGTAAGCCGTGGATCTGCATGGCCGGGACCGGGGTCCGGGCGTGGCGGCTGGCGTTTCCCGGCGCCGCCGCCGGCAACGGCGAGGGTGCAATCTAGCATCCCGCCCACCCTTGCGTACAAGGGTGTCGGATGTGGCGATGGCGACATTACGTGTCGCCATCGCCCTGTCAGGTCAATGCTCGGCGGGTTTGCCGTGGCTCTCGGCCTTGTCGTGGCCGCCGGACATCAGCTTGTCGGTCCAGGCGATGCCGATGGCCGACAGGATGAACACGCAGTGGATGATGGTCTGCCACAGCACACCGTCGGCGGTGAGGGTGGCGCAGGTCTGCTCGCCGATGTTGGCCGCAGCGGTGGCCATGCGCTCCGGCGGGCACAGCGGAATGCCGCCCAGGGCGCCGGTGCCGATGAACGTCTTCAGCAGATGGATGGAGGAGATGCCGATGATCGCCATCGCCAGCTTCACCTTCAGCACGCTGGCGTTGACGTGGCTCAGCCATTCCGGCTGGTCCGGATGGTTTTCCAGGCGCAGGCGCGACACGAAGGTCTCATAGCCGCCGACGATGACCATCACCAGCAGGTTGGAGATCATCACCACGTCGATCAGGCCCAGCACGATCAGCATGATCTGCTGCTCGCCCATCGAGACCGAATGTGAAATCAGGTGCCACAGTTCCTTGCCGAACAGGAACACATAGACGCACTGCGCCACGATCAGGCCCAGGTACAGCGGCAGCTGCAGCCAGCGCGAGGCAAAGATCAGGTTGGACAGGGGGGAGGGCGGCAGGCGGTTTGCACTCATGCGGGGGATGCTGCGTTTCGAGGGAGTGGCGAGGTTACCGGGCCACCATGACGGTGCCAAGCCAGCGCTCGCACTAGACTTCAGGTTCCTTCCGAACCCGAAGCCGCCGCCATGATCGACCTGTATTACTGGCCCACCCCCAACGGCCACAAAGTCACCCTGCTGCTGGAAGAAGCCGGCCTGGAGTACCGCATCCATCCGGTCAACATCGGCTCGGGTGACCAGTTCAAGCCGGAGTTCCTGGCCATTTCGCCCAACAACAAGATGCCGGCCATCGTCGACCATGCCCCGGCCGATGGTGGCGACCCGCAGAGCGTGTTCGAGTCCGGTGCCATCCTGCTCTACCTGGCCGAAAAGACCGGCCAGTTCCTGCCGAGCGATCCGCGCGGTCGTGTCACCACCCTGGAATGGCTGTTCTGGCAGATGGCCGGGCTGGGCCCGATGAGCGGCCAGATGGGCCATTTCAACGTCTACGCGCCGGAAAAGATCGTCTATGCCGTCGAGCGCTACGACAACGAGGTTCGCCGCCTGCACGGGGTAATGGACAAGCGGCTGGCCGATCACGCGTTCCTGGCCGGTGATGACTACACCATCGCCGATATGGCCAGCTACCCGTGGATTGGCGCCTACGACAAGCTGCCGGTCGACTTTGCCGCCTTCCCCCATCTCAAGCGCTGGCACGACGCCATCACCGCGCGCCCGGCCACCCAGCGTGCCTACGCCCTGCGCCAGCAGGTCAATCCCAATGCCGGCAAGCCGCTGAGCGAGGAAGAGCGCAAGCACCTGTTCGGCCAGCGTTGAGCCGCCACGGGGTCGGATCCCTTTGCGCCAGCAAAGGGCTCTGACCCCCTGCGCCTGGGCATGGGCAGAAGGTCATGCTGCCTTCGCCGGCGGCCTTGGTTAGGATGGGGGCATGACCGCTGCGCGCCTGGCGCGTGGCGGACCTGCCGTTTTGCCGGGATCTTCAATGCGCCATCTGTTCGCCTCGCTCGCCCTCATGCTCGCCACCAGCACTGCCGCCCACGCCGAAAAACTCACCCTGGAAGCCATCACCGGCCCGCTGCCGCTGTCCGGCCCCACGCTGATGAAGCCCAAGGTCGCCCCGGACGGCTCCCGCGTGACCTTCCTGCGCGGCAAGGACAGCGATCGCAATCAGCTGGATCTGTGGAGCTATGACATCGGCAGCGGCCAGACCCGCCTGCTGGTGGATTCCAAGGTGGTGCTGCCCGGCACCGAAACCCTCAGCGACGAGGAAAAGGCCCGCCGCGAGCGCCAGCGCATCGCGGCGATGACCGGCATCGTCGATTACCAGTGGTCGCCCGACGCGCAGCGCCTGCTGTTCCCGCTGGGCGGCGAACTGTACCTGTACGACCTGCAGCAGCAGGGCGCAGCGGCCGTGCGCCAGCTCACCCACGGCGAAGGCTTCGCGACCGACGCCAAGCTGTCGCCCAGGGGGGGCTTCGTCAGTTTCATCCGCGGGCGCAACCTGTGGGTGATCGATCTGGCCAGCGGCAAGCAGCTGCAGCTGACGGCCGACGGCAGCGCGACCATCGGCAACGGCGTGGCAGAGTTCGTCGCCGATGAGGAAATGGACCGCCACACCGGCTACTGGTGGGCGCCGGATGATTCGGCCATTGCCTTTGCCCGCATCGATGAAGCCCCGGTGCCGGTGCAGAAGCGCTATGAGGTCTATGCCGACCGCACCGACGTGGTGGAACAGCGCTACCCGGCCGCCGGCGACGCCAATGTGCGCGTGCAGCTGGGCGTGATCGCGCCGGCCGCCGCCGCCACGCCGCGCTGGATTGATCTGGGCAAGGAACAGGACATCTACCTGGCGCGCGTCGATTGGCGTGATGCGCAGCACCTGAGTTTCCAGCGCCAGTCGCGTGACCAGAAGCAGCTGGACCTGGTGGAAGTGGCCCTCGATGCGAACCGCCAGCGCGTGCTGGCCCACGAAACCAGCCCGACCTGGGTGCCGCTGCACAACAGCCTGCGCTTCCTGAAGGACGGCAGCGTGCTGTGGTCGTCCGAGCGCACCGGCTTCCAGCATCTGTACCGCATCGACAGCAAGGGAAAAACCACCGCGCTGACCCACGGTGAGTGGTCGGTGGATGAACTGCTGGCCGTCGATGAGCAGGCCGGCAAGGCGTACTTCCGCGCCGGCATCGATTCGGCACGCGAGAGCCAGATCTACGCCGTGTCGCTGCAGGGCGGCCAGCCGCAGCGCCTGTCCAAGGCGCCGGGCATGCACACCGCCAGCTTCGCGCACAATGCGAGCGTGTACGTGGACACCTGGTCCAACAGCACCACGCCGCCGCAGATCGAGCTGTTCCGTGCCAACGGCGAAAAGATCGCTACGCTGCTCGAGAACGACCTGGCCGACCCCAAGCATCCGTACGCGCGTTACCGCGATGCACAGCGGCCGATCGAGTTCGGCACGCTCACGGCGGCAGATGGGAAGACTCCGCTGAACTACAGCCTCATCACGCCGGCCGGTTTCGACCCGTCCAAGCGCTACCCGGTGGCGGTCTACGTGTATGGCGGCCCCGCCAGCCAGACCGTCACCGACAGCTGGCCCGGCCGTGGCGACCATCTGTTCAACCAGTACCTGGCGCAGCAGGGTTACGTGGTGTTCTCGCTGGACAACCGCGGCACCCCGCGTCGTGGCCGTGATTTCGGCGGCGCGCTGTACGGCAGGCAGGGCACGGTGGAAGTGGCCGACCAGCTGCGCGGCGTGGCCTGGCTGAAGCAGCAGCCGTGGGTGGACCCGGCGCGCATCGGCGTGCAGGGCTGGTCCAATGGCGGCTACATGACCCTGATGCTGCTGGCCAAGGCGTCGGACAGCTATGCCTGCGGCGTGGCCGGTGCGCCGGTCACCGACTGGGGCCTGTATGACAGCCACTACACCGAACGCTACATGGATCTGCCCAAGCGCAACGAGGCCGGTTATCGCGAAGCGCGCGTGCTGACCCACATCGAGGGCCTGCGTTCGCCGCTGCTGCTGATTCACGGCATGGCGGACGACAACGTGCTGTTCACCAATTCGACCAGCCTGATGAGTGCGCTGCAGAAGCGCGGCCAGCCGTTCGAGCTTATGACCTACCCGGGTGCCAAGCACGGCCTGTCCGGCGCCGATGCACTGCATCGCTACCGCGTTGCCGAGGCCTTCCTGGATCGTTGCCTCAAGCCCTGAGGGGTGACCGGGAAGGAGCCCGCCGATGAACCTGCCACCGCCGATTCCCCACCGCCACCCCGCCAGTAATGGCTGGTGGCGCCGCAACTGGCGCTGGGCGATGCCCCTGTCGGTCCTGCTGTTCCTCGGCGGGATGGGCGGCATGATCGCGTGGAGCGTGCTGCGCTGGAGCGAGGCCGCACACGAAAGCCCGCCGATGCGCGAAGCGATGCGCCGGGCCGGCTGCAGCATCGAACTGGTGCAGGTGCTGGGCGAGCCGCTGCGTTCGGCCGCGGTACCGCTGGGCAGCATGCAGACCGCGTTCGACGGCCAGCGGGATGTCGGCCTAACTGTGGCGCTGGAAGGGCCGCAGGGGCAGGGGCGGTTGTTCGTGCAGGGCATCCGCCGCAATGACGTGTGGGATTATCCGGTGATGTACGTGCTGGGCGAAGGCAAGCAGACCTACGACCTGACAGCGTTGGACGATGCCGAAGCCGCGGGCGAGTGCGCGCTGCAGGAGTGTCGCGAGCGCGGAGGGTGTCCTCCGGCGCTGGCGCTGTGACCCGCACCCAGCCCGGCCGGGTAGAGTCGACTGTCAGTCGACGGCTCTTCGCACGCCGCCAGAAAGCCCCGCGCTGCGCGCGATGGTCGACTGACAGTCGACTCTACCTGGGGCAGATTCCCTGCCGCTACGCGGCCATGACCTCCAGCCGGGCGCTGTGACCCGCGTCAGGCCTGGTGGGTAGAGTCGACTGTCAGTCGACGGCTCTTCGCACACCGCCAGAAAACCCCGCGCTGCGCGCGATGGTCGACTGACAGTCGACTCTACCTGGGGCAGATTCCCTGCCGCTACGCGGCCATGACCTCCAGCCGGGCGCTGTGACCCGCGTCAGGCCTGGTGGGTAGAGTCGACTGTCAGTCGACGGCTCTTCGCACACCGCCAGAAAACCCCGCGCTGCGCGCGATGGTCGACTGACAGTCGACTCTACCTGGGGCAGATTCCCTGCCGCTACGCGGCCATGACCTCCAGCCGGGCGCTGTGACCCGCGTCAGGCCTGGTGGGTAGAGTCGACTGTCAGTCGACGGCTCTTCGCACGCCGCCAGAAAACCCCGCGCTGCGCGCGATGGTCGACTGACAGTCGACTCTACCTGGGGCAGGCTCCCTGCCGCCATGCGGCCATGACCTCCAGCCGATTGTCGCCATCGCCCTGAGCGCGTAAGTTGCGGACACCCCTTTGCTGGAGTGTCCCATGAAGCCGATCGCGCTGGCCGTTGCCCTGGCCCTGACCGCCCCCCCGTTGCTGTCGGCACCGCCGGCCCTGGCCGCACCGGCCGCCAAGGCCGCTACGCCGGCCAGCCCGGCCTGGGTCGCCCGCAGCAATGCGCTGGCGCAGATCCTGCTCGATGCGCAGGGGCCGTTCCAGCCCGAACAGACCGGCTTCTTCGGTGTGCCCGGCTACGACGACAAGGTGGCCGACCTCGGCCCGGACAACGGCAAGCGCTTCCGCGCCGCGACGGCCAAGGCCCGCGATGCGTTGAAGGCGAAGCTGGCTACCGAGAAGGATCCCAACGTCCGCCAGGACCTGGCCATCATGATCCACGCCGCTGACCAGAGCATTGAAGGCAGCGAGCTCAACGACAGGTACCTGCTCCCGTGGAGCGACGCACCGCAGACGGTCTTCAGCGGCCTCAATCTGCTGCTGTCCGACCAGGTGCCGGCCGAGCGGCGTGCCAAGGCGCTGGATCGCCTCAAGGCCTACGCGGGCCTGCAACCCGGTGGCACCGCCTTCACCACACTGGCCCGCCAGCGGTATGAGGAGCGCCTGAAAGACAGCGCCCTGCTGCAGCCGACGCAGATTGAAGTGCAGCAGTCGCTGGACAACGTCGAAACCTACATCACCGGAATCGAGTCGCTGCTGAAGAAGTACCAGATTGCCGGCGCCGATGAGGCGATGACGGCCCTGGCCGGGCAGATGAAGGACTACGCCGCGTGGACCCGCAGGGAGGTGCTGCCGAAGGCGCGCACCGATGCACGGCTGCCGGCGCCGCTGTATGCCTACCAGCTCAAGCAGGTCGGCATCGACATCGATCCGAAGCTGCTGATGCAGCGCGCCCAGCTGGAGTTCATGGAAACCCGCTCGGCCATGCAGCAGCTGGCGCCGCTGGTGGCGAAGGAGAAGGGTCTGAAGGTGGCCGACCCGAGCGACCCGGTGGCGGTGATCCGCGCGCTGAAGGCCGACAAGATCGCCGACGATCAGCTTGAAGGCCACTACCGCAAGGTGATCGACGCGATTGATCCGTTGATCCGCGAACACGGCATCGTCGATGTGCCCAAGCGTCCCATGCAGATGCGCCTGGGGTCAGCGGCCGAAAGCGCAGCCAGCCCGGCTCCGCATTTCCTGCCGGCACCGCTGGTCAACAACACCGGGCAGCAGGGCACTTTCGTGCTGCCGCTGGGCAATCCGGCCGCCGGCCCGGGTGCGCAGTACGACGATTTCAATTTCGGTTCGGCGGCGTGGACGCTGAGCGCGCACGAAGGGCGCCCCGGTCACGAACTGCAGTTCACTGCCATGGTCGAGCGTGGTGTGTCACTGGCACGCACGATGTTCGCGTTCAATTCGGTGAACGTGGAAGGCTGGGCGCTGTACGCCGAGGCGGAAATGGTGCCGTACGAGCCGCTGGACGGGCAGCTGATCGCCCTGCAGTTCCGCCTGCTGCGCGCGGCGCGCGCCATGCTCGACCCGATGCTCAACCTCGGCCTGACCGACCGAGCCAACGGTGAGCGGGTGCTGATCGAGCAGGTCGGCCTGTCCAAGGCGATGGCCACGCAGGAACTGGACCGCTACACGGTGCGCATGCCGGGCCAGGCAGGCAGCTACTTCTATGGCTACACCCGCATCCTGGAACTGCGGATGCAGACCGAACTGGCGCTGGGCGCGAAGTTTGACCGCCTGGCGTTCAACAACTTCCTGCTCGACCAGGGCCTGCTGCCGCCGGACCAGCTGGCCGAAGCGGTGCAGCAGCAGTTCGTGCCGAAGTACCGGAAGAAGTAAGCGGTAGTGCCGGCCGCTGGCCGGCATTGCCTTTGCCCGGTGGGTTGCCGGCCAGCGGCCGGCACTACCAGCGGCCGGCGTTACCGCAGATCAACGTTGCGGGGTGGGGGTGATCGTCTGTGTCGGCAACCGTGCCGGCGCTTCCGGGTTCGGCACCCAGATCGCAACACCGGCCGCGCGCTTCTGCGTGGTCGGAATGCCGATGCCCAGGCCGCCGCCCACGTGCGAGCCGTAGCTGCCGGCACCCACCGACATGCCGACCGGCGAGCCGCTGCTGCCCACGCCCATCAGGATCACGCCATTGGCGCCCAGTGCGGCGGCTTCGCGCTTGAGCCGCGCCACGGCAGCATCGGTCTGGCCCTGCGTGCCGAAGCCCACCGCCGAGGACGATTCCAGCTGGGCGATTTCCAGCGAACCGGCCGGCGGGGTCGAATAGATCTGTACCAGCGCCGGGTCGATCGGCGCACGGGCGCGGCCCAGCATGACCTTGGAGGTACTGGCGCAACCCGCGGCGGCCAGCAGCATGGCGGTCAAGGCGACCCAACGGATGTTCATGGCGTATACCCCTGTAGGACAGTTCGGATCATCGGCCGGGGACTCTGAATCGGCGCCAACACGGGCACCCGAGCCGTGCCGGCATGCTGCCATGGCGCAGGTGAGCATGTCGCCAATGGCGGTAGGCGGCAGCGGCAGGAAGGGCTAATGTGGCGGCAGAAACCAACCACAGGGGAACGCGGCATGGGTGTGATCAGTCTGTTGTGGGGCATCGTGGCGTTGCTGTGGATGATCCTGGCCCTGATCCCGCTGCTGGGCTGGGGCAACTGGTTCCTCATTCCGTTCGCGGCGGTGGGTGCGGTCATCGCCGCGCTGGGCATCCTCTTCACCCACCCCAGCAAGCGCGGCCGTGCCAAGACCGGTCTGGTCCTGAACGGTATCGTGGTGGTCGTCGGCATCATCCGCCTGAGCCTGGGCGGTGGGCTGCTCTGAGCGGCATGCTCTGAACAAGCTGCTCCGAGTCGCGCCCATGGGTGCGACCGGGCGTCGCAGCCCCACGGCCCGGGGCCGGGCAGGGGAGTACAATGCGGCGCTGCGCGAGCCCCCCGCGTGCCTGTGAAACCGCGCCCGGCGCGGCTGCCCCCATGATCATTCGTCCCCGCCCCCGCGGCTGTCAACTGCTGTACATCCTGCGTGGCTCCATCGTGCCGGCCATCGCGCCGAAGGTGCTGGCCATCCTGGTGCTGTCCATCGCGGTGGCTGCGGTGGTGGAGCTGGCCCCGCCGATCGGCATCGAGCGGGTATCGGCTACCCCGTTCACCCTGCTCGGCCTGGTCCTGTCCATCTTCCTCAGCTTCCGCAACAGCGCCTGCTACGACCGCTGGTGGGAAGGCCGCAAGCTGTGGGGCCAGCTGATCTACGAATCGCGCTCGCTGGCGCGCCAGGTGAACCTTCTGCTGGGCGACAGCGAGGCCCGCCGCCGCATTGCCTACCTCACCACGGCATTCGCCCACGCCCTGGCCGCACGCCTGCGCGGGCGCGTGGTGGCCCTGGTGGCGCTGCCATGGCTGGACGACCCGCAGCGCGAACAACTGGCCAAGCGCGAAAACGTACCCGACGCACTGCTGTCGATGATTGCCGCCGAGCTGGCCCAGGCGCTGCGCAGCGGCGATCTGGAGCCGATCCTGTACACCCAGCTGGAAGACCGCCTGCACGCGATGTCCTCCATCCAGGCCGGCTGCGAGCGCATCCTCAGCACGCCGCTGCCGTTCGCCTACACCCTGCTGCTGCACCGCTGCGCGTGGATGTTCTGCGTGCTGCTGCCGTTCGGCCTGGCCAGTTCGCTGGGCTGGGGCACGCCGGTACTGTCGGCGGTGCTGGCCTATGCCTTCTTCGGTCTGGATCAGCTGGGTGAAGAAATGGAAGAGCCCTTCGGCTTGGAGCCGAACGACCTGCCGCTGGACGCCATGGTGCGCACGATCGAAATCGACCAGCTCGACGCGCTCGGCGAACGCCCCCTGCCCGAACCCCTGCTGCCGCAGGGCTACCTGTTGCAATAGCCACTCCTCGGAGCCTGCCATGCCTCACCCCCATTACCGCCCGCGGCGCATGCGCCATGACGAATTCTCGCGCCGCCTGATGCGCGAGAACACGCTGACCACCGACGACCTGATCTACCCGGTGTTCGTGCACGAGCTGGCCGGCCGCACCGCCGTGCCGTCCATGCCCGGCGTGGAGCGGCTGTCGATCGAGGAACTGCTGAAAGTGGCCGAAGAGGCGCTGGAACTGGGCATCCCGGTGATCGACCTGTTCCCGGTGATCGACAGTTCGCAGAAGTCGCTGGATGCGGCCGCCGCCTGGGCCGAAGACGGCCTGGCGCAGCGTGCGATCCGCGCGCTGAAGACGCGCTTCCCGGAACTGGGCGTGATGACCGACGTGGCGCTGGACCCGTACACCACGCACGGCCAGGACGGCATCATCGATGACAAGGGCTACGTGCTCAACGACATCACCGTCGAGGCGCTGGTGAAGCAGTCGCTGTCGCATGCCGAAGCCGGCGCGGACATCATCTCGCCCTCGGACATGATGGACGGCCGCATCGGCGCCATCCGCCGTGCGCTGGATGCCGACCACCACCTCAACGTGCGCATCATGGCCTACTCGGCCAAGTACGCCTCGGCGTTCTACGGCCCGTTCCGTGATGCGGTGGGCAGCGCCGGCAGCCTTGGCAAGGCCGACAAGAAGACTTACCAGATGGACCCGGCCAACGGCGACGAGGCCCTGCGCGAGATCGCGCTGGACCTGGAAGAAGGCGCGGACATGGTGATGGTCAAGCCGGGCATGCCCTACCTGGACCTGGTGCGCCGGGTGAAAGAAAAGTTCGGCGTGCCGACCTTCGCTTACCAGGTCAGTGGCGAGTACGCGATGATGAAGGCCGCCTTCGCCAACGGCTGGCTGGACGAACGCGCCTGCGTGATGGAGTCGCTGCTGGGCTTCAAGCGGGCCGGCGCCGATGGCGTGCTGACCTATTTCGCGCCGCAGGTGGCGCGTTGGCTGCGCGAGCGCTGACAATAGCGCTCACGACGGACGGAGGAACACGCGATGGGACCGGAAATGGGATGGATGCAATGGCTGATCTGGGGCACCGGCACACTGGTGTTCGGCGCCATCATCGTCGGCGTGTTCGTGGCTGCGTGGCGGGCCAGCCGGCGCCCGCCGGAGCAGCTCTCCGCCGCCGCCCGCGTGGCCCGTGAGCAGGCCCTGCCGGAAAGCGTGCAGGCCGAACTGGCCGCGCTGAACCGCCGCAAGGACAACGGCCAGCTGAGCGAGATCGATTACGAGAAGCAGCGCGCCCAGGTGTTGGCGCGCTGAGAGGCGTGGTCCGGGGTTGGATCCCCGGTAGTCGCCAACCTTGGTTGGCGCTCCAAGGCATGCCAACCAAGGTTGGCATCTACCAGACGGCCATCCACGCATGGCGTAGATCTACGGCATGCACCCGGCCACGGTCGCCACCTTCGGCACCGCCAACCGGTACACGTCTACGCCCCCGGCGCGCGGCGCCTTCGCGGCACTGCTGGACACCAGCATCTCGCCGGGCTTGGCGTTGTCCACCACCGGCGTGCCGGTCCAGCCCCCGGTCTGGTTGAACGACAGCCCCAGTGGCTGCAGCGCCGCGCCGGTCCAGGCACACGCGCTGGTCATCACCTGCGCGGCTTCGCCGTTGCCGCGGCTGAACACCACTGCGCCAGCATCGCCCAGCCAGTCGCCGTCGGTTTCATCGGCGGCCGTGTTGAGGCCATCCAGTGCCACCGCCACGCCACGCACACCCTGCGCATCCAACGGCGCCACGAACAGATCCCAGCCGGCACCACGCCCCTGGTTGCGGGCGAACAGCAGGCGGCGGCCGTCAGCGCTCAGCGCGGCGCCACGCTCCGCACGCGTGCCCCCCTTCCCGGCCAGCGCCTGCGCGTGGCCCACGCTGCCATCGGCGGCGACCGGCGCGCGGTACAGCGCCCATCTGCCCTCACGGCCAGCGGCGAACAGCAGCCAGCGGCCATCGCGGCTGAGCCAGGGATCCAGCGCCTCGCCGGCCACGTCCACCGGCAGGGCCTGCGCCTGCTGCCAGCGGCCGTCCACCACCCGTGCCTGCCACAACCCCCAGCCGGCCTCGCCACGGCGGGCGAAGACGATGCGCTGGCCGTCGGCACTGATCGTCGCCCGGCCTTCGTCGGCGCGGGTGGAGACCACGCCCATGCCCTCGATGCCGTACTCGTTCAACGCCATCGCCACGGGGGCAGAGAGTAGACTGGCGGCCAGCACCAGCAGGGTCGGGGTGATGCGCATCATCCGGGTCCTTGCACGAAAGTGCACCAGTCTAGCCAGCTTGAGGATTCCATGACCGATCGTTACGCCGTCTTCGGACACCCCGTTGCCCACTCGAAGTCGCCGCTGATCCACGCGACGTTCGGTCGCCAGGAAGGCATCAGCATCGACTACCGTGCGATCGACCTGGCCCCGGACGCGTTCCTCGCCGGGCTGGAAGCCTTCGCCGCCGAAGGCGGTGTCGGTGCCAACGTCACCTCGCCGCACAAGGAGGCCGCGTTCTCGGTGTGCACCACGCTGACCGCTCGCGCGCGCCGCGCCGGTTCGGTGAATACGCTGCTGCGCAAGGGTGACCGCTGGCACGGCGACACCACCGATGGCATCGGCCTGGTGCGTGACCTCACCGACCGTCACGGCCTGGACCTGCGTGGCCGCCGCGTGCTGCTGATCGGCGCCGGGGGTTCGGCACGCAGCGTCGCGCCGGCGCTGCTGGATGCCGGCATCACCGAACTGGTGGTGGTGAACCGCACGCCGGAACGTGCCGACGAACTGATCGACGCCATGGGAGAACCGGGCCGCGCCATCAGCCGTTACTGGGAAGACCTGCGCGAGCTGGGCGATTTCGAGCTGATCCTCAACGCCACCTCGGCCGGCCGCGACCGCGATGTGGAGTTCAAGCTGCCGCTGTCGCTGGTCAATTCGATGACCACCGCCGTGGACCTGAACTACGGTGAGGCCGCCATCGCGTTCCTGGCGTGGGCGCGCGCGGCGAACTGCCGCAACTCCGTCGATGGCCTGGGCATGCTGGTCGAGCAGGCCGCCGAGAGCTTCCTGCAGTGGCATGGCGTGCGCCCGCAGACCGATGAGATCTACCAGCAGCTGCGGGCCGGTGCCGGCGTCCTTGCCGGCGAGGACTGATCGATGGACAGTTCCTCGCTGCTGCTGAGCGTGCTGAGCATGATCGGCGTGCGCCTGCCGGTGCTGATCGCCCTGTGCGTCGGCCTGGTCTGGGTGGTGGGCGCGCCGCGTGACGCCGCCCGCAGCGGTGCGCTGGCGGGGCTGGTGCTGCTGCTGGTGGCCAACCTGGGGGGCGTGCTGGCCAACGTGGTGCCGCTGTGGCTGGTCAGCAGCGGTGATTTCAGCGCCATTTCGGCCATGAGCGCGGTGCTCGGCGGCGTGCAGTTCGTGCTGTCCCTGCTGACCGCCTTCGGTATCGTGCTGATGGTCTGGGCACTGGTGCGCGTGCTGCGCAGCCGTTCGGTTCCGCCGCCGCCACCGTCGCGGTAACGCCGGGCTGCGGCTGCTTCTGGTAGAGGCCGACCTGGGTCGGCGCTGTGGCAGGTGTGCCAACCAAGGTTGGCACCTACCAGGGCGGTGCGCTGGCAACGCCGCATCTGGCCCGGCCCGGTACAGCCATCCGGCCCATGAAAGCCACGCCCCGACGCCGCTGACCCTGTTCAGCGCCCGCGCCTCGGTCCGGGTGGCCGGCCATGCGACAATGGCCGGCCTGATACAGCCACGGTACTTCCCGGCGTGACCGAAACCGTCGCCGCCCCGCGCAAGCTCGATGACGCCTTGAAGGATGCGATCCGCAAGGCGTACACGACCCTGCAGGCCAACACCCCCGGCTTCTCCACCCGCCGCTCGCAGAGCCAGATGATCGGCGTGGTGTCGCGTGCGCTGTCCACCAGTGGCGGCGTGGGCGTGGTCGAGGCGCCGACCGGCGTCGGCAAGAGCCTGGGTTACCTCACCGCAGGCGTGCCCATCGCGCTGGCCAGCAAGAAGAAGCTGGTCATCAGCACCGGTACCGTGGCCCTGCAGTCGCAGCTGGTCGAGCGCGACATTCCCAATTTCCTCAAGGCCACCGGCCTGGACGCGACCGTGGCGCTGGCCAAAGGCCGTACCCGCTACCTGTGCACGCGCAACGCCGCCGAAGCGCAGGGCGAGGGCGCGCAGGGCGGCATGTTCGAGGACGAAGCGCCGCTGTACGACCGGCCGCTGGCGCCCATCGAAATGGATATCGCCAAGCGCCTGTCCGATGCGTTCACCAGTGGTACGTGGGATGGCGACATCGACAACGCGCCGGAGACCATCAGCCCCGGCCTGCGCAGCCGCATCACCACCCCGGCGTCGGCCTGTGCCGGGCGCCGCTGCGCGTATTCGGCGCAGTGCGCGGTACTGCGCTCACGCAATACCGTGCGTGATGCGCAGATCGTGGTGACCAACCACGCGCTGCTGCTGTCGGCGCTGTCCATTGGTGACAGCGACAACGGCCAGCCGATGATCGCTGCACCGTCGGATATGCTGCTGGTGCTGGACGAAGGCCACCACATCGGCAACGTGGCCATCGACCAGGGCGCGGCCAGCCTGGCCCTGGATGACATGGCCAAGCGCACCGGCCGCCTGCAGATCCTGATTGCCGGTGCCTACCGCGCGGTCGACAAGGACCGCCTGGGCAACCTGCTGCCGAACGAGGCCATCGACGTGGCCAGCAACGTGGCCAAGCAGCTGCGTGCCTTCCGCGACCACATCGAAGCGGTGTGGATGCCGGCACCGGCCGACGAAGATCCGATGTGGCGTGCCGCCAACGGGCGCCTGCCCGAGGCCTGGCGCGAGCCGATCGAAGCGCTGGCCGATGACACCCGCAGCCTCTACAACTGGGCCCATGCCGCCAACGCACAGGTGGCCAAGGGCAAGCCGGACGACGCGGCGCGCGAGCGCCTGCAGCGCAACCTCGGCATGGCGCTGGAAATGATCGAGCAGCAGTACAACCTGTGGCAGGCCTGGCGCCGCGAGGACAAGGACGGTGCGCCGCCCACCGCGCGCTGGGTGACCGCCACCCGCGAGGGCGACCTGGTGCTGCACGGCTCACCGGTCTCGGCCGCGCATGTGCTGCGCAAGCTGCTGTGGGATGAAGTGGATTCGGTGGTGATGACCTCGGCCACGCTGACCGGCGGTGGCGACTTCCAGTCGCTGGCCATCGACAACGGCATTCCGCCGGACGCGGAGATGGTCTCGCTCGCGTCTCCCTTCGACCTGCCCAACCAGGCCGAGCTGATCGTGCCGAAGTTTCCGGTCACGCCTGATGACCGCGAAGGCCATCCCCGCGAAGTGGCGCGCTACCTCGACCAGGAACTGGACTGGGGCAAGGGCTCGATGGTGCTGTTCACTTCGCGCTGGAAGATGGAAAAGGTGGCCGGCCTGATGTCCACCGCGCGCCGCAAGCAGGTGCTGGTGCAGGGCGACATGTCCAAGACCCGGCTGATCGACGAACACCTGCGCCGCGTCGCCGCCGGCGAGGGTTCGGTGCTGTTCGGCCTGAACTCCTTCGGCGAAGGCCTGGACCTGCCCGGCGAAGCCTGTACCACCGTGGTCATCACCCAGGTACCGTTCGCGGTACCGACCGACCCGCAGACCGCGACCTTGAGCGAATGGGTGGAGGCGCGCGGCATGAACGCCTTCAACCTGATCGCCATCCCGCACGCGCTGCGCACGCTCACCCAGTTCGCCGGCCGCCTGATCCGCACGTCCACCGACACCGGCCGCGTGGTCATCCTCGATTCGCGGCTGCTGACCCGCCGCTACGGCAAGCGCATCATCGACGCGCTGCCGCCGTTCAAGCGCGTGATCGGCTGAGGCGGGGTCGGATCCCTTCCGCAGGAAGGGCTCTGACCCCAGCACGCACTCGGTCACTCAACCGCCTTGCGGCTTCCGGCATGCGGTATCACCCAGCGCGCCGTGGTAATCGCGGTCGAAGCAGCGCAGGAAGCCATCGAGCACATCCAGGTTCGGTGGCCAGGCCACATCCACCTTCTGCCCGCCTGCCGTCGTAAAGTGGTAGCGCCCATCCTTCAACGCCCCCGCGAATTCCTCCGGTGTGGGAATCGCGACCAGCGCCGCGCGGGCCTTCTCCAGTGCCGCACGATCGTGCTGCAGGAAGGCAACCGTGCCGTCCACGTAGGCATTCCAGTAACCGGGATCCTTGTCCTTCGGCTTGTAGGTGCGCTGCATCAGAGCAATCGCCTGGGCCGTCTGCCCGAGCTCGGCGCGCAGCTGCCCCTCATGCCAGATGATGGTGGTGTTGCCCGCCGCCTTGGGCAATGCAGCGTAGGCGGCGAGCAGATCAGCGGCTTCGCGCTGGCAACCGCGCTCGGCCAGCGGGCGCCAGCCGCCCTCCAGATCCTGGTCGAACGCATCCGGTTCCATCGCCAGCATCGCATCGCGGTCGTAGCTGCAGTCCGGCGCCTTCGACGGTTCGGGTGCGGCGCCCAACGCAGCGGCCAGGGCAAGCGAAAGCAACGTCATCACAACCTCCGTGTCGGTGTTTCGTCCTACCTTACCGCTGATGGCTGGAACGGGGTCAGAGCCCTTTCTGCGAAAGGGATCCGACCCCTTGCCGCGATCCGGGGTCAGATCCCTTCCGCAGGAAGGGCTCTGACCCCAGCATCCTTCAATCGCTCAGCAGGGCGGTGTTGCGCACCGCGCCCTTGTCGGCGCTGGTGGCCAGCAGGGCGTAGGCCTTCAGTGCGCTGGTTACCTTGCGCGGGCGCGCTTCACGCGGCTTCCAGCCACGCGCGTCGGCGTCGGCGCGGCGCTGGGCCAGGGTGGCGTCGTCCAGCAGCAGGTCGATGCGGCGGGCGGGGATGTCGATGCGGATGCGGTCGCCGTCTTCCACCAGGCCGATCGTGCCGCCGCTGGCGGCTTCCGGCGAGACGTGGCCGATCGACAGGCCCGAGGTGCCGCCGGAGAAACGACCGTCGGTCAGCAGCGCGCACTGCTTGCCCAGCCCCTTCGATTTCAGGTAGCTGGTGGGGTAGAGCATTTCCTGCATGCCGGGGCCGCCCTTCGGGCCTTCGTAGCGGATGACCACCACGTCGCCAGGCTTCACTTCATCGGCCAGGATGCCGGCCACGGCCGCGTCCTGGCTTTCGAACACGCGCGCGCTGCCCTCGAACACGTGGATGGACTCGTCCACGCCGGCGGTCTTCACCACGCAGCCATCAACGGCCAGGTTGCCGCGCAGCACGGCCAGGCCGCCTTCGGCGGAGTAGGCGTGCTCGACGCTGCGGATGCAGCCTTCGGCGCGGTCCACGTCCAGCGTGGGCCAGCGCGTGGCCTGGCTGAAAGCCACCTGGGTGGGAATGCCGGCCGGACCTGCACGGAAGAAGTCGTGCACGCTGGGTTCGTCGCTGACCGCCACGTCCCAGCGTTCGATGGCATCGGCCAGGGTGCGGCTGTGCACGGTGGGCACGGAGGTATCCAGCAGGCCGCCACGCGCCAGTTCGCCGAGGATGCCGTACACGCCGCCGGCGCGGTGCACGTCTTCCATGTGGTACTTGGGCGTGTTCGGCGCCACCTTGCACAGCTGCGGCACGCGCCGCGACAGCGCATCGATGTGGGTCAGGTCGAAGTCCACTTCGGCTTCCTGCGCCGCGGCCAGCAGGTGCAGGATGGTGTTGGTGGAGCCGCCCATGGCGATGTCCAGGGTCATCGCGTTGGCGAACGCGGCCTGGGTGGCGATGCCACGCGGCAGCGCGCTTGCTTCCTCGCCGCCATACCAGCGATGGCACAGTTCGACGATCAGGCGGCCGGCGCGCAGGAACAGCTGCTCGCGGTCGGCATGGGTGGCCAGGGTCGAGCCGTTGCCGGGCAGCGACAGGCCCAGCGCTTCGGTCAGGCAGTTCATCGAATTGGCGGTGAACATGCCCGAGCAGGAACCGCAGGTGGGGCACGCGCTGCGCTCGAACTCGGCGACCTTCTCGTCGCTGGCGCTTTCGTCAGCGGCGATGACCATGGCATCGACCAGGTCCAGCTTGTGTTCGGACAGCTTGGTCTTGCCCGCTTCCATCGGGCCACCAGAGACGAACACCACCGGGATGTTGAGGCGCAGTGCGGCCATCAGCATGCCGGGGGTGATCTTGTCGCAGTTGGAAATGCACACCAGTGCGTCGGCGCAGTGCGCGTTGACCATGTACTCGACCGAGTCGGCGATGATCTCGCGGCTGGGCAGCGAGTACAGCATGCCGTCGTGACCCATGGCGATGCCGTCGTCGACGGCGATCGTGTTGAACTCCTTGGCGACGCCGCCGACCTTTTCGATCTCGCGCGCGACCAGCTGGCCGAGGTCCTTCAGGTGCACGTGGCCGGGCACGAACTGGGTGAAGGAGTTGGCGATGGCGATGATCGGCTTGTGGAAGTCGCCGTCCTTCATGCCGGTGGCGCGCCACAGGGCGCGGGCGCCGGCCATGTTGCGGCCAGCGGTGGAGGTGCGGGAGCGGTATTCAGGCATGGCTGGCGGAACGGGCGGGCCGTACAACGTGGGGGTCGCCCGATCATGGACAATTTTTTCGGTTGCTGCTGCAACCACCGAAGGTGGTGCGGCAGGGCTGCGCCCTGCACCCGCAGAGGCCAAGGCCAAGGCAACGTCAACGGCAAAAGCGGGCATTCCGTGGGATGGCGGGGCACTGTGGGTGTGCGGGGACGCCTTAAACCCGTCCATGGGGGGCTTGGTCGCCGCATCCATGCGGCTCACACCCCGCACACCCACAGTGCCCCGCCTTCGACAGTTGGCCGCGATCTGACGGGGTCGGATCCCGTTGCTGCGCAACGGGCTCTGACCCCGGGTTCGCGATCAGGCCGGTGAAAATGAAATTCCGTTCATCTTTCCCACTTTGCCGATTCCGGTTGTTGGCGTGGATTTGGCATCATTGGGGAATTGATCCGACTCCGAGGCATGACGCCATGAAGCGTTCCCGCACCACCGCGCTGCTGTTGATGAGCGCTGCACCCCTGCTGTTCACCGCCTGCCAGAAGGACGAACAGGTGCAGGTGCAGGAAGGCCTGTACACCTCGGTGGAGGCCTGCACCGAGGCGACGGGCGATCCTTCCTCGTGCCGCAATGCGTTTGCCGAGGCCCAGCAGAAGGCCGCCGATGCGGCGCCGAAGTACGCCAGCAAGGAAGCCTGCGAGCAGGACTACAAGCCCGAGCAGTGCGTGCAGCAGCACACCTCGGCCGGTACCTCGTTCATCGGCCCGATGATGATGGGCTTCTTCATGTCGCAGATGCTGAGCAACCGCGGCGGTCTGGCCCCGCAGGCACCGGCGTCGGCCCCGGCTTACCAGGACAAGAACGCCGGCTGGGCGCGCCCGGCCCCGGGCGGCACCGGTGGCATGAACACCGCCAGCGGCATCGGTGCGGGCAAGGCCGGCCTGGCCCCGGTCAGCAGCGAACCGAACCGCGCCGTCACCGCCAGCCGCAGCGGCTTTGGCAGCACCAGCGCCCGCCGCAGCGGCGGCAGCTTCGGCGGCTGATCGACCCATGCAGCGAATCCGCATTGCCGAGCGCGCCCAGTGGCGGGCGCGCGCGGAGGAAGCCGGTTTCCGCTTCCACACCATCGATGGCCAGCCGTACTGGGATGAAAGCGCGTACTACGCCTTCACCCTGCGCCAGATCGAGGTGGACATCGAGGACCCCAGCGCCGAACTGCACCAGATGGCGCTGGATCTGGTGGGGGACGTCATCGCCAGCGAGCGCCTGATGGACCAGCTGGCGATTCCTGCCCATTACCGCGACTGGATCGCCGAGAGCTGGCGCCAGCGGCAGCCTCATCTGTATGGGCGCCTGGACCTGGCCTACGACGGCACCGGCCCGGCCAAGCTGTACGAACTGAACTACGACACGCCGACCTCGCTGTTCGAGGCCAGCTTCTTCCAGTGGCAGTGGCTGGAGGACCAGCGCAACGCCGGCCGCCTGCCGCAGCACGCCGACCAGTTCAACGGCATGCACGAGGCCCTGGTCGAGCGCTTCGGCGAGCTCGCCGCGCGCCTGCCGCCGCCGCTGTACTTCAGCGCCGTGGGCAGTTCGGACGAGGACCGTGGCACGGTCGACTACCTGCGTGACTGCGCGGCCCAGGCCGGCCTGCAGGGCGAGGCCATCGCCATCGAGGATATCGGCCTGTCCGAGGACGGTCGCTTCACCGCGCTGGACGACACAGTGATCGGCACGCTGTTCAAGCTGTACCCGCTGGAAGACCTGATGGCCGAGGAATTCGGTCGCGCGCTGCCCGGTTCGGGCATCCAGCTGCTGGAGCCGGCGTGGAAGGCGGTGCTGAGCAACAAGGGCATCCTGCCGCTGCTGTGGCAGCGCAACGTGGGCCACCCGAACCTGCTGGAAGCCCACTTCGATGACGGCAGCGCGCTGGCCTCGGGCTGGGTACGCAAGCCGCTGTTCTCGCGCGAAGGGGCCAACATCGAGATGCATCTGGCCGATGGCAGCACCCAGCGCAGCGATGGCCCCTACGAAGGCCCGGCCATCATCCAGCGTGCGCACCCGCTGACCCGCTTCGAGGGTGGCTACCCGTTGATCGGCAGCTGGGTGATCGGTGACCACGCCTGTGGCATCGGCATCCGCGAGGACGACAGCGCGATCACCCGCGACAGTGCGCGATTCGTGCCGCACGCGATCGTGGACGAGGCGCCGACGCGGATCTACGTCTGATGGCGGTGCGGCGGCCCTTGGGCCGGCGCGGGCGAACGACGCCGGTGTCGGGGCGGCACTTCGACGATGGCCGCACGCTGCACGCCTTCGCCGGGCGCGTGGCGGTGCGCTGCCATCGCTGTGATACGCCAGGCTGGGTGGTTGCCAGCTGGCAGCCTCACCGCTGGACGGCGCGCTTCCGTTGCACCGGCTGCAGCGTGGCGCTGGACAGCGGTGCCTGGGTGGGCGCGGTACGCATCGATGGCCGCCGACCGTGCGGTTACTGCGGTCACCAGTGGGTGTGCGTGCACCAGCATCGGCCGTCGGCCTCCACGGCCGTGCCCGAGGTGCTGCCGGCCAAGTGCGCGCAATGCGGGCGCACCAGCGAGGTGAAGGTCAGCGTCTGCCCGTTGCGCGATGCCGAGCCGGCAGATCCGCATTTCGGCCTGCCGTTGCGATTGGTCGAGCCCACCCGTGCGGGCCTGCTGTGGGCCTACAACGCCGAGCACCTGCAGGTGCTGCATGACTACGCGACGTCGGCACTGCGTGAGCATGGTGGCGTGCACAACGCCTCGATGTTCTCGCGCCTGCCGCAGTGGATGAAGCTGGCCCGCAACCGGGTGCTGCTGCAGCGTGCGGTGGAGCGGTTGCAGCGGCGATTGCTGGCGGCCGCGTAACGGTTTCGGTAGATGCCAACCTTGGTTGGCACCTACCAGAGCGTTCGCAGTGGCGGTTGCTGCAGGGGTAGTGCCGGCCGCTGGCCGGCAGCTGTTTGCCATTTCGGTAGATGCCAACCTTGGTTGGCGCCGTGGGTTTCGTGCCAACCAAGGTTGGCACCTACCAGAGCGTTCGCAGGCGGCTGCAACGATCCGCCGGACACTGCCCGGCGCTACCGATCAGAGCAGCCCTTCGCGCTTCACCGCCAGATACCGTTCCACCAGCGCCGCAGGCAGGGCATCGGCGGTGACGTCCAGCACCATCACTTTTTCGCTGCGCAGGGCTTCGTGGGCCTTCGCGCGCTGCTGCAGGTAGAGTGCAGCGGCACCGGCCTGGGCGGCGTCTTCCAGCGTGTTTACTTCGCCTTCCAGGGCGGTATCCAGTTCGCGTTCGCGCAGGCTGGCCACGCACACCAGATGGCGGCGCTGCAGCAGGCGCACTGCGGCCAGCAGGTCTTCGATGTCTTCGTCGCGCACATTGCTGACCAGCATCACCAGTGCACGCCGGCGCTGGCGCAGCGACACTTCGGTGGCGGCGGCCAGGTAATCGGTGGCCACGGCCTGCGGCTGCAGGTCGTAGCTTGCACGCAGCAGGTGTTCCACCGTGCCCATGCCACGCTGCGGCGCCACCCAGCGGCGCTCGCCGCCCACCGCGAACAGGCCGGCGGCATCGCCCTGGCGCAGTGCCAGGTAGGCCACCACCAGCGATGCATTCAAGGCATGGTCGAAGTGCGAAAGGCCGCCCTCGCTGGCCAGCATGCGCCGGCCGTTGTCGAGCATCAGCAGCAGCTGCTGGTTCTTCTCGTCCTGGTATTCGCGCGAGATCAGCTTGCGCGCGCGTGCGGTTGCCTTCCAGTCAAGCTGGCGCAGGCTGTCGCCGATGCGGTACTCGCGCATCTGGTGGAAGTCGGTACCCTCGCCACGGCGGCGCTTCACGTGGGCACCCACCAACCGCGAGGCCTGGTCGGCACTGAACAGGGCGAAGCGGGTGAGCGGGACGAAGTTGGGATACACCCGCACCTCCAGCGCGGGTGGCAGCAGGCGCTGCTGCCACCACAACCGCCACGGCGAGCGGATGCGTACATCCACGCCGTCGAACTGGAAGCGCCCGCGTTGCTGCGGCAGCACCTGGTAATGCAGGGTGCTGGCGTGGCCGGCGCGCAGCTGCAGGCGCTGCGGCAGCGCTTCCAGCGGCCAGCCGCCGGGCACGCGGTCGAATACCTGCACCTGCATCGGCTGTTCGGCCAGCAGGCGCAGGCCGATCTCGCGGCGCACGCCCAGTGCCAAGGCCTCCGGTACCTGGCGCTGCACCTGCGGCGATGCACGTCGCCACTGCCGCCACAGATCCACCAGCGCCAGCGCGGCGACCACGGCACCGGCCACGGCCCAGCTGCCGCGCGGCAGCAGCCCGCCCAGCACCACGCCGCCCAGCGCGGCCCAGGCCGCCAGCAGCACCAGCAGCAGCGGCGCAGGCCTCATCGGCGCGGTGCTTCCACCTTGGCCAGCAGCGCACCCAGCACGTCGTCCGGGCCCTGGCCTTCGATCTGCAGTTCCGGCGCCAGTGCGATGCGGTGGCGCAATGCCGGCCGTGCAATGTCACGCACATCGTCGGGGGTGACGAAATCGCGGCCGGCCAGTACCGCCTGCGCACGCGCAGCACGCACCAGCGCGATGCTGCCACGCGGGCCGGCACCGACGGCGATGCCCGGCCAGGAACGGGTGGCCGCCACGATGCGCACGGCGTAGTCGATCACTTCGTCATCCACGGTGATGGCCGCGGTGGCCTGCTGCAGCGCCAGCAGTTCGCCGGCACCGAGCACGCGCGGCACCTGGCTGAGGTCGAAATCGCTGGCGGCGCGACCCAGGGTGATGGCCGCGACCATGCGCTTCTCGTCGTCCAGCTGCGGGTAGTCGATGAGGACCTTCAGCAGGAAGCGGTCCAGCTGCGCCTCCGGCAGCGGGTAGGTGCCTTCCTGTTCCAGCGGGTTCTGCGTGGCCAGCGCCATGAACGGCGGCGCCAGGGTGAAGGCTTTGCCTTCGATGGTCACCTGGCCTTCCTGCATCACTTCCAGCAGCGCCGACTGGGTCTTGGCCGGGGCGCGGTTGATCTCATCGGCCAGCAGCAGGTTGGTGAACACCGGGCCGCGACGGATCTTGAAGCTCTCGCTCTTGGGGTCGTACACGGCGTGGCCGCTGACGTCGCTGGGCATCAGGTCGGGGGTGAACTGCACGCGCCCGTAGTCCAGTTCCATCGCCTGCGCCAGGGCGCGCACCAGCAGGGTCTTGCCCAGCCCGGGTACGCCTTCGATGAGCACGTGGCCGCCTGCCAGCAGGGCCACCAGGATCTGGTCGAGCACGTCGGCCTGGCCGATGAAGGCACGGCCGACGGCATCGCGGATGGCATCGACGCGTTCGATCAGGCGGGCGGCAGCGGCCGCCGGAAGCTCAGGGGCATCGGTCATAGCAGGGATCTCATCTGGAGCAGCAAGCGGATGCGCTCGCGCAGGGCGGAGGAATCGTGCGGCGAAGGAACGGTCAGGGCGGTGGCCACGCGGCTGGCGGGCCACTGCAGCACATCGGCGATGGCCTGGTCACGGGCAGCGCCGTCCAGCGCGGCCGCCACCGGAGCGCGCAGGCGCAGGCGATGCAGGAACAGCGCCTGCACGGCGTTGTACAGCTGCGCGCCATGGCCGAAGCGAAGCAGCAGTTCGCCACTGGCGCGCACGTGTTCCAGCAGCGAGCGGCGCTCGACGACCGGCGAGGGCAGCACGCTGCCCAGGCGCTGCGCACGCGCCCACAGCCAGCCCAGCAGGGCCAGCAGCAGCGGTATCCACACCGGCCAGCCCTGCAGCACGATGCGCGCCAGCAGTGTGGGCGGGCGACTGCCATAGACCAGCCAGACGGTGCCGCGCCCGTAGTTGGGGTCCAGCAGGTAGCGGGTCAGGTCGCGGTGGGAAAGATCATGCAGGCCATCGCGCTGCGGTGCGTCCTTCGTGGCTGTCGCGCGTTTGCGCGGCGGCGTGGTGGGGCCAGCACCGCGCATGAACTCCATGTCCGCCAGCACATCGATGCGGCCCTGGCCGTGGCGCAGGCGGGCGAACGCCAGGCCCTCCTCATTGCCCCAACGGCGCTCGGCCTTGGAATTGGCGGTGAAACCGAGGCTGAAGCGGCGGCCGTTGCAGAACTCCACGTGGTGGGGATCGTCCACCACGTGGAAGGGCTGGCAGTGCTGGCCATGGAACAGGCTTTCC
The DNA here is from genome assembly GCF_003086895.1 of Stenotrophomonas sp. ESTM1D_MKCIP4_1. NCBI lineage: Bacteria > Pseudomonadati > Pseudomonadota > Gammaproteobacteria > Lysobacterales > Lysobacteraceae > Stenotrophomonas > Stenotrophomonas sp. ESTM1D_MKCIP4_1. Next base: position 4,237,516 of record NZ_CP026004.1, on the reverse strand, counting down.
ACGCCGATGCGGTCCAGCAGAGGCCCTTGGGTGGTGCTGGCCTTGTCCTCGCCCGGCGGCTGCGTGCGCAGCAGCAGATGGCCGCCACGCCCCACCCAGTCCAGCAGCGCCTGCGCGGTGCCGGGCGGCATTTCCCGGGTGTCCTGCAGCAGCACCACGGTATCGGTGTCGCCCAGCGCCATCTTCGCCAGCTGCAGGCGCTGCAGGGACTGCACCTCGATGCCGTCGGCGCGCAGCGCCTGCCCCAGCACGTACAGCGGGTTGTAGGCCGCTTCGCCCCGTGGCGGCAGCACGATGGTTTCGGTCACCTTCTCGTGCGTGCGCAGGAACAGTACGGCCAGCGGCACGCCCAGCAGCACCAGCAGGCCCAGCAGCAGCGACCAGAAAACGCGTGGGCTCATGCCTTCCACCCGAACTGCTGGCGCAGCGTGGCGGCCAGTCCATCGAACTCATCGCGCGTGGGCAGGCGGCCGCCGTACGCGGCGTACTGCCACGTGCGCACGATGCGGGCGAACAGATCGCGGTCCGCAGCCTGCGGCAGGCGTCGCGAGGCACGCAGGCACTGTGCTTCGGTCGCGCCGGGGGGCAGGGCGTTGCCGGTGCGTTCGACCAGGGTGCGCACGCTGGCGCGGTACAGCAGGGCCAAGGCCTGGCGCGGGCGCCCCTGGTCCCACAGCAGGCCGGCCTGGGTGGCCACATCCGGCGGCAGCACCACCGGCATGTCCACGGCTTCTTCCTGCACGCGCGGGGCGTCCTTCGTCTTGCGCCGGCCCGTGCCACGCAGCCAGGGCCACCAGAGCCGGGCGGTCAGCAGCAGCACCAGCACCACCCCGCCCAGCAGCGCCCACAGGCCCCATTCGGCCACGCGTGCCAGCAGCTTCAGCTTGCCATTGCGCTCGCCACGGTTCTGGCCGGCCTTGTCGTCCTTGCTGTTGTCTTTCTCGGCCTTCTTTTCTGCCGCGCCATCGTCGATCGGCTTCCATTCGGTCACCTGGCGCAGCGGGCGCTGCAGCGGATCCTCGTAGGCCCGGTTCACCGCCTGGCGGAAGCCGCTGGTGTCGACCGGCTTCCCGCCGAAGACGCCCGCGGCGGTATTGCCGGGGTCATTGGCGGCCGTCAGTTCCGCTTCAACCCCACGCTCCGCATCGGCGTCCGCGTCCTGCGCGTGGGCCGGTGCCAGTGGCAGGGCCAGGCACAGCAGCAGGGCCAGCGTGGATGCCGCCGGCAGCAGCCGCTCGCGCAGCCGGCGCAGGGCAATTTCCACGTCCCACGCTTCCATCTGCGTGCGCCGGTTGAGGTACAGGCCGAAGCCGGCGCCCACATAGAACGGGCCGATCAGCGCGGCGGCCAGCCAGCTCAGCAGGTTCAGCACCAGGTCCGCCCACGGCGGGGTTTCAACGCTCACCATGGCCCAGGCCGCGCGCCACGAATCGGGCAGCAGTTCCAGCGGTATGAACAGGAACACCGCAGCGATCGCGCCCAGCACCAGCACCAGCTCGAAGCCCAGGCAGATCAGCGTCAGGATGATGGCCGGTCCGGCCGCGCCTGCCGCCACGGCGCGCCGCCGCGGGCCACGCTGTGCCGGCGCGTTGCCTTCCAGCAGGTTCACCGGCAGGCACAGGCTGCGCAGCAGGCTGAAGCGGCGCCAGCCCAGGTAGCCCCAGAAACCGGTGCCACCCCAGTGCCGTTGCGCGGCCAGGGCCGCCCGCGCGCCCACCTGCTCGCCGAAGATGCCACGCGAGAGCACGTACAGCGGCGCGCGCTCGAACAGCGGGTTGCACCACCACATCGCCAGCGACGCCCAGGCGAAGCCATCCAGCCACCAGGCCAGCGCGTTGAACAGCACGAACAGCGGTGCGCTGGCCAGCAGCCAGCTGCCCCATACCGCACGCGCGTGGCGGCGGGCCAGGGCGGTGCCCAGTTCCATGGCTTCCCAGCTGCTGCGTGCGCGCAGTGCCACGTCCAGGTGGTCAATGCGCACGTTCACCCCCACGGCCACCGCGCCACAGCCACAGCAGCACGCCGGCCCACAGCACACCGGCCACGCTGTACTTGGCCCACGCCGGGATCTGCGCGATCGACGACCAGAACGCTTCCACGAAGGCGGCCAGCAGCAGCATGAAGGCCACGCCCAGGCACAGCCGGGCGCCGATGCGGCCACCTTCCACCAGCGCGTCGATGCGGCGGCGTCGACCGGGCGCCAGCAGTTTCATGCCCAGCTGCAGACCGGCACCGCCGGCGATGACGATGGCGGTCAGCTCGAAGGCGGCATGGCCGACGACGAAGCGCCAGAACGGATCGCCATGGCCGATCTGCTGCAGGTGGCCCGCAACGGCGCCGAGGATGACGCCGTTGAACAACAGCACCAGCAGCGTGCCCAGCCCGGCCAGCAGGCCGCTGGCGAACGTGCGCAGGGCGATGCTGATGTTGTTCATGATGTAGTAGCCGAACATCATCCAGTCGGTGCCGCTGTCACGCCCGAGGCGGTCGGCCGCCGGGTCGTACATGCGTTCCATCTCGGCGATCTGGCTGTTGTCCATCAGCAGGTGGACGCTGTCCGGGTACAGCTGCACCACGGCGAAGCAGGCCAATGCCGGCACCGCGAACATCGCCAGTGCCACCCACATGCTGCGCGCCTGGCTGCGTACCAGCATCGGGAAATCGGCGACCAGGAATTCCAGCGCCCGCCGCCAGCGCACGGGCGGGGTGCGGTACAGGACACTGTGACCCTGCTGCATCAGCTGCTGCAGGCGCTGCACCAGCTGCGGGCTGTAGCCGCGTTCGCGGGCGAGTGCCAACTGCTGGCACAGGCGGCGGTAGCGCTGGGGGAAGGCAACATCGCCGGGATCACCGGCTTCCGGACGGCGCCGCCTGCGGCGCGACGCGCCTGCGCGGTGCTGCAGCCACTGCTCCAGTGCCTGCCATTCCTGCTGGTGCCGGGCGACGAACTGTTCCTGCTTCATCGGCGTCCCAGCAGCCAATTGGCCATCGCATACAGGCGCAGCACGCCCACCTGGCCGGCGGCACCGGTCAGCGGTTCGGCAATGCCGGCCAGTTCCTGTTGGCGGCCCGGCGACAGCCGCGGCGCGCGTTCGGCGAAGGCCATCACCGCCGCCTGTTCCTGCGGGCGCAGCGGCTGCGGGGGTACCAGCACGCTGTCGATGGTGGTCGGCGGCTGCAGGTAGTGCATGGGCTCGTGCACCACCACGGTGCCGGCCACGAGGTCGCCCAGGCGGCGCCCGTAGGGATCGAACAGGCTGCTGAGCAGGCCCAGCGCGTAGCCGAACGGCAGCATGTCCACGGTGCGCAGCAGGTTGCGGGTGATCGACGCCATCCAGCCCACCGGTGCGCCATCGCGCGACAGCACGCGCAGGCCCAGCACACGCTTGCCCAGGGTGCGGCCCCACAGCGCTTCGCAGACGATGGGGTAGGCCCACATCAGCAGGAACATCAGCGCCATGTAGATGCCGCGGCCGAGTTCATCCAGCAGCGCCAGCGGAATGGACAGCAGCACCAGCGCGCCGAAGCGGATGCCCAGGTCGACCAGCCAGGCCAGCGCACGCGGCATCGGCCCGGCGGTGGGCAGCTGCAGTGGCACGCCTTCCGGCGTTACCACCTCGCGGTAGGTATCGAGCATGGGCGCTGCCATCAGTGCGACGGCTGCGGATGTGGGCGCTGGAGTCCTCTCCGGCGTGCTGCCACAGGCATGGGGATCTCGACGGTTCCTGGTCGGGCCCCGACTTTAGCAGAGCACGGTGGCCGGCGACGCGGCTCAGCCCCGGTATTCGTCCTTCAGCCGCACGTAGTGGTCGGCCGAGTAGTGCAGGGACTCGATCTCCTTGTCGCTGAGCGTGCGTGCCGGACGCGCCGGGTTGCCGACCCACAGTTCGCCTTCGCCCACCACCTTGCCCGGCCCGACCACCGCGCCGGCACCGACGAACGCATGGCGCTCGACGCGTGCACCATCGAGGATGCACGCACCCATGCCGATCAGGCTGTAATCGCCGATGGTGCAGGCGTGGATGATGCAGCCATGGCCGACGGTCACGCCTTCGCCGATGAGGGTCGGGTAGCCGGCCTTGTTGTACGGGCTGTGGTGGCTGACGTGGATGATGGTGCCGTCCTGCACGTTGGTGCGGGCGCCGATGCGGACGAAATTGACGTCGCCGCGGATGACCGTGCCCGGCCAGATGGAGACATCGTCGGCCAGTGCCACGTCACCGATGAGCGTGCAGGCCGGGTCGATGTACACGCGCTCGCCGAGGACGGGCATCTTGTCGCGGAAGGGGCGCAGAGGGTTCATCGCTGTCTCCAGGGTGGGGCAATCGCGACGATGATACGCGCTCCGCCGATGGCGGCTCTGCGGGCACCTGATGCGGTGTGTCGACCAAGGTCGACACCTGCCAAGGCGGCGATTGCGGTAGATCCACGCCATGCGTGGATGGCATCTGCGCGATGCGCGTTATGCCACGCGGCCGCGACGGGCACGCTCCAGGTGCACCAGCAGCAGCGAGATCGCCGCCGGGGTCATGCCGGGAATCCGCTGTGCCTGGCCGATGGTCTGCGGGCGCACGCGTTCCAGCTTCTGCAGCACTTCGGCCGACAACCCACGCACCGTGGCGTAGTCGAAGCCCTCGGCAATCGGCGTGGCTTCGTGGCGCTGCTGGCGTTCGATCTCATCGCGCTGGCGGTCCAGGTAGCCGGCGTACTTCACACCGATCTCCACCTGCTCGGCCACCTTGGCATCGGCCACGGCCGGGCCCAGCGACGGCACCTGCATCAGCTGCGCGTAATCCAGTTCCGGGCGCTTGATGAGGTCCAGCACGTTGGTTTCGCGGCTGACCGCCACGCCCAGCGTGTCCTGCACTTCGCGACCCAGCGCATTGGCCGGGGTCGCCCACAGTGCACCCAGGCGTGCGCGCTCGGCAGCCACGGCGGCCTGCTTGGTCTCGAACGCGCGCCAGCGGCGGTCATCCACCAAGCCCATTTCGCGACCGGCCGGGGTGAGGCGCTGGTCGGCGTTGTCCTCGCGCAGCTGCAGGCGGTACTCGGCGCGGCTGGTGAACATGCGGTACGGCTCGTTGGTGCCGTGGGTGATCAGGTCATCCACCAGCACGCCCAGGTAGGCCTCGTCGCGGCGCGGGCACCAGCCGTCCAGCCCACGCACCTGGCGTGCAGCGTTGAGGCCGGCCAGCAGGCCCTGTGCCGCCGCTTCTTCGTAGCCGGTGGTGCCGTTGATCTGACCGGCGAAGAACAGTCCGTTGACCAGCTTGGTTTCCAGTGAGGCCTTCAGCCCGCGCGGATCGAAGAAGTCGTATTCGATGGCGTAGCCAGGACGGGTGATGTGCGCGTTCTGGAAGCCGACGATGCTGCGCACCATCTCCAGCTGTACGTCGAACGGCAGCGAGGTGGAGATGCCGTTGGGGTAGATCTCGACGATGCCCAGGCCTTCGGGCTCGACGAAGATCTGGTGGCTGGCCTTCTCGGCAAAGCGCACCACCTTGTCTTCGATGGACGGGCAGTAGCGCGGGCCGATGCCTTCGATCTGGCCGCTGTACAGCGGCGAGCGGTGCAGCGCATCGCGGATGATCTGGTGGGTCTGTTCGGTGGTGTGGGTGATCCAGCAGCTGACCTGCTGCGGATGCTCGTCCACCGAACCGAGGAAGGACATGACCGGGCGCGGGCTGTCGCCGGGCTGCTCGTCCATCACGCTGTAATCCAGCGAGCGGCCATCGATGCGCGGCGGGGTGCCGGTCTTCAGGCGGTCGACCTGGAACGGACGCTCGCGCAGGCGCGCGGCCAGCGTGGTGGCCGGCGGGTCGCCCATGCGGCCGGCGGCGTACTGGGTCGGGCCGACGTGGATCTTGCCGGCCAGGAAGGTGCCGGCGGTCAGTACCACGGCGGCGGCATCGAAGCGCAGGCCGGTCTGGGTGATGACCCCACGCACGTCGTCGCCCTCGATGACAAGATCATCGACGGCGGCCTGGAACACGGTCAGGTTGGCCTGGCCTTCGACGATGGCGCGGATCGCCATGCGGTAGAGGTTGCGGTCGGCCTGGCAGCGGGTGGCGCGCACGGCCGGGCCCTTGGAGGCGTTCAGCGTGCGCCACTGGATACCGGCGCGGTCGGCCGCATGTGCCATGGCGCCGCCGAGGGCGTCGATTTCCTTGACCATATGGCCCTTGCCGATGCCGCCGATGGCCGGGTTGCAGCTCATCGCGCCCACCGTTTCGATGTTGTGGGTCAACAGCAGGGTGCGCACGCCGGTACGGGCCGCGGCCAGCGCGGCCTCGGTGCCGGCGTGGCCACCGCCGATGACGATGACGTCGTAACGATGGAAGGACTGGGTCATGGGGGCAGGTCAGCAGGGGGACGGGCGCGGCCGGGGGCGGCGCCGGGGTGGCGATTTTAGCGCCATTCGGGGGAGGGCGACGGGCCCGGATCGGGCGCGGGATGAAATCCGCCCTAAAGTTGGCAGGATATTTGCAGATAACCCAATAGCACCCATCGTGGCTGGCGCCGTAGGCGCCGTTACCGGAATTGGAACAGGGGCCGGTACAGGCGCACGGTGGGGAAGCGGGGGGCCGGCAGTCGGGGGACTGTCCGGCCCTGTTTTTTTGGCGCTGCCTGTAGCGCCCATCCACGCATGGCGTGGATCTACTGAAGCCAGGGCCGCCGGCAATCCCAGTAGATCCACGCCATGCGTGGATGCCCTTGCGGGACCATCAAAAACAAACGGCCCCGCATTGCGGGGCCGTCTGCTTTCAGAGGTGCCGACATCCGACAGGGCCGGAACAGGGGGGATCCAGATGTTCCTGTCGGATATCGACGTAGAGCGGTTTGTGACGAGCTCTTAACGTTTTCGTCACTTTGTGACGTGGGCCGTCACCACCCGCGTAGAGTGCGGCCTGAACCGCGTGAAATGCAAGATGGTTCAGGCCTCAACTGTGCGCTGCGTCGCACGATCCGTGTTTCGCAACGGGGAACCATTCATCGTTCCATGTTCCGCCACGGCGAGCCGTTCGACCGCGGTGCGCGCGGCGCGGGTGCCGGACGGGCCTGCGGCGGTGCCGACGGTCGCGCCTGGGGCGCAGACGGCCGGGCTTGTGGCGCAGACGGTCGGGACTGCGGCGGGCGACGCATCGAGTCCATGTTCCGCCACGGCGAGCCGCCATTGTTCTGGCGCGGTGGCGGCGGCGGACGGTTCTCGCCCCCATTGCCCGGACGCGGCGGCGGCGGGCGATGGTTGTGCGGCGGACGGTAGACCGGGCGCGAGTAATACGGGTTGCCGTAGTAGCCATAGCCGTAGCCACCGTAGCCGCCATACCCACCGTAGTAGGGGTAGCCATAGGTGGACGGGTAGCCATACGGATAGCGGTACTCCGTGGTCGGGGCACCGTGGTAGTAACTGCCACCACCGCCGCCACCCACATAGTCGTAGGTGGAACAGCCGGTAAGGGCCAGCAACAGGCCACCGGCAAGCAACAGGCGCGTTTTCATGTGGGTCCCCCCAAGGACGGGTGTAGGGCCAGCTTCAGGCGTGGGCTTTGAATCGCCCCTTAATCGTGCCGGCCCAGGATGAATGGCGGTGAAGGCCTGCATGCTGGCATGGCACAGGGCGTGGCCGCCAGCGTCCGGGCTTACGTTAATCTTGCGTCATGAGCGATTCACTGTTGCCCCGCGCCGAAGATGTCCTGGCCGCCGCCGCGCGGATCGCACCGCATGCCCATGTCACGCCGGTCCTGCGCTCGCACACGCTGGATGCACTGGCCGGGGCGCACCTTTCCTTCAAGGCCGAGCATCTGCAGCGGGGCGGTGCGTTCAAGTTCCGCGGTGCCTGCAATGCGGTGTGGTCGCTGGATGCCCAGGCTGCTGCGGCCGGTGTGGTCACCCATTCGTCCGGCAACCATGGCGCGGCGCTGGCCCTGGCGGCGCGTACGCGCGGCATTCCCTGCCACGTGGTGGTGCCCGAAGGCGCGGTGGCCGCCAAGCTGGCCAACATCGCCCGTCATGGCGCCACGCTGTGGCGCTGCCCGCCCACCATCGCCGACCGTGAGGCCACCTGTGCCCGGGTGCAGGCCGATACCGGCGCGACCCTGGTGCATCCCTATGCCGACCCGGCGGTGATGGCCGGGCAGGGCACTGCAGCGCTCGAACTGCTGCACGCCAACGGCCCGTTTGATGTGCTGGTGGTGCCGGTGGGCGGCGGTGGCCTAGCCAGCGGCACGGCCCTCGCCCTGCAGCACGCCAGCCCGCGGACCCGCCTGGTGCTGGCCGAGCCGGCCGGCGCCGACGACACCGCGCGCTCGCTGGCCGCTGGCCAGCGGCTGACCGATCTCACTCCCGACACGATCTGCGATGGCCTGCGCACCGTCATCGGCGCGCCGAATTTCCAACTGCTGCAGGCGGCCGGCGCCGAGGTGATCGTGGTTGACGATGACGCCACCCGTGCGGCGATGCGCCTGCTGTGGGAGGTGCTGAAGCAGGTGGTGGAACCGTCCTCGGCCACCGTGCTGGCGGCGGTACTGGCCCACCCCGGCCGGTTTGCCGGCCAGCGCGTGGGCCTGGTGCTGTCCGGCGGCAACGTCGATCTGCCGGCGCTGCGCTGGGAGGCGGCGTGAGCCGCGGCCGTCATCGCGCGCACACCGGCCCGCTGGGCTGGCTGTGGCGTCTTTTCGTGCTGGTGCTGGTGTGGCTGCTGGGCGTGACCGCCTGGATCGTCTGGGTGGGCGAGCGCGACCAGGCCGCCAAGGCCGATGCGATCATCGTGCTGGGCGCGGCGGCCTACGACGCCAAGCCTTCACCAGTGTTTGAAGAGCGCATCCGCCATGGCCTGGACCTGTACCAGGCCGGCTATGCGCCCTTGCTGATCTTCACCGGTGGCTACGGCGGTGCGGGCGCGCGTTTTTCCGAATCGCAGGTAGCGCGGCGCTATGCGCTGAAGCATGGGGTGCCCGATGACGCGATCCTGATCGAGACCGCCTCGCGCAACACCGTGCAGAATCTGGTGGAAGCCAAACGGCTGATGGAGCAGCGCAAGCTGCATACGGTCATCATCGTCAGCGACCCGTTGCACATGGCCCGCGCGCTGCGCCTGAGCCAGGCGCTGGGCATCGATGCGCTGGCCTCGTCCACACCCAGCACGCGCTTCCGCAGCTTCCATACCAGCTGGCGTTTCCTGGTGCAGGAAATCTATTTCTTCCACCGCGACCTGGTGCGTCCGCCGCTGAGTTCGCCGGCCAACACCTGAGCGCTTGTCATCGGTAGCGCCGGCCGCTGGCCGGCAGCAGATCGCCATGGAATTCTGAGGTTGCCGGCCAGCGGCCGGCACTACCGGAGGGTCACGTCTGCTTGCGGCGGATCGGGATGGCCGACACCGGCACCGAGGCGATGTCGTGGCCGCCTTCGCGGATCGGTGCGCCCGGGTCGGGTGCCCAGGCATGGGCATAGATCACTTCCCAGCTGCTGGGCAGCTTGCCGTCGGCACGACGCATCGGCTCATACGCGGCGGCGGCGGCGGCAAAACGGCCGCGTCCGGTCAGCGTATGGCGGCGATCCACGCGTGCGTTGGTCGCGCCCATCGCACGCAGCTCGCGCATCAGCGCGGGCAGATCGTCGTAGGTCAGGGTGAACAGGTCACGGTCCAGCACGGGATCGCGGAAGCCGGCCATCATCAGCGCATCGCCGAACTGGGCGATCTGCGCGAAGCGACTGACATGCGGGCGGTCATCGGCCGCCGCGAACGCTTCGTTCAACTCGATCAGGGTTTCCGGGCCGAAGGTGGAACACAACAACAGGCCACCGGGCTTGAGCACGCGGCGGAAACCGGCGAACACCGCCGGCAGGTCGTCCAGCCACTGCAGGCACAGGTTGCTGAAGATCACATCGACGCTGTTGTCAGCCAGCGGCAGCGCGGCGGCGTCACCGCACAGGCGCTGGAACGGCTTCCACCAGCCAGCCTGGCGCTTGGCCTGGTCCAGCATCGGCAGCGCGACGTCCATCGCGATCACCTGCGCCTTCGGCCAGCGCTTCTTCATCAACGCGCTGGCGTGGCCGGTGCCGGCACCGATGTCCAGCACCACCTCGGGCCTGCGCGCTTCCAGGTAGTCCAGCGATTCGATCAGCCGCGACTGCACCTCGCGCTGCAGGGCCGCGGCGGCGTCATAGCTGTTGGCGGCGCGGGCGAACGCGCGGCGGACATGGCGGGCATCGAAGTGGGACGGCATTGCGTAAGTCTCTTAGAACGTACCGGGGTAGGCGCCGCCGTCGATCAGCAGGTTCTGCCCGGTGAGGTAACCGGCCTGTGCGCTGCACAGGAAGGCGCAGGTGGCGCCGAATTCGTCCGGCGTGCCGAAGCGGCCGGCGGGAATCTGCTGGCGGCGGCGGTCGGCCACGGCCTGCACATCGCCGTCCTGGCCCGCAGCGTGGGCGAAGTTGGCGCGCAGGCGGTCGGTGTCGAACTGGCCGGGCAGCAGGTTGTTGATCGTGACGTTGTGGCCGACCGTGCGCCGTGCCAGGCCGGCGACGAAGCCGGTGAGGCCGCTGCGTGCGCCGTTGGACAGCGCCAGCGTATCGATCGGTGCCTTCACCGACGACGAGGTGATGTTGACGATACGGCCGAAACCACGCGCGATCATCGCGTCCACCGTGGCACGGATCAGCGCGATGGGCGCCAGCATGTTGGCATCCAGCGCGGCGATCCAGTCGTCGCGCTCGAAGGTGCGGAAGTCACCCGGCGGCGGGCCACCGGCATTGGTCACCAGGATGTCGACCTGCGGGCAGGCGGCCAATGCCTGCGTACGGCCGGCCTCGGTGGTGACATCGGCGGCTACGGTACGCACCTCGGCGGCGCCGGGCAGGGCGCGCAGTGCCTCCGCGGCGGCCTGCAGCGCAGCGTCCCCACGGGCCACGATCACCACGTTCACCCCTTCCTGCACCAGTGCGCGCGCGCAGCCCAGGCCCAGGCCCTTGCTTGCGCCGCAGACCAGTGCCCAGCGGCCGGAAATACCCAGATCCATGCGTCAACCCTGCCGAATGCGGAAAGTGCTCATTGTCCGCCATCGGCCGGTGACAGGCCGGCAACGAAGTGTTGCAGGGCGGCGGCCACCTCATCAGCGTGGCCGAGGAAGGGGGCATGCCCGCCATGGGCGATGGTCAGCGCCTGCGCGCCCGGGGCCAGTGCGGCGGCCGCCCGCATCGCGGCGGGCGACACCAGGCGGTCGCGCTGGCCGGCAATCCACAGGCTGGGTCTGCCAAGCGTGGGCAGGGCGCCGCGCAGGTCGGTGCCTTCCAGCAGGCGCAGGCCTTCCAGCAGGGCACGTTCGCTGGGCGCACCGCGCTCGACCAGGCGCTGGCGCAGGGTGCGCAGCTCCTCGCGGGCATGCGCCGAACCCATCACGTCCAGCGCCAGGAAGCGCTCCAACGTGCCGCCGAAGTCGCTGGCCAGGTCGCGCCCGAACTGCTCGAACACCGACGGTTCCACCGCGTGCGGCCAGTCGTCGCCCCGCACGAAGCGCGGCGTGGCGGCGATCATCGCCAGCCCGCGCACCTTTGGCACGGTAGCCGCCGCGTGCAGCGCGAACAGGCCACCCAGCGACCAGCCGCACCACACCGCCGGCGGCGTGGCTGCGGCAATGGCGTTGACCACATGCGGCAGGCGCAGCGGCGTGCTGTCGTCGCGGCTGTGGCCATGGCCGGGCAGGTCGACCCGATGCAGGGTGAAACGATCCGCCAGGCGCTGCACCAGCGGGGCGAACACGCCGCCCTGCAGGGCCCAGCCGTGGATCAGAACCAGGTCCGGCCCGGTGCCGGTGACATCGATATGCATGGGGTACGACGCGCGCGGGTCAGGCCAGCGCGGGCAGCGCGGGTGGCAGCACGTCGTGCGGCGCCGTGGCGGTGCGGTCGCGTGCCTTGGCGATGGCTTCGACCAGTTCACGCACCTGCTCGGGCGTATGCAGTGCCGACAGGGTAACGCGCAGGCGCGCCTTGCCTTCGGGCACGGTGGGCGGCCGGATGGCGCCGACCAGCCAGCCGGCCTGCTCCAGCGCCTGCGACATCGCCACGGCGGTGTGGTCATCGCCACACAGCAGCGGCTGGATTGGGGTTTCCGAGGCCATCAGGTCCAGGCCATGGCGGCGCGCTTCGCCGCGGAACAGGGCGATCAGTTCGGCCAACTTGGCCCGGCGCCAGTGGTCGCGGCGGGCCAGCCGCACCGCTTCCAGGGCGGAGGCGGCCAGTGCCGGTGGCAGGGCCGTGGTGTAGATGTAGGGTCGCGCGGTTTCGGCCAGGTGCTCGACCAGATCCTCGCGGCCCAGCACCAGTGCGCCGGAACTGCCCAACGCCTTGCCCAAGGTGACCAGCTGCAGCGGCACGTCGTCCACGCCCAGGCCGGCAGTGGCGACGGCACCACGGCCATCGCCAAGCACACCGACACCATGGGCATCGTCCACGTAGAACAGCGCCTGCTGCAGGCGCGCCACCAAAGACAATGCGCGCAGCGGCGCAACATCGCCGTCCATGCTGAAGACACCATCGGTGGCCAGCATCGCCGCGCCATCGGGCGCATGCTTGAGCTGGCGCATCGCACCTTCCGGATCCAGGTGCGGGTAACGGCGCAGGCGGGCACCGGCCAGCCGGGTGGCGTCGAGCAGGCTGGCGTGGTTGAGCTTGTCCTGCACGCAGACGTCGTTCTCTTCGCTCAGCAGCGCCTGCTGCACCGCCAGGTTGGCGGCAAAGCCGCTGCCGAACAGCAGGGCGCGCGGGTAGCCAAGCCACTCGGCCACTTCGCGTTCCAGCGCGTCGTGCAGCGCATGGTGCCCGCAGACCAGATGCGAGGCGCCAGCGCCGGCGCCCTCGCGCGCGGCGGCATCCTGCAGCGCGTTGACCACGCTGAACTGCTGGGCCAGGCCCAGATAGTCATTGCTGCAGAACCCGGTCAGCCAGCGCCCGTCCACTTCCAGACGCACACCATCACGGCGGGTGACCGTGCGCCGCGGGCGGCGACGGCCTTGTGCATCGCGCAACGCGCGCTGGGCTTGGAGGCGGGCAGTCAGGTCGGGGCGGGCCATGGTGGCTACAGGCGACGACGGGGCGGCTAGGGTAGCGCGTTGCCGCCGCGCCCGCTCGGCCCCCCGCTCAGGCCGCGTGGGCGCAGCCGCAACCGGAGACATGGGTGCTGATATCGGCATGCACGGTGGCGCCGTGGTCGTGGCCTTCGGCGTCCACCCGCACTGCCATCGGCTGCAGGCCCAGGCGCGCGAACAGGGCCAGGTCGCGTTCGCTTTCCGGGTTGCCGGTAGTCAGCAGCTTTTCACCGTAGAAGATCGAGTTGGCGCCGGCCAGGAAGCACAGCGCCTGCAGCTCATCACTCATGGCTTCGCGACCGGCTGACAGGCGCACCATCGAACGCGGCATGGCGATGCGTGCTACCGCGATCATGCGCACGAACTCGAACGGGTCCAGCTCCGCGCTGCCATGCAGGGGCGTACCGGCCACCTGCACCAGCTTGTTGATCGGTACCGAATCGGGGTGCGCCGGCAACGTCGCCAGCGCCAGCAGCAGGCCGATACGCTGCGCGCGTGTTTCACCCATGCCGACAATGCCACCGCAGCAGGTCTTCAGCCCGGCATCGCGCACATGGCCCAGCGTGTCCAGGCGGTCCTGGTACTGGCGGGTGTGGATGATCGAATCGTAGTAGTCCGGTGCGGTGTCCAGGTTGTGGTTGTAGTAGTCCAGCCCGGCATCCTTCAACGCGCGGGCCTGCTCGCCACTGAGCATGCCCAGGGTGGCGCAGGTTTCCAGGCCCAAGGCCTTCACCCCGGCGATCATCGCGGCCACCTTGGGAATGTCGCGGTCCTTCGGCGAACGCCACGCCGCGCCCATGCAGAAGCGCGATGCGCCAGCGGCCTTGGCCTGGCGCGCCTTGGCCAGCACCGCCTCGGTATCCATCAGCTTCTGCGCGTTCACCCCCGTGTTGTAGCGCTGCGCCTGCGGGCAGTACGCGCAGTCCTCCGGGCAGCCGCCGGTCTTCACCGACAGCAGGGTGGAGACCTGTACCTGGGTTGGATCGAAGTGCACGCGATGCACGCTGGCGGCGCGGAACAGCAGCTCCGGCAAGGGCAGGTCGAACAGCGCCTGCAGTTCATCGTGCTGCCAGTCGTGGCGGATGGCGGACGCCATGGCGGGACCCTGGGGAGTTGGAGCGAGGGCGGCAGTGTGGGAGTCCAGCCAATCGCTGTCAACCTTAATGATTGAGTTGAGGTTTACAGTGGTCCAAGGCTGCGCAACGCTAGACTCGGGGTCCGCAACAAAGGAACTGCCATGGATCTGCCCCGCTTCACCTACCACCCGGACCCCATCGCCACCGGCAGCGTGATCGCTGCTGATACGGCCTGCGTGTGCTGCGCGGAGGCGCGCGGCTACGTCTATACGGGGCCGGTCTATGCCGAAGAGGAGTACGAGCAGGAGATCTGCCCCTGGTGCATCGCCGATGGCTCTGCACATGAGCGACTCGGTGCCACCTTCAGCGATGAGGAAGGCGTGGGTGGGGGCGGCGAGTGGGATGAGGTCGACGAAGACATCATCGACGAGATCGCGCAGCGCACCCCCGGCTTCAGCGGCTGGCAGCAGGAACAGTGGTGGACGCACTGCGGTGATGCCGCGCAGTTCATCGGCCGCGCCGGTCGCGCTGAACTGGAAGCCCACGGCGAGCAGGCCGTAGTGGCCATCCAGGACAGCACCGGGCTGGAGGATGGACCGCAGTGGCAGCACTTCCTGGCCGCATTGGACAAGGACGGATCACCGACGGCTTATCTGTTCCGCTGCAGGCACTGCGGTGCAGTGGGCGGTTACCAGGACTGCGACTGACCAAGGTGGGTACACCTGCCGGGCTGCCCGGCAGGTGCTTCGATTGAGAACTTCGCGGCTTATGTCCGCACGGCTGGCATCACACCTGGGCCATGCCGCCGTCGACGAAGAACTCGATGCCGTTGACGAAGCTGGCCGCATCCGAGGCCAGGAAGGCCACCGCGTTGGCTATTTCCTGCGGTTCGCCGAGGCGGGCCAGCGGCACCTGCGCGGCGAGGTGATCGAACAGGCCCTGGCGCGCTTCATCAGGGACCAGATCGCCCAGGCCCGGCGTGCGGATCGGGCCGGGGCTGACCACGTTCACCCGGATGCGGCGCTCCTTCAGGTCCAGCGCCCACGAGCGCGCGAAGTTGCGCACGGCGGCCTTGCTGGCGCTGTATACGCTGAAGTTGGCCGTGCCCTGGATCGAGACCGTCGAGCCGGTGAGGATGACCGAGGCGCCATCAACCAGCAGCGGCAGCGCCTTCTGCACGGTGAACAGCACGCCGCGCACATTGGTGGCGAAGATGCGGTCGAAGTGTTCTTCGGTGATGGCACCCAGCGGCAGCATGTCACCGCCGCCGGCATTGGCGAACAGGATGTCCAGGCGGCCGGCCTGGCGGGCGATCTGCGCGTAGACCGCGTCCAGGTCGCTGGGCTGCGCGGCATCGGCGCGGATGCCGGTGGCCTGCGCGCCGATGGCGGCGACGGCAGCGTCCAGTTCCGGCTGGCGACGGCCGGTGATGAAGACCTTGGCGCCGAGGTTGGCCAGGTGCTGCGCGGTGGCCAGGCCGATGCCGGTGGTGCCGCCGGTGACGAGGGCGATCTTGCCGTTGAAATCAGTGCTCATGGTGTTCTCCTGTAAGGGCTGCCGGGGACGGGGTGGCAGCGGGTGGGAGAAATGATGGGCGGCGGCGCGTTGGCGATAAATAATGCGCAATGACAATGACTGTGCATACATGTGCATAATCAACAGCATGAACCAGCTCCACGCCATCCGTGCTTTCGCCCGTGTCGTCGAGGCGGGCAGCTTCACCCGTGCCGCCGATTCGCTGGACATGCCGACCACCTCGCTGAGCAAGCTGGTGCGCGAGCTGGAAGCTCACCTGGGCGTGCGGCTGCTGCAGCGGACCACGCGGCGCGTGGCGGTCACCGCCGAAGGCCAGGCCTACTACGAAAAAGCCGGTCGCCTGCTGCGCGACCTGGAAGACGTCGATGCCTCCTTCAGCGCCGCACGCGGGACGCCGCGCGGCCTGCTTCGCGTGGATATCGGCGGCTCCACCGCGCGCGATGTGCTTATTCCCGTGCTGCCCGACTTCATGGCCCGCTACCCGGACATACGCATCGAACTGGGCGTGTCCGACCGCACGGTGAACCTGATCAGCGAGAACGTGGACTGCGTGATCCGCGGCGGCGCGCTGGATGATTCCTCGCTGGTGGCACGCCACCTGGGCAATGCGCATCTGATCACCTGTGCCAGCCCGCGTTACCTGAAGGCGCATGGTGTGCCGGCCTATCCCGAAGAGCTGCGCAACGGCCATCGACTGGTCAGCTATCTGTTGCCGTCGAACGGCCGCGCCGTACCGTTCCGCTTTCGCGGCGAAGACGGCGCGTTCGAGATCAAGGCCGAGCACCGCATCGGCATCAATGAAAGCAACGCACATCTGGCGGCGGCCATCGCCGGCATGGGCCTGGTGCAGACTTTCAGCTACGCCGCAGGTGCTGCGCTGCGCAGCAAGGCGCTGGTGGAGGTCCTGCAACCGTGGCGGCCGGCGCCGTACCCGTTCCATGTGGTGTACCCGAACAACCGCCATGTGACGCCGCGGCTGCGGGTGTTCATTGACTGGCTGGGCGAGGTGCTGCCGCCGTTGCTGGCGGGTGCGGCCTAGCGTCTGCGCGGCCCCACCGACACATGCGGATGGTCCGGCACATGCCATCGCCATGGGAAATCGATTGCGCGGCTGATGCCGATGCGTGGCCCGACCACGGGTGATTCCGGCGGCAGCGTGCCATCACAGACGATGACGATGCCACGGTCAGCGGCCACCAGATCGGCTCCATCCAGATCGCGGGTGATGCCGAACGCCTGGGACAGCTTGCCGGGGCCGCTGGCCAGATCGCGTTCGCGCCTGGCGGCAGGCCGTGCCGCCTGCATGGCGCCCACCCCGGCGACTGGTTCGGCCGCCCGCAGCAGCACGCCCACCCCTTCGCCAACCTCGCCACAGACCGCGTTGCTGCCCCAGTGCATGCCGTAGGTGAAATACACATACAGGTGGCCGGCTTCGCCGAACATGGTGGCATTGCGGGCGGTCTGCCCCCGGTAGGAATGCGCGGCGGGGTCCTCGCTGCCTGCGTACGCCTCCACTTCCACGATGCGCGCGGCGCGACCGTCATCGCGCACGATCAGCTTGTTCAGCAGCGCGGGTGCGACCGCCGTGGGGTGGCGGCGATAGAAGTCGCGAGGCAGCACGTTCCAGTGATCCGGCAGCCAGGCCGGTACGACGGGTGCGCGAGGGGCGGATGCTGGCACGTCAGGGTTTGTCCTGCTCCTGCTGCATCCGGTCCGCCTCTTTCTGCAGGCCGGGGTCGTGGGTTTCGCCGTACTTCATGTACAGAACGAGGCTGGGCACGGCCATGGCGAGTGCCCCGATCACCAGGACAAGGATGATGATTCTGGTCCGCTTGTTCATACGCGATCCGCAACTCCGGCATGTGGCGGGCACAGCGTAGGCGGGCCGATGTGCATTCCCTGTGTCTTTACCACGGTCTGCGCTGGACAGCCTGCACCTACCCGCCGACGCGCTGAAGCCTGATGCCATCCGGCGAACGCAGCGCACACAGTTGCGGGCATGCCGATACAGGGAATCCGGAACGCACTGGCTCGCACCGCTTCAGCGGCCCTGCAGGTGCTGCTGCCGCTGCGCTGTCTGGTCTGCGATGACCCCGGCCACGATGGCCTGGATCTGTGTGCCGCCTGCCTGGCGGATCTTCCCTGGTCCGGGCGTGCATGCCTGCGCTGTGCACTGCCATTGCCGGACAGCGCGCTGCCGGTCTGTGGCACCTGCCGCGAGGAACCACCACCGCAGGCCGCCACCCATGCCAGCCTGTTGTACCTGCCGCCGGTTGACCAGTTGCTGGTGCGCTACAAGTTCCACCAGGACCTGGCGGCCGGACGGCTGCTGGCGCAGTTGATGCAGCGGCAGCCGCCGCCATGGGCCTGCCCGCTGCTGGTACCGGTGCCGTTGCATCCGCGCCGGCTGCGGCAACGCGGCTACGACCAGGCCGGTGAACTGTGCCGTCTGCTGCGGCAGCCGGTGTGGCGCGGCCTGTACCGCCGCCGGCACACCGCACCGCAGTCGGAGCGCAGCGCTGAACAACGCCGCGACAACCTGTTCGATGCCTTCGATGTGCGTGGTGCGGTACCGCCGCGACTGACCGTGGTGGACGACGTGATGACCACCGGCAGCACGGTGATGGAAGTGGCGGAGACGCTGCGCTTGGTGGGGGCAAGCGAAGTGCGCGTGTGGGTGTGCGCGCGGGTGCCGTGAGCGTGCCGCAGACGGCGTGGCGATGGATGCCGGTAGAGCCGACTGGGTAGAGTCGACGGTTGGTCGACCACCGTCCGCAGGACGGGGTTTTTCGCCATCCGAAGGGAGAGCAGTCGACTAACAGTCGACTCTACCGACAGTCGACTCTACCGACAGTCGACTCTACCGACAGTCGACTCTACCGACAGTCGACTCTACCGACAGTCGACTCTACCCAGTCGAGTTATCCGGCCGATTCACCCCGTTGGCGCGTGATGCCGAGAGGTCTGCGCGCAGGTGTCGTGATGGAGTCGTCATCGGCGCTGGCGCTAGGATGGGGTGTGAACCTGATCGAAGGAGTGGTCATGCTGTCTCCCGAATCGCCCCGCTCACCGCTGTTGTCCGCCATTGGCCGCAGCTGGCCGATCCTGTTGCTGTACGGCGTTGCCGCGCTGGGCTTCGGCATCACCGCAATCGGCTGGCCGATGGCCGCAGCCACTGCGCTGGCCTGGGTGCTGGGCCTGCTGGCCATTGCCGAGGGGGTCATCAGCCTGCTGGCGCTCATCAGCGGTGGCAGTGGTGCGCCCCGTGGCTGGTTGCTGCTGTACGCGGTGGCCTCGCTGGGCTTTGGCGCGGTGGCGGTGATCAACCCGCTGGCCACCGCCAGTGTGCTGGTGCTGTTGCTGGCGGCTTGGCTGCTGGTGGCGGGTATCTATCGCATCGTGTTCGCTCTGCGCGTGCGCCGGCATATCCGCGGCGAATGGGTGCTGATACTCAGCGGTGTGCTGGCCATCGTGCTGGGCCTGCTGTTTGCGGCCAACCCGCTGGCGGGCGTGGCAGTGACCACGCTGTGGATGGGTATCGGCAGCCTGGTGTACGGGGTGCTGCAGATCGTAGTGGCGCTCAAGTTGAGGAAGCTGGTGTGAGGGGCGCGGTTTCGTTGTTGCTGGCTGCGGCGCTGGGCTTGACCGCATGCATGCCGGGCGCAACCGTTGATGCGCCGCCGGGCAGGCAGCATGCACCGCGTCGGAAAATCACATCACCGGCGAATGACCGCGTCGACCGGTAGAGTCGACTGTCAGTCGACTGCCTTTTGCCCAGCCGCCAGCGACGCCGCGCTTCGCGCCAGTCGACTGACCGTAGTCGACTAACAGTCGACTCTACCGGTCGGCTCTACCGGGCGAAGCGCGCTTCGATCTCTTCCAGCGATTTGCCCTTGGTTTCCGGCAGCCACAGCGCGGCCACCAGGAAGAACACGAAGGTGCAGCCGGCCCAGAAAAGGAACATGCTGGCATAGCCGTAGTGCCCCACC
Source organism: Stenotrophomonas sp. ESTM1D_MKCIP4_1 (assembly GCF_003086895.1). Classification (NCBI taxonomy): domain Bacteria; kingdom Pseudomonadati; phylum Pseudomonadota; class Gammaproteobacteria; order Lysobacterales; family Lysobacteraceae; genus Stenotrophomonas; species Stenotrophomonas sp. ESTM1D_MKCIP4_1. Next base: position 4,217,830 of record NZ_CP026004.1, on the reverse strand, counting down.
GTGGGCAGGAACAGGGCGGCGATGGTGGTGGACACGAACTGGTTGATGAGCAGGGCGATGCTCATGCCATTGGAGCGGATGCGGTTGGGCATCAGTTCCGACAGCGCCAGCCACACGCACACGCCGGGGCCGACTGCGAAGAAGGCCACGAATACGAGGATGCAAGCGGCGACGGCCCAGCCGTGCGCGGGTGGCGGCACCGGGCCGATGCGTGCCTGTTCAATGCGCAGCGGGGCCTGCGCGGCGCTGGCCGGGTCGGCGAAGGGGTTCAGGTGCAGGTGGCGGAAGAAGGCGCCGATCACGCTGTCCGGCTGCACGGTGCCGGCACGCTCGATGCGCAGTTCGCGATCGCCGGGGTTGTCGCTGCGCAACGCGCGCACGTTGGTGAAATCGCCGTAGGCGTAGGACACGGTCAGTTGCAGCGGCCGCCCTTCGCGGTCGATGCCCGCACCCAACTGCTGCCACTGCGTGTCATCCAGCACGAGCTGCAGGCCATCACCACTGACCGCAGCCTGCAGCTGCGGCTGCACATCGGCACGGCCGCGCTCGGCCTGGAAAAACAGGGTGGCGGCGGCCAGCAGCGCCACGCAGATGCCACCACTGCCCAGCATCAGCAGGAACTTGCGGCCCTTGCGGTCGACCAGCAGCAGGGCGGCTACGGTCATCAGCGCATTGAGCAGCTTGATGGCCACATCGGCGCCGTTGGCCACCGAGCCCGACAGGCCGGCCTGGTTGAGAATGTTCACCGCATAGGCCAGCACGGAGTTGATGCCGGTGGCCTGGGTGCAGGCCAGCACCACGCAGGCCAGCAGGAAGGGCTTCACGTAGCGTCGGCTGAGCAGGGGCTCACGCTTGCCGTCGGCGCTGTGGGTATCCGGTGCCTGGATCTGGGCCAGCGTGGCCTCCACCTGGTCGGCGGCCAGCACGCGCTGCAGGCTGCGCCGCGCGTCGTCCAGCCGCCCACGCCGTACCAGCCAGCGTGGGGATTCAGACAGCCAGAACAGGCCCACGCAGAACACGATGCCCGGCGTCAGGCAGCTCCAGAAGATGGTGCGCCAGGCATGGTCCTTGGCCACAAACAGTGCCTGCGCCTGCTGTGCGTCGGGCAGGTGTCGGGTCGCTTCGGTGGCCGCATCCACCGCATGGGCCTGGTACAGGCCGATCAGCGCCGCCAACACCAGGCCAATGGTCAGCAGCAACTGGAACATGGCCGCGCCACGGCCGCGCCGTTCCGGGCTGAGCACTTCTGCCAGATACAGCGGCACCACCACGCCGATCAGGCCGCCGCTGATGCCCTGCAGCAGGCGGCCGAGCAGCAGCGGCGTGTAGCCCGAGGCCAGCGCCATGATCGGGATGGAGGCGGTGAACAGCACGCCGGCCAGCAGCATGGCGCCGCGGCGGCCGATCAGATCAGCCACCAAACCGGCGAACAGCGAGGACAGCACGCTGCCCAGCAGTACTGCGGCCACCACGAAGCCGAGCTGCTGGCTGGTGAGGTGCCACGCCTGGCTGGCGGTGGCTTCCAGATAGGGCAGGGCGCCGGCGATGATGCCGATGTCGATGCCGTACAGCAGGCCGCCCAGGCCCCCAATGAACAGCAGATAGCGTACGGGCCAGCGCGGAGCGGTGCGTGCAGTCATCGACAGGTTTCCTGTGCGGCGTATTGGTGCGGATCGCTTTGGTAGAGTCGAGCTTGCTCGACTGGCTTCGATCCGTAGAGTCGAGCTTGCTCGACTGACCAGGCAGAGCAGTCGAGCAAGCTCGACTCTACAAAAGCAGGGCGTCAGGCGTTTCCGGCGTTCAGATCAACCACACGCCCACCCACCACTACCTGCTGCAGGCGCAGGCTGGCGTCGAGTACCACCAGGTCGGCGCAGGCGTCGGGCGCGATGCGGCCGCGATCGTCCAGGCCCAGGTAGTCGGCGGGGTATGTGGAAACACGCTGCGAGGCATCGGCCAGGTCCAGGCCCACCTGCACCAGGTTGCGCAGTGCCTGGTCCATGGTCAGTGCGCTGCCGGCCAGCGAACCGGTGGCCAGGCGCACGCAGCCGCCGCACTTGTGTACGCGCTGCTCGCCCAGTGCGTATTCGCCATCGGGCATGCCGGTGGCGGCGGTAGCATCGGTCACCGCGTACAGACGCGGAATCGCGCGCGCGGCCAAGCGGATCACACCGGGATGGATGTGCTGCAGGTCGGGAATGATTTCCGCGTACTGCGCATGCGCCAGCGCGGCGGCGGCAATACCCGGGCGGTAGTGGTCCACGCCGGTCATGCCATTGAACAGATGGGTAAAGCCGGAGGCACCGGCCTGCAGCGCGGCCACGCCTTCTTCGTAGGTGCCGGCGCTGTGGCCCAGCTGCACCCGGATGCCCATCGCCGACAACGCAGGAATCAGCGCCGTGTGCTCGCCGATCTCCGGCGCCAGCGTCATCACCCGGATCGGCGCCAGCGCGTGCAGTTGCTGCACCAGCGCCAGCGTCGCCTCGATGGTGCGGTTGGGCTGCGCGCCCAGCCGCTGTGGGCTGATGAAAGGGCCTTCAAGATGCACGCCGGCAATACGCGCGGCCTCGGTATCGGGGCTGGCCATCGCGGCGGCCACGCCCTGCAGCGCGTGTTCGATCTCGTCCAGGCCGGCGGTCATGGTGGTCGCCAGCAGGGTCGTGGTACCGAACCGCAGATGGGTGCGGGCGATGGTGCGGGCCACGTCGCCCCCCTGCATCAGATCCACACCGGCGGCGCCATGCACGTGCAGATCGATGAAGCCGGGCAGGATCACCGGCAGCTGCAGATCATCAGCACCGCTGTGGTCATCCACCTGCAGCTGGCGGATGTGCGAATCGAAATGGACCTGGCCACGGCGCCAGCCCAGCGGGGTGAGGATGCGGCCGTGCAGGCGGCGGAGATCGGTCATGGCGGTGTCTCGGCGATGATCACCTCGATGCCCAGCCGCTGCAGGCCCTCGCGGGTCGCATCGTCAATGCCGGCGTCGGTGATGATGGCGTGGATCTGGTCGAGGCGGGCGATGCGGTGCAGGCTGACGCGGCCGAACTTGGAGGCGTCGGTGAGCACCACGATGCGGCGCGCGCGTTCGACCATGCGGTGGTTGAGGCGGGCTTCGGCTTCGTCGTGGGTGGTCAGGCCGAACTGCAGATCCAGGCCATCCACGCCCAGGAACAGGGTGTCGAAGCTGTAGGAGTTGAGGCTGGCCTCGGCCTGGCTGCCCTGCAGCGAAAGCGATTGCTGGCGCAGCAGGCCGCCGGTCAGCAGCACGTTGATGCCGGGTGCGTTGGCCAGTTCCCAGGCGATGTTCAGGCCGTTGGTCATCACCGTCACGTCGCGGTGGCCGCGCAGGTGGCGGGCCAGGGTCATGGTGGTCGAGCCGGAGTCGATGATGATGTTGTCGCCGGCCTGTACCAGCCGCGCGGCGGCCGTACCGATGGATTCCTTCAGGGGCAGGTTCAGCGCGTCCTTCTCGTGGATGTCCTGTTCCTGCGGCGGCGTGCGCACCAGGGTGGCGCCGCCGTGGGTACGGGTGGCCAGGCCCTGCGACTCGAAGTGGGTCAGGTCGGCACGGATGGTGACCGCCGACACGCCGTAGCGCTCGACCAGATCGGCCACCTGCACCGCGCCCTGCTCGATCAGCAGTTGCAGGATCTGTTGCCGGCGGGAGCGGGTGTTGCGCATGGCCATCTCTCGGTTTCGTCAGGAAAGATAGAGATTAGCCGTTCGCAAGAACGGAGGCAGCCGGGCTTGCGTTCTGCTTGCGGTCGCCGGCCTGGTTGGCGCTGCAGGCGCGGGCGTATTCGCCCAGGCACTGGCCGATGCGATGCTGCACCAGCGCGGCGGGGGTATTGGCCAGGTGGCCCTCACGCACGGCACGGTACTGCTCGGGCAGATACTGGCTGAGCAGCACCAGCGGCGGTGCGTGCCGTTCCAGGTTGGCGAACAGGGTCTGCACCGCCTGCAGCAATGCCGGCTCGCCCCAGTAGTAACGGCAGCGGTCGCTGAAGGAGAAACTGCGCAGCAGGCGAAGTTCGGCCGCATCGCCCTGGTAATACGGCTGCCAGTACTTCGGCTGCGCCTGCATCACCTCGTCCAGCACCTGCGGCAGGCGCGAGCACTGCGCGGCCGGCAGCAGTGCCGCTTCAATGGCGGCCAGCGCGAACAGCGCCTCGCGGTAGGCAAAGGTCGCCGCCGGGCCCACCTTGAGAATGGCGAAGTGGTCGCGTACCAGGGCATGCAGGCCGCTTTCGCGCTGGTAGTCGGTGGAATGCGCTTCAAACACGATGCGCGGCTGCGCTTCGAGGAAGTCAGCCAGTGCGCTGGCAGCGGCAGGGTCGTACTCGTGCACGCTGCTGTGGTCGAAGTCCACACCCGGCTGCACCACCATCGCGATGACGCGCTGCCAGGCATCGCGCAGCTGCGGCGTATCGAAGGCGTGCTGGTGGATGGCCAGGGTCTGTGCGGCAGCGGCGGGCGTGGTGACCTGCAGGCCACCGGCCAGCGAGGCCTCGCCGCCGGGCACGGGTACTTCGGTGCCGATCACATAGACCGGTGGCGGCAGGCGGTGTTCGGCGGCGGTGCGCTCGGCAATGTCGGCCAGTTCGGCCGAGCGCGCGGCGACGATGGCATCCGGCAGCGGCACCGGATCATCGGCGCAGGACATGCTGCAGTCCAGGTGGATCTTGTGGAAACCTGCTGCCACGTAGGCCTCGATCAGCACACGCGCGTGCGTCATCGCCTCGGCAGCGGGGCGCTTCTGCCAGGCGTTGGGGCCAAGGTGGTCGCCGCCCAGGATCAGCCGCTCACGCGGAAAGCCTTCTTCATCCGCCAGCGTGCCGACGTAGTCGCGATACTGCGGCGGGGTCATGCCGGTGTAGCCGCCGAACTGGTCCACCTGGTTGGAGGTGGCCTCGACCAGCAGCACGGTGCCGTGCGCCAGCGCCACGTGCATGGCCGCGCGCAGCACCTGTTCGTTGCTGCAGCAGACGCTGTACAGGCCGACGTTGGCACCGGCGCGGTGGGAGGCAAGCAGGGTCTGCAGCGGGGACATGGTCAGGCTCCGGTCGATCAGGAAAACGAGGGTTGGCAGGCCAGCAGGGCGGCACCGCGTGCGCCACCGGCATCGCCGAAACGCGGCGGCACGATGGGCGGTACCTGTGCGCCGTGGAACAGATGCGCGGCCACGGCGGCAGGAAGCTGCTGGTACAGCGGCCCATGCTGCGAAAGGCCGCCCCCCAGCACGATCACGTGCGGGTCCAGCGCCAGCACCAGCGCGGCCAGGCTGTGGCCCAGCAGGTCGCGGTGGATGTCCAGCGCCTGGCGGGCACGCACATCGCCGGCCTCGGCCAGGGCGATCACGGCGCTGGCATCGCGCGCGCTGCCGCCGAGATGGCGTTCGATCATCGCCACGCCGCTGCCGGACACGTAGCGCTCCACGCAGCCCTGCAGGCCGCAGCCGCAGTCCAGCAGGGGCAGGCCATGGCGCTGCAGCAGGTGGCCGGGCACGCTCCAGTGGCCCCATTCGCCGGCCAGGCCGTTGAAGCCGGTCAGCAGGCGGCCCTGCAGGCAGAAGCCACCGCCAGCACCGGTGCCAAGGATGGCGCCGAACATGCTCGGGTAGCCATCAGCGGCGCCCCCGTGCGCTTCGGACAGCGCAAAGCACTGCAGGTCATTGCCGAAATGCAGCGGCCGCTGCAGGCGTGCCTGCAGATCCTGCGCCACGCACTGGCCGGTCAGCGCCGGCACATTCGCGCTGAGCTGGCGGCCGCTGCGCCGGTCGCGCACGCCGGGCAGGGCGATGCCGATGGCGGCGTCACTGCGCCCCAGCGCGGCATCGGCCTCGTCCACCAGCGCCACCACGGCCTGCAGGAAGCCGGCGTAGTCGCCCTGTGGCGTGGCCACGCGGCGGCGCCAGGTCACCTGCATCGCCGCATCACACGCCACCAGCTCGATCTTGGTGCCGCCGATGTCGATGCCGTAGCAGGCGTGGGCGATCAGCTCAGCCATGATGGATGGTGACGCCCTGGACGACGCGGTTGACGGTGCCGTCCGGGAACGGATTGTCCGGGGTCAGGCCGAGAGCGGCCGAACGCTGCAGCGCGAACAACTGCGCGAAGCCCAGCCATACCGGTGCCAGCCAGGGATCATCAAGCGCCGGTTCAATCAACGGCACGCTGAGGGTGTAGTCATCGTCTGCGCCGATGTCCGCATGCGGACCGATCGCCAGCACCTGCCCGGCCACGCCGTCGCGGCGCAGTTCTTCCAGCAGATCCTGTTCGTAGCGGCGTGCCAAGGGCTGCACGCTGCGCAGCACGACCACCAGGGTGTCGCCATCCAGGGTCGACTTGGGGCCGTGGCGGAAACCGAGCGGTGTGTTGGCCAGGGCCAGCACGCGCCCGGCGGTCAGTTCCAGTACCTTCAGCGCGCATTCGCGGGCCAGTGCTTCCAGCGGCCCGCTGGCCAGGTAGATCACCCGGTTGAACGGGCGCTGCGCCAGCGCTGCCACGGGCGCGTCCCACTGTGCCAGGCCTTCGCGGCCCAGCGCGGCGATCTGCTTCAGGCGCGCGATGCGGGTTTCCCACGGCGCGCGGTCGAACACCGTCAGTGCGGCCAGCAGCATGCAGGTCAGGCTGCTGGTCATCGCAAATGCGCGATCACAGCTGGCCGAGGGCATAAGCAGGGTGCAGGTATCGCTGCGGCCGGCACCACGGCGGGCCAGTTCGCCATCGGCGTTGCAGGTGATGTCGAGGAAGCGCGCATCGGCCACGTCACTGCGCACGCGGTCCACGGCGGCCACGCTTTCCGGGCTGGAACCGCTGCGGCCGAACGACACCAGCAGGGTGGGGCGGTCGCGCTGCAGGTACAGCGCCGGGTGGGTCAGCAGACTGGTGGTATGCACCACGCGCACGTCGGCCGGCCACTGCGCGTTGATCGCATCGGCCACCATTTCGGCGATGAAGCCGGAGCTGCCGGCGCCGGTGAAAAGCACGCGCTGGTTGGGGTCGTTGAGGCTGTCGCCGAGGAAGGCGCGCACGCGGTCGCGGGCACGCGACAGATCCTGCGCAAGGACTCCCCACAGCGCCGGCTGCTGGGCGATTTCGGTAGCGGTATCGGCTCCGCCCCGGCGCTGCCAGGCGGACACATCGGAAAGCAGGGTGACGTCCATTCGGAGGTTCCAGTTGGGCCAGCGCACCTTCTTCGTTTTCTTTCGGAATGTCAAACATCGAAAGCAAAAAGAAAGAAAAGGCGGTGATGTCATGCACGCCGGAGGGTGCCGGTTGCGAATCGAAAGTAGTGGCGGAATGCGGTATCGCAGCATGCTGAACAGGCGATCTGGCGGGGTGACACAAAGTACTGCGACGCACAAACTTTCGTTTGCGGAAAAATATCTTCCTTTTTACTTTCAATTTATTGACATCTTTCGAATCACTGCCCTAGAGTCGGCCGCAACTGCTTTCGGAATGCCCGATGAACGGGTTGGGAGTTCGTGTGGAGAACCGCATTCGTCGTTCGCCGCTGTTGCTGGCCCTGCTGCCGGCCCTGCTGCTGGCAACGACATCGGCCCAGGCCGAACCGGTCGGCAACCTGCGTTCGGTCAGCGCCCGTGACAGTGGTGACGGCGTGCAGGGCTGGGACCTGCAGACCGACAGCGGTGCACGCATCCGCATTGAACTGCCGGCGGCCGACATCCTCCGCGTGCAGGCCGGCCGCAAGGGCACGCTGAGCGGGCCGGGCGACAAGGCTGCGCCGATCGTGCTGGCGCAGCCAAAGGCGAACGTGCAGGCCACGCTGGAAGAGGACGCGCAGGAGATCCGCGTGCGCACCGCGGCGCTGGTGCTGCACGTGCAGCGGCAGCCGCTGCTTCTGAGCCTGGAACGGCTGGACAACGGCCAGCCCATCGCCCTGTGGCAGGAACGGCAGCCGCTGGACCTGGATGCCGCGCAGAGTGTGCAGGTGCTGTCCTCGCAGGCCGACGAAGGCTATTACGGCGGCGGCCAGCAGAACGGTCGCTACCAGTTCAAGGGCCGCGAACTGGACGTGTCCTATTCCGGTGGCTGGGAAGAAGGCGATCGCCCGAGCCCGGCGCCGATGCTGCTCAGCAGCCGAGGCTGGGGCATGCTGCGCAACACCTGGAGCGATGGCAGCTACGACCTGCGCCAGCCCGACCAGGCCACCCTGCTGCACCGCGAAGACCGCTTCGACGCCTACTACTTCGTCGGTGCCGATCTGCCGAAGCTGATCGAGCGCTACACCCAGCTGACCGGCCGCCCGAACATGATCGCGCGCTGGGCGCTCTCCTACGGCGATGCCGACTGCTACAACGACGCCGACAACAGCAAAAAGCCCGGCACCGTGCCCGAAGGCTGGAGCGACGGCCCCTCCGGCACCACGCCCGATGTGATCGACAGCGTGGCCAGGCAGTACCGCGACCATGACATGCCGGGCGGCTGGATCCTGCCCAACGATGGCTATGGCTGCGGCTACCAGAAGCTGCCGGAGACCGTGCAGGGACTGGCGAAGTACGGCTTCCGTACCGGCCTGTGGACCGAGAACGGCGTGGACAAGATCGCCTGGGAAGTGGGCAAGGCCGGCAGCCGCGTGCAGAAACTGGACGTCGCCTGGACCGGCAAGGGCTACCAGTTCGCGATGGATGCCAACCGCCAGGCGTTCAACGGCATCCTCGACAATTCCGATTCACGCCCGTTCCTGTGGACGGTGATGGGCTGGGCCGGCATCCAGCGCTACGCGGTGGCGTGGACCGGCGACCAGAGCAGCAGCTGGGATTACATCCGCTGGCACGTGCCGACCCTGGTCGGCTCGGGCCTGTCCGGCATGGCCTACGCCAGCGGCGATGTGGATGCGATCTTCGGCGGCAGCGCCGAGACCTTCACCCGGGACCTGCAGTGGAAAGCGTTCACCCCGGTGCTGATGGGCATGAGCGGCTGGTCGTCGAACGCGCGCAAGCACCCATGGTGGTACGACGAGCCGTACCGCAGCATCAACCGCGATTACCTGAAGCTGAAAATGCGCCTGACCCCGTACATGTACGGGCTGGTGCACGAGGCCGCGCAGACCGGCGCACCGCCGGTGCGTGGGCTGATGTGGGACAACCCGCGCGATCCGCATGCGCAGGATGAGACCTACAAATACCAGTTCCTGCTCGGCCGCGATCTGCTGGTGGCGCCGGTGTACCGCAGCCAGGCTGCCAGCCGCGGCTGGCGCCGTGACATCCATCTGCCGGCCGGCGGCTGGATCGACTACTGGGATGGCCGCCGCGTGCAGGCCGGCGCGGATGGCCTGCAGCTTGATCGCCAGGTGGACCTGGCCACGCTGCCGGTGTTCGTGCGTGCCGGCGCCATCCTGCCGATGTATCCCACGATGCTGTTCGATGGTGAAAAGCCCCTCGATGAAGTGACCTTCGATCTCTACCCGCAGGGTGATGCGCAGTACACGCTGTACGAAGACGATGGCACCACCCGCCGCTACCAGAAGGGCGAGTCGAGTACGCAGGTCGTGCGCGTGCAGGCCCCGGCACAGGGCAGTGGCCCGGTGCAGGTGCAGATCGACCCGGTGCAGGGCAGCTACAGCGGCCAGTTGGCACAGCGCCGCTACGGCCTGCGCGTGCTGAGCCGGCAGGCGCCGCGTGCGGTGCAGGCCGGCGGCCGCGCGCTGCCGGCGCTGGCCGATGCCGCCGCATTCAACAGCGCCAGCGAAGGCTGGTACTACGACGCCGGCGAACGCCGCGGCACGCTGCATGTGCGCACCGCCACCCAGGACATCCGCCAGCCGTTGCAGCTGCAGCTCGACTTCGCCGTGGCTGCTGCAGCCGCCGACGATGTGTTCCCGGCGGCACCAGTGCTGGGCCGGGAACTGCCGGCCGACAGTCTGCTGGTGGTCAACCGCCCGGCGGAGGAACCCGGCCACGCCCTGGAAAACGCGTTCGATGACGACCCCAACACCTGGTTCCGCAGCGTGCGCAACCAGGCCGTGCGCACGGGCGCGCATGAGTGGGTGGTCGGCTTTGGTGAGCGGAAGATGATCGACGGCATCGAGATCGCACCGCGCAACGACAAGAACTGGAAGCACGGCCAGGTACGCGATTACGAGGTGTACCTGGGCGACAGCAATGGCGAGTGGGGCGAGCCCATCGCCCGTGGCCGCCTGCAGCTGAAGGAGGGCGTGCAGCGCATCGACTTCCCGGCCCATGCCGGCCGCCTGCTGCGCTTCCGCGTGCTCAGCGTGCAGAACCCGGAAGGCGATGGGGCCAGCAGCACCGATCCGATGGTCACGGCAGCCCAAGGCAGCGCCCGCGCGTTCGATGCACTGCAGCCGCGCGATGTCGGTCCCATCGCGCTGGCCACCTTCCACATCCTCGAACACCAGGAACCGGAGCGACCGGCCCGGCAGCGCTATCTCTCCGAGCTGCCGGTGCCGGCCGCGCTGGCCAGCCAGGTACGCGCTGACCAGTCCTTCCGTGGCGGCGCCGGCCTGCGCATGAACGGCCTGCAGTTCCGCCGCGGCCTGGGCGTGGGTGCCAACAGCCGCATCGACCTGCGCCTGCAGGGTGGCTGGAAACTGCTGCGCGCCGATCTCGGCATCGACGATGCCTGCCGCGCTGCCGGTGGCCTGCAGTTCCAGGTCTGGGGCGACGGCCACCTGCTGTACGACAGCGGCCTGGTGAAGGCGCCCGGCGTGGTCAAACCGGAACTGGACATCCGTGGTCTTTCCACCCTGAGCCTGCGCACGCTGGGTGCGCAGGGCAGCCAACCCGCCCAGGTCTGCGCCAACTGGGCCAACGCCGTGCTGATCGGCCAGGAGGGCGACTCCGCCAGCATCGTCGCCCCATGACCCCTACGTAACACCGCTCCTCCCCCGCCCATTCCGACTACGGCTTCCGAGCCGTGGCCCGGGAGCGTTTTGCCCGCCAATCGCTTTCGCGCCGCCCACCCGCCGCGCACCCCTGCCAGGAGAGAACCCCGATGTTGCCCGCACGCCACCCCCGTCCGCCCTGTCGTTCCTTCGCCCCGCTGTCGCTGGCCATCGCCGGCGTGCTGCTGTCGATCGCCCTGCCTGCTGCCGCCCAGGACAGCAAGGACAACGCCACCGACCTGGCCCGCATCGAGGTCACCGGTTCCAACATCCGCCGCACCGACGTTGAAACCGCATCGCCGGTGCAGGTGATCAGCAAGCAGGACATCCAGAACATGGGTGCGCGCACGCTGCTGCAGGTGCTGGACAACCTGCCGGCCGCACGGCCCGCGCAGCAGGATTCGCGCTCGCTGTTCACTGGTTCGGACGGCGCCTCGCAGGCCAATCTGCGTGGCCTGGGTGCGCAGGGCACGCTGGTGCTGTTGAACGGTCGCCGCCTGTCGTACTACGGCGCACCGGCGGGCTTCCAGACCCAGTTCGTCAACATCGATGCGATCCCGGCCGCAGCCATCGAGCGCATGGAAGTGCTGACCGATGGTGCCTCGGCGGTGTACGGCACCGATGCGGTGGCCGGCGTCATCAATGTGATCACCAAGCGCAATTTCCAGGGCGCGGAGATCAACTTCACCAACGACACATCCTCGCGCATCGACTCCTACGGCGAGCGCCAGGCCAGCATCACCGCTGGCTTCGGTGACCTGACCGAGAACCGCTTCAACGTCTATGGCGCGGTGAACATGTACCGCCGCGACGCGATTCCGCTCAGCGATTTCTACGACAAGCGCCCCGACCAGTACTACGTCAACAACCCCAATTACCTCAGCGGCCTGCGCCTGGGCGTGGGCAGCAAGCCGGGCCAGTTCAATCCGGGCACCTACTTCGCCTTCGATCCGGTCACCGGCCGCCGCGTGCAGGAAGCCGCACCGGGCTGCCAGAACGTACTGCAGGGCCAGGCCGCCGGCCCCAGCTGCGTCTGGGAAACGTGGATGAACAACGAGATCGATGCCGGCGCCAAGTCCGAGCGCAACACCGCCTACCTCAACGGCACCTTCCTGGTGGGCGACAACACCGAGATCTTTGCCGAGGCCACGTACACCGACATCGACCTGCGCGCCAACGGCGGCACGCCGCGCACCTACGGCACCACCACCGGCAATCCCAGCAGCTGGTTCTCGCGCGATACCGGCACCTCGGTCAACCAGTTCCTGTACCCGTACCTGGGCCCGAACAACGAATACAACCACGCCAGCCCCGAACTGAAGGCGATGATGGGCGGCGTGGTCGGCCTGCAGTACCTGCTGCAGGATGCCGGCGCCAACTACTTCGGCCAGCGCAACACCGACCAGAGCTACCGCGTGCTGACTGGTGCGCGTGGCAACGTCGGCGACTGGAACTGGGAAACCGCCTTTGCCACGGCCGGCACGCACTCCACCACCTACCAGACCATCAACGTCAACCTGAAGGGCTTCGAGAAGGCGTTTGGCCCGTACTCGGTGGATCCGGGCACCGGCCGCGTCATCATCTCCGACCACCCCGCCTATGAATTCGGCGAGATCAGCGAGGCCAACGCCGCGCTGATCCGCGAGGCCTTCCCGACCTTCGACATCCAGTCCTGGACGCGCCTGCACACCCTGGACGGCAAGATCGAAGGCCCGCTGTTCCAGCTGCCTGCCGGTGAGATGCGCGCCGCGTTCGGCTTCAACGCCAGCCGCGAAACCTTCTACACCCCGGGCAACCCGGATGCCGCCGCCGGCCTGATCACCCAGCAGGGTGGTTCGTGGTTCGACGGTGCACGCAACACCTATGCGTTGTTCTCCGAAACGGTGGCGCCGATCACCGACAAGCTGGAACTGGACGCGGCGCTGCGCGTGGACAAGTACCCGAACTTCAGCGCCAACGTCGCGCCGAAGATCGGCTTCAAGTACCAGGCGTTCAAGCAGCTGATGCTGCGCGGTACCTATTCCACCGGCTTCCGCGCGCCCAGCCTGGCCGAGTCGGGCAGCGGCGGTGTGTTCGCCCAGCTGGGTGGCTACCGCGATGAAGTGCGCTGCGCCGAGACCAACGCCATTGCCGATCTGCTGCGTCAGTCGCAGCGTGCGGGCGATGTGGACCTGGGCAAGAGCCTGGCCAATGCCGATTGCAGCCGCACCGTGGCCCGCATGACCCAGCCCAACCAGGACCTGAAGCCGGAGAAGGCCAAGATCGCCACCCTGGGCTTCGTCTACGAGCCGGCCAGCTGGCTGTCGGTGTCGGCCGACTACTGGTTCATCTACCGCAACAACGAAATCGTCGCCCCGGATTTCAGCCGCGACACCGACATCATCTCATCCACCCGTTCGCCGATCACCGATGCCGACCGCGCCAACCTCGCCCAGCTGGCAGCCATGTGCGCCGACCCGGCCAGCGGCGTGAGCTGCCCGTCGGTGCTGCCCGGTTACAGCGTGGGCAACGTGGCCAGCGTGGTGGGCCAGTACAAGAACCGCGGCAAGACCCTGGTGGACGGCTTCGACGTGGATGCACGCGGCCGCTTCTCGCTGGGCGAGTGGGGCGGGCTGAACGTCGGCCTGGCCGCCACCATCGCCAACCGCAACCGCTACTACATGGATGACGAGAGCGGCTGGTACTACGGCGATGTGGTGGGCTACTACAACAACCCGCGCCTGCGCGCCACGCTCAACGCCGACTGGACCTACAGGCAGGTGACCACCAGCATGTTCGTCAACTACGTGGGCGGCACCAAGTGGGCCCGCGACCGCGTGGACGAAGTGGACAACAACAAGGAGACGTGCACCGCCGGCTACCTGGCGCTGGAAGCCAGCAAGTGCGATGGCGCACCCTCGTGGTGGACCGCCAATCTGAGCGTCACCTGGCGCCCTGATGACGCCTGGAACCTCAGCTTCACGGTCAAGAACCTGTTCGATCGCCTGCCGTTCTACGATCCGAACAGCTTCCTGGGCGATTCCAGCGACTACGCCACCATCTTCGGCCGCGGCTACAGTGTGACCGTCGGCTACCGGTTCAAGTAATTCCGTTCGTGTGACCCGGGTGCGCCGGTCGTGGCCGGCGCACCTTCAAGAGGAGAGTGTTTGCCATGAAGCGTAGGGAATTCATCGCGGCCAGTGCCGCCGTCGCCGCCAGCAGCCTGTTGCCGCAGACCCCCGCCTGGGCGGCCGGCCGCAAGGTGCGCCTGGCCCTGATCGGCACCGGCATGCGTGGCCTGGTGCTGCTGAAGGAGCTGGTGCGGCGCGACGATGTGGAGGTGGTCGCGCTGTGTGACATCGAGCCGATCATGCTGGGCCGCGCCGTGGACATGGTGGCCAAGGCCGGCAAGGCCGCGCCGAAGACCTACGGCCAGGACCGCGACACCAACGCCTGGAAGCGCCTGCTGGAACAGAAAGGCATCGACGGCGTGATCATCGCCACGCCCTGGGAATACCACGCGCCGATGGCGATTGCAGCCATGCAGGCCGGCGTGGCCGTGGGCTGCGAAGTGGTGGCCGGCATCACCCTGCAGGACCACTGGGATGTGCTGAAGACCCAGCTCAACACCGGCACGCCGTACATGCTGCTGGAGAACGTCTGCTACCGCCGCGACGTGATGGCCGCGCTGCAGATGGTGCGGCAGGGCTTGTTCGGCGAACTGGTGCATCTGCAGGCCGGCTACCAGCACGACCTGCGCGGGGTGAAGTTCAACTCCGGCGACCCCAACCAGCCCTACGACAGCGGCGTGGAGTTCGGCCCCAAGGGCTGGAGCGAAGCGCGCTGGCGCACCGAGCACTCGGTGCAGCGCAATGGCGAGCTGTACCCCAGCCACGGCATCGGCCCGTGCGCGATGTACACCGGCATCAACCGCGGCAATCGCTTCACCCACATCAATGCGTTCGCCACCAAGGCGCGCGGCCTGCACGACTACACCGTGGCCAAGAGCGGCGGCACCACCCACCCCAGCACGAAGGTGAAGTTCAAGCTGGGTGACATCGTTACCACCACCCTGGCCTGCGAAAACGGCGAGACCATCCTCCTGCAGCACGACACCTCGCTGCCGCGCCCTTACTCGATGGGCTTCCGCGTGCAGGGCACCAAGGGCCTGTGGATGGACGTGAACCATTCGATCCACATCGAAGGCCGCAGCCCGCCGCACCAGTGGGAGGAGTTCAAGACCTACCAGGACCAGTACGAGCACCCGCTGTGGAAGCAGAACGCCGACACCGCCGCCAGCGCCGGCCACGGCGGCATGGACTGGTTCGTCATCCACGCCTTCGTGGAAGCCCTGAAAGCCAAGGCGCCGATGCCGATCGACATCTACGACGCGGTGACCTGGAGCGCGATCACCCCGTTGAGCGAGCAGTCGATTGCCAACGGCTTCCAGACGTTGGAATTCCCGGATTTCACCGCCGGGGCATGGAAGCAGCGCAAGCCGATCTTCGCGTTCGACGGCAAATATTGATCTGTGCCCCCACGGCAACGCCGGGCCCTGCCCGGCGTGCCATCCGCGCGCTTGCCCGACTGCCGCTTGCGACCCAACCGGCCCTCATCGCGCACACCGTAGAGTCGAGCTTGCTCGACTGCTCTGGCCTTTGTAGAGCCGAGCCCTGCTCGGCTGCCCCTGCGACCCACCTCGCCGTAGAGTCGAGCTCGCTCGACTGCTCTGGCCTTTGTAGAGCCGAGCCATGCTCGGCTGCCCCCTGCGACCCAACCCGCCGTCAGCGCGCCCGTCGTAGAGTCGAGCTCGCTCGACTACTCTGGCTTTTGTAGAGCCGAGCCATGCTCGGCTGCCGCCTGCCACCCAGCCCGCCGTCATCGCGCATTCCGTAGATTCGAGCTTGCTCGACTGCTCTGCAGCAAAGGCGGATCCAAGCCCGGCCGCCTCCGCCACCCGCACTACACTACGGTCCAACCCAAGAAAGCCAGAGTCTCAACCCATGTCATGGCAGAGAATCCTCGACCTGCCGGACCACCGCTTCATCGGTCCAAACGGCATCGAGTACTGGGCTGTACGCGACAGCCAAGTCTTCCACCAAGGCCGCCTGCTACGCAAAGCAGACGCAGCGAGCTTCGAGTTCCTCCCGGCGCACTGCTTCATCGGCCGGGATACACAAGCGGTCTACCACGCATGGACCCGTCTGCCTGCCATCGACCGCGACAGTTTCCACCAATGTGGCGCGTACTGGATGGACAGCCAGAGTGTCTATTTCGAGTACGAGACCTCCCTGAAGGCGCTACCCGAGGCGGACTGCACGACGTTCCGCGATCTCGGCGGCGGCTATGGGGCTGATGGGCGCGGCGGCTGGTACTGCGGCCGGCGGATGAAGCACTGCCTGCGGGGTGACCTGCTGCAGGGCGTGCCACAGGACCCGCTGTACGCCGTTGATGACAGCAACGTCTACTGCGATGGGAAGCCGCTGCCCGGGGTGGACCCTGCGCGCTGGCAGCTGCTGGATCGGCACTTCTCGGGTGATGGCAGCCGGGTCTACTACCTGGAACGGAAGCTGCCGCGGGTGGATGCAGCATCGTGGCGCAGGCTGGAGGGGAGCTGGTCGCGGGACGCGACGCAGCTGTTCCACATGCATCTGGTTGAGAGGGATGCTGGGGTGCGGGGGCGGTATGGGTTTGAGTGAGCGGTGCTGTACCGCCAGCGGAAGCGCTGGGCGGTGGAGCTCTTGGAGCCTGGTGTTGCTAGGGGGGACGTCCTGCTGGGAGACGAGGTCTGCAAGGGCAGACGGGAGCAAGGGAAGATGGCGCGCCCGGAGGGATTCGAACCCCCGACCAATGGCTTCGGAAGCCACTACTCTATCCGGCTGAGCTACGGGCGCGTTGTGGAGCGGTTGCAGCACCATGAACTTCCGTGGCGCTGCAGCGCAGCGCGATGGCGCGATGCGGATGAGGGAGTCTACCTTATAGAAGAAAAAATTTCGATGTCTCTCGCACAGAGCAGCAGATCGCAATCGGTTGCATGGCTGGTCAGCCTTGCGCCAAAACCAGCCGAGTGCCCGATACCGACGCTGCGGTAGCCTGATCCCTTCAAGATGCCATTTCTGAAGCGAAAATATACAAGGCCTTAGCGCTGCTACTGAGCATTCTTCCCAGTTACGAGGCCGCGAACGTAGTTCATGTTCCAACCGAGAAAGAAAGATTTGGCATCAGCAGAGGAAGAGCTGGCCAGTACTCCACATTTCTGAGGTTCGGCCTCCGTGATCAACGAGACGTAAGGAGCGGCACCTTTTACATTCTGAGCAGGAATTCCTGCAAACGTAGTGCCTCTTGCACCAGTCTGGGTGTCGGAGCAGAAGCGACTAGACAGCTTGCTGACAAACGCCTCTGCAGAGGAGTCATTCTGGTTCCACAGCCTGGTCTGAACGAGAAGTGCCGCGATAGAGAATGCAGAGTAGTGAAATGCCATGGCCCCTCTACCTACCTCTGCACTCAACTGTCCAGAATAATTTACATTTTTCTCAGACTGAAGCAAAACCCACTTTGAGAACTGGAGAGGATCATCCGATTTCAAGTAGCGAGCGGAAGATGCAGCGGCAACACCGGCCCAATAGCAGTGGTTGTTATTGCAACCACTTTCCCTGAAGAAGGACGTGATTTCGTGTGTCCGAGTGGCAAGCCATGTGCGGAACTTGGAATCCTGAAGTTTAGGCGCGGAATGAGAATCAGCCTGCAACCCAAGGAGTGACAGGTTTATGGCCGAGATCATCCAACTCTTGTAAAGAATATTGTACTCACCCGAGCCTTCAAGATAGTTGCTTTCCGCTAACGCGTTGAGATGCGTCGTGAGGCAATCTGCAATCTCTTTGCTCGGGCCCTTGTGATAGAGCATTGAGAGATTAACGATCTTTTTTGCCGGATAACTAACCTCCTCACGCACTCCTAACTGGGCTGCTACGGCCTCCGGATCCAAGGTCGATGATGTTGGATCAATTCGCTTTGCCAAGTAGCGGGTCTTGATGCCCATGTCTCCGGCGGACACCTCAATCTTAGGGCAGGAAAATTTGTTGGCGGGTGTGGCTGCGTGAACGGCGGGAGCCATAAGAGTTAGAAGAAGCGTCAAACTCTGCATTCGCATGAGCGTTGCCATTCTGATCTGAGTTGAAAACTAGATGGTTATCTTAGCCAATCCCTTGTTGGCAAGATGTCTACAGATGCACGTTGGCATCGTGATCGCAGGACGAATAGTGCCGAAGTTGCCTGTAGGCAGCTAGAGCGGACTTCTCTGGAAATCCACTCAGGCCGCGAAAATCTCAAACGAGTCAGGTTGACACAAAGCTCCTGACCGCGTTCAAGAGCTTTTCCTTCTCTGGCGACGCCTCTGCGCTCGCCGACCGAGAGCCGTGTCGAAGTGAATCGACCTGAGCCATCAACTCAGGCAAATCTGTGGCAACGGCCACTCCTGGATACTTGCCAAATCGCTCCGCCGTATCTATCTGATGATCATTGCGATGTTCGCCCAGGGTGGCACGGCGGGGAACGATCAAGAGCGGCGTACCAAGTTCTAGGGCAGTAATAATGTTGCCCATGCCTGCGTGGGAAATGAAAACCTCGCAGGTGGCGATCAACTTAACGAACTCTTGCTGGTCTAGGGACTTGTGAACTTTCATTGTGGAGGAAATGAAATCGTGCTCACCGGCCTGAACAATTACTTCCGTATCTGGATGCTGATCCGCCCAAGCTTGCATCATATCCACGAGGCGAGGGAATGGAAGCTGGCTTCCACATGACATGAATATCATAGCAAGCGGCCCTCGTAGCCGACCCCGGTCACTGCTGCGACATTTTCCCACTGGGTTAAAGTCTTGTGCGCAATGACCTTGGCGATCCGTCCTGAAACTGAAAGTCTCTCGGTGTTAGCGATACTGTCAATCCACAGTGTGCGCTTGCCAACCATGCGAGCGCAGGCGAGAGCGAGCAATCCGGGCGCCGCCCCAGTGGATATCACATGTGTTGCATCGCTGCTGAGAACGCAATGAACTATAGCGGGTACACCAAGAATCATCTTCAAAGGTGTGTCTCGATTAAAGTCCGGAATCTTGTAAAAGCGACGATGGGTGATGCCAGAAACTGCGGTTTCATCCACCGTAGCGATATCCACTTCATAATCAAATAGGCAACAAAGAAGCTTTGACGCTTGCACCCAGTGCCCGCCTGAAGATGTGACAAAAAGAACTGAAGTAGCTCTCACGAGTTCACCTGTGATGCCTTTAAAAACATTGCCGGTTTGAGTCGCCGTGTCAAAGGTCTTTCGACGATTAGATATGCAGCGCACCCGGCGATTACGGACGACGCGAATACGATCAAATACAAGCCAACGCTGTCATGCATATGCAGGCCGATCTTTCTCAATACAATCGCCGCGACTGATATTACGGCAGAATGGACTAGGTAAATCGAATAGGAGGCATCGCCCAGGAACTGCAGCGGATAAGGAATGGACCAGTTTTGGGTTTTTTCCAGTCCCGCTATGCCGAGAATCAATAGGCCGAAAGCGGGAGCCAGCAGAAAATGCAGATAGCCATACTCACGATGGAATTCGTGGATGTCGAGGTTGTAGGTCAGGAAGTAATAGAGCAGTAGGCAGGCAGCAGCCGCACCTGCGATCATCGCACCGAAGTTCGATATGCGCTTGTAGAGGATAAATACTGCCATGCCAACAAAGAAGTATACGTTCCAAGGGGACAGAAGACGAGAATCTACCGCTTCGGTGCCCGATGCTAGTCCAACGCAGATGGAAGCGAACCAAATGCCCAAAAGAGTGAATCCAAGGCGCCTCGAAACTATGAGTAGCGAGAAAGCAATGTAGAACTGAACTTCGTAGAACAACGTCCAAGCTACCTTAAGCGGAGGAACAACCTTATCCGGAGATATTTGAAGTAGCGTATAAGATGACAGCAAATCCAAGGGCTTTGTTGAGAAGTCACTATCTCCCAAGCCCATAAGTGCGGCAATTACATAAAGGGTTGTAAATATCCAGTAAGCCGGATAAATGCGGAGCGCGCGCTTTGAAATGTAATTCTTCAGCCGGTCTACCTGCCCAATGTCCTTCTCATGAGCCATGAGTATGATGAATCCACTCAGGACAAAGAAGAAATTGACGCCCATGAAGCCATGACGGGCCAACTGCTCCATTACGACGCTGCTTCCGGGCGAAACCTGCCGTGCGATTATGTAGACATGATAGAAGGCGACCGCGATTGCGGCAATGCCACGCATCGCTTGAATGGTGCGAATCGAGTTCATGCTGTTATTTGCCTGCAATTTTTACAGTTGCTGTGGCTATTCGCTGATACAAACTTTGAGGAAGAACAATCTGCAAGAAAATGATCGCAGCTATCTTAGGTCGATACGCGCGCCGCAGAAGAGATCTTCCGTAAAGTTGGAGCGCTAGCGGGATCCTCGTGTAAGAAGCCACCCGCGCGCACTGCCATCCTCTATACGCGAAGTAGCTCCGTGGGGATATTTCGCCGTTCGACTTCATATTTTCGATCCACTCAAGCAAGGGGACATAGTTCTTCTGCTTGGATACCCGGCCCGGAATATAGCGGTCATCCATTATGACGAGAGGCTGCTCCAAGTAGGTAATGATAGCGCCGGCGTTGGCGCATCTGATTGCAAAATCAGTGTCCTGTGAGGAAGGTAGGTTCTCATCGAACCTCACGCGCTTTGCGAGCGGCGCAGCCAAGAAAATGGTGGATGTTTGAATCCATCCTGCGTCAGCCATCAAGTACTCATCAATGCGTTCCCCAGCGCGCGGTCCCCTTGGGGGCTTGATCCAGGTCCTGTTAATACCCCTGTCGACTCTTAGCTGAGTGAAGCACATGAAGTTGTTACGGCGGTCTTTGCTTGCGAAAGCGAGCTGAATGCTCAATTTCTCTCGCAGCCAGATGTCGTCTGAATCCAGAAGGGCTATGTACTCGCCACGGGCGGCATCAATCCCCAAATTGCGCGCCGAGCTTGCTCCTCCGTTCTCCTTGCGCAGAACGCGAAAGCGCGAGTCGTATGCGCGAGAAACAAAGCAAACAAGGTCTTCCACGTCGGACGAACCATCATCGACAATGAGACACTCAAAATCTCTCTCTGTCTGATCCCTGACGGAATCCAGTGTGGCGGCGATCGACTTGGCGCGGTTATAGACGGGAATGACCACCGAAATAAGTGGCGGTCGCGAGAACTCGGAGCTTCCAGTATGTTCCATCATCAACCCTTATCTTCCCTAAAGCTGCGTTTCGTAGTGTTGTATTCTTGGAATGTCAGAATGAGTATGATCGCCATCATTGGCGACAGCTTTCCGCCAAAGATAAGGCTTGTCATCCCGGTCATCGTGCAGAAAAGCGCAACGTAGAAAGTTGGGCTGAGTCCGTCAAAACCTTGTTTAGTTCTTCTTAGCACGAAAATTTGCGAAAGAAGGTAAATTGAGACAAGAATGGCGCCAACTATCCCGACTTCAAAGTACGACATCACCCAAGTGTTATGCGCGTGCGGCGGACGATAGTTACCGGTCCAGATATAGTCGTAGATCGGAGAAATGAAGCTGGAATATCCATGGCCGAGTAATGGTCGTGACTCAGCCTCTGCAATCGTTCGTGCCCAAATTAACGTTCGCCCAGAGAGCGACGCGTCGCTCTCTCCTCTGCTGAAAGTATCCTCCAGATATCCAACAGAAATGGCCACAATCGAGGTAAGGATCACGAGACTGAAGATGGAAAAAATTCGTATCTTTCCCCGGGTATAGCTAACCATGATTAACGCCGCGCAAAGCGCTGCGTATACAAGTAGCGTCCGAGTCTGGGTTGCGAGGAGAGTCGCAGCAGAGAACAAGAATACCAGCGTAAGCATCAGTCTACGCTCCTGCGTTCCGCGCGACATTTCACGAGCCAGCCCGGCGAACGACAGCAGCATTGACGAGCCGGCAAGATAGCCCAGCTCGAATTCATGTGACATGATCCCACGCAGTCGCCAGAAGCCTTTCTCCTGAAGCGCATATCCGGGTGCAACCACCAACGATACCCAGCTGAGGGCCATTACGGCTAGGCAAATTCGTACAAATATAACTCTTGTCTGGACTGGGTCATATCTGGCCCCGCCGATTGATATCAGCAGGCAGGCAAAGAGCAAGGACGCATTGGATATAGACGCAGACTTGTCAGTTGACCACAGTGCTGATGCAAAACAGAAAGAGGCGTATACAAAGAACGAAGTCGCGAGTGTAGTCGAGACGCGCGACTTCATCTTTGCAATGTTAAATACGGCATAGGGAAAAAGGAGCAGGTAGCCGATAATTGTAAGCGGATAATTTACGCGGCTGTCGCCGATGCGGAACAGCGAAAGCTGTATGCATAGAGAGGCAAGCATAAATACCGTCACATACCAGGTGGTGCTGGAGCTGCTGGTTGCTCGGAGGACTGGGTGATCGTACTTCAATGGAAAATTTCCCGCGTCACATCCTTGACTTTGTTTTTCATCATCAAGGCGCTCTTCTGGAAAGCCTGAGCGTACTCTAGGCCCGGCCGCGGAAGGGGCGTGCCGTTCCAGGAGTCCAATTCAATGCTAATGCAGTCGCCTACATCGAGAAAAATTCCGGATATTTTCCGGTCCACTTGGGCGCTGATAACTGGGCAAGGAGCCGCCCCGTTAGAAGCCGCCAGAAGCAATGCATGAAGGCGATTCGAGTAGATTAGAGAGCAGGTTGAGTAGACCTTGCTTGCTGCGTTAAGGCTATCGGTCACATCCTCAAAATCACATTTAAAACCGAGTGACATAAGGAGCTCTTGGAGTTCCAGCATTCCTGGGGTATCACGTGCTACCTGGCTGACCAGCACAATCTGCGTGTCGACAGCGAAGGATGCATTGATCATTTCCCCAATTTTCTCGATAAGCGGTCGCCCGCCCCGGTCTGTGCGGAAAGAGAACGCAACCCTGCTGCCGCTCGACTTTTTGCTCGTATCAGGAAACATTACGAAAGCCAAGTCGGGCGCTACGCCTGAGTGCTTTATACCACGCTCACGACAGTACTCGTCTGTCTGGCTGTCACGGACGAAGTGGTAGCTGAGAGCACGCGCGCGGCCGCGCAGCAACTTTTGGTGGCGAACGCCGAGTTTGTCATATGAAACGCCCATCTGAACTGTCACTATTCCAAGTAAAGCCATCAATTGGAGAGCTAGATTGTAAACTGTTCCAGACAGATAGGATCCTTTGGATTTCTCGCCGTTGATTCCACCTGGGATCAATGAGTAATACGAGCGAAGGCCATGCATTCGCCTAAGTGCGAGGGCGAGAAAAATCTCTGCTTTGCCAGAATCAAGCTCTGAGTATGGCGCTTTGGTCGACTCTCGAATTTGTTTGGAAAAATGCGCGGGAATTCCTTTGGCACTGAGGACAACGTTCATGTGCTCGGACATGAGGGCCACGGCCTGTCCAACGATCAGAGCATCCCCAACATTGTCGAATTGGGTCTTGGCGTGCATGTAGCCGACCTTTGGAGCGTGCAGCATAGCCAGTGATCTGATTCGAGAAATTATCACTGGTCACTCCTGTTTTTGCTCGGAAGGAATTTTTTTCTCAGGCGGTCAATTGGCAGGTCATCCCACTTTGGGAAAATGAAATCACTTGCAGTAATTCCAAAGCGAATCTTATAGGTCCTGAGGAACATCGCTGAGATAATAATATTCACAAGAACGGTAGACGATGCCGCCCCAAGCAGTCCCCATGCCCAGGTCATGCCAAAGGTCGCAATGACGTTCAACGCAAGTCCAATCGACAGAATTTTCAGGACGGTGGTTGGAGAGGTCGCCACGGACAGACTTGGGAACAGCATGGTCCAGATGGCTCCGAACAATGTACCCACTACCAGTATCGAGAATAGTAATGAGTGGCCAGCGAAAGACTTTCCGAGAATCATGGGTACCAGAACCCAGGAGAGGGCTACCATCGCAATCGAAATTGCGAGAAACACAGCGACTGAAACCCTGACGGACCTTGCAGTGTTGGCAGCTGCCTCCTCTTTGGATGTTGCTCTTACATTGTGGGAAAGCAATACGACGGATATGGCTAGCCCCACCTCCGTCACCACCTCAGTAAGCCGTTGCAGGCCAAAAAAGATTCCGCCTTCAGTTAGCGTTGATTCGTAGCTAACGGTATAGAAGGCGAGCTTCTTCGATGCTTGCATAAGCACCACAGCGACCATGAATGGGATGCCTGCTCGAACTAGACTTACAATAATCGAAAGGCTTGCGGATGCTTTCGGCTCTAAATACTTCGGTGCCTGCTTGACCGCAAGATAGAGCGAGCCAAACGCCTGTGAGATCGCCAGTGCCCATATTGCTGTCGACAGTGAGAATTGATTTGTCACCAGCATTAAAAGTGTAAGTGCAACTAGAATGATTCTCGATGCAAGCTCGGTTCTATTAAATGTTTTGATGTCCCCTTGGCCGAGCGATGCGCCCTGCAGCATCCGCTGATGCAGCATAAATGCAAGCAATAGTGCGGCCGGAATAGTCGCAGTTGCGGAACTTGTGTTTTCGGGTCCGAATCTAAGGTAGGCAATAGTTAACGGAAGGCAGAGTAGGGCAATGGGCAGCAGGAGTAGGTAAGCGCTTCGTGTGTAATCTGAGCTTGAGGCCGGCTCTTTGCCAATCTGAACCGCAATGGAGTTTCTGACGCCCAAGTCAAGAATCGTGGAAATGATCAGCGTTGTAGTAAAGATATAGCCATAGACGCCCATGTCAGCCAGGCTGAGTTTATTTGCGACGATTGCAAATACCACCAGGTTGGCTGCCTTTCCACCAAATCTTGCAAGAATGGTAAGCAGGAAGTCGCTAGCTTTGCTTGATTTGCTCATCAGACTATTTTCGAGAGGTCGGCAATCATTACTTGGCGAAACCCGTCAACAATTCCGTTAAACGCGATTCGTTGGTAGTTCATGTCCCATGCTGGATGTGGGTCGATACGACGAGGGCCGTCCAAGTTTTTCGTGAATATCTTGCAGATGCTGCGCTCTGTTCCTTTTGCTGCGTCGATCAGGCGGAGTGGGACATTTCCCTGGTTGTCCCTGAATCCTTCTGATATATATGAATCTGTCAGAACGTACTTTCCGCTCGAGTGCAGCGTAGGGTGGCCGCTTCCCTTAGCCTCTCCGCCGACTAGACCAATTGAGCCGTCATCAGGTGATATGTTGACAAACCGCATCTTTCCGTCGATTTTGAGGTTCATCAGAATTCCGCTGCCGTCCGCACTCCAGTTGGGATGATGGCCTCCCTTCGTCCATGCGGAATCCGTAACAACCAGTCGCGCATTTCTGCCATCAAGATCGGTCGTCACTAACTGCAATGCGTGCCCGACTCTGCCGGGGATCTCCTTTACGAAAATAACAAGAAGAAGCTTGGTTCCTGTTGGATCAACCTTCACGTTGAAAAGGAAATACTTTCCCCTGCTTAGCTTTTCCTGGTCGCTAAGTTGTGCGACGATGTCGCGCATTGACGCAACAAGC
The DNA here is from genome assembly GCF_003086895.1 of Stenotrophomonas sp. ESTM1D_MKCIP4_1. NCBI lineage: Bacteria > Pseudomonadati > Pseudomonadota > Gammaproteobacteria > Lysobacterales > Lysobacteraceae > Stenotrophomonas > Stenotrophomonas sp. ESTM1D_MKCIP4_1. The sequence continues at coordinate 4,192,416 of NZ_CP026004.1, read as the reverse complement.
TCGCACCCGCCTGTTTCGAGGTCGGTTCTCCACAGGCCATTCGACGAACTGCATCGCTCGGGCTGTTTGTACTTATCAAACGGATGTTCGGGAATTCCATATCCCGGTATTAGCGCATTGATAAGTCGAAGGTCGGCGGAGTAGGAATATCTGCGCTTGGGGTCGGTTCCGTATACCGGACCATTTAGGCTAGTCCGGTGGCCGCTATCGAGGTCGATTCGGACCGCCTTCGCGGTGCCGGCAATGGCGTCATTGCAGAAGAGTATGCGATCACTTGAACCCCACTGAACATTTGCTCCAAGCTGTGCTCCCCAGCCGCCGGTCTCATGCACGGTCTTGGTCTCGCCAGTGCGGAGGTCAATGACGCATACCAATGCTTTATCACCCGGAACAGGAATTCTGTTTATGAATGGTACTCGGGTAACAGCGACGAGGTTGCCGGACGGAGAAAACGGACAGACATCGAAAAATGTCGTCATGTAGTGTCCGTTCGGCGGCGTAACCGTCGTGACCTGGACTCCATCAATCGTGGAGCCGTAGTTGCGAATTGGAGAGGTCTCCAGCTTGCCGACGGGATCAGATTCCCAAGGGCTGCGCTGCCATTTCTGTGTCCATACGCCAAGGGCAGCTCGCGCGGTGTCAGGAATTGACTTGGCGAGGCGCTTGATCATTCGCAAATTCTGTTTGACTAACATCGGCCTTCAGTGCCTCATACGTCTCGCTTGGTGTGCTATTTCAGCTATCAATGCCGAAAAGATCACGCGTATATACCTTTTCCGAGACATCGCACAGCTCTTCCGACAGCCTATTGGCGATGATTACATCGGAGCGTTCCTTGAACTCGGCGAGATCGCTCACAACTTCAGACGAGTAGAATTGCGTCTCGCTCAGGGCCGGCTCATGGATGATTACGCGAATGCCTTTGGCTTTGATTCGCTTCATGACGCCCTGGATGGCAGAAGCTCTAAAGTTGTCCGAACCAGCCTTCATGACGAGTCGATAGATGCCAACCACACTCGGGTTACGGCGAATGATCTCATCGGCGATGAAATCTTTACGCGTGCGATTCGCTTCCACAATTGCATGAATCAGGTTCTGGGGTACGTCGCGATAGTTCGCCAGAAGCTGCTTAGTGTCCTTGGGCAGGCAGTAGCCGCCATAGCCGAACGAGGGGTTGTTGTAGTGACCCCCAATCCGTGGATCCAAGCTCACTCCTTCAATGATCTGGCGCGTATCCAGGTCGTGAGTGGCCGCATATGTATCAAGCTCGTTGAAATACGCGACTCTCATTGCGAGGTAGGTGTTGGCAAACAGCTTGATTGCCTCGGCCTCGGTCGAGTCGGTAAAGAGCAAGGGTACATCCTTTCGGATTGCTCCTTCCTGCAGCAGCTGAGCGAATTGAGCTGCCCTTTCTGATCGTTCGCCGACTATGATTCGACTTGGATGCAGATTGTCGTACAGCGCCTTGCCTTCACGCAGAAATTCTGGCGAGAAGATGACATTGGGGCTGCCGAGCCGCTGGCGCAGCTCGTTGGTGCAGCCCACAGGAATGGTGGATTTAATTATGATTACGGCGTCAGGATTGACCGAAAGGACGTCGCTGATCACTGACTCAACTGAACTCGTGTCGAAGTAGTTGGTCACCGGGTTATAGTCAGTCGGTGTCGCCACGATTACGAAGGAAGCGTCTTTATATGCTTCCTTGAAGTCGAGGGTCGCCCTGAGGTCCAGTTTTTTGTCCGCAAAAAACTCCTCAATTTCCGCGTCTTCGATCGGAGAGGTTCTAGAATTGATTTTGGCAACCCTTTCCGGGTTGATGTCCAAGGCCACCACTTGGTGCTGCTGGGCCAAAAGTACTGCATTGGAGAGGCCGACATAGCCTGTGCCGGCTACGGCAATCTTCATGATCAAAATCCTTTTGTTACATCTGAGCTGTAAAACAGTTGGGGAATAAGCGTTGCAGCATTCGGTGAACCACTTCCCCATTGTGGTCAATGCTGCACGCCTCGATTGTCGGGCATCAAGCGCGGCCTACGCACCGTCCACCGATCTCAGGTGAGATTTCTTTAATGCTACTACATGCCAAGGGGTGGTAGGCACGGCTATTGCATGCACTTGGAACCGAAAATGATGAATGGCCGCGGGTCGCTCTGATGGCCGCGCCGCTGGGGCACTCCAGCAAGGAGGCGACCGGAATGGATGCGTTGACACCTGCGTTGGGCGTGGCGGCTGTCCCGACGGGCGAGACGTTGGATGGAGTGAAGATGACTACCGGTAAAAGTGTGATGTATGTCTCAATAGAAGAGGGCGGTCGCACGCCCGGCGCGATTGTTCAATTTGGGCACTTGGCCTGCGGGATGGGCAGACTTTGGGTTACACTGCAAGGCTTGATTCTCAGGCTCCGGCCCTGTCCGCCGGCGAGCGAACGCTCTCAACCCTCCGTTTGGGGTCATCAGGCGCACTCCAATGCTGCTCCTGGGATTTCTGGATTCCAGCTATTGTGGAAGGCTTGGCGCGCCGGGGCGCTGACTGATCCCCTAATTTAGATGGACGCAATGACTAGACATACGGAATCCCGAGCAGTCAAGGAAGATGAAATTGACCTGCGCGAACTCTTTGGCGTCTTGATTGATCGCAAATGGTGGATTGTTGGGACCACGGCAGTGTTCTGCGCCGTTGGCGTCGCCTATGCGCTACTTGCTGCCCCCGTGTATCAAGCTCAGGCGATGGTGCAGGTTGAGTCGAAGGTGCCCAGCATTCCAGGGCTGTCGGACCTTTCGTCCTCGCTTGGCGGTAGCAGTACCGCTGCAACGACGGAGGTTGCATTGCTGACGTCCAGAGCTGTGATTGGTACGGCTGTGGACCAGCTCAACCTTGAGACCCAGATCGACGCGAAGCGGATGCCACTGGTCGGCAATTTCTTTGCCCGGCGGTTCAGACCGGAGGTGCCAGAGGGTGTGGCTCCGCCCAGGTTCGGCCTTTCCAAGTATGGCTGGGGAGGCGAGCGCCTTCGCGTTGGTCGTCTGAATGTGCCGCCTGCGATGATTGGAGAGGAACTCACCCTCAAAACCAATGATGATGGCAAGGGCTACGTTCTCTTCGATGCCGATGGTAACGAATTGGTTCACGGCATCGCTGGAGTTTCTGCTCAAGGCAAAGGGGTTGTAATCGAGGTTGAAGAGCTTCGTGCCAATGCGGGCACGGAGTTCGCGGTTTCTAAGTTGAGGCGTCTTGACCTCCTGACTGAACTCCAGGAGAGCATCGCCGCGACTGAGTCGGGCAAGGACTCAGGCATCCTGCAGCTGACATACGAAGACACTGACCCCCTTCGCGCGGAGGCGGTGGTTCAACGTGTGGCTGACGCGTACGTGAGGCAGAACGTGGATCGCGGATCCGCCGAGGCTGCCGCGCAGTTGCATTTTGTGAAGGAGCAGCTTCCTACCGTGCGCAAGCAGGTGGAAGAGGCTCAGTCTGCGATGACAGCCTATCAGTCGAAGGCTAATTCGGTTGACATCACCATGCAGACCAAGGGTCTGTTGGAGCAGGAAGTTGCTGTTGAAGCCAGCATCCAGCAGCTGAGGCTGAAGCAGGCAGAGATGGATCGCAGCTTTACCCGCGAGCATCCCGCATATCGTGCGCTCCTCAAGCAGATGGGCGATTTGGAAGGGCGGAAGGCAGGTTTCAGGAAGGAAGTTAGTGGACTGCCGGATACTCAGCAGGAGCTACTGCGGCTGACTCGCGATTTGCAAGTCAGTAACGAACTTTATACCGCTCTACTTAACCAGGCCCAGCAGTTGGATGTGGCCCGCGCTGGTACTGTGGGCAATGTGCGCATCGTCGATAACGCGGTCGTTGACATTGCGCATCCGGTCAAGCCCCGCAAGGCCCTGATCGTAATCATCGCCACGCTACTCGGCGGTTTCCTCTCGGTCGCCTTCGTCTTCCTGCAGCGCATGCTCAACCCGGGCATCGAAGACCCGGCGGACATCGAGGCCCTGGGCCTGCCGGTCTACGCCGCGATCCCGCTCAGCGTGTCGAACACGCTGCCCAAGCTGCGCAAGGGCAAGCACGGTACACGTGTGATTGCAGACGGGCGCCAGCACCTGCTGGCGGTGACCGCCCCGGCCGATCCGACCGTGGAAGCGCTGCGCAGCCTGCGTACCAGCCTGCACTTCGCCATGCTGGAAGCGAAGAACAACATCCTGACCATCTCGGGCCCGCGCCCGGGCGTGGGCAAGACCTTCGTGTCCACCAACCTGGCCGCGGTCATCGCGCAGGCCGGCCAGCGCGTGCTGGTCATCGACGCCGACATGCGCAAGGGCACCCTGCACAAGATCCTGGGTGTGTCGCACCAGAAGGGCCTGTCTGACGTGCTGGGCGGCAAGCTGACGGTCGACGACGTGATCCATCCGGTACCCGGTCTGGACAACATGCACTACATGGTGCGTGGTGACATTCCGCCGAACCCGGCCGAACTGCTGATGCACCCGCGCTTCGCGCAGCTGCTGCAGGACATGTCCGGCAAGTACGACCTGGTGATCGTCGATACGCCGCCGATCCTGGCCGTGACCGATCCGGCGCTGGTTGCCACCCACGCGGGCTCGAGCCTGCTGGTCACCCGTTTCGGCGTGAACCAGGCCAAGGAAATCGAACTGACGCTGCAGCGCTTCGAGCAGAACGGCGTGCAGATCAAGGGTGCGATCTTCAACGCGGTCGAGAAGCGTGCCACCGGCTATTACAGCTACGGCTACTACGAGTACAAGTCCGACGAAAAGGCCTGATCTTTTCGCTGGGCAGGACACCGGGGCCCGGTGCGCGAAGGCGCATCGGGCCCTGTCTTTTGCAGCCCAGCGCGGCCCTCCCGCCAGCGCAGGAGTATCCTATCGCCATGGCTGACACCCCCCTTTCCGCGCCACACCCGGCGCCGACGCCGCGCTGGCGTCACTACTGGTCCCTGATGCGCGCCGATCGCCCGATCGGCACCCTGCTGCTGCTCTGGCCCACCTGGTGGGCGCTGTGGCTGGCGTCCGGCGGCCTGCCCCCACTGTGGACGCTGTTCGTGTTCACCGCGGGTGTGTGGCTCACCCGATCCGCCGGCTGCGTCATCAACGATTACGCCGACCGCTGGCTGGACCCGCACGTGGAGCGCACCAAGTCGCGCCCGCTGGCCACCGGTGCGATCAGCGGCCGCGCGGCGCTGGTGCTGTTCGCCGTGCTGATGCTGGTGGCGTTCGGCCTGGTGCTTACGCTGAACGGGCTGACCATCGGCCTGAGCTTCATCGGCGTGTTCCTGGCGGCCAGCTATCCCTACCTGAAGCGCTACACCCATCTGCCGCAGGTCTACCTGGGCCTGTCTTTCGGCTGGGGCATTCCGATGGCCTTCGCGGCGGTGCAGGGCGAGGTGCCCATGCTGGGCTGGCTGCTGTACGCGGGCAACATCCTGTGGTCCACCGCCTATGACACCTGGTACGCCATGGTCGACCGCGAGGACGATCTGAAGATGGGTTCGCACTCCACCGCCATCCTCTTTGGCGAGCTGGATCTGGTCATCCAGGGCGTGCTGTACGCGCTGTTCCTGGCCACGATGGCCCTGGTCGGCGTGCGCGGCGGGCTGGGGGGCTGTTACCTGGCCGGCGTGGCGGTCGCCACGGTGCTGGTGGTGTACGAGTTCTGGATCTGCCGCCACCGCGAGCGCGGCCCATGCTTCAAGGCCTTCCTGCACAACAACTGGGTGGGCGCGGCCCTGTTCGCCGGCATCGCCGTGGATCTGGCGCTGCGCTGATCGCCCGGGGTCGGATCCCTTTCCCATCGGGAAAGGGCTCTGACCCCATCCCGGATTGCCGGCCAGCGGCCGGCACTACCGTCAGGCGCGCCACCTACGACCAATAGGTGGCTGACAGCCTGCACCCCACCGCCCAGAATCGGTCCATCGAACCTGGGAGGGTAGGCGATGGCCTCGACGGCAGCAGTTCAGGACGGCTGGATGGCGCGCGCAGCGCTGCGCTCGGCCGCGTGGGCGGAAAAGTGGTTCCCGGACGCGTACGTGTTTGCGGTGCTGGGCGTGGTCATCGTCGCGGTGGCGGCCATGGGCTTCGGCTCGACCCCGCAGGCCACGGCCAGCGCCTTCGGCGATGGCTTCTGGAGCCTGATCCCCTTCACCATGCAGATGGCCTTCGTGGTCATCGGCGGCTATGCGCTGGCTACGGCGCCGGTAGTGGCGCGCTTCATCGATTTCCTCGCGCGGGTACCCCGCACCGGCCGTGGCGCGGTGGTGTATGTCGGCCTGGTCAGCATGCTGGCCTCGCTGCTCAGCTGGGGCTTCTCGCTGGTGTTCGGTGGCCTGCTGGTGCGCGCGCTCGCCCGCCGCACCGAACTGCGCATGGATTATCGCGCTGCCGGTGCATCTGCTTACCTGGGCCTGGGTGCGGTGTGGGCGATGGGCCTGAGCTCGTCGGCTGCACAGCTGCAGGCCAACCCGGCCAGCATGCCGCCCGGTCTGGTGGAAATCACCGGCGTGCTGCCCTTCACCGAAACCATCTTCCTGTGGCAGTCGATCGCGCTGACGGCCGCGCTGATCCTGGTCTCGCTGCTGGTGGCCTGGCTGACCGCACCGGCCGCAGGCAGTGCGCGCACCGCTGAGGATTTCCCCGGCGCCGCACAGGCTGAGCCCGAGCCGCTGCAGCGGCGCACGCGGCCGGGTGAGTGGCTGGAATACAGCCCGCTGCTGACCGTGCTGCTCTCGCTGCTGGCCTTCGGCTGGCTGTTCAACGAATTCGCCAACAAGCCGGTGGTCACCGCCATCGCCAACCTCAACACCTACAACTTCCTGTTCATTTCGCTGGGCCTGCTGCTGCACTGGCGCCCGCGCAGCTTCCTCAACGCGGTGGCCAAGGCGGTGCCCAGCACCACGGGCGTGCTCATCCAGTTCCCGCTGTACGGCGGCATCGCGATGATCCTCACCCATGCGGCCGGCGGTGACGGGCAGACGTTGGCGCATCGCCTGTCCAGCCTGTTCGTGCACGTGGCAAGCACCGATACCTTCGCCCTGGTGATGGGCGTCTATTCGGCGGTGCTGGGTTTCTTCGTGCCGTCCGGTGGTGGCAAGTGGATCATTGAAGCGCCGTACGTGATGCAGGCCGCCAATGAACTGAAGGCGCATCTGGGCTGGGCGGTGCAGGTCTACAACGCGGCAGAGGCGCTGCCGAACCTCATCAATCCGTTCTGGATGCTGCCGCTGCTGGGCGTGCTGGGTCTGAAGGCCCGCGACATCGTCGGCTTCACCTTCATCCAGCTGCTGGTGCATATCCCGCTGGTGCTGGGCCTGCTGTGGCTGCTGGGCATGACCCTGGCCTATGTGCCGCCGGTGATGCCGTAGGCAGATCCGGGGCTCATGTGGGGTCAGAGCCTCTCCGCCGGAGAGGATCCGACCCTGGGGTCAGATCCCTTCCGTGGGAAGGGCTCTGACCCCAGAGATCACCACGCAACGTCAGCCGGCCGCCGCCTGCTTCTCGATCTCGGCCTGGCGCAGCAGGAACCGCTGCACTTTGCCGCTGGGCGTCTTCGGCACCTGCACCACGAACTCCACCTGGCGCGGGTAGGCATGCGCGGACAGGCGATGGCGCACGTGCTGCTGCAGTTCGTGCGCCAGCGCGTCGCTGCCCTCGAACCCATCACGCAGGATCACGAACGCTTTGACGATCTCGGTCCGCTCCGGATCGGGCACGCCGATCACCGCGGCTTCGGCCACGGACGGATGTTCCATCAGCGCGCTCTCCACATCGAACGGCCCGATGCGGTAGCCGGATGAGGTGATGAGATCGTCGGAGCGGCCGATGAAACTGATCGAGCCATCGTCCTCGCACTCCACCGAATCGCCCGTGCGGTAGTAGCCATCGGCAATGGCCGGGGTTTCGGCCTGGTAGTAGCCGGTGAACCACATGATGGGCGACTGCCGCAGGTCCACCGCCAGGATGCCCGGCGTGCGCGGTGGCAGCTCGTTGCCCTGTTCGTCCAGCACCGCCACGCGGTAGCCCGGCATCGCAAAGCCCGACGAGCCGGGGCGTACGTGGTGGGCGAGGGCATGGTGATTGTTCACCACCATCCCGGTTTCGGTCTGCCCGTAGTGGTCCAGCACGGTGGTCTGCAGGTGTTCGGCAAACCAGCGGGCGATCTCCGGGTTCAGCGGTTCACCGGCGCTGCTGACCACGCGCAGCTGGCCCTTGATGCCGGCACTGGCCTGCGGCCCGGCGGCGATGATCTGCCGGTACGCGGTGGGGGAGCCGGCCAGGTTGGTCACCCCCAGCTGGCCGATGATGGTGTTCAGGCCGTGCACGCTGAAGCCGGCCTCGCTGAAGGTGGTGGCCTGGCCCAGCATGAGCGGGCCGATCACTGCGTAGTACAGCCCGTAGGCCCAGCCAGGGTCGGCGATGTTCCAGAACACGTCGTCCGCACGCAGGTCCACGGCCAGTTCCATGTAGCTGGCAAAGGCCATCATCGCGCGCAGCGGCACGGGCACTCCCTTGGGGCTGCCGGTGGTGCCGGAGGTCGACAGCAGTGCCATCAGTGCATCGCCGGGCAGCAGCACGGGCTCAAGCGTGGGTGCCGCTGCTGCGGTGCCGGCGCGCCAGTCGATGTCACCCGCGCGCAGTGTCTGGCCCGGTGCCAGCACGGTTGCGACCTGTGGGCAGGCATCGAGTTCGTCCAGCTTGCTGCGATGCGCACCGTCGGTCACCAGCAGCCGGGTGTGGCCGGTTTGCAGGCGGCTTTCGATGGCTTTGGGGCCGAACGCAGTGAACAGGGGCTGGTAGACCCCGCCGATCCGCCAGGTGCCGAGGATGGTGGCCAGCAGATCCGGCGTGCGCGGCAGCAGCCCGGCCACCACATCGCCCGGGCCGACGCCGGCCGCACGCAGCACCTGCGCGGCGCGTGCGGCGGCATCGCGCAGGTCATCGAAGGTGTACAGGTGCAGCGCACCGTGTGCGTCGATCCAGCGCAGGGCCAGCCGATCACTTCCGCAGTAGCGGTCGCAGCACTCCACGCAGGCGTTGAGGCCCTCGTCCAGGCGGCCCTGGAAGCGGGCCTGCCACTGCGCGATATCGAAGCGGTCGCGGGCTTCATCGTAGGAAGGGCGTACTGCGGTCTGCGGGGCCATGCGCGTCTCCGGCGGGTATCCACCTGACCATAGCGGGGCGGCGCGCGGGTGGAAAGGGAGACCTTGGGCGTAGGCTGTCATGCGCGTGTCACGCCCCTGCGGGCCCCTGAATACGGCTGGTGCCGGCGCGGCATGAGCACATGCACACGCCGCATGAACCCTTCAGGGGCTTGTGCCACAAGGCGCGCGGGGGTGTCGGCGGTGCGCCTGCACGCCAGCCTAGCTGCGTTGCAACGCGTGGTTAACCTTCGGCTGCAGACGATGCCCCCGTCCACCGCATTCCGCGCGTGGCTTCGGAGACACGGACATGGCACAGCAGAACCAGCAGAACCAGAAGGGTCAGCAGAACCAGCAAGGTCAGCAGAACCAGCAGGATCAGCAGCAGGGTCGCGGTCGTGACCAGCAGCAGCAACAGCAGCAGGACCAGCAGCAGAAGCGCAACCAGCAGCAGGGCAGCCACGACGAAGAAGAATGATCCTGGCCCCGGCCGGATCTGCACACAGAAGCCCCGCCTTGTGCGGGGCTTCGCTTTGTTACAGCGTACCGACGCGTTCCAGCACCGCGCTGGCGGCCATGTCGTTGGGGTTGGTACCCGGCAGGCCCTGCGGCACGTCCATGCCCATGCCGCGGTACAGGTCCACCCAGTGCTGCGAGATCTGCCCGGTCTTCGGGTTGCGGAAGTTCATCGGCTGCAGCGCGAACACATGGTGGGCACGGAACGCGCGCTCGATGAAGTCCGAGCAGTAGTAGCTGTCCTCGTTCAACACATAGGTCGTGTTGTAGGGCTTGCCCAGCAGGGTGCGGGCGGTGGCCACCGCATCGGTGATCGCCCCGGCCGGTGGACTGCGCAGCCGGTACACCACGATCTGCCGTTGCTTGGCACGCGCGTCGTGCTGGAAGTCGGCCAGCGTCTGCTGCCGTGATCCCTTCTCATCCGCGTGCAGTACCTGCCAACCCTGGTTACCGGCCGCCACCAGGGCCACATGGTCGAAGCTGGTCGCCCCCTGCGTGGCGGTGGCATCGTCGATGGCCGCACTCAGGCCGCTGTGCCCGGCGGTCACGAACAACAGATCACCCTCGCGGACCTGGACGCCCGCAGCCAGCGCGGGCGCAAGAGGAGTGAGCAACAGGCCGAGGATCAGCAGGAAGGTACGCATGTCAGCCTCGGGCCGGGCAGGGAACGGATTAGTCTACCCGCGCCCGAACCCGTAGAGTCGAGCCTGCTCGACTGCGGAGTCGTTGTAGAGTCGAGCTTGCTCGACTGCCGTAGGGCCATTCGAGCAAGCTCGACTCTACACAAGGAAGTTGCCATGAACACCCGCAGGACGCGTTCGATCACCGCCGCCATCATGCTGCTGCTCACTGCCAGCACCGCCAGCGCACAGACGCTGCATGCCGATGATCGCGCGTACTTCTCCGATGCGGCAGCCGAGCAGGCCGCGCGCGCGACGCTGGCCGCGTCCATCGCCTCCCTGCGCGACTCGGGCCCGACGGACCCGGCCACCCGCGTGGCACAGGCCGAGCGGCTGCTTGGACAGTGCCAGCGCCATCGCGCGTACCTGCACCTGCAGGCTGCACGCGATGCACGTGACGCCCGCCCTGTGCAGGCGCAACGGGACGCTGCGGACCTCTGCGATGTGGCGGCCAGCATCGCGCGCAAGGCGCTGGTCGACGCACCTACCGATGCGGGCTGGATGGCCCCCTACGCGTGGCTGCGCGCGCGCGCGCTGGGCAGCACCGGCATCTCCACTCCGCCGCGTGCCGCAGGCCTGGATGACGCCGTGGACGAGGTGGCCAGCCCGGCCATGGATGCGTTCGCACGCCTGCAGCGGCAGCTGCTGCGGCATGCCAGCTATCCGGCGTTCCCCAGCAACGGCACGCTGCTGGACAGCCGCAAGGACAGCGTCGCGTTGTCGCGTCACCCGGACCGCGCGCTGCGCGAAGCAGGCTGGAAGGGCTACTGGCAGGGTGTGTCATCGCAGCGCGACGCCATGGCGAGCACCTTGCTGGCGCTGGTCCAGGTCAATGATCGCGCCTCGCAGCTGCAGGGCCACGGCTCTGCGCCGGAGCACAGTTACACGCGCATGGGGCTGGATGCCGAGGCAGTACACGCCACCCTGGCGGCCGTGCGGCGACATGCACCGCAACGTCGCGCCTACCAGCAGGCGCTGCTGCAGCATGCCGAACGGATGGGCCACGCCGACGCGCAGATCTGGGATCTCAGCCTGCCCGACGCGGGTTTCGTTCCGCCCGTCCTGACCTGGGAACAGGTGCGCGACACCGCCACCGACGCGATGCAGGGCCTGGGGCCCGCCTACACCGGGGAAGTGCACGCGCTGCTTGATCCGGCGCAGCGGCGCATGGACATGGCCGGGACGCTGGGCCCACGTACCGGTGATGCCTTCCCGGTTGCCGCGCCCGGCGTGCCGTCCCTGCTGTTCGTCGGCGAGCGCCGTGGCACGCTGGAAAGCGACGTGGAGGTTGTGCACGAAGCCGGGCATGCGGTGCATGCGCAATGGATGGAGCGGGCGAATGTCTCCCCGTTCTATCGCAACGGCACCTCGTGGTTGAACGAGGCGTACGCGATCTTCAACGAGCTGAAGTTCCGCGACCAGCTGTACCAGCAGGCGCAGGACCCCCGTGCGAAGGCGTATTACCTGAAATCCCTGCTGGATGACATCGTGCTGCAGGTGTTCATCGCTTCGGAAGAAGCTCAACTGGAAGAGTCGATCTACCAGGGCGTGGCTGCCGGTACGCTGGGCACGGCCGATGACCTCGACGCGCTGACCCTGGACGTGCTGTCCGGCTACGGCATGATGGCCCAGCGCTACCCGGCACTCGGCGCCACCTGGGAAACCAAGCGGTTGATGTACGAAGACCCGTTGTACCTGGCCAACTACCTGTTCGCCGGGCTGGTGGCCGTGCAGCTGTACGTGCAGGAACAGCTGGATCCGCAGGGGTTCCGCCAGCGTTACCTGGCCGTCCTGTCCGAAGGCTTTGACCGCGCGCCGCAGGAACAGGTGGCGCAGCTGCTGGGGCATGCGCCGGACTGGTCGGCGCTGGTCGATGCCGACCTGCAGGTGTTCGACGTACAGGTGGCGCGCCTGCATGCGCTGCATGCGCAGATCGAAGGCGGCGCCCTGTAGAGTCGAGCTTGCTCGACTGCCGTAGAGCCAGTCGAGCAAGCTCGACTCTACAAAAGCGCGCAGCCCCACAAGCACGTAGCCGCATAAGCGCGCAGCCCCACAAGCACGCAGCCCAAAAAGAACGCAGCCCCAAAAGCACGCAGCCCCAAAAGCACGCAGCCACACAACCACGCAGCCACAAGCACCGGCGGAAGCAACGACCATGGAGAAGGTGATGGCCCACCCGCAACGTCTTTACCGCCCCCTGCTGCTCCACCTCTGGTGCGCGCTGCTGCTGTTCGCGCTGCCGTTGCTGGCCATCGCCCAGACCCCGGTGCCCACGCTCGATTCCCCGGTTGTCGACCCCACCGGGGTGCTGTCGGCCAGCACCACCGAACACCTGCAGCAGCAATCACGCGCGCTGTTCGCACGCAGCGGTGGCGCGCAGCTGCAGGTGCTGGTGGTGGCCAGTACCGGCGACGAGAGCATCGAAGACTACGCGCAACGCGTGTATGACCAGTGGCAACTGGGGCGCAAGGGCGTGGACGATGGCGTGCTGCTGCTGGTGGCGGTGCAGGACCGCCGCGTGCGCATCCAGCCGGGCTATGGCCTGGAAGGCGCAATTCCCGATGCGTATGCCAAGCGCATCATCGAAGAGACGATACTGCCGCGCTTCCGCGCCGGGGATTTCGACCAGGGCGTGATGGACGGCAGCGCACAGCTGGTCAAGCTCATCGACGGCGAGCCCTTGCCACCGCCCCCCAGCAACAACCCATTGGACCTGGCGTGGAGCAACTTTGATTCGGTGATGTCCAGCACGGCGCTGCTGGCCTTCTTCATGGGCCTGTGGCGATCCCCGCGGATGATGGACCCGCCCCCGCTGCGGCGGCCGGGTGGGCCGCGAAAGAAACGCAGGAAAGCAGCCGCCCCGGCAGCGGAGGCCTCAACAGGCACGGCAGTCCCGGCGCGCCGCTGGTGGCGTGCGCCGTTGGAATGGCTGGGGGCGATCCTCGCCGGCACGCTGCTGGCGGCGGTGATGCTGCCGCGTGCGGTGATCGGCGTGGGCATGCTGCTGACGTTCGTCGTACCCGTTGCGTGGGGCTGCGGGCGCAGCTGGCGGCGCAGCCGGGGCACCCGCCGCACGCTGTGGACGATGCTGGCCATCAGCGTGGTGCTGGCCGTGACCCTGCAGCTCACGCGGGGCGTATTCCCCGGCCTGGTCATCCACGTGGCTGCCTATGTGGCGCTGGCGGTGCTTGCCTTCCTCGTCGCCTTGCCCTGCATCGTCGCGCGTGCCTGCTGGCAGCGCAGTCGCGTCGAATTCGCAGTGCGCCTGCTCGTGTACCTCATCGTTGCGGGGTTCGCCGCGTTGTGGATTGCCGACAAATCCAGCGATGCCGATGCCGGCATGGCGATGTGGGCGCTGGGCGGGGTTGCGGCTTACGTGGGGTGGATCCTGATGATGGCCCAGGGGGGCGGCGGCGGCGGTGGCGGCGGCAGCAGTTCAGGGGGCAGCTCGCGCTCCTCTTCGTCGTCCAGTTCCTCGTCTTCATCCAGCTGGTCGGGCGGCGGGGGCCGCAGTGGCGGCGGGGGTGCCTCGGGCAGCTGGTAAGGGCCGTGAGGGCGGGCGGTTGTAATTTACGAAACAATCGGTCTAATATCGCCGCATGGAGCCGAACCCGCCCGTTGCTGCGCCCCGACGCGGCCGCCCGCCGCGCAGCGAACGCGCGCTGCAGGACACCCGTGAGCTGCTGCTGCGCGCGGGTATCGAGCTGCTGACCAGCCAGGGCTACGGCGCCACCGGCATTGATGCGGTACTGGCCCGCGTGCAGCTGCCGAAGGGCTCCTTCTACCACTACTTCCAGAGCAAACAGGCCTATGGTCTGGCGGTGCTGGCGGCCTATGACGCCTACTTCCTGCGCAAGCTCGACCGCCATCTGCAGGACACCGCGCTGCCCGCGCTGCAGCGCCTGCAGTCGTTCATCGACGATGCGCAGCAGGGCATGCAGCGCTTCCAGTTCGAGCGCGGCTGCCTGGTCGGCAATCTCGGCCAGGAAGTAACCGCGCTGCCGCCCGAATACCGGCAGCAGCTGGATGCCGTGCTGCTGGGCTGGCAGCACCGTGTGGCCGCCTGCCTGCGCCATGCGCAGGCCGAGGGCACGCTGGCCGCGCGCGCCGACACCGATGCGCTGGCCGCCTTCTTCTGGATCGGCTGGGAGGGCGCGGTACTGCGTGCCCGCCTGGCCCACAACGTGGCACCGATGCAGGTGTTCGCACGTGGTTTCTTCGACGCCCTGCCGCGCTGAGCGTCCCCGTTCCGTCGTCCTGCACAGGAGTACCGCATGTTCAACGCCATCCACATCGACAAGGACGAGGCGGGTTACCGCGCCACCCTTGCGTCTCTCGATGATGCCGCGCTGCCACCCGGCGATGTCACCATCGACGTGGCCTACAGCACGCTGAACTACAAGGATGGCCTGGCCATCACCGGGCAGGGCGGTGGCGTGGTGCGCCGCTTCCCGATGGTGCCCGGCATCGATCTGGCCGGCACCGTGGTGCACAGCGAAAACGCCGATTACCGCGTGGGCGATGCGGTGCTGCTCAATGGCTGGGGCGTGGGCGAGAAGCACTGGGGCGGTCTGGCCCAGCGCGCCCGCGTGCAGGGGGAGTGGCTGGTGCCGCTGCCCGAGGGCATCAGCGCACGCCAGGCCATGGCTATCGGCACCGCCGGCTATACCGCCATGCTCTGCGTGATGGCGCTGGAACGGCATGGCCTGCGCCCGGAGCAGGGCGAGGTGCTGGTGACCGGTGCGAACGGCGGCGTCGGCAGCTTCGCCATCACGTTGCTGTCGCGCCTGGGGTATCGGGTGGCCGCATCCACCGGCCGCCCGCAGGAAGCGGCGTACCTCACCGCGCTGGGTGCCAGCGGGATCATCGACCGCGCCACGCTCTCGCAGCCGGGCAAGCCACTGCAGGCCGAGCGCTGGGCCGCGGCCATCGATTCGGTGGGCAGCCACACGTTGGCCAATGTCTGCGCCAGCCTGCGCGCCGATGGTGCCGTGGCGGCCTGCGGGCTGGCGCAGGGCATGGATTTCCCCAGCACCGTTGCGCCCTTCATCCTGCGCGGTGTCAGCCTGCTGGGCATCAACAGCGTCACCCGCCCGCGACATGAGCGCATCGAAGCGTGGGCACGTCTGGCGCGTGATCTCGATCTGGCTACGCTGGATGACATCACCCAGGAAATCGGCTTGGGGGATGCGGTCAGCGCCGCCAGCGCGTTGCTGGAAGGCAAAGTACGCGGCCGCCTGGTGGTGGACGTGAATCGCGCGTAGCCCGTGCCCATCCGCGCAGGGCGTGGATCTATGCGACCACCCGCCAGCCCCGCGCGGCATCGGCCAGCTCGCCACTGCCCTGTACATCGCCCACGCGCAGCAGCAGACCCTGCGCGTTGGGCAGATCCTTCTGTCCGGGGAACCAGCGGCGGTCGGCGGCCACCACGATCAACAGCCCTTCGTCATCGCCCATCGGCGCGAACTGCGGCGAGGGCGGGCTGAGCGGTTGCAGCCCGAAGCGCGCGCTTGCGTCGGCGCGCACCGCATCCACATCCGCGCTGGGCAGGCCCACTTCACTCAGGCAGGTCAGTTCACTCCCGTGGAATGCGCCACTGCGCGTGCCGGCCGGCAGGCGCTTCCGCCCGATCAGTTCCAGGATCAGCCCGTCTGGACCGGTGAAGTACACCGACTGTGATTGCCAGTTGCTTTCCAGCGCGAAGTAATCGATGCCCTCGGGATTGCGCTGCAGCGGCACACGTTCGCGCAGCCATGCGATGGCGTCGGCAAAGCGGTTGTCCGGCACGTTGAAGGCCAGGTGCACGCCGCCCAGCGGCTGTCCGTTCGCCGGTTGCAGTTCGATCGTGCTCCAGCCGATGTGCACGTGGTGGCCGACCACGCGCAGCTGCAGCACGTCGTGGAACCAGGCCGCCACCGTATCCGCGTCGGACACCGGAAGGGTGAGGTGAAGCAGGCGCATGATGCGGTCTCCTTGCGTGCGCGATGTTTCGATTCTAGTACGTGCGCAATTCGCGTGCGGCCCATTCACGCATGGCGTGGATCTACTGGCCATCTCTGCGCGACTTGCTCCTGTCGCGTTCACGTCATGCCGGTTTCACACAGTGTGCCGAGACTGCGCGGCTTGTCCTGGCCTTGTCGTGCATTCCTGGAGTCCTGCCGTGCATCGTTCCATGCTGTCGCGTTCCATCCTCCTCGCCCTTTCCATGGTCAGCGCAGGAGGCGCGATCGCAGCAGATGCCAGTACGGCAGACACCACCGGCAGCGGTACCCATGCCGCGCCTACGCAGCTGGATGCCATGCTGGTCACCGGCACCCGCGCGTCCAACCGCACCCAGTTTGAAACACTGGCGCCGGTGGATGTGTTCACCAAGCAGGACATCCAGTCCGTCGATTCCACCGATCTGAAGGACGTACTGGCGCAGCTGGTGCCGTCGTTCGTGGTGCAGCGCCTGCCGATGGCCGACGGGCAGGTGTTCGTACGCCCGGCCACGCTGCGCGGCCTGTCGCCGGACCAGACCCTGGTGCTGGTCAACGGCCGCCGGTTCCACCGCAGCGCGTTGCTGGGCAACCGGGGCGCACAGGCGGCCGACCTTGCGCAGATTCCGACCAGCGCCATCAAGCGCATTGAAGTGCTGCGCGATGGTGCATCGGCGCAGTACGGCTCGGACGCCATTGCCGGCGTCATCAACATCATTCTGGAAGACAGCCCCGGCACCGAGATTACCGCAGGCTATTCGCAGTACGCGCAGGGCGATGGTGCCTCGCGCGATTTCAGTGCCCGCACCGGCTGGGCGCTGGGTGACTACGGCAGCCTGGCGCTGTTTGCCGAATCGTCGAATTCCGATGCCACCTCGCGGACGCGCCAGCGCCCCGATGCCATTGCCTTCCAGGCCGCGCACCCCGAACTGGACGTTCCCAACCCCGTGCAGCGCTGGGGCCAGCCGGAACTGGAAAGCCGCCGCGTGGGCTTCAACCTGAAAGCCAATGCCAGCGACACGCTGGAGATCTATGCGTTCGGCCTGTACAGCCACAGCGATGGCGTCAGCGATTTCAACTGGCGCAATCCGGACACCACCACCGGTGCCTATCGCACCACGTCCATCTTCCCCGGCTGGGACCTGCGTTCCATCTACCCGGTGGGCTTCAGCCCGCAGTACGGCAACGTGCAGAACGACCTGCAGCTGGTGGGTGGCCTGCGCGGCGAAATCACCCCGAAGCTGCGCTGGGATGCCAGCGTGTCGTATGGCCGCAATGCCATCGACTACAGCCTGGACAACTCGATCAATGCCTCGCTTGGCCCGGACAGCCCGACGTCCTTCGACCTCGGCCGCCTGACCCAGACCGAGAAGAACGCCAACGTTGATTTCAACTACGAATGGGACGTGGCCGCGCTGGCCAAGCCGGTGAACGTCGCCTTCGGTGCCGAGTTCCGCCAGGAAACCTATGAGGTGCGCGCAGGCGACCCGGCGTCGTACGCGGTGGGGCCGGGTGCAGCGGCAGGCCTGGAAGCCAATGCCAATGGCGCACCGGGCTTCTCGGCCAGCCAGGCAGGCACGTGGGACCAGCGCAGCCATGCCGCCTACATCGATATGGAAGTACCGCTGGGCGAGCGCTGGAGCATCGGTGCGGCTGGCCGCTACGAAGACTTCTCCAGCTTCGGCAGCACGGTCGATGGCAAGCTGTCCGCACGTTTTGCGATCACGCCGGATGTCGCCCTGCGTGGCACGCTGTCCACTGGCTTCCGCGCGCCTACCCCGGCGCAGTTGAACACCACCAGCACCACCCAGGGCCTGGACACCCGCACCCTGCAGATCTTCACCAGCGGCCGCCTGTCGCCGAATGATCCGCTGGCGCAGCTGCTCGGCGCCAAGCCGCTTACCCCGGAAGAATCGCGCACCGCCTCGCTGGGCCTGACCTGGCGCACCGATGTGGGCCTGTCCGGTTCGGTGGATGTGTACCGCATCCAGCTCAGCGACCGCTTCAGCCAGTCGGCCAGCTTCGCCATCCCGGCCGGCACGCCCAATCCGCTGGGCTACACCTCGGTCAACTACTTCACCAACGATTTCGACACCACCACCACGGGCGTGGACGTGGTGGGCAACTACCTGCGCGATCTGGGCGCCGGCCGCATGACGCTGACCCTGGCCTACAACTTCAACCGCACCCGCGTGGACAACGGCAGCACGTCGGTGGCCACCAACGAAACCCAGCGCGTGCTGTTCGAGGACCGCCTGCCCGAGCACAAGGGCAGCTTCACCGGCAGCTGGGATGTGGGCGCGTGGTCGCTGATGGCGCGCGTGCGCTACTACGGTGCCTGAACCGATTCCACCGGCAATGCAACCGGCGATATCTACCAGCGCTTCGGTGACATGACCTTCCTGGACCTGGCCGTGGGCTACCGCATCAACGCGCAGCACAGCCTGCGCGTGGGCGTGGACAACGTGTTCGACCGTTACCCGGACGAGGCGACCTTCCAGGCCAGCCGTGGCCTGATCTACTCGCGCAACGCGCCTTACGACACCGACGGTGCCAACGTGTACGCGCAGTACCGGCTGACCTTCTGATGGACAGCCGCCGCCGTACCCTGCTGCGCGCCGGCACCCTGCTGCCGGCCGCCGCCGCATTGTCTTCACTGCCTGCCATGGCAGCGGCGCGCTACCCTGCGCCCATGCAGATTCCCGCAACGACCGTGGCGCCGGACGTGCTGGCCCGCGATGAAGGCTACTGGGCCGCCGTGGCCAGCCACTTCGACATCACCGACGAAGTGAACCATCTGGAAAACGGCTACTGGGGTGCGATGGGGCGCGAAACGCTGGCCAGCTACCAGCGCCATACCGCCGAGGTGAACCGTGGCAACGCCTGGTATGGGCGGCACACGTTCCCCGCGCAGTTCATGGCCGTGCACCGCCAGGTGGCGGACATGCTGGGCGTGGGTGCCGATGAGATCGCGCTGACCCGTGGCGCCACCGAGGCGATGCTGGCGCTGATTGGTGGCTACAACCGCCTTTCGCCCGGCGACCAGGTGCTGTACGCCGACGTGGACTACGACAGCATGATCGGCGCCATGCGCTGGCTGCAGCAGCGTCGTGGCGTGCAGGTGGAACGCATCGCGCTGCCGGCCGTGCCCGACGCCGCGCAGATCCTGCAGGCCTATGACGCCGCGTTCGCGCGCCTGCCCAGGTTGAAGCTGGTGCTGCTGACCCAGGTCAGCCACCGCCATGGCCTGGTGCTGCCGGTGGCTGAAATCGCCGAGCGTGCGCGGGCACGAGGCATTGATGTCATCGTCGATGCGGCCCATGGTTTCGGCCAGATTGCCTATGCCGTGCCGGACCTGAAGGCCGATTTCGTGGGCATCAACCTGCACAAATGGATCGGTGCACCGGTGGGCGTCGGCGCGATGTACGTGCGCAAGGGCCGCGTGGCCGATCTCGACCCGTACATGGGCGAGGCCGACGATGGCCGCGTGGGCAGCCGGGTGCATACCGGTACGGTCAACTTCGCCGCGTACCTGGCGCTGCCTGAAGCCATCGCACTGCACCAGCGCATCGGCGCGGCCAACAAGCAGGCACGCCTGCGCTACCTGCGCGAGCGCTGGACCGTGCCTGCGCGGCAGATGGCGCACCTGGAAGTGCTGTCCTCGCCGGACCCTGCATTGGCCAGCGCGCTGGCCAGCTTCCGCCTGCGCGGGCGTACCAGTGTGGCCGACAACATGGCGCTGCAGAAGCGGCTGCTGGATGAGCACCGCGTGTTCACCACTCACCGCGATGGCCTGGAATCGGGCGCCTGCGTGCGGGTCACGCCATCGGTGTTCACCCGGCCACAGCAGATGGATGCGCTGGTGGACGCGCTGGCCGCGGTGGCCTGAGGTGCTCTGGTGAGGGGTCAGAGCCCTTTGCGTCGCAAAGGGATCTGACCCCGACCGCGACCATCTGCGAGGGGTCAGATCCCTTTGCGCCGCAAAGGGCTCTGACCCCGGCCGCCGCCATCTGCCATGCATGCCATCATGCCTGGACCGCGTACCGCGGATTACCACGCCAGGAAGACAGATGGTCAGGAAGGACCTGCACAACGAAACCGCAGTGGATGATGCGTTCCGTCCCACCCTCACCTGGATGGCCGACGAGATCGCCGCAGGCCGCGCGCCGCGGGCATCGAACGTGCGCCTGCGCACGGCCGACACGTGGGACGTCATCGTCGATATCGTCGAGGATTACGGCGAAACCCTCGTGTCTCTGCCTGAGGCTGCCTGGGCAACGTCGGTCAGCCACTGGATGGGCGGGCATTGGCACGTACTGGTTGATCTGTACACCGCCGCAGAAGGGCAAAGCGATCTGGTGATGGATGTCTCCATTGCGGAAACCGAAGCCGGTTTCGAGTACATCCTGCACCTGGTCTACGTTCCCTGAGTCGTGGCGCCGCCCGGCCATCCGGGGTCAGAGCCCTTTGCGTCGCAAAGGGATCTGACCCCGGATGGCACATCCATCCAAGCATCGCGCCGCGACGGCGGCCACCATCGCGCTGTCTCCCGGCTGGCTGTGGTACTACGGCCGTGGATACTTCCCCCCTTCGGAGCACGACCATGGTCAACCCCGTCGCCCAGGCCCATCGCGGCCCGGGTACCACGCTCTACAGTCTGTTGAATCCCCTGCCGTTCGGCTTCTTCGCCGCTGCCCTCATCTTCGATGTGCTCTACCTCAACACCGCCGAGGTGATGTGGGGCAAGTCCGCGGCGTGGCTGATCACCTTCGGCCTGCTCATCGCCATCATTCCGCGGCTGATCAACCTGTTCGCGGTCTGGCGCCGCAACGGCACCGCCACCGGCCTGGACCGCGTGGATTTCCTGCTGAACCTGGTCGCCATCGTGCTGGCCATCTGGAATGCCTTCGTGCACAGCCGCGATGCCTTCGCGGTGGCCGTGCCGGGCACCATCCTTTCCGCACTGACCGTGGCCCTCATCGCGATCGGTTACATCCTGTTGTCGCTGCAGCTGCCGGTGCTGCACGGAGGTCGTCATGGCTGATCGCATCCTGCCCACCCTGGGCGTTCTTTCGCTGGCAGTGATGCTGGCCGCCTGCGCCGGCAAGGCCGAATACCACCCGGCCGACCAGTCCGGCCCGCAGCCGCCGCTGCCCAAGCCGGCCAACTTCCTCCTGCCGCCCATGCAGGTGCCCAAGGGTGTGGGCTGGGCCGAGGGCCAATCGCCCACCGTGGCCGAGGGCCTGAAGATCGAACGCATCGCTGCCAACCTGCAGCACCCGCGCCGCCTGCTTACCCTGCCCAATGGCGATGTGCTGGTGGTGGAGGGCAACGGCCCCGGCGAAGAACCGGTGACCACGCCCAAGCAGTGGATTGCCGGCAAGGTGAAGGCGCGCTCGGGCAAGGCCGGCAAGGGTGGCAACCGGGTCACGCTGCTGCGGCGCACGCCGGGCACCGATGCGTGGACCCAGCACGTCTACATCGAAGGGCTGCATTCCCCGTTCGGCATCCAGCTCATTGGTGACACGCTGTACGTGGCCAACACCGGCAACATCATGCAGTACCACTATGTGCCCGGCGAAACCCGCATGTCCGACAAGGGCCGCGAGTTCACCGATCTGCCCAGCACCATCAACCACCACTGGACCAAGGAACTGCTGGCCAGCCGCGATGGCAGCAAGCTGTACGTGGGCGTGGGTTCCAACAGCAACATCACCGAAAACGGCCTGGCCGTCGAGTACCGCCGCGCGGTGGTGCTGGAAGTGGACGTGGCCACCCGTGGCAGCCGCATCTACGCATCGGGTATCCGCAACCCCACCGGACTGGACTGGGAGCCGAGCACCGGCAAGCTGTGGGCCGTGGCCAACGAGCGCGATGAGATCGGCGCGGACCTGGTGCCGGACTACCTGACGTCGGTGCAGGAAGACGGCTTCTACGGCTGGCCCTACAGCTATTACGGCCAGCACGTGGATGAGCGCGTGCAGCCGCAGCGGCCGGACCTGGTGGCCAAGGCCATCGTGCCCGACTACGCCATCGGTTCGCACGTCGCGCCGCTGGGCCTGCTGTTCTACACCGGGCAGTCGTTGCCGGCGAAGTACCACGGCGGCGCCTTCATCGGCGAACACGGCAGCTGGGATCGTTCACCGCTGAGTGGTTACGAAGTGGTGTACGTGCCGTTCAAGGATGGCAAGCCGACCGGCCGCCCGCAGGCGGTGGTGAGCGGCTTTACGTCCAAGGATGAAAAGACCCTGATGGGCGCCCCGGTGGGCATGGCGATGGATGCCGACGGCGCACTGCTGGTGGCCGACGACGTGGGTGATGTGGTGTGGCGGGTTTCGGCCAAGTAGCCGTGGGAATGATGCCCCGGTCAGGTGTCGCCTGATCGGGGACGTCGCGCGGATCGCCGTTTGACCAACCGCGCGCGAAATGATGCTGGGTTTTTTCGCATGTGCATGCGAAGGGCGTCGATGGCACCGGGGCGCCGGGTAGAGTCGACTGTTAGTCGACTGTCGCGCGCAGCGCGGGGTTTTTTCGCATTTTCATGCGAAGGGCAGTCGGTCGAAGGCCAGTCGACTAACAGTCGACTCTACCGCCATCCCGCCGTCCCACCACCCCGGCCTCCGCGGGTTCAGCGTGTACGCAGCCCGCTGAACAGCGATTCGGCGGCAAACCCAACGCCGCCCAGCAGCACGCCGAAGTACACCATCGTGGCCACCACGAACGCGTAACCCGCTGCTACCGCTGCGCCATCGCGCTGGATGAACCCGATCGCGAACGACATCAGCGCCAGTGCGGGCAGGGTGTTGCTGAAGGGAATCGGCCCGGCCGGGGCCATCAGCAACAACGTGGCCACCACCAGCGCCAGGTTGTTCAGCCGCATCATCTTCTTTGAACGCACCATCACCGCCAGCCGCATCGGCTTCGACAGCCGCTCCATGCGGTGCACCCACTTCAGGGCGCGGCCCAGGTTGGCCTTCAGCTTGTCTGTGGCCACTTCGCGTTCGGCCAGCCGGCGTGGCACCCACAGCGGGCGGTTGCGTACCCGGCTCAGGCCGATCAGCAGGATCGACGCCCCGAACACCGTGCTCAGCCCGGGAATCGAGACCGGAATCAGGAAAATCGCCGACAGCAGGATCACGATCAGCATCAGCCCCTCATCGCCCAGCGCCTGCAGCAGCGTGCCCACGCGGATCTGCTCGCCGGGCAGGCCGTGAATCAGGTCGTCAATCTGCTCGGCCAGCGGCGCGGTATCGGTAGCCTCGGGGGCGTGGTAGGTCATGCGTCTGGATCTCCAGGGTAGGGCGGTCATGGGGCCGTCCTGCGGTGGGGGGCGCACAGGCTTGCTGAGTATCCCTGCAGCCACGCCCGGCGGGATGAACCGCGCATGAGGCGAGCCCCTGTGCGACTGGCCTAAAATGGTGGGCCCACATGCAAGGTAGAACGTTGATGGACATGGGCCGCAGGCAATCGACCATCGCACTGGTCGCCATCGATATGGATGGCACCCTGCTGGACCCCGCCCACACGCTCACCGCGCGGGCCAAGGCGGCCATCGCCCAGGCACGCGCGCTGGGTGTGCACATCGTGCTGACCAGCGGCCGCCCCGTGTCCGGCCTGGCGCCGTTCCTGGGCGAACTGGGCATCAACGGCAATGACGATTACTGCATCGCCTGCAACGGCGGTCTGGTGCGGCGCCTGGGCACGGGCGAGAACGTGGCCGAGTTCCCGCTCAGCTTCGAGGATTTCCGTTACTGCGAACAGGTAGCGCGCGATATCGGGGTGCACTTCCAGGCCCTCGATGGCCAGCGTCTGTATACGCCCAACCAGGACATCAGCCGCTACACCGTCATCGACTCGCACCTCTCGCACGTGCCGCTCTCGTACCGCCGCGTGGAGGACATGGATCCCTCGATGTCCTTCATCAAACTGATGATGATTGACGAACCCGACGTGCTGGACGCTGCCATCGGCCGCCTGCCGGCCGAACTGACCGAGCGCTTCGCCGTGCTGAAGAGCGCACCGTTCTTCCTGGAAGTGTTCGACCACCGCGCCGGCAAGGGCCCCAGCCTGCAGAAGCTGGCCGAGCACCTGGGCATCGACCGCGCCAACGTCATGGCCATTGGTGACCAGGAAAACGACCTGACCATGCTGCAGTTCGCCGGCACCAGCGTGGCGATGGGCAATGCCATCGATGCAGTGAAGGCCGTAGCGCGCTTTGAAACCGCCACCAATGCCGAGGACGGCGTGGCCAAGGCCATTGAGCGGTACGTGCTGCAGTAAACCGATCAATGGTGGGTCTGCAACTGGGGTCAGATCCCTTTGCCCAGCAAAGGGCTCTGACCCCTTCGCCATCGATTTTCCGGCACCAACGCAAGGTTCCCACAATGTTGCTGGGGCATGCTGTCCCCATGGCCCAGCCCGATCCCGTCCATTTGCCCACCCGTCCGCACGCCCACGGACGGCCGCGTCCGGTGCCCTACGCGGCACCCACGGTCGATCTGCAGGCCGAACATCAGTTCTGGCAGGCCTACGAACGCCTCGTGCGGCCGCTGCCCGGTGGCGGCCTGCGGTTGGCCTGGCTGGTGCTGCAGAACGTCTACCGTGCCCGCCAGCGCTTCCCCGATGACACACACGACGCCGCACTCGCGCGCATCCTGTTCGGCAGCAACATGACCGCCGAACGCGCCGCCGAACTGCAGGAGCTCTACAGCCTGGTCAGCCGCCGCCTGGCCGCACTGGCCAACCGGGGTCAGATCCCTTTCCGCAGGAAAGGGCTCTGACCCCACGCCCGACCCGCGTCACTGGCTCGAGTCGCCCCCGAACACACAACGCTCCGGGCCCGGTACCCGCTCGGTGATGCGCCGCAGTTGCGCCTCCAACCACGAGGGCTCATCCCGCTTTGCTGCCAAGCGCTCCTGGCTTGGGTCCAGCACCAGCAAGCGCTGGAAGCTGTCCATCAAGCGCACGATATCCGGCGCCCGCCTGAGCGCACTCGACGGCCGGTGCAGCACCACTTCGCCCGGTGCGTTTTCCACCGCCAGCACCATCACGCCTTTGCAGCGGATCTCGAACGAATCCGTTCCATCAAGGCGGGCATGGAATGCCAGCCCCTGATTGACCTGGGTCTGCGCATAGGCCATCGCGTCCATGCGCAGCATCCGGTAATCCAGCACCGGCAGCTTCCGGTAGGCCGTTACTTCGTCGCCCTCTGGCGCGGGCCAGTGCATCCACACCGCGCCGGCCACCGTGCCGCAGACCAGTGCCACGGCGAAATACCATCGCTTCATAGAACCTCCTCCTGCCCGAACGGCCGCCGGGGGTCAGAGCCCTTCGCTGTGCGAAGGGATCTGACCCCAGCCCAGCCACCGGGGTCGGGTCCCTCCGCACAGCGGAGGGCTCTGACCCCCAGCACACACACACCACACGCAGCCTCAACCCTGCGGCCGCACGCGTTCCTGGATGAAGGCGGTAAGCGACAGCGATGCCATCGCCAAGCCTTCCAGCACGCGGTCGCCCACGTACTGGTCGGCATCGCTGTTCTGGTGCGCGCGAATGGCGGCCAGCAGGAGTTCCTGCACCGCGCGCTGTCCCGCCAACGCGCAATCGGCATCGCACAAAGCCATCTGCCGGCTGCGCAGGTGCTGGCGCTCGGGCCAGGGTTGGCCATCGGCTGCGGCACCCGCGCCGATGCTGCGCAGGAGGGCGACGAAACTGGTGGGATCGAGCGCGCTCTCAGGCGAGGGCTTTTCCTGGATGTGGCGCGGGGAAGGGGAGTATTGCTTGGTCATGGCAGGCTCCGTTCAAGCAGGCAGAAGCCGCCACCGATAAAGGTGGCGGACGGTGCGTGTCTCGAAAACCGGGCTGTTGGGATATACCGGCGGGTGCAAGACCCCCACGCACCGCCCGCCATAGCTGGCAGACGGAGTGCCAACCGGCACCACACGAGGTGGTGCCGGTTGGCGAGCGCAAACAACATCCCAACAGCTCGGGTTTTCGAGTCCCGGCCACCCGTTGTCGGTGGCGGTATCAGAGTTGACCGATGCTGTTGGGAATGCCAAGCGGTGAGGGGCAATGCCGCCACAACCCGAGCTATTTTCGTAATTTTCTCATACGGGGTTGTGGACTCAAACAACGCGTAGACAAGGCTTTCCGCGTTTTTGAGACGAATGCGTCAAATCGGCGATGGCAATGTAGTGGCGTGGCAGATGCGACAGGTGATCGCGGCCCTTTCCTGTGCAGCGACAGCGGGCGCGCATCGATCAACAATGCAGCCGCCTCGCATCAGACAGCGGTAGCCCCTGCCGCGCGCGCCAACGCAGCCGCAATCGCGTCACCCTTTCGCTCGCTGTAACGGTCCACCAGGTAGTCCGACCGCCCCCGCGTCAGCAGGGTGAACTTAACCAGCTCCTCCGCCACATCCACCACGCGGTCGTAATAGGGCGAGGGTTTCATGCGGCCGTCCTCGTCGAATTCCTGCCAGGCCTTGGCCACCGACGATTGGTTGGGGATGGTCAGCATGCGCATCCAGCGGCCGAGCACCCGAAGGGTGTTGACCGTGTTGAACGACTGGGAGCCACCACTTGCCTGCATCACCGCCAACGTGCGGCCCTGCGTGGGGCGCACGCTGCCGTCTTCCAATGGCAACCAGTCGATCTGGTTCTTGAACACGCCAGTGACCGTGCCATGCCGTTCCGGGCTGACCCAGATCTGCCCTTCCGACCACTGTGACCACGCGCGCAGCCGCTGCACTTCCGGGTGGCTCTTGTCCACGCTGTCCAGCATGGGTAACTGGTGCGGATCGAATACGCGGGTCTCGCAGCCCAGATGGCGCAGCAGCCGCTCGGCCTCCAATGCCAGCTTGCGGCTGAACGATTGAGGTCTTAGCGATCCGTAAAGAATCAGGATTCTGGGCGGCCCCAGGCCTCCGGCTGCAAGCAGGCTGTGGTCGGGCTGGGGCAGCGACCCGGCCATCAGGTTGGGCAGGTCTGTACTTGTGGTCGGCTCATTCATTCGACTATTCTGGAAATATGGAAACATCGAATGCAATCACTGCCCTGACCGCCCTGGGGCATGCCACCCGCCTGGCCGCCTTCCGTCTGCTGGTGGAAGCCGGCCCGGCGGGGCGCATGGCCGGCGATATTGCCGCGGCCCTGCAGGTGCCTCCGGCCACGCTCAGCTTCCACCTGAAAGAGCTGGTGCAGGCCGGTCTGGTGGAGAGTGAGAGCCAAGGCCGGCATGTCTGCTACCGCGCCAATTTCGCTGCCATGACCGGCTTGATCGAATACCTCACGCACAACTGCTGCGCAGGCTCGCCGGACACCACGTGCGCCCCCGTTGTGCCTGCGTGCAAGTGCTGACGCCACCCACGCCCCTTACTCCACGCGACGGCCGCACCATGACACGCAATATCCTGTTCCTGTGCACGGGCAACAGCGCCCGCAGCGTTCTTGCCGAAGCCACGTTGCGCGCGTGGGGCGGCGAGCGCTTTACCGCCTACAGCGCGGGCAGCCAACCTATCGGCCAGATCAACCCGTTCGCCCTGGCGCAGCTGCAGGTCGAAGGGATGTCTACGGACGGACTGCGCAGCAAATCCTGGGATGAATTCGTGGATGCGGCACCGATGGATCTGGTGATTACCGTGTGCGATTCCGCCGCCGCTGATTCCTGTCCCGTGGTGTTTGGAGACTTCATCCGCAGCCATTGGGGCCTGCCGGATCCTGCTGCGGTTGAGGGCAGCGACGCTGACAAGGCCGCGGCCTTCGCACAGGCGCATGCCATCGTGAAAGCGCGCTTGACTGCGCTGCTTGCTCTGCCCGAATCGCTGTGGGCGGATCGCGCAGCGCTGCAGCAGGCGCTGGACCGCATTGGGCACTTGCAGCCGGTTGCCAGCGGCCAGTGAACGCGCCCTCACCCATGGGCCTGTTCGAGCGCCACCTTACCCTGTGGGTTGCGCTGTGCATCGCGGCGGGAACGCTGCTGGGGCACTTTCTGCCCGGTACATTTGCCGCGCTGGCCTCTGCAGAGATTGCCAAGGTCAACCTGCCGGTGGCGGTACTGATCTGGTTGATGATCATCCCGATGTTGCTGAAGGTGGACTACGGCGCCATGCGCCAGTTGCAGCAGCACTGGAAAGGGATCGGGGTTACGTTGTTCATCAACTGGGCGGTCAAGCCGTTCTCGATGGCACTCCTCGGGTGGATTTTCCTGCGCCACGTTTTCGCGGATTGGCTGCCCCCCGGGCAGACCGACAGCTATATTGCCGGGCTGATCCTGCTGGCTGCCGCGCCGTGCACCGCAATGGTGTTCGTGTGGAGCAACCTGTGCCGTGGCGATGCGAATTTCACCTTGAGCCAGGTCGCGCTGAATGACGCGATCATGGTGGTGGCCTACGCCCCCATGGTCGCCTTGCTGCTGGGCATTTCAGCCATCACGGTGCCGTGGGACACGCTGCTGTTGTCCGTAGGCCTGTACATCGTGGCGCCGGTAGTGGTGGCCGCGCTGCTGCGGCAGTGGCTGCTTACCCGCAGTGGCGGCATGGGCCTGGATCGCGCGCTGCGCAGGCTGGGCCCGGTATCGCTGTCGGCGCTGCTGCTGACGCTGGTGCTGCTGTTTGGCTTTCAAGGGCAGCAGATCATCAGGCAGCCGCTGGTGATTGCGTTGATCGCAGTGCCTATCCTGGTCCAGGTCTACTTCACCTCGGGCCTGGCGTACCTGCTCAACCGCCGCTTTGGCGTGGCGCACTGCGTGGCCGGGCCTTCTGCGCTGATCGGGGCGAGCAATTTCTTCGAGCTGGCGGTGGCGACCGCCGTCGGGCTCTTCGGTGTGCATTCGGGTGCCGCATTGGCGACCGTCGTGGGCGTACTTATCGAGGTGCCGGTAATGCTGTCCGTGGTTCGCATCGTGAACCGTACCCAGGGCTGGTATGAGCGGCGCGGCGAACGCTGAAAGCGCAAGGCACGTGAAGGCGCGGTGTCGGTACGGCCAGTGGGAAAGCCCTGCTGCGGGGCGATGAAGTTGATACGTATACTCGCACCCACGTGTCCTTCCATCAGGCAGCTACCCGGCGATGAACATGCTTGGCGTCATCATGCTGACTGCGTTCGTTGGCAGTGGACTGACGAGGGCTGGTGTTGCCACACCAGAGCCCATCTTGATGCCTGATGTGCCGGTACCCGCCGATGACTGCTTTGGGCGTACATATATCTGCCAGGCCAGGCTTTCTTTCACTCTTGGAACGGATGGGCGGGCTTCCGACATCAACGTGCTGCAGTCATCGCGCAGCTACCCATGCGATCGCGCGCTTGTTCACAGCGTTCGTAGCCGGGTCTACTGAGAGCAGGCAACGGAGGTCCGCATGGAGGAGCAGACTTTCGGGTATCAATGCACCAATGGCCGCCCGGCCAGCAGCTCGTTCAAGGCGACGCCAGTTCGCGGTAAGTGATCTTTGCGCGTCATGTCTTGTCGGCCAGCTGCCTGGGTCGATACGCTGAGCCTCAACAGATCATTCAAGCCGACGCCGGTAGGCGGTACGGCATGCTTCCAGAGACGGAACTCATAGGGTGCAGATTCAATGACTGAACTCACATTCCGGATGTTTGTACTGCTGACCATCCTTGTCACGGTTGGTGGCATCGTGGCTGATGAGCGTGGGGCAAGGACGCTTCCGAGGCTGCTGCGCGAAGAACGACTCAGGATCAAGGAGCGTGCTGTTGCGGCCAGCATGTCTCGCCCGGTGCTTGGGGCGCTGCGTATCGGGCTGGTTGTTGGGTACCTGGCCGCGCTGGTGGCCGTTGCCTTCTTTGTGCCGTTCAGCCCTTGGATTTACATTTTCTTTACCTTGGGTTGGAGCGCGTTGACCGCGTTGATGCGCCGCATGTCATTTCGCGTGCTTCATCGCTGTTCTACGAGGCATCCTTGCTGCTGAATGGTGTTGTGATTGCGCTTTGTTTCTTTTCGCCGCTCTCAGGAAGATTCAATCTGACGATGATTGGGTGAGAAAAAAACTGGATTCAAGCTGATGCTGTTTGCGAGCGACCGCACTTGGCCGGAAGCAGACATCAGCACTGCGTAAGCGTTAGTCCGGTGCTACTCTCCGCTTTCGACCCACAGCAGACATTCTCCTCCGATGCCTCGAGCTGTCATAACTGTCCTGCTAGGTGGGGATGACGACGCCGGATCCCAGGCTAAGTTCGATGCCGACTGGGAGCTTGTCGAGCAATGGTTGGACCGCTGGAGAGACAACATGGCTACCTGCCCCGAATACTTTGAGGGGTGCGGTTGTTGCTTCGTATCCTGGGACGTGGATGCACCGCAGTGTGCGCTAGAGGAGCTTCCTTCTTATCTCTTGACCGGCACGTGGTAGCCGACAGCCAACGTCCACTTCTGGCCGAAAGCGGACATCCGCCATGGCGCGATCCTGCACGACACTCAACATGAAGTGGTCTCCGGTGCGGTCCCGCAGCCCTGCCACTCACCTGTCCTCCAGCTAGACATCGTGAGCCCGGCCCCGTGCACATCTTGGTTGACAGAGGAGAACGATCGTTCTACCTTTGCCCCATGGAAAACCAGACGACTGACACCAAGCAAAAGATCCTCGCGACGGCCGAGACGCTGATCTACCAGAACGGGATACATGCCACCGGCATGGACCTTCTAGTAAAGACCTCGGGTGTGGCGCGGAAAAGCATCTATCGCCACTTCGAGAATAAAGACGAGGTTGCTGCTGCGGCGCTGAACGCACGCGACGTGCGTTGGCTGGCCTGGTTCCGGAAGGAATGTGACAACGCCGATGGCCCCGAGGCGCGCATCCTGCGCATGTTCACCGTGCTCACGGGTTGGTTCGAGTCCGAGGGGTACCGCGGCTGTGCGTTCATTAACACGGCCGGCGAGGTCGGGGATCCTGAGGATCCTATTCGCAGGATCGCCAGTTATCACAAGCAGAAGCTGCTCGATTACACGCTTGAACTTACCGGGCAGCTGGGGATCGAGCAGCCGGACGCACTGGCGCGCCAGCTGCTGATTCTGATGGAAGGTGCCATCACCGTGTCGCGCGTGATGGGTGATTACCAAGCAGCAGACAACGCAAGGGATGTCGCACAGTTGTTGCTGAAACAGGCCCGCCGCTAGCGGGCGCACGCTCCACCGCAATCTGAAACCAACGATGTATCCACTTTGATTGGAGGCTTTGCCATGTCCAACGCTCAAACTCGCCCGCCGCTTCCCCCCTTCACCCGCGAATCGGCCATCGAAAAAGTACGACTTGCCGAAGATGGTTGGAACTCTCGCGATGCAGACAAGGTATCTCTTGCCTACTCGCTCGACACCCAGTGGCGGAACCGCGCCGAGTTCACGCAAGGCCGTGAAGAGGCCCGGCAGTTCCTGGCCCGCAAGTGGAAGAAAGAGCTTGAGTACCGCTTGATCAAGGAGCTGTGGGCCTTTACCGAAAATCGTATCGCTGTGCGCTACGCCTATGAATGGCGTGACGATTCAGGAAACTGGTACCGCTCGTATGGAAACGAGAACTGGGAGTTTTCTGCCGATGGCTTGATGGAGCGGCGCTTCTCGTGCATCAACGACATGCCGATCAAGGAAAGCGACCGCAAGTTCCATTGGCCGTTGGGGCGTCGCCCGGATGATCACCCGGGGCTGTCTGACCTGGGCATGTAATCGCGCCCAATGCAGAGCGGAGCGGCACCGGGATGAGGCCTCTCATTCGGGTGCTTGCTCCGCGGGGCGCTCGCTCACCACGTTCCCATCGACGAAGCTGCCGAACTGGGACGAATGCCGGAAGCAGCCTAGGGCGGATGTCGCTGTCCGCTTCTGGCCGATAGCGGACATCGACTGCGAGCATCGCAACACGTCTTTGCGTCGAAGATCGTGATTAGCGCACTGCCAGTAGGTGTGTTGGCACCCCACAGCGGCAATCGCTGGGCATCGCTCGAGCACTGCACAAAGCTCTAATGCGCGATGCCCTCGCGAAAAAGGCTATTCGCCATAAGCCTCAAGGGCTCGCATCGAATAGACATACGCAGCACCTGCATTGACCTGGATCGCAGTAGCGAGTGCCTGCGCCAGCTCTTCTTCGGTCGCCCCGGCCTTGCGCGCTGCCTCGGTATGCGTGCCAATGCACCCATCGCAACGCAGGCTGATCGCCACCGCAACGGCAATCAGTTCGCGTGTCTTGGGGTCCAGCGCTTGATCACGCGCCGCCGCTGCGCCCAACGATTGGTAGGCCTCAAGCATCTTGGGATGGCGCTTGCCCAGGGAACCGAACGCCTTTTTGACCGCAGGCACATACTCAGACCAGTTGAAAAGCATGGGATATTTCCTCAGAGAAGTGGAACGAATGGCGAAAGTCACTGGCACCAGCGCCATGTGGCGCTGGTGCTGGTAGGCACATTGATCAGGCCACCGGAATCGGGCTCTGCACCATCGCGAGATTGAATTGATGCACCAGCGCATGCTCCTCCATTCCGGGATTGGCACGCACCGCTGCGATGCGATCCACCACGACTTCGGTAGTAGCGGTTGACAGCTTCTCCAGCGTCTCGGCGATGAAGTCGTCCAATGGCATTGCGCGCGGATCACTGCTCTTGTAGATCAAGTCGGTATCCACCCACGGCGGTGCAATCTCCAGCACCTTTACGGAGCTGTCTCGCAGGGCGAACCGCTGAGACATCGAGTAGGAGTGAATCGCCGCCTTGGTGGCCGAATACAGTGCCGTCGCGGCGAGCGGAACGAAGGCCAGGACCGAGGAGTTGTTGATGATCCAACTTTGCGGCTTCTGCTTCAGGTGCTCTACAAACGCCGCGCTGACCCTGACCGGACCCAACAGGTTCGTTGCAACTAGATGCGCAGCTTGGGCATCGTCCAACGCACCGCCGGCGTCATCGAACGGCATGATGCCGGCATTGTTCACCACGACGTTGAGATCGGGATAGCGCGCAATCAGATCTTTGGCGACCGCCTTGATCTGGTCCGGATCGGCGACATCGAGTTCGACCGCATCAATGCCGGGATACTCTGCCCTGATCTGCTCCAGCAGCGCTTTTCGACGGCCTGCCACGATGATCTGGTTGCCACGTGCATGCAGCGCCTTGGCCAGCGCCAGGCCGATGCCGGAGGTGCCGCCGGTGATGAAAATGGTGTTACCTGTGAGTTTCATGGAAGTTTGTCCTAGGGGTGCGAACGGGGGAGGAGAATTCAGTGCGCGGCGCGATAGCGCGGAGCCACGGTGTTGCTGGAAAGGTGGGCCGCCATGGCCTGGCGCGCCGCCTCGAATGCCTCCCATTCCTCGCCGGATTGCAGCGACGGGAGAGTGATCAGCTCGCCTTGATCCAGCCCACGCAGCGCTGCGTCGACCATGTCACTGGCGGGCATTACGATCTCACTGGGAAGGTTCTCAACTGGCAGCCCACCGATCGCCCAGAAGTCGGTAGCTGTCGCGCCTGGAAGCACCGCCTGGACACGCACGCCGGTACCGG
Organism: Stenotrophomonas sp. ESTM1D_MKCIP4_1; assembly: GCF_003086895.1. NCBI lineage: Bacteria > Pseudomonadati > Pseudomonadota > Gammaproteobacteria > Lysobacterales > Lysobacteraceae > Stenotrophomonas > Stenotrophomonas sp. ESTM1D_MKCIP4_1. Next base: position 4,158,611 of record NZ_CP026004.1, on the reverse strand, counting down.
CAAGTTCCTTGTGAAGCGACTGGCTGAACGCGGTGACGAAGGCCTTGCTTCCGCCATAGACGCCGTTGAGGATCTCCGGGGCAACGCTGGCGATCGAGGAAATGTTGATGATGGTGCCGTGCTCGCGGGCCACCATCTGCGGAACTGCGGCGTAGGTCAGCCTCATGAGCGCGGTGACGTTGAGCTCCACCATGGCGGTCATGCGCTCGACATCACTCTGCAGCAGGGGGGTGTGGGTGCCGATGCCCGCGTTGTTGACCAGTACTGTGATATCGGCATCCTGCTGCAAGCGGCGCTCGACCGCGGCCAGCTGATCACGCTGGCCCAGGTCGGCCGCGATCACCTCCACGGCTCGCTGCGTCTGGCTGCTGATCCCCTGAGCCAGGGCATTGAGTCTCTGGCGGTCGCGGGCGACGAGAATCAGGTCATGGCCGCGACGGGCCAGGCGCTCGGCATAGATCGCGCCGATGCCAGAAGATGCGCCGGTAACCAGTGCAACGCCAGCGGATGAGGGATGTGCGGACATGGTGCTTTCTCCATTGAGGCGGCCATGGCCGCGGGGGGGTGGAGAAAGCATGCGCCTAGTGGACCATGGCGCAAATGACGCATATAGTCATGTTTTAGGACATGTGGCAGCCATCATGCATCGGGTGGGATACGTACTGGGCGACGGGTTCCAGGTGATGGCGCTCGGCTCGCAGGCGGTGTTCGAGTTCGCGAACCTCGTGCACGGTGAAACCTTTTACGCCGTGGAGAACTGGTCTCTGCAAGGCGGGGAGATCAACGCTTCGCTGGGCATGCGGGTGGTCACGCGCGAACTGACCGGACGCAGCCGTGCCGATACCTGGATGTTCGCTGGAGTAATTGACCCACTTACGGACCCGGTCTCTCGACCATTGCTCGATTTCGTCCGTCGCGTGGCTCCCAAGGCGCGGCGCGTGGCAGGAATCTGCACAGGCGGGTTCATCCTGGCCGAAGCCGGCGTGCTTACACAGCGACGGGCCACCACACACTGGGCCTATGCCGAGCACATGCAGCAGCGCCACCCCGACATCCAGGTGGAGGCCGACCGGATCTTTATCCTTGACGGTCAGTACTGGACGTCCGCTGGCATGACTGCCGCGCTGGACATGGCGCTGGGCATGGTGGAGAAGGACCTTGGGCCTGAGGTGGCGCGCTCGGTCGCGCACCGATTAGTGATGCACCACCGGCGCGCGGGCGGACAGACCCAGCACTCGGAACTGTTGGACCTGGCACCGCGCAGTGATCGTATTCAACAGGCGCTGGACTACGCCAAGCGGCACTTGGCCGAGCCACTCGGCGTGGAGCAGCTGGCCGAGCGGGTAAACCTGAGCTCGCGCCAGTTCAGCCGGATCTTCACGGCAGAAACCGGGCAATCGCCAGCGAAAGCCATTGAAGCGCTACGACTTGAGTCTGCGCGGGTCATGGTCGAACAGGGGCGGCTTCCATTGGAGGTGATTGCGCGTGAGACTGGGTTCCGCGACCGACGGCATCTTCGTGAGGCATACCAGCGAGGGTTCGGTGTCGCCCCTCAGGCTATGCGGCGGCAGTCGCGCACGTGACTGGCAATCTGATCGAATGCGCCGTCGGTGTTTCGCCTTGCAAGGAGAGCAGGCGGGTACGAGCCCTCAGGCTTATATTTGCGCCGTCCGCTTCTGGCCGAGAGCGGTCACTCAGGGGCGGGTTGCGATTGTCTACATGAACCTGGGCGATTCACAGTACGTATTCCTTCAGAAGTTCCGCGAGCGGATTTCAGGCTGCAGCCAGAAACCCGGTGGTCAGGCCATGGATCCGCGCGTAGCTTCTTCCTTTCGGTGTTGCCGATTGAGTTTAGGCGGGGCTTCGGATCTTCCGCTACCAGACCAGAATTTGTCGGGAGACTCAGCACTCCAGACGAACGGCAGGAGCCAACACGTCCACACTGACCTGACTACTGCACTGTCAGACGTGCGGAACAGTGGCGACGGCGAGTCGGCTCATCGCAGTACCATCTTCAATGAGTCCTTGCGCTGGCCCAGCAAGCTGCGATCAACGCCTTGTCCAATGGCGATCACCACGCCCGCGCCATCCATCCCCGGCACCTGGCCGGCCTCGACACGAGCGACGCCGGCCTGGCCCACTGCGGCCAGGCCATAGCCGAATGCCCTGCCGATCAGCACGCCAACCGCACCGAGTGCAAGCGCCCAGGTGCCGGCGGCGACCACGTTCGCGCGGCTTCACTTCATCCCGGCGCGGCCAGCATTCCTGAACGCAAACCCGGACCTGGAGATCGACGTGCTGCTTGACGACCGCCCCGATCGATCTGATCGGCGAGGGCATTGATGTATTGCTGTGCACGGGGCGCCTTGCCCATATGAGATCAGAGGACGCCAATCTGTTTGAGCAGGACGGTCGCGGCGGTGTAGCAGTGGAAGGAGGCAACCTTCCCGTCCACCAGATGGAAGACATCGCAGCACGGTGTCTGCATGATCTTCCCCGTAGCCGGAATGGTGCCGCTGGGGAGTACAAGTGGGCCCTTGTGCGTACCATTGAGGGAAAGCTCTACCACCACCACGTCACCAGCGACATAAACTCTGTAAAGCTCGCGATGCATATCGGGAAACGCAGTGGCATAGATCGCTACCGTGTCTCCTATTTCGCTTCCAAAGTACTTCTTGTCGGCTGAAACGTCGTAGAAGTATCCGTTCTCGGTGAACATCCCGACGAAGCCTTGGATGTCCTGCTTTTCTGCGACCTCATACAGCTCGCGAATGATCTCTTCGTTGCTCTTCATACTGCCTCCGCGTCAATAGAACTTGAAGGCTAAGCGGAGTGCGGCGCGGATTCTGGTACACAAATGCTCAAGTGGCCCGACATCACAGCGCCGGCAGGAGAGTGAGACAGGGTGGGTTCCATTCCTGAGAGGAACGTGCCACGTCGTGCAATAAGCATTCGCCAGGCACAAGCGGTATCCTTCAAAAGAGTGGGGTGGGCGGCCTACGAATGCAGGTTTCTGCGCTGTGTGACCAGTGGGAGCATGTGTGACGTCTCTCCCCCCGGATGACCGTCATGCCCCAGTTCATGTCGCGGGCCTCGCATTGCTGCGTCAGCCCACAGGACCTTATTCCTCATCCTTCGGTTCCGCTAGCCGCGCAGCTCCTGTGGCCAATGAGTGTGCGAAGAGCGGTCGACTGCATCGAGCGACACATCTATGAGCCGCTCTCCATCCACAGGATCTCTGAGGCCGCTTGCCTCAGCCGCTTCCATATGACTCGGCTGTTCTGCGCGACCACAGGCAACACGCCTATGAACTATCTCAGGTTGCGAAGAATCCAGCAGGCCAAGGTCATGTTGCGCGGGGGCGACAGAAAGATCAGCGAGATCGCCAGCGACCTCTGCTTCTTCGATCAAAGTCACTTTGTTCGCATCTTCAGGCAGGTGGTCGGCATCACGCCAAGGAGCTTCGCGGTCGCAGAAACCTCAGGCATGGGAGCCCGGCCCTTTCCAACGCCAACTGGGTTCTCTGAGCCGTTGAGCCAGGAATTCGCCAAGCACATCCACTTTGACCGGGCGTGAACGCAAGGTTGGGGTTACGAAATAGAGGCCGCCCTTGGGTTGTGACCAGCCAGCGAAGAGGACCGACAGCAAGCCCTTCTCGAGGTACTCGGTTGCGATGAACTCTGGCAGCTCACCCACTGCTTTCCCTGCCAGAAGCAAGGGGATGGCCGCTTCGATATTGGTTACGCGCAGGTTTCCGCGCGGCTTGATCAGCTCCTCGTGTCCCTTGCGGTCAAAGACCTTCCAGGTGTCGTTCTGCGAGCGATACGCGTAGCCGATGCAGTCGTGCCGGTTGAGATCGCTGGGTTTCTTTGGCTCTCCGTGAGTGAGCAGATAGTCAGGAGCGGCGACGACGAAGCGGGAGACATCACAGATCTTTCGCGCGACCAGCGACGAGTCGGGGAGCGCCGCAATGCGTAGTGCTGCATCGAAGCCATCTCCTATCAAGTCAACCGAGGCATCCGATAGATGAAGATCAACGGTGATGTCTGGGTAGCGAGCGAAGAACTCGGGAAGCAGGGGCGCCACCCATTTGATGCCAAAGGACATGGGGACGGCGAGCCGGACGAGGCCGCGCGGCGCAGCTGCCTGGTCACGTGCTGCGGCTTCAAGCGCCTGCGCATCACGCAACAAGGCCGTGGCTTGTTCCAACAGCGTCTGTCCGAACTCCGTCAGTGCCAGCTGGCGCGATGTCCGATTGAAGAGTCGGCCGCCCAATCGTTGTTCGAGCCTCGCTACTGCACGAGAAACCGTTGCGACTGACAGGTCAAAGTCGCGCGCGGCACCAGCAAACGACCGTTCTTCAGCGACCTTGGCAAACAACGCCAGTCCTTCTAGATCAGGAAGTTGAGACATTTTCAAATTTGCAATGATGGTTTGTGATTAATGCTATTTAGAAACACTCGTGATGTCGATAGCGTATGTCCCATCGTCACCAATCACTCCTTAGGAGGCAGCAATGAACAAGAAGCTTGAGGGTAAGATCGCCGTCGTCACTGGTGGCACCTCTGGTATCGGCCTGGCAACCGCAAAGCGCTTCGCAGCCGAGGGTGCCCATGTATTCATCACCGGCCGCCGCAGGAAGGAGCTCGATGAAGCCGTGGCGGCTGTAGGCAACGCGACGGGCGTACAGGTCGATTCGTCCAAGCTCGATCAGCTTGATGAGCTCTTTGAAGTGATCCAGCGCACCAAGGGCAGGATCGACGTGCTGTTCGCCAATGCGGGCGGCGGTTCGATGTTGCCGCTCGGTCAGATCACGGAAGAGCAGTATGAAGACACGTTCGGTCGCAACGTAAAGGGCGTCATCTTCACGGTTCAGAAGGCGCTGCCGCTACTGAGCGATGGCGCTTCGGTGATCCTGACCGGCTCCACTGCAGGCATCAGCGGAACCCCGGCCTTCAGCGTCTACTCGGCAACCAAGGCTGCGGTTCGCGCCCTGGTTCGCAGCTGGGTGCTCGACGTCAAGGATCGCGGCATTCGCTTCAACGTTGTGAGTCCTGGTGCCACCAAAACCCCTGGTCTGGTGGAACTGGCAGGGCCAGATGCAGCACAGCAGCAGGGTCTGCTCGAGTATATGGCGTCCACTGTGCCGATGGGCCGGGTTGGCGATGCCGATGAGATTGCCAAGGCCGTTGTGTTCCTGGCTTCGGACGATGCGAGCTTCGTCAACGGCGCCGAGCTCTTTGTCGATGGCGGCCAGGCGCAGGTCTAAGGACTGACGGGAGCGATGCGATGATCACATTACGTCCAAACGCCACGCTCGGCTCGAATGATCGCGAGTGGCTGAAGGCAAGGCTGCACATCGCCATTGCTGGGTTGGGCAATCCTGCCCATCCTCCAATTGGCGAACTGATTGCCTGGAACGACGATGAAGTCGCACCGCTGTCTGGGTTCCCGTTTCACCCGCATCAGGATGTCGAGATCGTGACCTATGTCTGCGATGGTGCGATCACCCACAAGGACAGCCTTGGAAATCAGGGCACGATCAAAGCCGGAGACCTTCAAGTCATGAGCGCCGGTTCCGGGATTCGGCATTCGGAGTGGAATGCCGAGGATCGGTCCACCAGAATGTTTCAGATCTGGCTCACGCCAAGACATGCTGGCGGCGTACCTCGTTGGCAGACCAAGACCGTTGGAATGGTCGGTGGCCGCCGGCAGTTCGACGTACTGGCATCAGGGTTTGAAGAGCAGGATGGTGGTCCCCTCTGGATCGGCGCGGATGCCCGAATTCTTGGCGGACGCCTTGCAGCGCAGGGCAGTGCGGTCCACATCCTCGACGCTGGGAAGGTTGTCTATCTGGTCCCCGTCCGAGGCCAGGTCAGTGTAAACGGAATACTGGTCAATGCCGGGGACGGCGCCCTCATAGAAGGGGAGCCGGCAGTCCACGTCCAAGCCTTGAGCGCCACCGAAGTGGTCATGGTTGAAGTTGCAGACCCCGAGGCAGGCCGCAAGGAAGCCTCCATGCAGCCCGTGCTTGGCGTCTAGTGATCGCAAGATTGTCCTATCGGCGTGGTCAAGGCCAATCCACATTGGACGAGGCGAGCCACGATTCAGAGCTGCCTTGCGCGCGCGCCGTGTAAGGCACAAGCGAAGCTGCTTTCGTGCCCTTGGTTCCCCGCAAACACACGAGGAAGATCTATGAGAAACATCATCGCCACAGCCTGTGCCTTGCTTTGGGCGCTGCCTGCGATGGCAAGCGCAGAAGCATCGCACGCCCAGTCGTCCACCCCCGTCATCAATGTTGTCGGTGTGGATCATGTGGGGATCAATGTCCCCGACATGGAACAGGCGGTTACGTTCTTTCAGAACACTTTCGGGTTTGAGCCGGTTACGGAGATCAAAGATCCCCCTGTTGATGCGGGCTTCAAGAAGCTGTTCGATGTCCACGCCTCTTCGAGCGTGAAGTCGATCAAGATGCTGCGGGCCGGTGATGGTGCGAACATCGAGCTGTTCAAGTTCGATGCGCCGGACGCCGACCATGCCCAGCCGCATTACGACGATGCCGCCGCTGCGCATATCGGCTTTTACGTTGATGACATCAATCAGGCGGTCGGCCAGCTTCGCAAGGCGGGAGTGACGGTTCTGACCGATCCCATCGTGGTCAATGCTGGTGAGACCGCTGGCGACTCATGGGTCTACTTCCTGACGCCGTGGGGCGCCAAGCTTGAGCTGGTCAGCTACCCGAGCGGCCAGGCGGGTGAGCGAGCAGCCGGAGTGCATCTGTGGCGGGCCCAGTCGGTACTGTCCCCGACCTCGGGCAAGTCACTCGACCCACAGGCTGTCAGGACGCTCGTCCAGGGTTATGTGGGCATGCTTAACGATACAGATGCCGCAAGCAGGAAGAAGTTCCTGGATGCGCACTACACCGACAACACCATCTTCAATGATCCGGAAGGGCTGGCGGTTGGTCGCGATGAGCTCAATGAGCTGCTTGGAAAGTTGCAGGCCAGGAACCGCGGCTGGACTTTCAAGGTGATCGGCGAGCCGCAGATCCAGCACGGAAACTTCCGCATCCAGTGGAAATACGGGCCAGCGTCAGACCCGGAGAAGATTCTGGGCGAAGACATTGTCGCCACCCAGGGCGGACGCATTGCGACCACGCTTGTGTTTCTCAACAAAGTACCCCAGTAACGCACCTCAAGGATCCTGTCATGGCAAGCAAATCAAGTTGCGCGCTGTATCTCCGCTATCACGTCAAAAGTGGCCAGGAAGATCACCTCCTCGGGTTGATCGAGGCCATCCTGGCGCGCTGCGCTGAAGAGGAAGACTTCATCACGGGCGTTCTTCATCGTACTGAAGACAGGCCGGGCGAGTTCACGCTGTATGAGCTTTGGCGTGGAACCAAGGAGCACTTCCTGGCGACCCAGGGCACTCGCGACTATCGACGTGCATACATCGAAGCATCGAAGCCGCTGGTCGATAGCGTCGATGTGACCTGGGATATCCCGATGCGTGTGTGGGGAGGGCTGGTAGCCCTTGACCTGGTGGCAGACCCGGATTGAGTCAGGGCGTCGCGCTCACTGTGGCCTCCATCGTTTGGACTGATCGAAGGCGGGAGGGCGCTCGACGTTATGGGTTTCCCGCTTTCGACAGCACGTGGTGAGCGCGCTTGGTCCGGTTTTCTCCAATGCCGCAATTCCTTCCTGTTTCCCGCCGCGTCGCCGTCTTTACAGTCGATCTCCATAGCGCAGAAACGCTGCTCACTTGAGAGCAGGAGGCGCATCTCGAACCAAGGGCATTGGGCATGACCCAGATCAACACGCAAGCGAGTGATGCAACTGCAAGAGCTCGGGATAACTGGCTTGCGGTGACGATGATTGCCTTGGGCACACTGAGCTTGGTAACCCTTGAGTTTTTGCCGATTGGCCTACTGACTCAGATTGCTGGCGATTTTGGCGCATCGCTCGGTGCGGCAGGGTGGACGGTCACGCTGCCGGGACTGGTTGCCGCAGTCGTCAGTCCTGTGTTTGCTGTCTCCGTAGGACATGTATCAAGACGAACGCTCATTCCGGCCATGACGGTCCTGATGTGCCTTTCAGCGCTAGGGATGGCGCTGGCGGACTCGCTGTCTTTGGCGTTGGTGTCGCGGCTGTTGCTTGGGGTGGCGGTGGGGGGAGTCTGGACATTCGCGGCATCGACTGCGGTAAGTGTGGTGCGCGGAGAGCGTGCCGGTGTCGCGATCGCCATCGTCGCGGGGGGCATTTCGATTGGGACGGTGCTCGGCGTGCCAATAGGAACCTTGATTGGCCAGGCACTGGGTTGGCGGTCCGCTTTCGTTGCTTCAGCCTGTGCATCTGCTGCTGTCGCGGCACTGCAGTGGTGGTCCATCCCCAGTCGCACGCTTACTGGCGCTGTAGGTTGGAACAATCTTGCGGCGTTGTTCCGGATGCCCGGGGCGCGTCAGGCGCTAGCGGTCGCTGGGCTGCTCGCCTGCACGCATTTCATGGCTTACACCTTCATGGCGCCTATGCTGCAAGGCGCCGCACACCTATCCGACAAAGCGTTCTCCGCCACGTTTGCGGCTTATGGCGTTGCTGGAATGGTCGGGGTGGCAATTGCGGGAAGGCGGGCAACGCAATCGCCACGAAAATTTGCCCTGCTTGCAGCGCTGATTGTGGGCACAAGTCTCCTGTGCATTGCACTGTTCGCCACGAACGCCTGGTTGGTGATGGCGCTTGTATCCCTTTGGGGCTTGGCGTTCGGAGCAATTCCGGTATCGCTTCAGATCTGGCTTCAGCGCGCAGCGCCCGATCAGTTCGAGGCGGGATCTTCGGTGATGGTGTCCATCTTCCAGGTCTTTCTTGCAACTGGCTCAGCGCTCGGTGGAGTGCTGACCAACTACGGTGGCGTTCGGCTGGCGTTCTTTGCTGCTGCGGGTTTGACGATCGTGCTTGTCACCATGTTCAAGTTTTCACAAAGCTCGTCCTGGCCGCTGAGCAGGCGCGAGCAATCCCTCTAGGAGAAGCATGATGAAGCGTGTGAAGCTGCCACTTTGCTGGGTGGGCATGGCCCTGTGTGCCTCACTGTGGGCGAGCGGGGCATTTGCGGCCGAAGATCGGCATTACACCAATGCCGATCTTCTGAAGGAGCTCCCCGGGTTTGAGGACCGCTCCGCAAAAGTCGATGGGATCCAGTTGCACTATGTGGAAGGGGGCAAGGGCGATCTTGTTGTCCTGTTGCCCGGTTGGCCTGAGACGTGGTGGGAATGGCACAAGATGATGCCCGAGCTGGCAGAACGCCACCGTGTAGTGTCTGTGGATCTGCGCGGCATGGGGGAGTCGAGCCGGCCGGAGGGCGGGTATGACAAGAAGACGATGGCCAAAGATATTGCGGGCCTGGTCCGGCATCTTGGCTACAAGAAGGCAAGTGTCATCGGGCACGACATTGGGTCGATGGTGGCCTTCGCGTTCGCGGCCAACTATCCGGAGTTGACTGACAAGGTTGTCATGATGGATGTGGCGCACCCCGATGCCAGCTTGGCCAAATGGCCGCTACTGCCGCCGGCGGGCACCTTTGGTGACCGCATCGATGATGATCATCCTTACCCGTGGTGGTTCGCCTTTCATCAGGTCAAGGGATTGCCAGAGAAGTTGCTGGAGGGACGCATCAATATCGAGCAGGAGTGGTTCTTCCACTACTTGGTGAAGAACGATGCGGCTATCGATAGCAGAGATCGCGCCGTATATGCCGATGCCTATATGACTGCTGACGCCATCAGGGCGGGAGATGCGTGGTATCAGGCATTTCCGCAGGACATCCTGGATGGAGAGTCGTATGCGCCAGTTGCCGCCCCAATCCTTGCCTTGGGCGGGCCTGGCTACGGCTGGCTCAAAGACACGCTGGGCCGTCATGCGACCAACGCCGAAGTCGTGAAGGTCGAAGGAAGTGGCCACTTCATCCCTGAAGAAAAGCCTGCTGAAGCGCTCGCCAGAATCGCGGCCTTCTTGTACTGATAGGAACGATCATGAACTTTGCCAATGATGTATCACGTCGCGACTTCCTGAAGCTTGGAGCTGGCACTGCTGCTCTGGCGCTTCCCGCTGCTTCCATCGGCGCAAGTGCGCACGGTCTGTTCGAGCGAGGCGGCGCCCGGTCCTCCTCTGATCTACCGCCCACGACGGAGGCAATTACTCCGTTCCTGGTCAATGTGCCTGAGCAGGAGATTCGGGAACTGCGGAACCGACTGAAGCAAACGCGTTGGCCGGATGCTGGAACCGTGTCTGATTGGAGCCAAGGTGTTCCGATGGAAAAGGCGAGGCGTCTGGTCATGCATTGGGCGAACGAGCATGACTGGCGAAAGTTCGAGCGCAGGATCAACGCGTTCCCACAATTCAGGACCCGCATCGACGGGTTGGGCATCCATTTCATCCACGCAAAGTCCAAGCACGCCAATGCGCTGCCAATCATCCTCACTCACGGGTGGCCTGGCTCCGTCGTTGAATTTCTGGAGGTGATTGAGCGCCTGACGAACCCTACCGCGTTTGGGGGCACGGCAGAGGAGGCATTCGATGTCGTGGTGCCCTCTCAGCCTGGCTTCGGCTTCTCTGACAAGCCAACTGAACAGGGCTGGGATGTGATGCGCACCGCCAAGGCCTGGGCGACCCTCATGCAGCGGCTGGGCTACACGAAGTGGGTTGCCCAGGGAGGGGACTGGGGCTCTGGTGTTACGCATGCGTTGGGCCACTTGAAGCCGCAGGGTCTTGTGGCTGCGCACGTCAACTGGCCACTGGTATTCCCCGACAAGCTCCCTGACAACCCGACGCCCGAAGAAAAGCGGGCAATCGAAGCTGCCGGAAAGTTTGCGCGCGAAGAGTCCGGCTATTTCCTGGAACAAGCAACAAAGCCGCAGACGATCGGCTACAGCTTGGCCGACTCGCCGGTTGGTCAGGCTTGCTGGATCTATGAAAAATTCCAGGCCTGGACCGACAATCATGGCAATCCCGAGGATGCGTTGCCCATCGACGCGATGCTCGACAACATCTCGCTTTACTGGTTCACCAATACATCGGCTTCAAGCGCACGCATCTACTGGCAGAACTCGCGCAATGGGCCCACTGGGTTCACTGCAGGACGCATCGATCTGCCCATGGGAGCGACGATATTCCCCAAAGAAATCTATCGGGCGCCTAAAGCATGGGCCGAGGCGGCCTGGCCAAATCTGTTCTATTGGAACGAAGTCGAACACGGTGGGCACTTCGCCGCTTTTGAGCAGCCGCAGATTTTCTCCGAGGAGATGCGCAAGGCGTTCAAGGTATGGCGCTAGCCCGGGAGATTGAACGCAGGGACGCGCGTGGTGCGAGTTGAATCATATTTTTCCTTTAGAGACGGAGTGCAGCGAATGAGTGACCATGACAAGACCAGGCCCACCCGAGTGGTTGTGAGCGCCTATTATCGAGTTGCGCCAGAGGATCGTCTGACTTTCATTGAGGCGGTAAAGCCGGATATGGAAGCTGCCAAGAAGATTCCCGGCTGCATCTTCTACGCCTTTGCTGCGGATATTACCGATGAGAACGCATTCCATCTGGTCGAAGGATACGAGAGCCTGGAGGCTTACGAAGCTCATGAGAATGGGGAAGCCTTTCTCAAAGCGCTCGCGACCGTTGTCAAGAATGTCCAGATCCTGCATCGAGAGGGCGTTCGCTACGACGTAGCTGCCATGCATATCGATGATCCTCGTGGCAGGGTCATGGACTAGGGCGGTGTCAGCATAGGGCCCAGGACGCCGGTCCAGGACGAGCAGGCAAACGGCGGCGCGAAGACGTTGGGGGCGAACAGTTCAAGGCGTGGTCTCCCCCTTCAGATGGCGCCTCCATCCCGTCGATTACTATACTGGCGCGATAGAGGGGACCGCTGAAGCGGACCTGCGGGACGCCTGTCGACATTGGAGCAAAGCGGGGATTCATGCGGCTTACTTTGGGCTTTCAGCAGGCAAAGTCATTCAAGCCGTTATGGCTTGACAGGGTGCTTTTGTTCCTTGCGCTTCTGCTCAGCCTCCCGGCGTTTGCACAGACCCAGTACACCACCACACAGTGGAGCGCGCGCGAAGGAGCGCCCACGGATGTGCGTGCGCTTGCCCAGACCCCTGATGGGTTTCTCTGGCTGGGCACCAGCACGGGTCTCTATCGCTTCGACGGTCTTCAGTTCACGCGTATCGAGCCGCCCCTTTTTCCCAAGCTGCCCAATTCGATCAGGGCGTTGGTCGTTGACGCAAAGGGGGCGCTCTGGATTGGTGCAGGTCATTCGGTCACCCTCTTCAAGGACGGCCGTATCGGGAAAACGGTCAACCTGCCCGAAGGTACCGGGGACGTCTTGTGCTTGAGTATCGGCCATGACGGGAGAGTACGCATCCTGACCAATTCGACCCTGCTCGCACTGGAGCCAGATGGCCCGAAGGTCGAGCTGAGAAATCAGGGTGTGTTCAATGGAGCTTTGTTCTTCGATGCGCTCTTTGCCCGTGATGGCAGCTTGTGGTTGGCGACCAACGAAGGGGTGTTCCGCCAGCAGGCGCCAAGGCTTCCATTTGAGCTCGTTGCGAAGGGCGCTGGATACGGCAAGCTGGCTGAGGATGCATCCGGGGCTATCTGGTTTCACGATGTCTATTTCGGTCTGAGGCAGTTCCAGGCCAGCCAGGAAGCTTTGCATTGGGACACCTACAAGGGGGGGACGATCCTCGCTACGCCTGACGGAAGAGTGTTCTTCAATAGCGCGCGTGGGGTCTTTTCCGCGCAGGTCCCGCATCCGATGTCATCGGAAGGTCGTCCCCTGCTTGGGGAAACCGCGGTGAAAGACACTGAATCGTTCGCGTCTCTTTGTATGCTGATCGACAGCGAGGGCAACATCTGGGCCGGAAGCTATGGAGGCATAGCCCGGTTCCGGCCCAATCGCGTAAGCGCATCTGCCTATCCAGGGAACACGGGCGGGATCGCTGCTCGAACCGGTGGCGGCATCTACATGATTGGATATGGTCGGGGCTTGTTCTCTGTTGGGCCGAAGAATCAGCATCTCGAACAAGCCGGCTCTCGGCTGACCTACATCTATCGTGATCGAAGCGGGATCACGTGGATTGGTGGCTGGGACCGGGAGGAGCTCCTACGCGTAGAGAATGACGTGGTGACCAAGTTGCCCCTGCCGCCGATGAGGAGCGGGACGTTCATCGAGGCAATCGGTGTTGATGGTGGTGGTGCACCTTGGTTTGCGTCTCAACACGTTGGCGTATTCAAATGGGACGGACGCCAGTGGATTGATCGGGGAGGCTTTAACCAGTTGCCCAATATGGTGACCGCGTTTGCAACCGATGAGCGGGGCGATCTCTGGCTTGGAAGCCCTGATGATCAACTTTTCCGCATTCACGGCAGCCACCTTGAGAAGTTCACATCTCACGATGGGCTCAGCATCGGTACGATCAAGAACATCGCTGTGGGGCAAGGGAAAGTGGTGTTGGCAGGAGGCGACGGGATCGCCATCAGGACGCCTGGGGGTTTTCGCTCGCTTCTCCCGCGAGAAGGCCAGTTTGTCGGCGTGAGCGGACTGGTCATGACCGCGGGCGGAGAATTGTGGGTCAGTCAGATAGATGGCTTGGTGCGCGTGTCTGCTGATGAGTTGGAACACGCGGTCATAGACCCGGACTATCGAGTGCGCAGTGAGAGTTTCGACTATCGCGATGGGTTGGACGGAGGCGCCTCTCAGACTCCTCCGCTGCCCTCTGTGGCCCAGGCAGACGATGGGCGGATCTGGGTGGCCACAAACAGTCTTGCCAGCATTGATCCAGCGGCGATCAGCCGCAACAAACGCGCACCACAGGTTCAGATTCAGACGCTGAAAGCTGGCGGGGAAGTCCGCTCGGCGCGGCCTCGTATCACGCTTCCGACAGGAGAGCGTGAGGTGGTCTTTTCATTCACGGCTCCGGTGCTGACAGACGCTGTGAAAGCAAGGTTTCGCTATCGACTCGTGGGATTTCAGGATGCTTGGCGAGAGACTGGGCTCAATCGGGAAGCGAGCTATACCAATCTGTCTCCGGGACAGTATGACTTCGAGGTGATGGCGGCGAACAACGATGGCGTGTGGAGCACATCTGTAGATCGCGTTCATCTCGTAGTCCCTGCCTACTTCTACGAGACACTGTGGTTCCGACTGGTAGTGGCCTTGTCCTTGGTGCTGGTTATCTACTATTTGCTTCGCCTCCATACCGCGCGCACTTCCCAGCGCGTCCGTGATCGTCTTCAGGCTCAAGCGCTGGAGCGCGAACAGATCGCGCGCGATCTGCATGACACATTGCTTCAGGGCGTTCAAGGATTGATCCTGCAGCTGCAGGTGATCATGGACAATCTGCCGGATTCAACCAGAGGCCAGTCTTCGATTTCCGCCGCGCTCTACCAGGCAGAAGAGCTCATGAAAGAAGGGCGAGCGAGGGTTGGCGAGTTGCGTCCGGGGCAGGATGACACCGATCTGGCCGGCTATCTCAACTCGGTTGCAGAAGCATTCCGGGATGGCACGGGTCCTGTGCTTGAAATCCTGCAGGGTGACGAGACGCTTCAGTTGACGCCGATGGTGAATGCGGAGGTACGGCGCATCATCAGCGAGGCGCTGATCAATGCGTTGCGCCACGCAAATTCCACGCGAATTGAACTCAGCTTCCGAAGAACGGGTAGGGACTTCTGTGTGGAAGTTCGCGATGATGGGCATGGCATAGAGCCGGAAATCCTGCAGGCTGGCGGTCGGCCTGGCCACTGGGGATTAGCGGGAATGCGTGAGCGTGCGCAGCGTCTGGGGGGCACCCTCCACATCGCGAGTCGCCTGGAGCTGGGCACGCGCATTGAGCTTCATATTCCAGCTGGCGTGGCCTTCGGAAAGAGGCGGAAGGCCCCGGGTCGTTGGCGAAGCGCCCTGGCAAGGCGCTTCGGCGCCAAAAGGGGCTGATGCGCGCGTTGATGGGTCTAGAAGGGGGGAATGGCTGCGTGTAATCTGAACAGGTCCCCCGACCCTTGTTGATCTGGCTTAATCCGCATGGATGAGAACATTCGCGTCCTGATCATTGATGATCATCCTTTGATGCGGGATGGCATCCGTACGCTGCTGTCACAAGAACAGGGCATGGTCGTCGTAGGTGAGGCGGGGGATGGGATTGAGGGGCTGGAGGCGCTCAAGCGTTTCCACCCCAATGTGGTGTTGGTCGATTTCCAGATGCCGGTCATGAATGGCGCGGAGTTCTGTCGGGCGGCCAGAGAATTGGATCCTGCTGTCGCCTTGATCATGCTGACGACCTATCGCGGGGATGTTCAGGTCATGCAGGCCTTCTCTTCGGGTGTGCGGGGTTACATCCTCAAAGACATGTTGAAGGCGGACCTGGTCAGCACGATCAAGACAGTCCATCAAGGAAAGCGCGTCGTTGCGCCCGACCTGGCGTTGGAGCTGGCCACGCATATCCACGATCAGCGACTCTCCAAACGCGAAATCGAGATTCTTCGCATGGTTGCGGATGGAAATTCAAACAAGGAGATTGCTCGCCACTGTGGGCTGACCGAGACAACGGTGAAATCCCATATGAAGAGCATCATGTCCAAGCTTGGGGCCAAGGACAGAACACATGCAGTCACTATTGCGGTGAAGCGAGGAATTTTTCTTCTTTGAATGAATCTGTCTGTTTTCAGCATGTGGCTGAGTCAGGCTGGATAAGAGTCAGGGAGATTTGTCGGCGATAGGGAAAGGCCGCTTCCGGCCGGGCGCAGATCAGACGAAGCTTTGGCTGGAAAATCAGGTTCTGCTCCCGCATTGCGTTCTCTGCTCCCATTCATCAAGGTCCGGGGGAATTGGGCGTACATGGCGTTTGGGGCGATGCGCTGGGTCTGGATGCGATTGCGGATCTTCGTTCGACTCCAGTCGGTTTGTCCGGAATCGGACACGGCATTCTGGAGTGTCCGCAGCTGAAGTCTTTGCTACATATCGAATCTGTAGTTGGCTTCCTGCTGGCACGATATATGGGCCATGACATGGCATGGACATCGTTGAATCACGCCAGCTTCCACGTTGGTGCCACCACACGCTGCACTGGATACTTCTTGCGGCCCCTCTCGACCCACACACACTTGGACAAAGGGCCACAAGGTGCCTGTCTGCCGTGGCGGGTCGAACTCAATCGAATACATCCAGGCCGCGTGCCATCAGTGCAACTTCGGGAAGAACGCGGGCACTCTCAAGGGCCAAGTGCTCGCCCCCTGACTGTTAGGCTTGAGACTCTTCTCGAAATGCTTGGTGTGGATACGGCCGTGAAAGAGCGTGCGTGGGTACTCAACGGCCGTTTGAGTTGATGCCGAGCAGCTCAACCCTCCCAAAGATGCCCAGACCGGAACGCATACAAAAACAACACAACATCCATCGGCAGGCACAACGCAGTATTCAGCAGGTACCCATACAGCCCCATCCGCCGGCCATGCTCCTTCTGCATCTGCGCTACATAACGCGGGCTCCATAGCAGACTGACCACCACCACCACGAATGCCGTCAACCACAGATAGCGTGGGCCGATGCCGTGCTGGGCAACCCACCCGAAGCACGCAACGAACATGGCGCTGCTGCAGAGCGCGGCAATCAGGCCCAACAGCGGTCGTTTCATTCCCTGGGCGCGGATGTCCTGCGGCAGCTCCCGCAGGCGGTGGAACAGCCCGTACAGATAGATGGCAAAGAACAGCGTTGCGTACACCGCCAGCGCAGCTTTCATCGAGCTCCTTCTCAACCGTTGCAGCGTCACTTCCCGTGTGCCGCAGCGTAGCACCCCACCCGCGCGCCGATGCAGCAGCGCAACCTCAACGCGGTTTGCCATCCTCATCATCGAGATGGATGATGCCGCGCTGCAGCGACAAGGTGACCGCATGTGTTCTGTCACGCGCGCCAAGCTTGGCCATGGCGTTCTTCATGTGTGCCTTCACGGTCTGCTCGGAAATGCCCAGCTGATCGCCGATGCGCTTGTTGGAATAGCCCGATGCAACCAGCATCAGTATCTCGATCTCGCGGGGCGACACCGCATCGAGGGTGACATGCGCGGCGATGTTGGTGGCAACTTCCACCGGCAACGGCACGCGCTTGCCGGAATGCACCAGGCGGATGGTCGAGAGCAGTTCGTGGCGCAGCATGTCCTTCAACAGATAGGCGCTGGCGCCCGCCTGCAGGGCTCTGACCGCCTTGGCGTCGCCGCTGTAAGTGGTCAGCACGATGATGCGGGCTTCGGGCGCGGTGGCGCGGATGCGGGCAATGGCCTCGATGCCATCCATGCGCGGCATCTGCAGGTCCATCAGCACAACATCCGGGCGGTGTTCCAGGTAGGCGCTGACCGCCTGCGCGCCATCGCCGGCCTCGGCCACCAGTTCCATGTCGGGGCTGCTCTGCAGCAGGGCCAGCAGGCCCTCGCGCAGCAGGGGATGGTCGTCGGCCACCAGGATGCGGATGGGGGTATTCATATCAACGTCTCCGCCGTGCCCGCAGGCGCCACCACGGCGTGGGCCTCTGGGTCTGCTGCAACTGATGGGTGGGAATGGACAGCGCGACTTCGGTGCCCAGGCCGGGGCGCGACCAGATCTCCAGCTGTGCGCCAAGGCGCAGGGCACGTTCGCGCATGCCCTGCAGGCCCCAATGCCCTTCCCGCACCCGGTCCGGTTCCATGCCTTGGCCATCGTCGCGCACATGCAGGCGGAACGTTGCGCCGTAGGCAATCTCGACCTCGATGGCGGACGCGCCCGAGTGCTCGACGGCGTTGCGGATGGCCTCGCGCCCGATCAGGTAGATCTCTTCCAGTGCGTCGGTGCGGATGCGGGTGGGCTCACCTTCCACGGTAACGCGCAGGCGACGGTCTTCCGGCTGCTCGTCCTCGCGGAAGACATCCGAGAAGGCCGCGACAAGATCCGTGCGGCGGTCGGCTTCCTGCCGCAGCGCGATGACGCGGTTGCGGCCCTCGCGCAGGCTGTCTTCTGCCGCCTGCATGGCCGACTCCAGACGTTCCTGCGCGCCGGGCGGCAGGGCGGGCATTACGCTGATCGCGTGCAGGCGCAGCAGAAGCCCTTGGCTGCCCTGCAGCAGCGTGTCGTGCAGGTCGCGCGCAATGCGCTCGCGTTCGTGCAGGCGTTCTTCGTACCGCGCTTTCACCAGCGCGGTGATGTTCCTGGCGCGCATGCGGGCCGCAGCGGCAATCAGCAGGATGATGGCAATGACCACCAGGCTGCGGAACCAGAAGGTCTGCGTGAGCAGCGGCTGGATGGTGAAACTGGCGCGGGTGGGGGCGGCGCCCCAGACGCCATCCTCGCTGGCGGCGATGACCTCGAAGGTGTACGTGCCCGGCGTGAGATTGGTGTAGTAGGCGGTGGTGGCGCTGCCTGCATCGCGCCAGCCCGCATCGACGCGGGAGAGTCTGTAGCGGTAGCGGTTCCGCTCCGGCCTGGCCAGCGACTGGGCGATGAAATCAATCTGCAGCTGGGTGATGCCGGCAGGCAGCGTGGTGCCATCGGTGAGCGGCACCTGCGTGTCGTCGTAGTGAATGTTGCCGATGCTGGTAACCGGTGCAAACCGGCTGCGGTTGGGCTTCAGGGTATCCAGCCACGCCAGGCCCTGGTTGGTGCCCAGCCAGAGCAGGCCATCGCTGGCCAGTTGTGCGGTGGGAAGCGGGCCACTCTGCAGGGCAACACCCGGCATGCCGTCGACATCATCGAACAGGCGCGGCGAGACGACGATGCCTTGGCTGGCGCTTTCGACGGAGGTAGACAGATCGAGCCGAACCAGCCCGCGTCCACCATTGAGCCAGAGCTGACGCGACTGATCGACCGCGATGCCGGTAATGCCTTCCAAGGCACCGGCAATGTCCGTGCTGACGTTGCCGAACGGCCCGCCACCTTGGCGGATGGCCAGGCCCTTCTCACCGGCTACGATGAGCAGATCGGCCTCTGCCAGGATCGCGGTGATCGGGCCGATGTGCAGCCCATCCGTCGGGCCCAGTGTCTGCAGGTGCTGGCCGTTGTAGAGCGCCAGTGCGCCATCGGTAAAGCCTGCAATCTGCCCGCCCTTTCCATCTGGCGCCAGTGCGCTGCAACCGTTGCGCTGCAGATCCACAGGGCTGCGCCACGCACCGTGGTGGTAGTGGTTCAGCAAAGTGCCCTGTACGCAGGCCCACGCTTCGTCGGCATTGGGAAAGTACAGGGCTTGTGGCGCCTGGCCCTTGTCCACACCGGGAAACGCGATGCGCTGCAGTTCCTGCCCGCGGCGCAGTGCAAGATTGGTCCATTCAAACTGCCACAGCGGCGTGCGGTCGGCCAGGGCAGCGGCCTGCAGCCCGGCACGTGGCAAGCCGAGCGTCTTCCGCTGCAGTGCATAGGGGATGGTGTCCTCTCCGAAGCCGAACACCTCGCCTGCGGCATTGCGGCTGATGACCCGGTAGGGATCGGTCGGACCCTCGGTGAGCGTGCGCACGCTCTGCGCCCGGAACCGGCTGAGGCCGAGGTTGGTGCCGATCCAGATGTTGCCCTCGCGATCCTCGAACACCGGCACTGCGGCGGGGGAGGTGAGGCCCTGGGCGACGTTGAAGGTTTCCACCGATACCGCGTTCTTGCCGGCGAACATCACCCGCGCCACACCGCCGTTGCCGTCGAGGCGGCGCATGGGGGCCCACAGGGCGCCATCGGCAGTGAAATGCAGGCGGCTGGCAAAGATGGTGGGCAGGCGACGTGCCTCGCGCTCGGCCTCGGGAAGCATGCCGTGGGCATCGGCGATCGGCATCGCGCCACGTCCACGGTCGGCCAGCCATATCTCGCCGGAAGGGCTTTCGGCCAGCGTGGACATCTGCGCAACACCAATGCCGGTGGCAATGAATTTCGCGCCGCCCTTGGGGATGTACCAGACCTGCTGGCCAACCAATGCCCAGAACGTGCCGCGGGAATCGTTGAACAGCCAATGGCCGCGTCGCTCGGGTACGCCCATCGAGGCCGGCAGTTTCTCCCAGCGGCCATTGCGGAAACGGCGCAGCCCTTGTTCCACGGCGGCCCACAGCACGCCCTGGTTGTCGTAGGCAAAGCTGGATACGGGGCCCGGCGGAACGCCTTCGCCACGCTGGTAGGTTGTCAGCGTTCTGCCCTGTTGCAGATGGGCGATGCCAGCATGGTAGTAGCCGATCCACAGGCTGCCGGGGCGATCGGCCAGCAGCTTGATCATGTTCAGCGAAGGCGCATCGGTGCCTGCCGCTGTTTCCTGGCGCTCGAAGCGCTGGCCATCAAAGGTGTACAGCCCGGAACCTGTCGCCAGCCAGAGCCTGCCGGCCTCGTCCTGCTGGATATCCCAGATGTCGCCGGGCGCGCCCTGGCCCGTGCGCCATGCGGTATGGCTGTAACCGGTGAAGCCCACATGGACCGGTGGGCTCTGCTGGGCGTGGCACAGGCTGGAAACGGCCAGCAGCGCACCCAGGCAGAGCCCCTGGAGCAAGCGGCTGGTGAACGCGGGGCAGAAATTCATGCGGGGATACTGCTGGTGGGGGCCAAACCCCACGAGGCGTGCAGCGGCCGGTCAGCAGGGTGTGCGGCGAGCTTAGCACCCTGCCAGATCGGGCGGGCATAACGAATTGGCAGTACGCCGGCAGGGCAGGGGCACGGGCCGTTTACTACCCGATCGGGGTAGGTGGGAAGTGATTGCATCGGCTACTAATGATGTCCGTAGCTCAGGGGGAGCCATCTTGCAGAGGCTGTACGTCATGTTCCCTGACAGGGCGCCGGGTTTCGGTCTGCTCTGGATGCGGCTGTGCCTGGCCGCGACGCTCTGCTGGTCGATCGGCAGCGATCCCTGGCACACCGGCGCATCGCTGGTCGCCTCCGTTCTGGTGGCGGCAGGCTGGCTGACCTTGCCCGCAGTGCTGCTGGCCACGGCCATCATGCTGTGGACCGGGCCGCTGACCGCACTGGCCGTGCTGCCGCTGGGCCTGCTGCTGCTGGGCCCCGGGGCGTATTCGCTGGATGCGTGCTCGTTCGGGCGTCGTGTGGTCGATCTGGTAGGTGCCAGCCGCAACCCCAGAGAGTAGTAACCCTAAAGAGTAGGTCGTTCACTCAACCAACAGGGCTACGTGTGAAGGCAGGGCGGCGGCAAGCTGTGCTGCCTTCCAAGGACCGTGCTGTCGATGGCCCACCCCTTGCCGCCCGATGACGTGCGCTTCCTGAAGCCTTCCAGCCGCAGTGCGGCATTGGACCGGGCCGTGCGCTACATCGCGTGCAACCTGGACAAGCCGGTGCGGATAGAGGACGTGGCCGCTGCCGCGTGCGTGAGCCGCTTCCATTTGGCGCGCCTGTTCCAGGCAGGCCTTGGCACCACCCCCACGCATTACATCCGCCGCGTGCGCATCGAGTTGGCCAGCCAGGAACTCCGCCAGCGCCGCCAGCCGATGGCACAGATCGCCGCGCAGTTCGGCTTCTTCGACCAGAGCCATTTCGTGCGGTGTTTCCGCCGGGAAATGGGCTGCACCCCCACGCGCTACACCGCACGAAGCACCTGATAACCCCAAAGGACATTGAAATGACCCACGCTACCGCTACCCCCGCCAAGGGCCTGCTGTCCCCGACCGACCATGCCCTGGTGCTGATCGACTTCCAGTCGCAGATGGCGTTTGCCACCCACACCATCGACATCTCCGCGCTGCGCAACAACGTCTCGCTGATCAGCAAGGGCGCCAAGGGCTTCAACGTGCCGGTGGTGCTGACCACCGTGGCCGAGGCTTCGTTCTCCGGCCCGATGTTTCCGGAACTGCCGCAGATCTTCCCCGGCCAGACCGTGTTCGACCGCACCTCGATGAACACCTGGGAAGACCAGCCGGTGATCGATGAGATCAACCGCATCGGCAAGCGTCGCCTGGTGCTGGCAGGCCTGTGGACCAGCGTGTGCATCGTCGGCCCGACCCTGTCGGCGCTGGAACAGGGCTTCGAGGTCTATGTGATCACCGATGCCTGCGGCGACGTGAGCGACGAAGCACACGAGCGTGCGATCACCCGCATGGTGCAGGCCGGTGCGCGCCCGATCACCAGCGTGCAGTACCTGCTGGAACTGCAGCGCGACTGGGCACGTGGCGAGACCTACGGCCTGACCACCGGCATCGCCCGTGACCATGCCGGCGGCTACGGCATCGGCATCCAGTACGCCAAGACCATGTTCGGCGCGCAGGAAGGCGGCCACTGATGAAGACGGCCGCAGAAGTGAACATTCGACATGATGCTGCAGTGCTCCTTCTGCGGCTTAGTGCGGGCGGCTTCCTGCTGCCGCACGGCCTGGGCAAGCTGTTTGGCTGGTTTGGCGGCCCGGGCCTGGGCGGCTTCGTGCAGGAGCTGGCGCAGTTCGGCCTGCCGGCCACCCCGGCCGTCGCCCTGGTGCTGGCCGTGGTGCAGAGCCTGTTCGGCCTGACCGTGCTGCTGGGCGCTTGGACCCGTATTTCGGCCGTCATTGCGGCGGGTTTCATCGCCACCACGGTGTGGATTGCCGTGCCGCACGGTTGGTTCTGGATGGGCACGGGCGTGGAATACCCGCTGATGTGGCTGGCCGCGCTGCTGTCGATCGCGCTGCTGGGCGGCGGCCGCTTTTCCGTTGATGGCCTGCGGGCCGCGAACCTGGAGGCGAAGGCATGAGTGACGAACCGATTCTTCCGTCGCGCCGCAACGTCATCGTTGGCGCGGGTGCTGCCCTGGCCATGGGCTTCGTCGGCCGCAGCGTTGCCAAGGTGCTTTCGCCCGAGCAGAGCAAGCGGATGAGCACGCTGGTGATCCGCAACGCGCGCATCACCACCCTCGACCCGGCCATGCCGCACGCAGAAGCGCTGGCCGTGCAGGATGGCCGGATCGTGGCCGTTGGCACCAATGAAGAGGTCATGCGCGGCTGGGCTGCCGAGGCGACCATTCTTGATGGCCAGGGGCGCCGGCTCATTCCCGGGCTCAATGACAGCCACACCCACCTGATCCGGGGTGGCCTGAACTACAACCTGGAACTGCGCTGGGACGGCCTGCGTTCGCTGGCCGATGCGATGGCCATGCTGAAGGCCCAGGTCGACCGTACCCCGGCACCGCAGTGGGTGCGCGTGGTGGGTGGCTTCACTGCAACGCAGTTCCAGGAAAAGCGCCTGCCGACCCTGCAGGAACTGAACGACATCGCGCCGGATACGCCGGTGTTCCTGCTGCATCTGTACGACCGTGCGCTGCTCAACCGCGCGGCCCTGCGTGCGGCGGGCTACACCAAGGACACGAAGGACCCGCCGGGTGGGCAGATCGTCCGCGATTCGCTGGGCAACCCGACCGGCCTGCTGCTGGCCAAGCCCAACGCGCTGATCCTGTACGCGACGCTGGCCAAGGGCCCGCGCCTGCCGATCGAATACCAGGCCAATTCCACCCGCCACTTCATGCGCGAGTTGAACCGCCTGGGCATCACTTCGGTGATCGATGCCGGTGGTGGTTTCCAGAATTATCCCGAGGATTACCAGGTCATCGAACAGCTGCATCGCGATGACCAGCTGACGGTGCGTATTGCCTACAACCTGTTCACCCAGAAGCAGGGCCAGGAAATGGCCGACTTCGAGCGCTGGACGGACATGCTGACGCCGCGCCAGGGTGATGACCTGCTGCGCCACAACGGTGCGGGCGAAATGCTGGTGTTTTCCGCGGCGGATTTCGAGCTGTTCAATGAGCCGCGCCCGGAACTGCCGCCGGAGCTGGAACCGGAACTGCATGACGTGGTGAAGCTGCTGGTGCAGAAGCGCTGGCCGTTCCGCATCCATGCCACCTACGATGAAAGCATCACGCGCATTCTGGATGTGTACGAGCAGGTCAACCGCGAGGTGCCGTTCGATGGGCTGCGCTGGTTCATCGACCATGCCGAGACCATCACCCCGCGCAACATCGAGCGCATCCGCGCGCTGGGCGGAGGCATTGCCGTGCAGCACCGCATGGCGTACCAGGGCGAGGCGTTCGTCGAGCGCTACGGCGTGCAGGCAGCGCGGCATACGCCGCCGGTCAAGCGCATGCTGTCCGAAGGCGTGCCGGTGGGCGCCGGCACCGATGCAACCCGCGTGGCCAGCTACAACCCATGGGTGGCGCTGTCGTGGCTGGTGACCGGGCGTACCGTCGGTGGCCTGGCCCTGTACGGCGAAGAGAACCTGCTGGAGCGTGAGCAGGCGCTGCGCCTGTGGACCCAGGGCAGTGCATGGTTCTCGGGTGATGAAGCCACCAAGGGCACGCTGAAGGTTGGCCAGCTGGCGGACTTCAGCATCCTGTCTTCGGACTTCTTCCGCGTTGACGACCACCAGATTGCCGATATCACCAGCCTGCTGACGGTGGTGGGCGGCAAGATCGTGCATTCGGATGGCGATTTCGAGGGGCTGGCCGCGCCGCTGCCGCCGGCGATGCCGGACTGGTCGCCGGTCAACAAGTTCGGTGGTTACCACGTGGGCGGCACTGCCACGGGTCTGGCCATGGCCCACCACCACCATCATGGCGCGCCCTGCGGTGCCCATGGCGCGCACGGACATGCCGCACTGCATGCCGCGCCGACCAACGAACTGACCTCGTTCTGGGGTGCAATGGGATGCTCATGCTTCGCGTTCTGACCCTGGCCCTGCTCGCAGCCCCGTCACTGGCGATGGCCTGTGACGGCGGCGCCTGCACCGGCATTGGCGATGGCCAGCTGCAGCTGGACGCGTCGTTGCGCCTGCGTGGCATGTACTACGACCCGACCCGGTTCGGCATCGGCGAGAGCGAAGATGGCTATGGGCTGCTGCGCGCCCTGGCATCGGCGCGGTACCGCCAGGACAACTGGCTGGCGATGGTGCAGCTGGGTGCACATGCCGAAGAGGGCAAGGCCGGTGGCCCGGGCAAGACCGATCGCGGCGCCCTGGATATCCAGCAGGCCTACTGGCGCTGGGAAAACAACGGCGTGCACGTGCAGCTGGGCCGGCAGGAAGCCGGCTACGGCAGCTCGCGCCTGCTGTCGGTGCGTGACGGGCCGAACATCCGCCTGGCGTTCGATGGTGCACGCGTTGGCTGGACCGGCCGCCTCGGCAAGCTGGACCTGATGGCTCTGCGCGCGGTCGAGAACCGCCCGGGCGCCTTTGATGACCGTGGCGAGCATGGCGCGCACCTGTGGGGTGCGTATGCCACCACCGCCGCCGGCCATGGGCCGGGCCAGTGGGATCTGTACCTGCTGGACTACCGCAGGGAAGCCGGCCGCTTTGCCGCGGGCAGTGGCATCGAGCGGCGGCAGACCGTGGGAACGCGCTGGTTCGGCCGCCACGGCGGTCTGGACTGGAATACCGAACTGGTGGCCCAGGGCGGTGAACTGCGTACGGCGGGCGCCGACCTGGACATCCGTGCCTGGACGGTGGCGACGGACACGGGCTGGCAGTGGCAGGATGTACCGCTGAAGCCGCGGCTGGGTGCCAAGGCGGACATCGCCAGTGGCGATGGCAACCTGCACGATGGTCGCTTGGGCACGTTCAATGCGTTGTACCCGAAGTCGGCCTACTTCAGTGAAGCCAGCCTGTTGGCACCGGCCAACCTGATGGACATCCAGCCGACGCTGACCCTGCATGTGCATGAGAAGGTGACCACGGAACTGGGCGTGCAGATGGCCTGGAAGCACCGCCGCGCCGATGCGGTCTACACCACGCCGTCGCCGCTGGTGGCGCTGCCGGGTACGGCAGGCGGTCCCCGTCGCATTGGCAATCAATACAAATCCGAAACGCGCTGGCAGCCCAGCGAACATTGGCAATGGCAGCTGCAGGTGGCCTGGTTGGATGCGGGCCCTGCCATCAGGCAGGCCGGTGGCCAGGACACGCTGTTCGCATCAATCGTTGGAGCATGGCAATGGTGAACGCAAGCGCGTCACAACCCCCCGCACAGGCCGCTGGTGCCTGGTCCCCATTGAAGATCGGCATGTTCCGGTCGCTGTGGCTGGCCATCCTGGCCAGCAACATCGGCACCTGGGTGAATGATGTGGCCGCGGCCTGGGTGATGGCCGAGCGCACCGGTTCGCCGCTGATGGTGGCGCTGGTGCAGTCCGCCACCACCGTGCCGATCGTGCTGCTGGCACTGGCCGCTGGCACGCTGGCCGACATTGTCGACCGCCGCAAGTACCTGCTGTACACCCAGGGCTGGATGCTGCTGGTGGCACTGGTCATGGCCGTGCTGACCCACCTGCAGATGCTGACGCCGGAACTGCTGGTGCTGCTGACCTTCTGCATGGGCTGTGGTGCAGCCATGGCGATGCCGGCACAGGCCGCCATCGTTTCGGAACTGGTGCCGCAGCCGATGCTGGCGTCTGCCGTGGCGCTCAACTCGATCGGCATCAACATCGCCCGCTCGATCGGCCCGGCCATCGGCGGCGTCATCGTGTCCCAGCTGGGCGCCATGTATGCCTTCGCCTTCAACGCCATCACCTTCGCGGCCATGCTGGTGGTGGTGTGGGCCTGGAAGCGCGACGCAACGGCCTCGAGCCTGCCGCCGGAAGGCTTCGGGGCCGGGCTGAAGGCAGGCATCCGCTACGCCACGAAGGCCGGCAAGCTGCAGGCGGTGCTGATCAAGTCGGTCGGCTTCTTCTTCTTTGCCGCTGCCGCAAACGCGCTGCTGCCGGTGGTGGTCCGCGGGCAGATGCACGGCGGGGCAGGGCAGTACGGCATGCTGCTGGGCTGCATCGGCATTGGTGCGGTGGGCGGGGCGCTGCTGCTGCCAAAGCTGCGTGCCAGGCTTGACCGCGACCTGCTGGTGCTGCTGGCCACGCTCGCGCTGGCGGGAAGCCTGGTGGGCCTGGCACTGCTGCGCAGCTGGTACCTGCTGCCGCCGGTGATGATGATCAACGGCTTCGCCTGGATCACCGTGCTGTCCTCGCTGCAGATCGCGGCCCAGACCTCGGTACCGGCCTGGGTGCGTGCACGCGCCCTGGCGCTGTACATCATGATCTTCTCGCTGGGCATGGCCGCTGGTGGCCTGAGCTGGGGTGCGTTGGCACAGCGGACCTCGCCGGAACTGGCGCTGCTGGTGGCCGCCATCGGTGCGGTCGTCGGTGGCCTGCTGGTGTGGCGTGTCCGCATCGCCGGCACCGAGGAACTGAACCTGCGTCCGGCGGGGCACTGGCCTGCGCCGGAGCTGTCGGTGGCGGTGGCGCATGATCGTGGCCCGGTGCTGGTGACGGTGGAGTACCGCATTGACGATGCGGATCGTGCGGCGTTCCACACGCACATGCACCAGCTCGGCATCATCCGGCGGCGTGATGGCGCCGTGGTGTGGGGTGTTGTAGAAGATGTGGCCAGCCCCGGCATCCATCTGGAGTACTTCGTCACTGCGTCCTGGCTGGAGCATCTGCGCCAGCACGAGCGCATCACGGCCGATGACAAGCAGATCCAGGAGGCACTGAGGGCGCTGCATCGCGGCGAGCGCTCGCCCGTGGTTCGGCACTTCGTGGGGGGCGACGACGCACCTGTAACCCCACCCGCACACCACCATCAGGACATCTGACAGCGCCGCTGTCCGCACTGATGAGCAGCAACGCAGGGCGCCCCATGGGCGCCCTGCGCACATAAGCATTTCTGGAACCGTCCGATGCAGCACCTGGCACCGATGAAAACCGCGGCACTGCTGTACGTGGTGGACGAGGCATCTGGCTGCGGTGTGATGTGGACGGCCTGGCCAGCCAGCACCACGCCAAGGTCTATGGAAAGGCGGCAAGCGGATCGCCACCGATGTCCGTGCCCCATCTGGACACGCGCATCATCGATGGGCGGCGTTCGTTGCTGTTCGGGCCCTATGCCGGGTTCTCCACGCGCTTCCTGAAACACGGCTCGTTGGGCGATCTCTTCGAGTCGATCAGGGCGGGCAACCTCATTCCGTTGCTGGACGTGGCCAAGGACAACATCGCGCTGGAAGAGTATCTGCTGGCCGAAGTGTTCCAGACCCATCGTGCGCAGTTTGAAGCGCTGGAGGCCTTCTTCCCCCAGGCGCAGTCAAAGGACTGGAAGGTACAAGTGGCCGGGCAGCGCGTGCAGATCATCAAGCCCAACAGTGGAGACTACGGAGGCAGCCTCAAGTTCGGCACCGAACTGGTGGTGTGCGAGGACCGTTCCCTGGCCGCGCTGCTGGGCGCATCACCCGGCGCGTCGACGGCTGCCTCCGTGGCCCTGGATATGGTGAAGACCTGCTTCGCGGACCGCCTGACGGAGTCGCGGTGGCTGCCGAAGCTTCGCCAGGTGTTCCCCACCTATGGAATCGACCTCGCGGTGGATGAGGCGGCGTGTCTGGCCAGTCGCGCGCGCACGGCCGCGGTGCTTGGCATCGTCGACATCAACCGCTGAGCGCGCGTGGTCTATCTCTGCCGGTGACACCTACCAACGTATGAGCCGGGGAGACCATGGCGCGATACCGGCGCAGTGCGTCGCTGCGTAGTCTGGGCCTGTCGACCCATCGTGCTTATCGCCTCGGCGCTGTCTTTCAGGAGATCGCAATGTCTACTTCAGGTTCGCCCCTGCCACCGGGTACCCCAGCGCCGGATTTCGAGCTTCCGGCCACGCCGGACCAACGCCTGCGCCTGACGGAACTGCGCGGCCGGCCGGTGGTTCTTGTGTTCTATCCCGCCGATTGGAGCCCGGTCTGCGGCGACCAGCTGGCGCTGTACAGCCAGCTGCAGTCCGAATTCCAGCGGCATGGCGCACAGCTGGTGGGCATTTCGGTGGATGGGGTGTGGTGCCATTCCGCCTTTGCCGCCGAGCGGCACCTGCACTTTCCGCTGTTGGCCGATTTTGAACCGAAGGGTGAGGTCGCCCGCCGTTATGGCGCCTACCGCGAGCAGGACGGTGTGTGCGAGCGCGCCCTGTTCGTGATCGATGCCAAGGGTGTGGTGCGCTGGAGCTTCATTTCTCCCCTGGGAATCAACCCTGGCGCCGACGGCATCCTCGATGCGCTTGAAGCGCTTTCAGCCCCGGCGGCTACCGCCACAGGAGTTTCGTCATGAAAGGTCTTTCCATTCCCGTGAGCGACGCCGACCACAGCGACGGCCCGCAGGACGCCCCCATCACCCTGGTGGAGTACGGCGACTACCAGTGCCCCTACTGTGGCGAGGCATACCCCGTGCTGAAAGCGGTGCAGAAGGCCATGGGAAACCGCATGCGCCTTGTGTTCCGCAACTTCCCCATTACGGAAATCCATCCGCATGCACTGGCGGCCGCGCGTTTCGCCGAAGCCGCAGCCGAGGTGGGTTTGTTCTGGCAGGCGCACGACCTGCTGTACCAGCGCCAGAACGCTCTGAGCGACGAAGATCTGTGCGCTTATGCCCGCGAACTTGGGCTGGATTCCGCATTGCTGGATGCCGCCAGCAACGGCGCGTTCGACGCGCGGATCGAGCGTGATTTCATGGGCGGCGTACGCAGTGGCGTGAACGGTACCCCGTGCCTGTTCATCAATGGTGTCCGCTACGACGGCCCGTGCGACACCGACACCCTGGTTGATGCGATGACCGCGCTGCTCTGAACCGTTCTGCCGGTGCGCCTGCACCCCTGCCTCCCCCGCCGCAGGCGCACCGGCCCCCTCACTGGGCAGTGATCACCCCGACGCTAGAATCAAGTGCTTTCACTGTTGCAGCAGGGGCACGAGACATCGTCGTGAGAGCACTTTCCTACATCATCTCCGCCGCGCTGGTGGGTTTCACCCAGCAGGCAGGCGCAGCAGAACGCGGGCAGGACGGAACCCCGTACTTCGAGCCCGGTGGTGCAGTGCGGTTCAACTATGGCTGGCTGGATTATGGGCCGACCAGCCGCCTGCAGCTGGAGCTGCTGCGCGTGGATCTGGACGCAGGCACGGGCCCCTTCACCTTTTCGGCACAGTACCGCTGGTACGACGGCTTCGATGCCATTCACCACGTGTATGCCGGTTGGAAGTTCTCCGAAAGCACCGAGCTGAAAGCCGGTATCCAGCAGGTCCCCTTCGGTCTGCTGCCGACGGTTTCCCAGAGCTTCTGGTTTGGTTCCGGCTATTACCTCGGCATTGAAGACGACTACGATCCCGGCATTGTGCTGAGCCACCGCAGTGGCGACACCACCTGGCATTTCGGTTGGTTTTCAGGCGATGAGTACGGTTCGGGGGCACGCTACGACCGCTATTCCTTCGATGTGGCGCAGACGGCGGAGCTTCCTTACCGCGAACGGCAGCGCCTGCACGCCCGCGTGGAGCGATCCCGTGACTGGGCTGGCGGCGAGCTTCTGCTGGGCGCGTCAGCGTTTGCGGGGCATGTGCAGAACACCCGTACCCATCGCCAATACGGCCATCAGGGCGCTGCGGTGCATGCGCAGTGGAAGCGCGACGGATGGACCACGCAGCTGCAATGGGCCCGCTACCGGTACGACGTGCCCGGCCAGCGCATCGCGCTCGCAGCCTTCCAGGCACCGTTCGAGGTTGCGGCGCAGGCGGATGTCCCCAGTGCCAATGTCGCCTACTCGTTCGGGCCGCGTGGCTGGCTGGATGAGGTGAGCTGCTACAACAACCTCAGCATGACGCGCCCGGTGGGGCACCGTGCAGGGCTGCGTGATTCGTGGCAGAACGTCACCGGCTGCAGCCTGCAGAAAGGCATCATGCTTACCTACGTTGACTGGATCGCCGGTCGCAACATGTGGTTTGCTGGCGGCGATGGCATCGGCATCGACGAAGGCGGCCCGGCGCGGTGGCATTCCCGGTTGAACCTGAATATCGGGTTCTACTTCTGATGTGGAGCCGGGCAGGATGGCGTCGGTAGACGTGTCAGGCTGCAGCGTCAGGGTTTAGCGTGTTGCGGATGGGAAAGTACGATCCCTTTGTCCGGGTAAACGCATGGGAACCGGTTGTTCTCGCGGCACCAGATCGAGGCGGGGGGGAAAGCCACCCGATCAGTTGCAGGATCTCAGCATGGTCCTGGTACAGGTTCCTGCTGAGGATAGGTTCGTGATGCGCGATCCGGTTGCGCAGCACGCGTATGCGAGTGAGTGGCCCGGAGAAGCTCTTCCTCTTCAGTCCTTTCGGTGCGGATGGGGCGGCAATTCGGTGCAGGATCCGTTGCCAAAGCGCCTCGTAGTCCTTGTTGAACATCGTCGTCCAGAAACTGAAGGTGAGCCCGGCAACCACGCCGCCCGCCGTCACGACCTTTCCCGCTTTTATCAGCTCATCATGGCCTTGGTTATCTGCTGGATCTGGTGAGGTACACGTAGCACTCGCGTGTGATCGTAGAGCCACGTGTCGCCTTTGGCTTGGGTCAGTGCGTTGTGAATGCGATTGCGCAGCACGACCTCCAGGGTCTGCAGCGGCGTGTAGAGGCTTTCGGAAAGGCGTGTGTTGTGGCCGTACAGCGCGATGGCTCTGTCGCGGTCGCCCGCGGCCCACGCCATGTAGCGTCCAAAGCGTTCCAGAGACAGCGCGTCCTCAAGATCTGCGTGTTGCATTGCTTTCCAGTCACCTTCGCGTGGTCGATTGCAAAGCGCCCGCTTGCGAGGTAACGTGCGCCCGTACACCCCGTTACCGTCTCTGCCTTCATTGGGCACGCGGCCGGGGTTTTTCATGTCTGAGCTGTCGCGTCATCCTTCTGGCTTTCCCCTGTCCAACTGCCGATAGCCAATCGCTTCTGCCAGGTGTGGCGTGGTGATCGCCTCGCACCCTTCCAGGTCGGCAATCGTCCGTGCCACCCGCAGAATGCGGTGCATCGCGCGCGCGGAAAGCTGCAGCCGCTCGATCGCCTGTTCCAACAGATCCTGATCGTCCTCGCTCAGCCGTGTGCACGCCCGCAGTGCGGCCGGGGCCAGATGGGCATTCAATCCGCCGCGCGCCCGCTGTCGTGCATGCGCGGCTTCCACCCGTGCCCGCACAACCTCGCTCGATTCCCCCAAGGGCGTGCTTTCGCGCAGTGCTACCGCATCCATTCTGGCGACGCTGATATGCAGGTCGATGCGGTCCAGCAGCGGCCCTGACACGCGTGCGCGATAGCGGGTGATGCGTTCATCCGAGCACAGGCAGCGGTTGCTGCGGTCGCCCGCCCAGCCGCATGGGCAGGGATTCATCGCGGCCACCAACTGGAACCGCGCCGGGTACTGCACGCTGCGCGCCGCACGCGCGATGCGGATATGCCCCGATTCCAGCGGCTCGCGCAGCGTCTCCAACGCGCTGCGGCTCCACTCCGGCAGTTCGTCCAGGAAGAGCACGCCGTGGTGCGCCAGCGAAATCTCGCCGGGGCAGGGCGGGTTGCCGCCACCGACCAAGGCCGCAGCGCTTGCACTGTGGTGCGGTGCCCTGAATGGGCGCTGCCGCCAGCGCTTAGGCTCCAGTCCTTCGCCGCTGACCGATGCAATGGCGGCCAGCTGCAGTGCTTCGGATTCGTCCATGCCCGGCAGCAGGCTGGGCAGGCGCGAAGCCAGCAGGGTCTTGCCGCAGCCGGGGCTGCCGATCAGCAGAAGATGGTGGCCTCCGGCCGCGGCCACTTCCAACGCGCGCCGCGCATGCGCCTGCCCACGCACATCGGCCAGATCGGGCAGGGGCTGCGGCGTGGTATCCACCCGCTCCACCTTCGGCAGCAGGCGCGGGTTGGTCAGCCCGGCACAGCATTCCAGCAGGGTGCGGGCCACGCGCACGTCGGCGTGTTGCGCCAGTGCAGCCTCGGCGGCGTTGCCGGGCGGCACGATCAGGATGCGGCCGGCCTCGGCGGCGGCAATGGCTGCGGGCAGCGCTCCGCTCACCGGCCGCAGCTCACCGGTCAGGCCCAGCTCGCCCAGGAACTCGTAGGGCAGCAGCGATTGTGGTTCCAGCTGCCTGCTGGCGGCGAGGATGGCCAGCGCAATGGCGAGGTCGTAGCGGCCGCCCTCCTTGGGCAGGTCGGCGGGGGCGAGGTTCAAGGTGATGCGCCGCTGCGGGAAATCGAAACGCGCGCAGAGCAGGGCGGCACGCACGCGCTCGCGCGCTTCGCGCACGCTGGCTTCGGCCAGGCCGACGATCTGGGTGACCGGAAGGCCACCGGACAGATGCACTTCCACCCGCACCAGCGGGGCATCGACCCCGGCGCGGGCACGGCTGTAGACCAGCGCCAGGCTCATAGGAGGTTTCCTGCGGAGAGGTGCTTGATGGTGCTGCAGGGGCGTGGCTGATCGCCATCAGGGTTTGCATGGGTTGCGGCTAGGGATAGCGCCTGCGCGTGCCCAGCGCCATGGCTGCCGGAAACGTATCCATGCCGTTATGCTTCAGGCAAATGTAGTGCTCAGGTTCTGCCGATCTCCTTTTTCTTTGGAACTTATTGGCCTATGAAGACCCGTGCTTCCCTGCTTGTTGTGCTCGCGCTGCCGGCCTCGGCTGCGTCTTCCCACAGCGTCGTTGCACTGCCCCGAACTGGGTTCTGATTGCAGTGCTCGCGAGATACGTGAGTAACGGCCTGACGTATCGGGGCGTCCGTCGCTTTGCGGCCATGTATGTGCTGTCCGCCGTGGCCGTCCTGTTTACAGCCATCGCGATATCCCTGTCTTCCATCGCATCCGGTCCATACAGGATGGACATCACTTTTGACGTTGTGGTGCCTGCGCGCGAATCCGGGGGCGTTGAAGGCCTGCCTCGTACGGATTTCGACATCAAGGACGTTGATCGAAGAATTCGCTGCAGTGATGCAACGTCGAACTTCTCTGATGGGTCCGATTACATCAGGTGTCAGTACATCGCTGATGAGATCAACTATGCGAAGTCGTTTTTGAGGGAGAATGGAATAGTCGCCGGAGCGAAACTCTACGATATCTCCATCAGGCCCGCCGGCGGCAACGTCGCCTACCATGCCTCCATGGGGCTCATCGTGTTTCTGCTGGTAGTAGCCTTGACGCGGTTTCTGGGCTGTACGCCCCGTCTGGATGCATCAGCAGTCTGTGCGCTGAAGTGGCGTTTGCCTGTGCTGGTGGCGATGCCAGGGCTGGTGACTTATGCGACCGGTATTGCAATGTATCTGGTCCTCGTCAGGATGCAGGTAGATCTGCCGAGCATTCAGCCTGGTCACGGGGATTGCACGTGGAGCATGTTGATAGCGGCCTTGATAGTCGCGCCCGTGGTTGAAGAGTTGTTGTACAGAGGGGTCATATTCGAGCTGCTCAGACGAGGCTCGAATGCTGTAGTGGCGACACTGGCGGGAACGGGTTTGTTCGTATGGCCCATTATTCGGCGGAATTCTGGGATTCCGGGGCGATCAGAATTGCATCCTTGATAGCCCTATCTGTCTGCCTGTACGTATTGAGGGCAAGGTATGGTTCGATATTCATCTGCATCATCGCCCATGCTGTGTTCAATGCCTTTGTGACGTTTGCCCGGCTTCTTGCTTCCTGAGGCGTGTAGTACTCAGGTTCTGTCGCCCTCCTTCGCCTTTGAAACCGATAAGCCCCATGAAAAACCCTGCTCCCCTGCTTGTTGTGCTTACGCTGCTCACCTCGGCGGCTTCTTCCTACGCTGCAACCCCTGCCGTGGACTATGTATTCAAGGCGTTCCGCGACGGCGACTTTGTTCCGCATGTCTATGATGAGGGCAAGGTGATCCAGCGTTACGGGGCCGGCGACAAGACCATTGCGCTGGGGCAGATCCAGCATCGCTACACGGACCCGACCACGGGGCTGGAAGTGGCGGTGATCGCCAATGCTGATGGCGCAGCGAAGGACCGCACGGTTGATGTGATCCGCGTGTCCTCGATCACCACCGGCCAGCCACCGTCGGGCAGGACCGAGAGCCTGCGTGGCCTGACGCTGAAGGGAATTGCCATCGGCGACCCGGCCGCCAGGGCCCTGGCCGAAGCGCGAAAAGAGGGCGAGGCCGAAACGGAGCAGGTGACGCTGGGTTCTGTCGCGGTCGAGCGCGTATGCAGGTACGCCGAAGACCTGTTGAACCTCTGCTACTACACCAAGGGCGGGAAGGTGGTGGGGATGGAAGTGGGCGTGAGCGACTGAAGGTGGAGAGAGCAACTGCTTCGCTGGGAACTGACAACGCCCGCAGATGCGGGCCTCGTTGTTTGCTGCCGGAAGCGTGCGCGCTTACTCCGCGTTGGGGCGGCCCTGTTCCAGCTCACGCACCACCGCTTCGAGCGCATCCAGCTTCTCGCGGGTCTTCAGCAGCACGGCGCGCTGTACTTCAAACTCTTCGCGGGTGACCAGGTCCAGCTTGGCCAGCCCGGCCTGCAGCGCGGTCTTGAAGGTGGCCTGCAGTTCCTCGCGCGATTCGCGCAGGCCCGGGGGGACCAGGTCGCTGAGGCGGCGGGCGAGATCATCAAGGTAATTCAGGTCGATCATGGGGGGACTCCGTGGCCTGGCAGGCCGTACACGTACAAGGATACTGCCGGCCCGCGCGGACGCACAGGCGGCAGCGGTTTCGCGCCGGGTGCGTTCAGGCGCTATCCTCCACGCCGGAATACAGGAGATCGACGATGAAGATGGTCATGGCGGTGATCAAGCCGTTCAAGCTCGACGACGTGCGCGAAGCGCTGGCCGAGCGTGGGGTTACCGGTATTACGGTGACCGAGGTGAAAGGCTTTGGCCGGCAGAAGGGCCATACCGAGCTGTACCGTGGCGCCGAGTACGTGGTCGACTTCCTGCCGAAGGTGAAGCTGGAAGTGGCGGTGACTGACGACCAGGTGGAGCTGGTGGTCGAGGCGATCGTGAAGGCCGCAGGGACCGGCAAGATCGGTGACGGCAAGGTGTTCGTGTACGACCTGGGCGGCGTGGTGCGAATTCGTACCGGCGAGCTGGACGCGGACGCGCTGTAAGCGCGCCGCGGACATGCGTGGGAACACGACGGGGTAGAGTCGACTGTCAGTCGACTATCGCGCGCAGCGCGGGCATTTCGGGCGCGGATGGGAACGGCAGTCGACCAACGGTCGACTCTACCCACCCCCGAGGGCGGGGCGTCGGAATCCGACGGGGTAGAGTCGACTGTCAGTCGACTATCGCGCGCAGCGCGGGTATTTCGGGCTGCGGATGGGAACGGCAGTCGACCAACGGTCGACTCTACTCACCCCCGAGGGCGGGGCGTCGGAATCCGACGGGGTAGAGTCGACTGTCAGTCGACCATCGCGCGCAGCGCGGGTATTTCGGGCTGCGGATCGGAACGGCTGTGGACCAACGGTCGACTCTACCCACCGCCGGTGGCGGCACGTCGGAATCCGACGGGGTAGAGTCGACTGTCAGTCGACCATCGCGCGCAGCGCGGGTATTTCGGGCTGCGGATGGGAACGGCAGTCGACCAACGGTCGACTCTACCGCGCAGCGCGGGCATTTCGGTTGCGGATGGGAACGACAGTCGACCAACGGTCGACTCTACCTTCCCCCACAGCGTTTACCGTTGCTTGGCCCACTTGTAGAACCGCTTCCAGCCCTGGCGTACGGCCGAGACCCAGCCCGGGTCGGCTACCAGTGCGGCCTGCGCGGCGCTCGGTGCCTGGCCGGTTACGCGCTGGCGGATCTTCAGCAGGTTCTTCATGTCGCTGCGGCGCAGCTGCCGGCTGAGCGGGTTGCGGCGCAACCAGCGCGGGGCGCGCCAGGCGGAGGTGAAATCCAGCAGGACCGGCACGCCGCCGCTCACCACCACGTTCGTGCCGTGCAGATCGTTGTGGGTGATGCCGGCCGCATGCAGGCGGTTGAGTGCGTGCTGCAGCTGGTCGAAGACCTCATTGCCCACGGCCTGCGCGGTGCTGAGGGTCTGGCCGGGAATGAATTCCATGCCCAGGGCGAGGCCGCCGAGGGTGCCCAGCAGGGCCGGTGCGTGCTTCCAGCCGCCCAGGCGCTGCAGGATGCGTGCTTCGCGACGCACCATCAGGCGAGCGATCAGCGAAACCGGGGTGCCCCGGTAGCGGGAATAGTCCTTCACCACTGCCGGACGGCCGTCCAGACAGGTGCGGTAGACATCGGGGGCGAGGAAGCGATCGCCGCGCTTGAGCAGCAGCGGTGCCACGGCGTCATTGCCGCAGGACGGGGAGGGGGAAACAGAGGAAGTCATGGCGGGGTCTCGGACGACCCGGTGGGTGGCGCTGAAGCGTCAAGCGAACCGGTACGACGGGGGAGGAGTAGCTAAACTTTCGTTAAGTCAATTTTAGTACCGGCAAGTTTGCTAATCCACGTTTTGTCGGAGAAATGTCGGGGCCGTGGCTGGAACACTTCGTACTGCTTTTTCGGACAATTCTGTCTCAGTTATGGGGATCTGCAGTAAAATCAATCGCTTGGATCTTCGTGATTGGGGCCGGCCGTGCATTCCGTGCCTGCCACGCACGGGCAGCTTGACCCCGGCGCATCGGCTGCCGACCATAAGCTGTTGACCCGCGACATCGGCGGCCGCCCCCACCGGCACGTCCCCGTCCCCTGCCGCGTCCCCCACCTGGTGCAGGCCGCGCGGCCGCATCGTTCGTTTCCCTGTCCGGCGCCCGCTGGAGGAAAGTGTTTTGATCATCAAGATTGTCCTGGCAGCGTTGTTCGTGGCCTGTGTGCTGTACATCCATTACCGCGGCAAGGTCCGCGCGCGCTGGTCGCGCCAGTTGCTGGACCATTCCAGCTTCATGGCCCCGATCAACGTGATCATGTACCTGTTCTCGAAGGTGCCGACCACGCCGTTCCTGGATCCGGGCAAGGAGCTGCCGCAGCTGGAACCGCTGCGCCAGAACTGGCAGGTGATCCGCGATGAGGCGCTGGCCCTGCGCGATGCGCAGAAGATCGCCGCGTCGAGCAGCTACAACGATGCCGGCTTCAATTCGTTCTTCCGCCGTGGCTGGAAGCGCTTCTACCTGAAGTGGTACGGCCCGTCGCACCCGTCGGCCAAGGCGATGTGCCCGAAGACGGTGGCGCTGATCGAGTCGATTCCCGACGTGCGTGCGGCGATGTTCGCGCAGCTGCCGCCGGGCAGCGAACTGCGCCCGCACCGCGATCCGTTCGCCGGTTCGCTGCGCCTGCACCTGGGCCTGAGCACGCCCAACGACGATGGCTGCTACATCGTGGTGGACGGGGTGAAGAAGAGCTGGCGCGATGGCGAGTGGATGATGTTCGACGAGACCTACATCCACCATGCGCACAACGAAACCGACCAGGACCGCGTGATCCTGTTCTGCGATATCGCCCGTCCGCTGCGTTTCGGCCTGCCGGGCCTGTTCAACCGTGCGGTGGCGTCCACGCTGCTGGCCGGCGGCGCCTCGCCGAACCTGCCGGGTGACCCGACCGGTGGCGTCAACAAGGCGTTCGGCGGCGTGTACAAGGTGCGCCTGAAGGCCAAGGCGCTGCGCGAGCGCAGCGTGGTGGCCTACCAGGTCATCAAGTGGGGCCTGGTGGTGGCGGTGATCGCCGGAATCTGGGCGATCTGATCGCGTTTTGTAGAGTCGAGCCATGCTCGACTGTCTGTCTGGCAGAAGCAGTCGAGCATGGCTCGACTCTACAGAAAGCAAAAACCCGCGCTGTCGCCAGCGCGGGTTTTTTTTACTGGGTACGCCTTACTTCAACGCCGCCTGCACGAAGGGCGGGGTCACCAGTACGCCGGTGTGCAGCGCGGCGGTGTAGTACAGGGTGTTGAAGGTCTTGGCGGCCGAATCGGCCTGGCGGAAGTCGAAGCCGCTCTCGCCCTTGCGGGCCATGGTCACGCTCCACCAGCCGGTGGGGTAGCACGGCTGCGGGAACGGCAGGGTCTTGAACGAACCGAAGCCGGCCTTGCCCATCTCGGCGCGCATTTCGTTGATCAGTTCCAGCTGCATCAGCGGCGATTCGGACTGCTGCACCAGGATGCCGTCGTCCTTCAGGGCCTTGAAGCAGCTCTCGTAGAACGCCTTGTTGAACAGGCCTTCGCCGGGGCCGACCGGGTCGGTCGAATCGACGATCACCACGTCCACGCTGCCGGCCGGGCAGTTGGCCATGTAGGCCACGCCGTCGTCGAACAGCAGTTCGGCGCGGGCGTCATCGTTGGAATCGCACAGCTCCGGGAAGTGCTTGCGCGCCATCACGGTGACCTGTTCGTCGATATCGCACTGGGTCACGCTCTCCACGCCCTTGTGCTTGAGCACTTCGCGCAGGGTGCCGCAGTCGCCGCCACCGATGATGACCACGCGCTTGGGGGCGGCGTGGGTGAACAGCACCGGGTGGCTGATCATCTCGTGGTAGAAGAAGTTGTCCTTGCTGGTCAGCATGATGGCCCCGTCGATGGTCATCAGGTTGCCCCAGTCGGTGGTCTG
Source organism: Stenotrophomonas sp. ESTM1D_MKCIP4_1 (assembly GCF_003086895.1). NCBI lineage: Bacteria > Pseudomonadati > Pseudomonadota > Gammaproteobacteria > Lysobacterales > Lysobacteraceae > Stenotrophomonas > Stenotrophomonas sp. ESTM1D_MKCIP4_1. Next base: position 4,119,359 of record NZ_CP026004.1, on the reverse strand, counting down.
GAAGATCTCGATCTTCTGGAACGGCGACTGCACCTCGTCCAGCTTGCCGGTGATGCGGTAGCCGATGGCCGAGCCAGTGCGCTCGAAGTGTTCGATGTACCAGTTGCTGCTGTCAGTCATGGAAGTACGGTCCTGTTCGGAGGGTTGAAGCCGGGCTGGCGGGCGGGGCCGCGTGGCACAGATGCCACATCCGGACGGATCGGCCCGTTCAGGTTCAGACCTGCCACGGGCGCGGGCGCGCATGATAACGAACCTGTGGGCATATAGGCGTTATCATGCCCCCCCTTTTATTGCCAACAAGGCCGACTGCAATGACCGATTGGTCCCTCGACCAAGCCCGCAAGACCTACTCGATCCCGCATTGGGCGGATGGTTACTTCGATGTGGATCAGGCCGGGCACATGGTGGTGAGACCGACCGGGGCAGACGGCCCGGTGGTATCGCTGCCCAAGGTGGTGGACGCCGCGCGTGAAGGCGGCGCCAAGCTGCCGCTGCTGGTGCGCTTCCCGGACATCCTGGGCCAGCGCCTGGGCAAGCTGCAGGCGGCCTTCGCCCAGGCCCAGCAGGACTGGGACTACACCGGCGGCTACACCGCCGTGTACCCGATCAAGGTGAACCAGCACCGCGGCGTGGCCGGCACCCTGGCCAGCCACCACGGTGAAGGCTTCGGCCTGGAAGCGGGCAGCAAGCCCGAACTGATGGCCGTGCTGGCGCTGTCGCGCCCGGGTGGCCTGATCGTCTGCAACGGTTACAAGGACCGCGAGTACATCCGCCTGGCCCTGATCGGCCGCAAGCTGGGCCTGCAGACCTTCATCGTCATTGAAAAGCCCTCCGAGCTGAAGCTGGTGCTGGAAGAATCCAAGGCACTGGACGTGAAGCCGGGCCTGGGCGTGCGCATGCGCCTGGCCTCGCTGGGCGCCGGCAAGTGGCAGAACAGCGGTGGCGACAAGGCCAAGTTCGGCCTGTCCCCGCGCCAGCTGCTGGACCTGTGGAAGTCGCTGCGTGATACCGAGTACGCCGACTGCCTGAGCCTGCTGCACTTCCACATGGGTTCGCAGATCTCCAACGTGCGCGACATCGCCAACGGCATGCGCGAAGCCACCCGCTATTTCGTCGAGCTGTCGCAGCTGGGCGCGAAGATCACCCACGTGGACGTGGGTGGCGGCCTGGGCGTGGACTACGAAGGCACCCGTTCGCGCAGTTTCTGCTCGATCAATTACGGGCTGAATGCCTACGCCAGCAACATCGTGCAGCCGTTGGCCAATGCGTGCGAGGAACATGGCCTGACCCCGCCGCGCATCGTCACCGAGTGCGGCCGCGCGATGACCGCGCACCACGCGGTGCTGATTGCCAACGTGTCTGAAGTGGAACAGGCGCAGGAAGGCCGCGTGCCGGACGCGCACGACGATGAGCCGGCCTCGATCCGCCATCTGCGCGAAATCCACGAGGAACTGGACACCCGCCCGGCGGTGGAACTGTTCCAGGAAGCGCAGCACTTCCATGCCGAAGGCCTGGCCAGCTACGCACTGGGCCAGATCGACCTGCCGCAGCGTGCGCGCATCGACGATCTGTTCTACGCCATCGCCCACGGCGTGCGTGCGCGCCTGAGCTACGACGAGAAGAGCCACCGCCCGGCGCTGGACGAACTGAACGAGCGCCTGGTCGACAAGTACTTCGTCAACTTCAGCGTGTTTGAATCGATTCCCGATGCGTGGGCGATCGACCAGGTGTTCCCGATCGTGCCGATCGAGCGCCTGAACGAGACCCCGGACCGCCGCGGCATCATCGCCGACATGACCTGCGATTCGGACGGCATGGTGAAGACCTATGTCGAGAACGAGAGTCTGGACACGTCGCTGCCGCTGCACGCGATCAAGCATGGCGAAAGCTACCGCATCGGTTTCTTCATGGTGGGCGCGTACCAGGAAATCCTGGGCGACATCCACAACCTGTTCGGTGATACCGACGCGGTGGAAGTGGTGGCCGATGCCGATAGCTACGCGATCACCCAGCAGCGCCGTGGTGACACCACCGATGTGATGCTGGATTACGTGGGCTACAAGCTGGATGACCTGCGTGCGGCCTATGCCCAGCGCGTGGCAGCGGCCGAGCTGTCGCCGGAACGTGCGCAGGAGCTGTCGCAGGCGCTGGAAGCCGGCCTGACCGGCTACACCTACCTGTCCGACGAACCGTTGGTCTGATGCTGGCGGGAACGCCGGGCCTGGCCCGGCGCGCCCTGCCTTGATGAGGCCCGCCTGATGAGCGCGCGCGCGGTTTTCCATCTGTTCCTGCATGCGGCCGTGCCAGCGCTGCTGGCATGGCTGTTCTGGCGCAAGCGTTTCGCCTCGGCCTGGCTGTTGCTGCTGCTGGGGTGGATCATCGACCTGGACCATCTGCTGGCCGACCCGATCTACGCGCCGAACCGCTGCAGCATTGGATTCCACCCGTTGCACACCGCGCCCGCCATTGCGGTGTATGCCGGCCTGTTCGTGCCGAAGAAAACCCGGCTGTTCGGTATCGGCTTGATGATCCATATCGCGCTGGATGCCATCGACTGCTGGTGGATGCACCACCGCTGAGCGCGGTAGCGTCGACCGTTGGTCGACTGCCGATGCCCACGCGTTGCCCGGTAGCGTCGACCGTGGGTCGACTGCCGATGCCCACGCGTTGCCCGGTAGTGTCGACCGTGGGTCGACAGCCGTTGCCCGCGCGTTGCCCAGTAGAGTCGACCGTTGGTCGACTGCTGTTGCCCGTGCTGAGCGCGGTAGTCGACCAACGGTCGACTCTACCGGCCGTTACGGTGCCGCCAGCCGCAGTCGACTACGGCGCCGCCAGTGGCAGTTCCAGCCTCGCGCGCAATCCCGGGTTCTCGTTGGACAGGCGCAGCGAGCCGCCATGGCTGGCCGCGATCTCCGCGGCGATCGCCAGGCCCAAGCCGCTGCCTTCCACCCGTTCGTCCAGGCGCACGCCGCGCTGCAGGACGCTGTCCAACTTGGTGTTGTCCAGCCCGGGGCCGTCGTCGCGGATCTCGATGTGCAGGCGGCCGTTCTGGGCCAGGGCACGCAGGCGGACCTCGCTCCGGGCCCACTTGCCGGCGTTGTCCAGCAGATTGCCCAGCATTTCTTCCAGGTCGGTGACGGCGCCGGCAAAGGCGATGCCGCGCGGCACATCCATCTGGAAGCGGATGCGGCGGCTGCCATGCACGCGGGTCATCAGCCGGCACAGGGCTTCGGCGGCCGGGGCCACTTCGCTGCTTTGCCGGTGGTCCACGGCCAGGCCGGCGGCCAGGTAACGGTCGATGCTGGCGCGCATGCGCGCGCCCTGTTCGTGCAGGGTGCGGCGCCAGTCGCGGCCTTCGCCCTGTGCTTCGGTGGCCAGCACGCTCAGCGGGGTCTTCAAGGCATGGGCGAGGTCTTCGGCACTGCTGCGCGCGCGCGCGACCATGCGCTGGTGGTGGTCCAGCAGGGCGTCCAGCTCATCGGCCAGGGGCGCGATTTCCTGGTCCAGCTGGCGGCGGTCAATGCGCTCGGCATCGCCGTGGCGGATGCGTTCAAGCTGCTTGCCCAACCCGCGCAGCGGGCGCAGGGCGAAGTGCACCTGGCTGGCCAGCACCGCCAGCCAGGCGGCAACCAGGATGCCCAGGGCCAACGCGGTGCGGTTGCGGAATGCGGCCACATCGGCGTCCAGCGCCTGGCGGTCGTGGGCGACCACGGCCACATAGGCCTGGGTGGCGCGCGGCAGCCGCACCTGCTGCACGTGGGCACGCAGCGATTGCTGCATCGGCCCGGGCAGGTTGCGCTCGGCCGGTCCAGCCGCGGGGGCCGCCAGGGTCTGGTCCCACAGCGATCGCGACTGCAGCAGCACCTTGCCGTGGCTGTCGGCGATCTGCCAGTACGCGCCGGAAAACACCCGCTGGAAGCGCGCATCGTTCGGCGCCTGCCGCAGACGCAGCTGTCCGTCCGGATCGATCTCGGCCTGCGCCAGCAGGGTCAGCATGTTCTGCTGCAGCTCGTTGTCCAGGCGGTCACGCGCGCTGCGCTTGAACAGTTCGCCCAGCAGAAGGCTGGCCAGCACCGAGACCAGCACCAGGCCGATGCCGGCCACCAGCAGCAGCCGCCGCCGCAGCGAGGGTTGCCGCCTGCTCATGCTTCCGCCAGCCGCCAACCCTGGCCACGCACGGTGTGGATGAGATCGACGCCCAGCTTGCGGCGTACCCGTCCGAGCAGCACGTCCAGCGCATTTGAATCCGGGTCGTAGCCACCCTCGAAGATCTGCTCGCCCAGGCGGTCGCGGCTGATCACGCTGCCGGCATGGTGGATGAGATAGCTCAACACACGGAACTCCTGCGGGCTCAGCGCCAGTGCCTGCCCATCCAGTTCAAACCGTCCTGCGTTGACGTCCAGCTGCAGCGGACCGCAATGCAGGCGTGGGCTGGCATGGCCATGGCTGCGGCGGATCAGGGCGCGCAGGCGCAGCACCAGTTCGTCGGCCTGGAACGGTTTGGTCAGGTAGTCGTCGGCGCCGGCATCAAAGCCGGCCAGTTTGTCGTGCCAGCGGCCGCGCGCGGTCAACACCAGCACCGGGAAATGGCGGCCATTGCCGCGCCAGCGCTCGATCACGCTGAGGCCATCCAGCCCGGGCAGGCCAAGGTCGACGATGGCGGCCTGCAGATCCTCGATCTGGCCGATCTCCTCGGCCTGGCGACCGTCGGCCACGGTCTGCACGACATAGCCGGCCTGTTCCAGCAGCGGCTGCAGGCGCTGGGCCAGCGCCGCATCGTCTTCGGCCAGCAGGATGCGCATCAGTCGTCCAGTTCCGTCTTCAGCAGTTTTCCATTACGCGCATCATAGTCCAGCTCCACCACCACGCCGTCGGCGCGCAGGATTTCCACCTCGTATACACCGTCATCCAGCTCCACTTCCAGCAGCTGGCCGGGGTGACGCTTGAGTGCATCGCGCACCACGCCTTCCAGCGCGACGTAGCGGCCCTGCTGCACGGCCCGCCGCGCGACGTCCTGTGCCGGATCCTGCGCAGGGCGGGCATCGGTCGTGGGGCTGGCCAGGGCCAGCAGCAGGGGCAGGGCGAATGCGCGCGTCAAGGTCGATTGCGACATGTCGGGGAGGATGGCGCGAGTGTGCCTTCGCTGGCTAACCATTGGCTAACAGTGCCGGCTAAGGGGCTGTTAACCGTGGCGGGCATCGTGGCGGTGCCGGAATCGTCCGGCATCGAACAGGAGACCCCCATGTTGAAGTCGCTCACCCTCGCCACCGTCGTGGCCCTGGCATTCGTCCCGGCCGTGCAGGCGGCGCCGCTGGGCATGGCCCAGGTCGAACAGACCCTGCGCAAGGCCGGTTACACCCAGATCCACGAGATCGAGCGCGACGATGGCCTGTGGGAGGCCGATGTCACGCGTGCGGATGGTCGTTTCAGCGAGGTCTATGTCGACCCGAAGACCGGAGAGATCTTCGACGAGCACGATGGCCGCGCGCTGCTGGGCACCGAGCAGGTGCTGGCCAAGGCCCAGGCCCAGGGCCTGCGTGAGATCCATTCGCTGGAACGTGATGGCGCCACCTGGTCACTGGAAGCGCGCAATGCCCGCAACCAGCGTGTGGAGGTGCGCCTGAGCGGCCATGACGGCCGGATCCTGCACAGCGAGCGCGACGGCTGGCTGGATTGAGATGTGCAGCCGAGCGCAGGCTCGGCTCTACAAGGCAGGTGGTAGTGCCGGCCGCTGGCCGGCAACCCAGGATCGTTTCCAGCCCCGCAGGCAGCCAGCGCTGCCCGCAGCGTGTTACCAGCCGTACGGCGGCGGGTAGTCCCAGTACCCCGGGCCACCGCCGCCATAGAAACCACCGCCATACGGGCCGAAGCCCGGGCCCTTGCCCTCGCTGACATGGATGTTGAGGTTGACCCCGCGGGTCTTGCCCTCATCGGTGGTGTAGTTCTTGCTGAGGTTCAGCGTGGCGGCGTTGTAGTGGGAGTTGCCGTAGTTCTTGGAATAGCCGATGCCGGTGGTGAAGCTGCCGGACACCTTCAGCTTGTCGTCGGTCACTTCGGCGATCCGGGCGTCGTCGTGCACGCGCGGGCCGCTCTTGTCGCCGTAGTAGGTCCCGGGCGGGTCCTGCTGCACGGAGGGATCGTTGAGATAGCGCATCGGTGCCTGGGGCACGGACAGGTCCAGCCCGGCGGACTGCGGGGCCGTGGCACCCGCAGCAGACTGGGCAAGGACGGTCCCGGGCAGGCTGGCCAGGCAGAGCAGCAGGGTCAGGGGACGGATCATCACGATGCTCCAACGGGCAGGGGCCGCGCCATGCGCGGCGGTACAGGCCGACGCTAACAGGCGTTGCTTGAATGATGCCTGTCGCCGCCCCGTGGCGTCGAGCATGCCGGCAAGATTCCGTAGAGTCGAGTTCGACGTTACGCCACCCGGCTGAACCCGAACAGGTCCTGCAGCGGTTGCCGGCGCCGCTCGATGCGCGCGCGCAGCAGCCTCGCGCCGATCATCGAATAGGTGATGCCGTTGCCGCCGTAGGCCATGGCCAGGTGCACGCGCGGCCCCCACTGCGGGTGCGGGCCGAAGAACGGCAGGCCGTCGGCGGTCTCGGCGAAGGTGCCGGCCCAGGAAAACGCAGGGGTGGGGGTCAGTTGCGGGAACCAGTGCTGCAGCTGCTTCATCAGCTGCTTTGCCTTGCCCTCTACCCGCCGGTCGCGGCGTGCCGGGATGTCGATGGCATCGTCCAGCCCGCCCACCAGCAGCCGCCCTTCGCCGGTGGCGCGCAGGTACAGGTAGGGGCGCGCGCTTTCCCACACCATCGTGCGCTGCAGGGGGCCCAGCACCCCGGCGTCGATCGGGTCGGTGATGAAGGCGTAGCTGCTGCGGTTGCGTGCCACCCGCTGGTCGATCCAGTGCTGGGTGGCATACCCCATCGCCAGCACGACATGGCGGGCGCGGAGGGTCGCGCTGGCTTCGGTGCGGGCGGTGACGCCGCGTGGCGTGGCCTCCAGGCTGTGCAGCACGGTGCGGTCATGCACGTGGCCGCCGCGGCGGCGTACCCGCTTGAGCAGGCCATAGGTGAGGCAGTACGGATCGACCCGCGCGGCCTGGCGCGTCAGCAGCGCACCGCCGGCATCCACGCCGAAGCGCTGCTGCAGGTCGTCCGGCTGCAGCCAGCGGGCGTCCAGCCCGGCCTGGCGGCGTGCGGCACCCTCGGCCATCAGCACCGGCACGTCGCGGTGGCGGCTGGCCAGGTAGAGGCTGTCCATGCGCTGGAAATCGACGTTCTTCAGGCCGCGCGCCACTTCGCCCAGGGCCGGGATGGCCTCGGCGCAGGCGCGGTAGGCCAGTTCCGCAGCATCAGTGCCGTACTGGCGGGCCAGGTCCAGCAGGTGGGTGTCGATCTCGTACTGCAGCAGGGCCGTGCTGGCAGCGGTGCTGCCCCAGCCGATATCGCGCTGTTCGATGAGCGCGACCTCATGGCCGTGGCCGGACAGCTCATCGGCGATCAGCGCGCCGGTGACACCGCCGCCCACCACCAGGACATCGCAACGCAGGTCCTGCTGCAGCGGCGGGAAGGCCTGGATCAGCCCATTGCTCACGGCCCACCACGGGTAACCGCTCTTGAGGTCCATGGGGCTACCTATTGATCAGGCAGTGGGGCGGCCGGTGTGGGGAGTCTGGATCAGTTCGGACAGATCGAAGCCCTGCAGGCGGGCCGCTGCCAGATAATGTTCCTGCACGGTGGTGTCGAGCTTCGGCTCCCGCGCCAGCAGCCAGAGGTACTTGCGGTCAGGACTGCCCACCAGCGCCACGCTGTAATCGGGGGCCACCTGGATCACCCAGTAGTCGCCCTTGGCGAAGGGCAGCCAGCGCAGGCCCTTGGGCAGGAAGCTGACTTCCAAGCGAGCCACGTCGTTATCCACGGCGCATGCCTCGCCGGTGGCGTCCTCGACCTCGCCGTCCATGCGGCAGCGGTTGGTGACGCCCAGGTTGCCGTTTTCCAGCAGTTCGTAGTGCGCCGACACGTCGGTGCAGCCTTCCGGCTCGTGGCGCATGGGCAGGCGGGCGATCTCGTACCAGGTGCCCAGGTAGCGGGGCAGCTTGAGGTCGGCGACGGTTTTCAGCGGCGGGTGGTCGGTCATGGACAGGCGGTTTGGTACGCGTTGGTGATGGACCTCCACCATGCCGTCGGGCTCGCCATGGGCAGGTGAAGCCGGGGCGAGGCCCACGTCCAGAACATTGCGTCGCCCGCGCGGCGCGCCAGCGAACGGCGGTGCAGCGCTATCCTTGCGCCAGCGCCGTGTTTTTTCCCGATACAACCGAAGTGGAGGTGCCGATGTACCAGGTGATCCTGTTGAAGAGCGAATCCGCCTTTGCCCGCGAGCAGTGGCCGCAGGTGGACGATGTGGTGGATTACGAGGGCGTCAGCTTCAGCCTGCGTGCCGGCCCTCGGCAGCCGCTGCCGACCGACCACGACTGGTACCCCATCGCCGTGTACGCGCCCGATGAGATCAGCGAAGAAGAGTTCCAGGATTGGTACGCGCTGCAGCAGCCGCAGGTGGAAGAGCTGCGGTTGAAGTACTGATGCACGGGTAGAGTCGACCGTTGGTCGACTGCTCCTGGCGGAAAACCCCGCGCTTTGGTTAGTCGACCAACGGTCGACTCTACCCCTGCGGTGCGAGGCTTGATCGACCAACGGTCGACCCTAACCCTGCGTTGCGGGACTCTACGCGGGCGTGACCCACCGTGCCGTATAGTCGCGCGCAGGCGCGGTGGTCCGCGCGAACCGGTGTGGCTGGCTTGCTTTCCTTCTTCCGAACGATCCTGAGGCGTGGCCCTTCGCTGTCGCTGCTGTTGTGGGCTGCATTGCTGCTGGCGGCACCGGTGCTGGCCCAGGATGACGACCCGACACCGAAGCAGCAGCTGGCGAAGATCGAGTCCAGCCTGAAGGATGTGGCGCGCAAGCGCGAAGATGCCGAGGCCACCGAGACGCTGGCGATGTTGTCCGAGGCGGCCTCGCAGGCGCGGCGCGACGCCGAGGCACTGGACAAGAGCCTGCAGCCGCAGCTGGACCAGGTGAATGAACAGCTGACCCAGCTGGGACCGGCGCCGGACGGCACCACCGAACTGCCGGAACTGGCGACACAGCGCCGCAACCTGACCCGCCAGCGCGACGCGCTGGCAGCGTCCATTGCCCAGGCCAAGGCCAGTGCGGTGCGCGCCAGCCAGTTGGCCACCGATATCGACAAGCAGCGCACCGCGCAGCGCACCGAGGAACTGGGCCAGAAGGTCGATTCGCCGCTGTCGCCCTCGCTGTGGCGCAAGGTGGCTGACCAGTTGCCGGTGGACATCGCGCGGGTTACCCCGCTGGGCGCGCAGGGGCGTGACGCCCTGGCGACCGCCCTGCGCAACGAGGGCTGGGGCACGCCGCTGCTGGGCCTGCTGGCGGCGCTGGTGATGATGTTCCCGCTGCGCCTGTGGCTGCGCGCGCTGGGCCGGCGCTTCGCCGCCTCCGAGCGCGCGCCCGACGGCCGCCTGCGCAGATCCGGCCTGGCCATGTGGCTGCTGCTGGTCGGCACCCTGCTGCCCGGCTATGCGGTGGCGGTATTCATCGCTTCGCTCAATGCCATCGGCGGCATCGCGCCGCGCCTGCAGACCGTGGCCGAAGGCGTGCAGCATGCCACTTTTGCGGCGGCCTTCATTGCCGCGCTCAGTGCCTGCCTGCTGGTGCCGAAGCGGCCCTCGTGGCGCCTGCTGAACCTGGATGACACGGCCGCGCTGAAGCTGCGCAAGTACGCCTGGGGGGCGGCCGCGCTGGCCTGGCTGAGCACGGTGCTGGTGGCGATCGACCGGGCCACGCGCACCAGCGATGTGACCACGGTGGCGCTGGACGGCGTGATCGCGCTGACCTATCTGGGCCTGATCATGGCGATGCTGGTGACGCTGGCGCGCCTGCACCGCCGGCAGACCGCCGAGGCTGAAGCCAAGCTGGAAGCACAGGCCGATGGGGTAGGGACCGTAGTGCCGGTGCGGCGCAGCAGCTGGCTGGTGCTGGCCCGCGTGGCGGGCAACATCGCCGTTACCGCTGCGATCATTGCCACCCTGCTGGGCTACGTGAACTTCGCCAAGTTCGTGAACCAGCAGCTGATCGGCGGCACCATCGTGGTGCTGGCCGCGATGCTGCTGTTCAAGTTCGTCGATGACCTCTGCACCTGGCTGCTCAACGCCGACAGCAAGGTGGGCCAGACGATCCTGCTGAGTACCGGCCTGAGCGTGTCGCGGCTGGAGCAGGCGGGCGTGCTGCTGTCGGCGGTACTGCGCACGTTTGTTGTGCTGATCGCACTGCTGGCACTGGCCGCTCCCTTCGGCAACATCGGGTCGGTTGTCGAGCGCGTGGGTTCGCTGGCCAGCGGCATCGTCATCGGCAATATCACCCTGAAGCCGACGCGTATTGCCATCGCGTTGCTGGTGGTGATGGTTGGCCTGGCCGTGGTGCAGTTGCTGCAGCGTTGGTTGACCGACACCTATCTGCCCAAAACCGAACTGGATCTGGGCGCGCGCAATTCGATCAGCATGATCACGCGCTACGTTGGCATCATCCTGGTGGGCCTGTGGGCCCTGACCGCGATGGGCCTGGACATGAAGAACCTGGCGCTGCTGGCCAGCGCGCTGTCGGTGGGCATTGGTTTCGGCCTGCAGGCGATCATCCAGAACTTCGTGTCGGGGCTGATCCTGCTGGCCGAGCGGCCGGTGAAGATCGGCGACTGGGTGAAGCTGGGCGACCAGGAAGGCGACATCCGCCGCATCAACGTGCGTTCGACCGAGATCCAGGTGGGCGACAAGTCGACGCTGATCGTTCCGAACTCGGAGCTGATCACCAAGACGATCCGCAACATGACGATGGGCAACAACCAGGGCCGCATCCAGATCCAGTTCGCGGTGCCGACCAGCACCGATGTGGCGGGGCTGCGGCAGGCGCTGCTGGATGCCTATGGCGCGCACCAGGCGGTGCTGAAGCAGCCGGCGCCGTCGGTCTACATCGACAGCATTGCCGGTGGCCAGATCACGTTCAACAGCTTTGCCTATGTGGCCAGCCCGAGGCAGGTGTACGGCACGCGCAGTGATCTGTATTTCAGCCTGCTGCAGATCCTGGCGGAGCGGGATATCCCGCTGTCGACCCCGACCGACATCCACCTGGTACGCGACACCCCGGCGGAATAGGTGGGGTTTTTGCAGGGCTTGCAGCCCTGCACCTGCTGACGTCAACGTCAACGTCAAAAGCGGGTTTCCGGTGGGTAGGCGGGGCGGTGTCGGATTGCGGGGACGCCGCAAGTACGTCCGTGTAGGCTTGGCAGCGGCATCCATGCCGCCGACACCCCGCAATCCGACACCGCCCCACCTCTGACAGCTTCCTGCGATCTGTCGGAGCAGCGCTCTGCTCTGGTGGGTGCCGACCGTTGGTCGGCACGGATGAATTCATTCGATATCTGACGGATTTCATCCACGCATGGCGTGGATCTACTCGGATCCCATTTGAATATCGATATCTGACAGATGTGCCGACCAACGGTCGGCACCCACCAACAGCCACCGGCCAACTGTCGAAGGCGGGGCACTGTGGGTTTGCGGGGTGTGAGCCGCATGGATGCGGCGACCAAGCCTACATGGACGTATTTACGGCGTCCCCGCAAACCCACAGTGCCCCGCCATCCCACGGAATGCCCGCTGTTGCTGTTGCCGGCCAGCGGCCGGCACTACCGCGGGTGCAGGGCTGCAAGCCCTGCAAAAGAACACGCCTTACCCTCGCGGTCGCACGCGCGACGGCACCAGTGCGAACGTATCCACCGCCAGCTTCTCGGCATGGTTCAACCATGCGCGGATTTCCAGGTCATCCACTTCGTGGTCCAACCCGAACGAGACGTTGATCCTGCCATCCGCATCCGGCTGCACCCACTGCTGGGCCAGTACCACCTTGCGTTGCGACGACACCGCCTCGATCCAGAAGCCCCGGTCCGGACGCTGGCTCGCCACCAGTTCCAGCATGTACTGGCCGGCACGGGTGCGGCGGCCCTTCTGGGTGATCATGTGCGCCTGGCGCACGCTCGGGCGAGGGCCCTGGAAGGATTCCAGCGGTGCATCCACGGCGATGCCGCCGCGCAGATCGTCATCGCGGAACAGCTTGATGCCGTTGTCGCGGTTCACCAGCAGGGCACACCAGTCGCCGTCGGCCGAGCCGTCCTCGAAGGCCGTGCAGCGGTCCACGTAGGCCAGGGTGTTGTCCGGGTCGGCATCGTCAAACTGGCGCGAGGTGTTTTCCAGATACACCGATTTCAGGCTCCAGTCCTTGCCGTATTCCAGCAGTACCGGCGGCTGCACGTGCTGCAGGCCCACCACCACCTGGTCATCGCTGTCGATCTTCAGTTCGCGGGTCGGCTCGCCCAGCCACAGCGAACGGGCAAAGGCCAGGTACTGCGGGTAGTCGCGGCCGCCTTCGCGCTGGCTTGCCATGCTGGCACTCGGCGCGCGCTGCGTGTCGATGAGCGAACGGCCGAAGCCCATCGTCTTCAGGTTCGGATCCAGCAGGCTGAGCAGGGTCGCACCCGAATCCAGGGTGGTGCCCGCGTCGGTGTCCAGCTGCTGCGGGGTAATGCCTTCGCCGAGGAACAGCAGCAGGTTCTCGCGCTTCTGCCGGGTGAGGATGTGGGTCAGATCGTTGGGCATCGCCAGATGGTCCGAGGCGATGACGATCAGCGTTTCCTTGCCATACGGGCTGGCCTGGATGCGCTGCACCAGCTGCGAGATCAACCGGTCGCTGCACTTGAGCGCGTTGAGCATGTTGATGTTGCCGTACTGGCTCTGATAGCGCTGGCCCTTGCACGCCACCGGCAGGTGACCGGCCGGGTGATGGGTATCCATCGTGAGCGTGGTCAGCATGAACGGTTCGCCCTTGCGCGAGAGCTGCTCGAAGCGCTGGTAGGCGGTATCCAGCAGCACGTCGTCATGCACGCCCCACGGCGAGTAGTGGATGCGGCCGATCTTCTTCTGCTGCTTGAACCAGTCCAGGTCATGCACTTCATCAAAGCCGTGGCTGACCAGGAACTGCCCCTTGCCGGCGAAGCGGCCGCTGGCGCCACCCAGGTAATGATTGGTGTAGCCCTGCTGCTTCAGGTAATCGCCCAGGCACACGGCCTTCGGCAGGAAGCTGCCCATGCGGTCCATGCTGTTCTCATCGCCCTGCGAGGTGGTCAGCGGCACGCCGCACATCGAGGACACCAGGCCGGCAATGGTCCAGCCGCTGCCCTCGGCCGAGGCCAGCCCGCGCACGTCCAGCGACTGGCTGGCCAGGCGGTTGATGTTCGGCATCAGGCCGGGGAATACGTTCTCGTCCAGATAGGTGCGTTCCAGGCTTTCACCGTAGATCCAGACGATGTTGCGCGGGCGCTGCAGCGGCTGCGTCGGCACCTGGTATTCCGGGGCGATGCGCGCGAAATCAACCGGGCGCAGCTGCTGGTACAGGCGCTGGCCATCGCGCGCCAGCGGGCTGACCATGATCGTGGCGAACCACACCACCGCAAACCCGGCAAACCATGCACCGCCACGGCCCGGGCGGCGCCAGCGCTTCACCCGCGTGGTGAACAGCGGCAGCAGCGATACCAGGATCAGGGCGATGTAGCCGGCGATATAGCCCTTGAAGTCGGCGATGCCGGCGCCTTCCATGTCGGCGCCCAGATGGTAGAGCGTGGCTGCATTCAGACCATCGCCGGACAGCTTGTCGATCAACCACCACGTGCTGAGGGAGAGCAGCAGCAGCGAGAACGCGCTCGCCTTCCACCACACCCACTTATCGGAGGCGACGAACAGCCAGGCCAACAGCAACAGCGACAGCAGCAGGATCCAGAGCATAAGCGGCTTCGGCAGTGACGGGAGGTGGTGATGGACGTCGTACCGACGCGTGTCCATCCAACCGGCGCTGTCGCAAGCACACATGCATGACAGGCCGATGACCCGATAGTGCATGCACGAACCTGACTGAAATGTTTGTTCGTTACATGAGGTGAAATCGCGCCCTGCAGGTAAAAACAGCGTGAATGCCGCTACGCGATTTCATTAAGAAACGGCGCGATTTCCCGTTTCTTCAACGATGCCCGCGTTCCTCACGCGCACGTGCACGTCGATCAAACAGCAATGCGCTGGTGACGATGCCGAGGCCGAGTACCACGCCGATCAGCATCAGGAACAGTGCAATGGCGGGGTAACCGAACACGTGCCAGCCGGTGTCCAGCTTCATCATCAGCGAGGCCGCCATGATCAGCGCCGCACTGATGATGCCGGCCGCCACGCGGTTGGCGATCTTCTGCAGGTTCTCCATCAACCGCGATTCTTCCAGCCCCGTCACTTTCATCTGCAGGCGGTTCTCGGCCAGCAGCGCCATGATGTCGGTCAGCTTGCGCGGCCCATCGCGCAGCAGCTGCTGCAGCTCCATCGCTTCGCTGGCCAGGTTGGCCGCCGACAGCGATTTCTTCAGGCGCGCGCGCATCACGTGCTGCAGCTGGCGTTCGACGATGCGACGCGTATCCAGTTCCGGCGCCAGCAGGCGGCACACGGTTTCCAGGTTCAGCAGGGCCTTGCCGACCAGGCTCAGTTCCGGCGGCGTGCGCAGGCCCGACGCGGTGGCGATGCGCACCATGTCCAGCACCACGCGGCCTTCGGAGAAGCTGCCGCTGGCGGCATAGCGGGCAATCAGCTGGCCGGTCTCGCGCAGGTAGCGTTCCTCGTCGAAGGCTTCCAGCCGCGTGCTGATGCTGATGAGGTCGTCGGCCACTTCCTCGCCACGGCCGTCGACAGCGGCGAACAGGATCTTCAACAGGCGCTCGCGCAGACGCGGCGGCATGTGCGCGACCATGCCCAGGTCGAAGATCGCCAGGCGACCTTCGGGCGTGACGCGCAGATTGCCGGGGTGCGGGTCGGCGTGGATCTCGCCGTGCACGAAGATCTGGTCCAGGTAGCCGCGGATCAGTGCCGCGGCCAGCGGATCCATCGCCTGCTCGGTACGGCGCACATCGGGAATGGCATCCACGCGCACGCCGGTGGCCAGTTCCATGGTCAGCACGCGCTGGCTGCAGTAATCCCACAGCGGCTGCGGTACCCACAGGCGTCGGAACGGCTTGAGGTGGCGACCGAACCGGGCGAGGTTCTCGGCCTCGGCGTGGTAGTCCAGTTCCTGCATCAGCGTTTTGGCGAACTCGTTGAGCCAGTCTCGCAGCCGCACGCGTCGGCCGACCTGGGTGAGGTGGTCGGCCGCCAGCGCGAAGCTGCGCAGTGCTTCCAGGTCTGAACGCAGCTGCGCGGCCACTTCGGGTTTCTGCACCTTCACTGCCACCAGCCGCCCGTCGTGCAGCACCGCGCGGTGCACCTGGGCGATCGAGGCGCAGCCCAGCGGTTCCGGATCGAATGAGGCAAACAGCTTGTTCACCCCGGCACCCAGTTCCTGTTCGACGATGGCGTGGATGCGCTCGACCGGAATGGGCGCCACGCTTTCCTGCATGCGCTCCAGCGCGGTGGCAAATTCCACCGGCACCATGTCCGGGCGCGTGGACAGCATCTGCCCCAGCTTGACGAAGGTCGGCCCCAGCGCTTCCAGGTCGCTGACGAACTGTTCCGGGTTGCCGTCGGCGGGCACATCGGTATGGCTGCCTGCCGCGTCCAGGTTCATGCCGGAAAACACGCCCGAATGGCGGTAGCGCATCAGCAGGCGCAGGATCTGGCTGCGCCGGTTCATGCCTTTGACCAGCGGGGGATTGGCCGTGGCGGTGGACGGATTGCTCAAGCGGAACTCCCATGCAGGCAAGACAGGGGGTAGTGCCGGCCGCTGGCCGGCAGCGCCAAGGCGGGGCGACGTGGCTGCCGGCCAGCGGCCGGCACTACCGCGGCTCTGCAGTGTGGCCGGGGTCCGGTGGGCGTGCGGTGAACCCGCTTCCGCAGCAGGCACTGGATCGGTCAGAATCCGTCCATCCCCTCATTGGATCCATCATGGCCGGTGCCAGTCTGTTCGCCCTGCTCGACGATATCGCTACGCTGCTCGACGACGTCTCGATCCTCACCAAAGTCGCGGCGAAGAAAACCGCTGGGGTGCTCGGCGACGACCTGGCACTGAACGCGCAGCAGGTGACCGGCGTCAATGCCAACCGCGAACTGCCGGTGGTGTGGGCGGTGGCCAAGGGCTCGCTGGTGAACAAGGTGATCCTGGTGCCGGCGGCACTGGCCATCAGTGCGCTGGAGGCCTGGCTGCACAGCCGTGGCTGGAACGTGCCGCTGATCGTGCCGCTGATGATGATCGGCGGCGCCTTCCTGTGCTTTGAAGGCGTGGAAAAGCTGGCGCACCGCTTCCTGCATTCGGCCGACGAGGACGCCGAACACCAGGCCGAGCGGCGCAAGGCGCTGGCCGATGCGCAGGTGGACATGGTGGCGTGGGAGAAGGACAAGGTGAAGGGCGCCGTCCGCACCGACTTCATCCTGTCAGCCGAGATCATCGTGCTGACCCTGGGCGTGGTGGCGACGGTGGCCTTCACCCAGCAGCTGCTGACCCTGTCGGTGGTGGCACTGGCGATGACAGTGTTCGTCTACGGCCTGGTGGCCGGCATCGTGAAGCTGGATGACGTGGGCCTGTACCTGTCGCGCAAGGGCGGGGCCGTGGCCGCCTTCGGCCGTGGCCTGGTGGTGTCCGCGCCGTGGCTGATGAAGTTCCTGTCGGTGGCCGGCACCATCGCCATGTTCCTGGTCGGCGGCGGCATCCTGGTGCACAACGTGCCGGTGCTGCACCACGCTGTGCAGGGCCTGGGTGGCGAAGGGCAATGGGGCTGGCTGATCGGTGCAGCGGCGAACATGGTGGTCGGCATCGTTGCCGGCGCCATCGTCCTGGCCGCCGTGACCGGCTTCCAGAAGCTGCGCGGCAAATAAGCGACCGCGCGCCGCGAAGGGCGTGCCGACCAACGGTCGGCACCCACCAGAGCCGGTTCCGGTGTGATGCGGGATTACCCCGCCTGCACGCGGTTCTTGCCCTGGCGCTTGGCCACATACAGCGCCTCGTCGGCGCGCCGCAGCAGGGCGTCGGCATCATCGCCGGGCTGCCACTGCGCCAGCCCGGCGCTGAAATGCACCGGCACGCGCTGGTCCTGCACGGTCAGTACGCGGTGGGCCAGCGAGCGCTGCAGACGCTGCACCGTGGCCATGCTGTCGGCGCCGGGGGTTTCCGGCAGCACCAGCACGAACTCGTCGCCGCCCAGGCGGGCTACGCCATCGGTGGCGCGCAGCAGCAGGCGGCAGATCGACACCAGGTGCTGCAGAAGCGCGTCGCCACCGGCATGGCCATGGGTGTCGTTTGTCTGGTGGAAATCATCCAGGTCGATCACCGCCAGGCCCAGTGGCGTGCTGTTGCGCGCCGCCCGTGCCATTTCCCGCTGCAGCATCTCGTCCAGGCCGCGTCGGTTGAGCGCCTGGGTCAACGGATCGATGCGGGCCAGATCACCGGCCTCGCGCAGTTCCTGTTCCAGTTCGGTGATGCGCCGTTCGGCCCGTTCCACTTCCTGCCGCGCGCTGGCCAGGTGGTCGCGCGCCTGCGCGGCCTGCTGCTGCACCTTGCCGGTGTCGTGCATCACTTCCTGCAGCAGGTGGTTGAGATCGGCGATGCTGCGCGCTTCGCGCAGCTGCAGCGCATAGCTGCCGATGCGGTCGTGGTATTCGCCAGTGCTGGCAGCCATGCCGTCCATGCGTTCGATGAACTCACCCATCAGGCCGCGCATCGCCGCCTTGGAATCGTCGATGCCCTGGCGCAGCAGGCCCTGCTTGTAGATCACCTCGCGCAGTTCGGCACGCGTGCGCTCGACCGATTCCGCTTCCAGCGGACCGGCCAGCAGCTGGCGTACCGCAGCGATCTGGCCCTGCAGCCAGCTGCGGTCATCGAGCAGCTCACTCACGTTTTCCAGCAGCAGCGCGAACAGTTCCAGCAGCAGCGCCTGCTGCTCCTGCCAGCTTTCCGCGCGCACGCCCACCTGGTGGCCCAGCTCGCGCACGCCCTGTTCGATGGGTTCAAGCGGTGCGCCCGGCTGCCATTTCCGCAGCTGCGCGGCCAACGCCTGGGCCTGGTCGCGCAGGTCGGGGTCGTGCTGCAGCAGCGATACCACTGCGCCGCCCAGCAGCAGCCGCAGTTGTTCAGACAGGCGCAGGCTGTCGGGCTGGCCGTCGGGGGAGTGCTGCTCGATGGTGCGGATGTATTTGTCGATCAGCTGCCGCATGGCCCGGCCGTAACGCGGCCAGTCCGCGCTGGCCTGGGCCGACTGCAGGCGGTCACCCATGTCGCCCAGCTCGCCGGGCAGGGTGGCCATGCCATTGGCAAAGGCGGCCAGCAGCGGCTCGGGTGCATCGGCGACGGCGAACAACTGCTGCAGGGCCACCGCCGAGCCGCCCTGCAGGACCACCCGGTCGCCACGGCCGTCGTCGGACACCGCGCGAACGCGCGCCGGCGGTCCCAGGGCGGTGCCGGGGGCAGGGCGGTGATCGGGCTGGTCCGTCATGGTTGAAAATCCTGGGGCTGGCAGGGGCTGGTGAGAGCATATCGGCGCGGCCGCCGACGGCTTGAACGGCTACGATGGGCCACAGGATGCCGCAGGGGAGGTGGGTATGCGCGTGATGTTGCTGGGGGCGACCGGCCTGGTGGGCGGGCTGGCCCTGCCGATGCTGCTGGATGACCCGCTATGCCGCGCAGTGGTGGCCCCGACCCGTCGCCCGCTGGGCCTGAGCCACCCGAAACTGCATGCCCCGGTGCTGCAGTTCGATGCCCTGCCCGAGGCGCCGCACTGGGCGGAGGTGGATGCGGTGATCTGCGCCCTGGGCAGCACGATGGCCCAGGCCGGCAGCCGCGAGGCGTTCCACCGCATCGACCATGACTACCCGCTGGCGTTCGCCCACCTGGCCCGGAGCCAGGGGGCCCGCATCTTCGTGTTGAATTCGGCTGCCGGCGCCGATGCGGGCTCGGCGTTCTTCTACAACCGGGTGAAGGGAGAGCTTGAGCGCGACCTGCACGCGCTGGGCTTTGCCTCGCTGACTCTGGTGCGGCCCGGCCTGATCGGGGGGCAGCGGCAGCAGGTACGCCGTGGCGAGCGGTTCGCGCTGAAGGTACTGGGCGCACTGGGGCCGGTACTGCCGCGGGGCTGGCGCATCAACCCGGCCGAGCGCATTGCCAGGGCGCTGGTGGATGCGGCGCTGGCGCCGCCACCGGGCGAACACGTGGTGGCATCGCGCGATCTGGTGGGCTGACACGCAGCGGCGAGCGTGCTCGACGGCCTTTGCCTTCCGCGAACGGCAGTCGAGCAAGCTCGACTTTGCCCATGCAAACGCCAAGGCCGCCGATCATCCGGCGTTTTCTGTTCCCTATGGGGTGCCAACCAGCGGTTGGCCCCCACCTATCAAGGGATCAGCTGGCCAGTGCCAGATCATCCATCATGGCGCGCAGGAAGCGGGCCGCTTCGCCGCCGGTGGCAGCGCGGTGGTCGAAGGTCACCGACAGCGGGATGACCTTGTGCGCTTCCACGCCGCCCATCACCGGGGTCATCTGGTGGCGGGCCCGGCCGGCACCGATGATCGCCACGCACGGCGGCACCACGACCGGGGTCGCGTAGCGGCCGGCGAACATGCCGAAGTTGGACAGCGAGATGGTGTAGCCGCTCAGTTCCGAAGCCGCGATGGAGCGCGCTTCCACCTGCTCGCGCAGGCGGTTGACGCCTTCGCGGATGCCTCGGGCATCCAGCATGTCGGCATTGCGCAGCGCCGGCACGAACAGGCCGTCGTCGGTGTCCACGGCAATGCCGATGTCCACCTGTGCGTGCAGGGTGCGGGTCAGCGCTTCACCATCGAACCAGGCATTCATCGCCGGCACCTTCTGGGCAGCGACCACGATCGCGCGCACCAGGCGGGCAGTGACGTCATTGCCCGGCAGCCAGGCGTGGATGTCGGCGTCGTCGTTCAGCGTGGTCGGCACGACCTTGCTGTGCGCATCGGCCATCACCCGCGCCATGTTGCGGCGCACGCCCTTCAGCGGTTCCGGCTGGCCCTTGGCGACCACGCCCGGCGGCTGGGTACGCATCGGCTTGCCGGCGGCGGACAGCGGGGTGCGGGCTTCGCTCTGCACCGGGGCCGACACCTGGGCCGGGGCCGGCGCGGCATAGGCAGCAGCAGCCACCGGGACCGGCGCGGCGCCCAGCTTGGCGCTGCCATCGGCCGCCGCCTGCTTGACGTCGGCCATGGTCACCGCGCCATCGGCGCCGGTGGCGCGCACGCGGGCCAGATCCACGCCCAGCTTGCGCGCGGTGGCACGCACGGCGGGCACGGCCTTGACGCCACCGACGGCCAGCGCCTGTTCGGTGTGCACGGCATTGGAGCTCTGCATGGCGCCGACCACGGTGCCGGCGTCATCGCGCTCGGCCTTTTCTTCGGCAGCCACCGGAGCAGCGGCCGCTGCAGCCGTGGGGATCGGCGGCGGGGTCGGTGCGGCAGGGGCGGCCGGCGCATGGCCGTGGCTGTGGCCGGTGTCCTGGCCATCGGCGCGCTGCGGCAGGTTCGGGTCGATCTCGAAGCTGGCCAGCACCGCGCCGGTCGGGATGATGTCGCCGGCCGCGCCGGACAGCTTCAGCACCTTGCCCGATACCGGGGACGGCACTTCCACCACGGCCTTGGCGGTCTCCATCGACACCAGCGGCGCGTCCAGCTTGATCACGTCGCCTTCCTTGACGAACCACTCGACGATGGTCGCGTCCGGCAGGCCTTCACCCAGGTCGGGCAGGTTGAAATTCTTGGTCTGGCTCATGTGCAGTTCTCTTCCAGCAGTTCCAGTTCGCGGGCCGGCAGCCAGCCCGTCGCGCCGTTTGCGCGCTCGGACCACCACCACCCACCATGTTCGTGATGCAGCTTCACCATCTCGCCGTTTTCCACATCCAGCTCGCGGGCGTCGTAGTCGCGCAGGGCTTCGGCGCGACCCTCATCCAGCAGCTGCAGCCAGGCGATGGGCGCCCATCCAGCGCGCCCATCGGTGGTGCGTACCCAGGCAAACGCCGGCCATTCCTCGTCACGAACACCTACTTCGACGATCTGGCCGGTGCGGAACCGGAGCGGATTGGAATACTGGCTGCGGTAAGCCCCAAGAAGGCGGGCCCGCATGTCAGCCTGCCGCCACCGCGCGCTTGGCCGCGGTCACGATCCGGTCCACGCTGGGCAGGTACTTCATTTCCAGGCGGAACAGCGGAATGTGGGTGTCGTAGCCGGTAACGCGCTCGACCGGGGCCAGCAGGTCGTACAGGGATTCTTCGGCCAGGCGCGCGGCGATCTCGGCACCAAAGCCCGCGGTCTTCGGGGCTTCCTGCACGACCACGCAGCGGCCGGTCTTGGCCACCGATTCGGCGATGGTGGCAAAGTCCAGCGGACGCAGCGTGGCCACGTCGATGACTTCGGCACTGATGCCTTCGCCGGCCAGCTTGTCGGCCGCTTCCAGCGCTTCCTTCACCTGTGCGCCCCAGGCCACCAGGGTCACGTCGGTGCCATCGCGCAGCACGAAGCACACATCCAGCGGCAGCGCTTCGCCGTCGTTGACGACCACTTCCTTGTACTGGCGGTAGATGCGCTTGGGTTCCATGTAGATCACCGGGTCGGGATCACGCATGGCGGCCAGCAGCAGGCCGTAGGCGCGCTGCGGGCTGGACGGCAGCACCACGCGCAGGCCCGGCACGTTGGTGAAGATCGATTCGTTGGCTTCGCTGTGGTGTTCCGGCGCGCGGATGCCACCGCCCCACGGCACGCGCAGCACCATCGGGCAGTGCAGGCGGCCACGGGTACGGGTACGCAGGCGCGCGGCGTGGCAGATGATGTGGTCGACCATCGGGTAGACGAAGCCGTCGAACTGGGCTTCGGCCACCGGCTTCATGCCCTGCGCGGCCAGGCCGACGGTCAGGCCGGCGATGGTGGTTTCATCCAGCGGGGTGTCGAGGATGCGCTGCGAACCGAAGCGCTGCTGCAGGCCGGCGGTGGCGCGGAACACGCCGCCGTTCACGCCCACGTCCTCGCCCAGCACCAGCACCGACGGGTCGTGTTCCAGCTCCCAGGCCAGGGCCTGGGTGATGGCTTCGATCAGGGTGATGGGGGTAGCGGTCATTGCAATATCTCCACCGGCGACAGCGGCGCTGTCGGCGGCATTGGCCTGGGAAGCGGATGCGCCCGTCTTGATGTCATCCATGGCGCTGCTCCAGGGCAATGGCGGCCGCGCGCTGGGCCAGCAGGTCCGCCGGCGGATCGGCATACAGATAGTCGAACATGGCCTCGACCGGCTGCACCGGGGTGTTGAGGTACTGGTTCACTTCCTCGTCCACCCTGGCCGCGCACTGCTCGACCCAGGTCTTTTCTTCTTCTTCGCTCCACACGCCGTTGGCGATGAGGTACTTGCGCAGGCGCAGCATCGGCTCACGGGTCCAGGCGTCCTTCACCTCGGCGTCGTCGCGGTAACGGCGCGCGTCGTCGGCGGTGGTGTGGTCGGACAGGCGGTAGGTCATCAGTTCCAGCACGGTGCCGCCTTCGCCGGCCAGGCCGCGTTCGCGTGCCTGTTCCATCGCGGCCAGCACGGCGATCAGGTCGTTGCCGTCCACCTGCAGGCAGTGCAGGCCACCGGCCAGGCCCTTCTGGGCCAGGGTTTCAGCGCCGGTCTGGGCCGAGCGCGGCACCGAGATGGCCCAGCCGTTGTTGACGATGCACAGGATCAGCGGGAGCTTGTAGGCACCGGCCGAATTGAGCGCGGCGTAGAAGTCGGTCTTGGAACTGCCGCCATCGCCACACACCGCCACCGCGATCTGCGGTTCGTTGTTGAGCTTGAACTTCAGCGCAGCGCCGGCAGCGTGCAGGCACTGGGTGGAGATGGGCACGCAGAACGGGAAGTCCTTCACCGCGTTGCCGGTGTAGTCGTTGCCGCGCTCGTCGCCGCCCCAGTACATCAGCACGTCGTACGGGCGAACGCCGCGCATGAACATGGCACCGTATTCGCGGTAGCTGGGGGCGAACACATCGCCGGCCTTCATCGCCGCGCCGATGCCCACGTGGGCGGCCTCGTGGCCCAGGCAGGCGGCGTAGGTGCCGAGCTTGCCGGTGCGCTGCAGGGCGATGGATTTGCTGTCGAACGTGCGCACGTACAGCATCTGCTTGAACAGCGGCACCAGGACAGCCGGATCCTTCAGGGAAGCGGGCAGGTCGTCACGGACGAGCGTGCCGTCCGCGTCCAGGTACTGCAGGTATTCGATCTTGAACTCGGCGGCTACCGTCATTGCGTACTGCACCTTCGACAGAGAAGTTACAAATGATATGAATCGCCATGTTAAGGAAGGCGTACGAAATAGCCTTCCTGCGGCGCAACACGGGGATTCCCCTTTGTACCCCTGGCGACGGCTCGGGGGCCAATAACAACAACGTATTCAGTCGTTGCTGCAAAGCATCAGAATACGCCTTTGGCTGACTGCCGGCGCAACGGCGCAAACGGTTCCACGCGCAACAGCGGTTCCACAGTCCCTCCGCACGCCCCGGTACGGTGGCCCGGCTGCCCGCACGGCAGGCAACGCGCTACCCTTGCCGCCCCTGTTCTGGTCCCGCCCATGTCCGTCGACAACAACCAACGCGATCTCGAAGCCGGCATCCACACCGACCTGCACGGACGCCTGACCTACGGCGGCTACCTGCGGCTGGACCAGCTGCTGAGCGCGCAGCAGCCGCTGTCCAACCCGCCGCACCACGACGAGATGCTGTTCATCATCCAGCACCAGACCTCGGAGCTGTGGCTGAAGCTGCTGGGCCACGAGCTGCGTGCGGCCATCGGCTTCCTGCAGCGCGATGAAGTCTGGCAGTGCCGCAAGGTGCTGGCCCGCAGCAAGCAGGTGCTGCGCCAGCTGACCGAACAGTGGTCGGTGCTGGAAACGCTGACCCCGTCCGAGTACATGGGCTTCCGCGATGTGCTGGGCCCGTCGTCAGGCTTCCAGTCGCTGCAGTACCGCTACATCGAGTTCCTGCTGGGCAACAAGAACGCGCAGATGCTGCAGGTGTTCGAGCATGACGTGGAGGGCCAGGCACAGCTGCGCAGCGTGCTGGAAGCGCCGAGCCTGTACGAGGAGTTCCTGAAGTACCTGGCCCGCTTCGGCCATGCCATCCCCGACCTGTACACCGACCGCGACTGGACCCAGCCGCACGTGGCCGACGACAGCCTGCAGCCGGTGTTCGCGCGCATCTACCAGGACACCGACCGCTACTGGCGTGAGTACTCGCTGTGCGAGGACCTGGTGGATCTGGAAACCGCCTTCCAGCTGTGGCGCTTCCGTCACATGCGCACCGTGATGCGGGTGATCGGCTTCAAGCGTGGTACCGGCGGCTCATCCGGAGTGGGCTTCCTGCGACAGGCACTGGAGCTGACCTTCTTCCCCGAACTGTTCCAGGTGCGCACCAGCCTGCAGGCGGCGCCGCCGGCCGACCCGGTCTGAGCCCCATTCAGCAAGGCCCTCGACCCACCGCTGGATCGTTTCAGATGCAAGTTCAGCGAGCAGGCCGGGACCTGCCTCAAACGGCGTGTATTTGACGTGAACGCCACAAGTCGGTGATCCTCGCGCGTTGCTCCAGCGCACATCGGATGTGCCGTCCATCCACCGAACCAGGAAACCCGCATGAGCCTAAACGCCACTGCGAACACCCCAGAGCCGGCGCTGCCGGACTTCAATACCACGCTGGGCCACCCGCGCCCGCTGTGGATGCTGTTCATGACCGAGTTCTGGGAGCGCTTTGCGTTCTACGGCATCCGCTGGGCCTTGGTGCTGTACATCGTCGCCCAGTTCTACAACGGCAGCGCATCCGGTGAAGGCGATGCCAGCCGCATCTATGGCGCCTACCTGGCCCTGGTGTACGCCGCAGCGATCTTCGGTGGCTACGTGGCTGACCGGGTGCTGGGCTACCAGCGTTCGATCCTGACCGGCGCGGTCATCATGGCGGCCGGCCTGTTCATGATCTCGCTGCCGCAGGAGCACATCTTCAAGCTCGGCCTGGCCACGATCATCGTCGGCAACGGCCTGTTCAAGCCGAACATCTCCACCATGGTCGGCAAGCTGTACGGCCTGAAGGATGAGCGCCGCGATTCGGGCTTCACCATCTTCTACATGGGCATCAACATCGGCGCGATGATCGCCCCGGTGCTGACCGAATGGCTGGCGCGCAAGGTGTTCGGTACCGACGCGATGCCGTCCTACAAGGTGGTGTTCATCGCCTCGGGCGTGGGCATGCTGATCTCGCTGGTGTGGTTCTACATCGGACGCGCCGGCCTGAAGGGCATCGGTGCACCGCCGGCCGGTGCCGAAGGCTTCGGTCGCATCGTGATGGTGCTGGTGGGTGCCGTGGTCGCCATTCCGGTGGCCTACTTCCTGCTGGCCACCGGCGCTGCGGCGCTGGCCTGGATCCTGGGCGCGATGTTCACCGCCTTGGCGATCCTGCTGCTGGTGGAAGGCATCCGCGAGGGCAAGGTGCAGCGCGACCGCGTGATCGCCATGCTGATCATCTTCGCTTTCAACGTCATGTTCTGGATGTTCTTCGAGCAGGCCGGCAGCTCCTTCACCTTCCTGGCCGAGAACATCGTCAACCGCCAGTTCGGTGACTGGACCTTCCCGACCGCGTGGTTCCAGTCCGTCAACTCGGTGGCCATCATCACCCTGGCGCCGATCATCGCCTGGATCTGGGTGGCCATGGGCAGCGCCAATCCGTCCATTCCGCGCAAGTTCGGCCTCGGCCTGCTGTTCAACGGCGCCGCATTCGCGCTGCTGATGTTCGCTCTGTCGCAGATGGTGGTGGACGGCAAGATCCCGTTCTGGACCCTGTTCATGGTCTACGTCATCCAGTCGGTGGGCGAGCTGTGCCTGTCGCCGATCGGTCTGTCGATGGTGACCAAGCTGGCCCCGGTGCGCCTGGTCGGCTTCGGCATGGGTGGCTGGTTCCTGTCCACCGGCATCGGCAACAACCTGTCGGGCATCTTCGCCGGCGCGGTGTCTGGTGAAGGCGGCATGACGATCGAATCGGCGCTGAAGGGGTATACCTTCGGCTTCTGGGCCCTGATCGGCTCCGGCGTGGTGCTGTTCCTGATCGCCCCGCTGATCAACAAGCTGATGCACGGCGTCAAGTAAACAGAGGGTAGTGGGCATGCGTACAACGTTCGGCAGTGCAGTGATGGCAGTGGTGTGTGCGGCGCTGATCAGCGCCTGTTCCCAGCAACCGCCACCGGCACCGGCCGAACCGACGCAGCCGCTCGACACCCGGCCCACCGAGCCACCGGCCGCTGATCCCAGCGCGCCGGTGGCCTCGGGCAACACCCCGGCAGCCGCGGATATCGCCGCCATTGCCGGGCTCAATGCCAGCTTCGACCCGGCGCGCGACCCGGCCGCCGATCTGGAAACGGCCAAGGTCGAAGCCCAGCGTGGCAACAAGCACATCATCCTGGACGTGGGTGGCGAATGGTGCCCGTGGTGCCACCTGCTGGACCAGTTCGTGGAAGGCGATGGCGAAATCCGCCGCTTCCGCGATGCGAACTACGTCTGGATGAAGGTTAACTACAGCGAAGAGAACGAGAACGCGGCGTTCCTTTCGCAGTACCCGCAGGTGAAGGGCTACCCGCACCTGTTCGTGCTCGATTCGGATGGCACCCTGCTGCAGTCGCAGTTCACCGGCGAGCTGGAAAAGGCCAAGAGCGAAGGCAAGGGCTACAACCGCAGGAAGTTCATGGCGTTCCTGGAAAAGTGGGCGCCGCAGCGCTGACCCCGGTTCTGTAGAGTCGAGCCCATGCTGTTCTGCTGTTCTGCTGTTCTGCTGTTCTGCCGTGCCCCGTAGAGTCGAGATCCTATGTTCGCAGTCAAGCCTGCTGGAAGCGGGCTTGGCCCACCTTCAACAGGGCTGGATCGAAATCCTTGCCGCTCTTGAATACACCCCACGCAATCCTGGCCAGCTTTCTGGCCAGAATGTTGAATACGGCTGTGCTTGGGTGTCCGCGCCCTGATAGATCGTCGTAAAGCGGCTGCCCGCCGCGGCAACGCTTGAGACCCATAGCCGCCATGTACAGCATCTGGCGCAGTACGGGCGCGCCTTGTTTGGACAGCCGACGCCGCCCGGTTCTGCCGCCGGATTCGTTGGGCCGAGGGTCCAGGCCGGTGCAGGCGATCCATGCGTTGGCGTTGGCCAGCGGCCAGCGCGTCATGTAGTAGACCAGATGCGCCGCCACGGCCGGACCGATCCCCGGAATGGTCAGCAGACGCTTGTAGAGCGCTCCGTGCTCTCCATCTCGGCACAACTGCTGCAGTTGGCTTTCCAGTTCCGACAGCGTGCTGGCCATTGCCTGAAGGATATCTGCCAGTTCGCCTGGGGCGCTCTTGGTGACCTCGAAGGACTGTTCCAAACGCGCCCGGGTCTCCACCAGCGTCTGTCGCTTGCGCAGCAGGTCGTGCATCTGCTGCTGCTCGTCGCTGCGTGGCACGTATTCACGCAAGCGGTCGCTTTCTTTCTTCACGTACCGGGCGATCACCTGGGCATCCATCGCATCGGTCTTGCCGCGCGCGCCGGTCGCCTTGCCGTAGTTCTTGATCCAGCGAGGATTGATCACATAGACCACGTGACCGGCTTGAATAGCCATACGCGCCACCAACTCATAGTGCTTGCCGGTCGCTTCCATGCCAATCCGGCATCGCGGCGGGAGCGTCTTGAGCCATCTGGCGATGCCAGCCTTGGTGTTCGGGATTCTGTCACCCGCCTTGCAGTCGGCCACCGCTGGCACGAGCTCCTTGGAGTCCACATCCAGACCAATCACAAGAGAATCGGACATTTGCACTGCTCCCAGCTATCTTTAAGGGGCTGGGGTGGTACCGCACCGACGTTAGCTTGCCTACATCGACGATCCCCTTTTGGGGGCCGTACGATCCTTTATCGACGTTCGTGTGCGGGATGGGGATCGCTCGACTCGTCTGTCGGCTCGATTCCGCAGATGCTTGCTTGACGGTCCCTCCACCCTGGCTCCTACATACCTCGTAGGAGCCGGCGGGAACATACAAGCTTGCTCGACTGCCCAGGTCGCTCGACCGCTTCAGAAACCCACCCCACGGCCGCTAACGGCAAGGACGTCAGTCGACAGGATCGTCGGCTGCCCCTACCGGAGCGCCCATGCACAGCGACCACGCCCAACGCCTGCCCGACGCGGCCAGCAGCGACGCTGCCCCTGAGGGCGTGAGCCTGCCGCCGCAGGACGCCCTGCTGGACGATGCAGGCACCGGCGAGGATCGCCTGGAGCTGACCCCGCCGCGCCATCGCCTGCCGCAGATCGCCCTGCCCGACAACGTCGTGCTGAAAGGCGCGGTGCAGACGCTGGTGGAACAGAAGGCCCGCCTGGACCGCCTGGCCGCCGAGGGCCAGCTGGGCGGCCTGCTGCCGCCGGAGTGGCAGAGCAGTGGCCTGCGCGCGATCGACCTGCCCAGCTTCGTGCAGGGGGTGCTGCCGTTCCTGCATACCGGCGAGCGCGGCGAAACCGCACCGGCACGCTTGCCGGTACGCCACGTGCTGGGTGACGACAGCCGCTGGGGCGTGGAGGACGTGGCCGAACCGAAATCGCTGGCCTGGTACCTGGCCGCGGATGATCGCGCCACTGCCGGCAGCAAGGACTTGGCCGAAGCCTGGCTGGTCGGCGCACTCGGCCTGGCCTGGATGCAGGCGGGGCGCAGCCGTCCTGGTTTCCTGCGTGCGATGGACCAGGACAGCCTGGCGGCACGCGTGACCATGCTGGGCTACCCGCCGCCGGGCGAGCTGGCACTGTACAACGTGACCGCGCACGGCCAGGCCCAGGTCTGGTGCGTGTATGGCCGGCGCAAGGTGCGCCCGCTGGTGGCGCCGTGGCTGAGCGTGCCGCTGTTGACCGCCTATGGCGTGGCCGCGCCGGCCGCCTGGCCCGCAGGCTTCCCGCCGGTCGATGCCGTGGCCGAAGCCATCGCCACCGTCCGCCCGGGCAGGCTGGTGCCGGAAGTGGATCTGGGCAAGGTGGTGGCGAAGATCGCCGAAGACGCGGCCGCCGAAACCTGGCAGCCGGTCAGCCTGCTGCAGCTCAACACCTGGTCGCCGCGCTGGACCTTCTTCCTCGGCACCTTTGTCGGCCTGCCGTCCCTGCTGCTGGTGGCGGCCGCGCTGGCGCTGCCGGGTGCGGTGGAAGCGGCCACGGTAGCCGCCTCGCTGGGCTTTGCCGGTGGCGCGATCGCTGCTTTGGCGGTGCCGTGGATCCATGCGCGGCGCAAGCACCTGAGCTGAGCCGGGGTCGGATCCCTTTCCGCAGGAAAGGGCTCTGACCCCATCGGGTCGGCGCCATCCACGCATGGCGTGGATCTACCGCGGAGAATCGGCGGCGGCCCCCTTTCCGCAGGAAAAGGCTCTGACCCCCATCGGGTCAGCGCCATCCACGCATGGCGTGGATCTACCGCCGAGAATCGGGGTCGGATCCCTTTCCACAGGAAAGGGCTCTGACCCCCATCGGGTCAGCGCCATCCACCCATGGCGTGGATCTACCGCGGAGAATCGGGGTCAGCGCCATCCACGCATGGCGTGGATCTACCGCGGAGAATCGGGGTCAGCGCCATCCACGCATGGCGTGGATCTACTGCGGAGAATCGGAGTCGGATCCCTTTCCGCAGGAAAGGGCTCTGACCCCCATCGGGTCAGCGCCATCCACGCATGGCGTGGATCTACTGCGGAGAATCAGGGTCAGCGCCATCCACGCATGGCGTGGATCTACTGCGGAGAATCAGGGTCAGCGCCATCCACGCATGGCGTGGATCTACTGCGGAGAATCAGGGTCAGCGCCATCCACGCATGGCGTGGATCTACCGCGGAGAATCGGGGTCAGCGCCGTCCACGCACGGCGTGGATCTACTCGCGCACCACGCGTAGCGCTGTGGCGTAGGCCTTTGCGAAGCTGGTGAAATCGCGCAGCCGGTTCAGCGACAGCAGGAACCCGGGCGGGCAGGGCTTCAGGCGATGGTGTTCAAACCAGTCATCGGCGATGGATTCCACCGTCGCCAGCGCCTCATCGATGCGCTGCAGGTCGGCCTCATGGTCGACGGTGGCGGCGGGCGGGACAATCTTGCGGCGGGCGGATCGGGACATGGCGGGATTCCTTGGATTCGTGGTTGAAAAGGCGAGATCGCATCGATTGGGCCTGGGGCGTATCCCCCGCATCGCTCACCAGAGGGCGACGACTGTGCGACGCAATCAAGCTCTGATCAACGGGCTTTCAACCCCGGCAGCGGTGCTCCGCTGCGCGCCCAGCCTCGCTCCGGTTGGGGTGTTCGTCCAATAGGCAAAACCACTCGATTGAAGCCGTTGGATAGGCCTGATCTGTCCAAGACGATGCTACCGGGCCAATCCCGAAACATCAGGTGGCAACGCCGACAGCCAGTGACGTGCGAGGCCCGAGTCCCGTTCGTCGGCGGACACCCAATTGCACGCGATCAGCGTCATCGCCAACGTCCCGACGCGCCCTTGAAGGGCTACCGACGACACGCAGGCCGTGGCAGGCGACGTCATCCACGCATGGCGTGGATCTACCGGAACGGCACCCACCGACAGCGCACGGAAGCCGGCTGTTGCTGTCGAAGTTGCCGGGCAGCGGCCGGCACTACCAGGGGCCGGAGCAGGGCCCCGGACACTTCCCCTCAGACCCCTTCGCCCATCCGCTCCAGGCCATCTCCGGCCAAGCGCAGGATCAGCGTCTCCAGCAGCTGTTCCTCTTCCTCGCTCAGCACCGACATCAGCTTGCGGGTGATTTCGATCACCAGTGGCGCGATGGTCTCGTACACCTCGAAACCCGCCGCCGACAGCGCCAGCACCGAGCGCCGACGATCGTCGCCATGCGTCTCACGCTTGATGAACCCCCGTTCCAGCAGGCGTGCCACCGCCCGGCTGACGGCCACCTTGTCCATCGCCGTGCGGTCGGAAACCTCGCTGGCCGACGACCCCGGGTACAGCGCCAGGATGGTGATGACGCGCCATTCGGGAATGGCCAGGCCGTAGCGGTCGCCATACAGTTTGGCGATATTGCCGCTCACGCGGTTGGACAGCACGCTCAGCCGATACGGCAGGAACTGTTCCAGGTCGAGCAGGACGTGCGAGGCGCGCACGCGGGTGGAGGCGGGGTCGGCTGGGCTCATGCTGCGGTGCACCTTGCTGGTGGTTTCAAGTGTAACTATAAGTGGTCTATCCGGACCCTGCATTCTCGCCGGGTCCACCCTAGCCCGCACCTGGTTTGTACCGATGCGGTACCGATTCGGAGCCACGCCATGAATACCGCAGTCCCGACCGCCTCGCACCCGAACCCCGGCATGCAGGTCACCACCTTCGAGAACCCGATGGGCATCGACGGCTTCGAGTTCGTCGAATTTGCCGCCCCGGCCGGCCGTGGCCAGGAGCTGCACGAGTACTTCCGCAAGATGGGCTTCAGCGCGGTGCTCAAGCACAAGCAGCGTCCGATTACCGTCTATCGCCAGGGCGACGTCAACTTCCTCGTCAACGAAGACCCCGATTCCTTCGCCGCCGACTTCGCCGAAAAGCATGGTCCGTGCGCCTGCGGCTTCGCCATCCGCTTCAAGAAGCCGGGCCAGGAGGTCTACCAGACCGCCCTGGGCAACGGCGCAGAGGCCATCGCTTTCAAGCCGGACAGCAAGGCCGTCAATGCCCCGGTCATCAAGGGCATCGGCGATTGCATGCTGTACCTGGTCGACCGCTACGGCAGCGCCGGCAGCGTCTTCGATGGCGACTACGAGGTGATCGACGGCGCCGACCTGCGTCCGTTCGGCTTCGGCCTGACCTTCATCGACCACCTGACCCACAACCTGTACTTCGGCAACATGCAGCAGTGGTCGGACTACTACGAGCGCCTGTTCAACTTCCGCGAGATCCGCTACTTCGACATCAAGGGCCTGAAGACCGGCCTGGTGTCCAAGGCGATGACCGCGCCGGACGGCATCGTGCGCATTCCGCTGAATGAATCGTCCGACCCGAAGAGCCAGATCAACGAGTACCTGGACGCGTACAAGGGCGAGGGCATCCAGCACATCGCCTGCTTCACCGACAACATCTACGAGACCGTCGAAGCCATGCGCGCGCAGGGCGTGGATTTCCTCGACACGCCGGAGACCTACTTCGATGTGATCGATCAGCGCGTGCCGAACCACGGTGAGGACGTCGCGCGCCTGGCGAAGAACAAGATCCTGATCGACGCCGACCCGGAAACCCACCAGCGCAAGCTGCTGCAGATCTTTACCCAGAACTGCATCGGCCCGATCTTCTTCGAGATCATCCAGCGCAAGGGCAACGAGGGCTTCGGCGAAGGCAACTTCACCGCGCTGTTTGAAAGCATCGAGCGCGACCAGATCCGCCGCGGCGTGCTGTAACGTTCATCGGTAGCGCCGGGCCACGCCCGGCGTCTGCTCACCTGTAGAGCCGAGCCATGCTCGGCTGCTTTCCGTTCCGGCATCGCGCTCCAGGAGCCACCATGTCCACCGCCATCACCGCCCGCGGCTACCAGTCCGGCTTCGGTAACGAGTTCGCCACCGAAGCCGTCGCCGGCGCGTTGCCGGTCGGGCAGAACTCGCCGCAGAAGGTGGCCCACGGCCTGTATGCCGAGCAGCTGTCCGGCACCGCGTTCACCGCGCCGCGCGGCAGCAACCGCCGCAGCTGGCTGTACCGCATCCGCCCGGCCGTGACGCACGGTGAATTCACCCCGTTCGCGCAGTCGCAGCTGAACTGTGATTTCGGCGCGCAGCCGGCGTCGCCCAACCAGCTGCGGTGGAGTCCACTGCCGCTGCCGGAACTGCCGACCGATTTCGTCGAAGGCCTGTACACGATGGGCGGCAATGGCTCGCCCGATGCTCATGCCGGCGTGGGCATCCATCTGTACGCGGCCAACCGGGACATGGTCGGCCGCTACTTCTACAACGCCGATGGCGAGCTGCTGATCGTGCCGCAGCTGGGTGCGCTGCGCCTGCTGACCGAACTGGGCGTGGTCGAGATCGAGCCGCAGCAGATCGCGGTGATACCGCGCGGTGTACGCTTCCGCGTCGAATTGCCTGATGGCCCCAGCCGCGGCTACATCTGCGAGAACTACGGCGCGCTGCTGAAGCTGCCGGACCTGGGGCCGATCGGCGCCAACGGCCTGGCCAATCCGCGTGATTTCGAGACCCCGCACGCCGCGTTCGAGGACGTGGACGGTGATTTCGAGCTGATCGCCAAGTTCGAGGGCCGCCTGTGGCGTGCGCCCATCGACCATTCACCGCTGGACGTGGTGGCGTGGCATGGCAACTACGCGCCGTACCGCTACGACCTGCGCCGCTTCAACACCATCGGCTCGATCAGCTACGACCATCCGGACCCCTCCATCTTCCTGGTGCTGCATTCGCCCAGCGACACCGCGGGCACCAGCAACATGGATTTCGCCATCTTCCCGCCGCGTTGGCTGGTGGCGCAGAACACGTTCCGCCCGCCGTGGTTCCACCGCAACATCGCCAGCGAGTTCATGGGCCTGGTGCACGGTGCCTACGACGCCAAGGCCGAAGGTTTCGTGCCGGGGGGCGCGTCGCTGCACAACTGCATGAGCGGGCACGGCCCGGATGCACCGACGTTCGACAAGGCGTCCAGCGCGGACCTGTCCAAGGCCGATGTCATCAAGGACACGATGGCCTTCATGTTCGAGACCCGCGCGGTGATCCGCCCCAGCGCACAGGCGTTGGCGGCCGGCCATCGCCAGGGTGGTTACCAGCAGTGCTGGAACGGCCTGCGCAACAATTTCCGTTCGCCGTAGGGGCCAGCCGCGCAGGCGCCGTCGCCGCGACGGCGTGGCAATGTTCGTTCGGCGTAGAGGCCGCGCAGGCGGGGTAGAGTCGACCGCTGGTCGACTGCCGCGCGCAGCGCGGGATCTTCAGGCTGGAGCAGTCGACCAACGGTCGACGCTACCTACGTCGTGGCCGCGAAGGCGTCGCAATGCTCGGCCGGCAGCGCTTCCATCAGGCGCTGCCGCACGCGCTGGCAGTATCCATCGGATGTCATGCCGGGCAGCACCCGCAGGGCCGCCTGCAGCACCTTCAGCACATCGTCTTCGGCACGCGCCTGCTGCAGGTCGCGGAACAGCGCTGCGGCCATCGGGTTCCGCTGCATTTCCAGAATGCCCAGCACGTAGATGCGCGCAGCAACCAGCGAGCGGCGGCGCTCCACCGGTGCGGCCGGTGCAGGTGCGGGCTCGGGGGCCGCAGCAGCCGGTGGTGCCGTTGTCGCTTCCTGCACGGTCTGCAGGTAACCGCCCTGGATCAGCTGGATCACCATGGCGGGCGCTTCCTGGCCCATCAATCCTGTCAGGTCGGCAATGCTGCGCTGGCCATCGCACAGGATCAGCAGCCGGCGCTGGCGCATGTCCAGCGGCGCGCGGTGGGCCTGCAGCGCGGTTCGGGCGAGGTCGGTCTTGCGCGGTTGCATGGGAGGGACGGCCAAGTCGGTGCACGCCGAGCCTGAACGCGGGGCATGAAACGGCGATGACAATGCAGCCCCTGCACGCGCGCTGCGCTAGCGTGCAGGCCTTCCATGCCAAGGATCCGCGCCATGAAACACCTTCCGATTGCCGGCTTGCTGCTGCTGTCGCTGGCCGCCTGTTCGCGCAGCCCCGACACCCCGGAGGCTGCCGCAGCCCCGGCCAAGGACACGGCGACCGCCACCGCCCCGGCCGATGCCGACCTCGCCACGACCTCCCCGGCCGATCCGCGCAGGGACAGCCCGGCGCGGCTGGATGGCTTCGG
Organism: Stenotrophomonas sp. ESTM1D_MKCIP4_1; assembly: GCF_003086895.1. Lineage (NCBI taxonomy): Bacteria > Pseudomonadati > Pseudomonadota > Gammaproteobacteria > Lysobacterales > Lysobacteraceae > Stenotrophomonas > Stenotrophomonas sp. ESTM1D_MKCIP4_1. The sequence goes on along the minus strand of NZ_CP026004.1, from coordinate 4,084,451 downwards.
CGGCGCCACGCTGGGCGCACCCATCGCCGAGGTGCGCAGCGGCTTCGGTACGCCGCTGCAGGGGCTGGGCACCGACGCGGCCGGCAAGCCGCTGCCCGCCGATGACAGCAACGATGGCTGCTACTTCCTGCGCCCCCAGGATGCCGAGGACCCGCGCCTGATGATCGAGGGCCGCAAGCTGGTGCGCTATGACGTGCGCAGCACCGGCATCGTCGCCCCGGGCGGCGGCAAGGTCGGCATGACCCTGGGCGAACTGCAGCTGCTGTACCCCGAGCGCGCCGACGTCGGCCCGGACAAATACGATGAGAAGGCCCAGCACCTGCGCGTGCGCCCGGCCCAGGAAGGCGCGGCCATCATCGATTTCGCGCTGGGCGGCGACGGCAAGGTCGGCAGCTGGCGGGTCGGCCAGACGCCGCAGGTGGATTACGTGGAAGGCTGCGGCTGACCACGGTGGGCGTGGCCCCCCGCCGAGGGCGGGCCACGCGTAGAATCGCGCCACGACCGCTGGGGAGTGCTCGATGATCGCCATTTCAATTGCCTGGTTCCTGCTTGGCCTGCTGCTGCTGGCGCTGGGCGGGGATTCCATCGTCAAGGCCGTGTCCGGCCTGGCCCAGCGTTTCGGCACCAGCGCCTTCACGGCCGGCCTGCTGCTGTTGGGCGTTGCCACCTCGTTGCCGGAACTGGCGGTCAATGGACGCGCGCTGTGGGTCGGCCAGCCAGAGCTGGCCCTGGGCAACGCCATCGGCAGCAGTATCGCCAACCTCGGGCTTACCCTGGCCGTGGCCGCCATTGCGGCGCCGCTGCTGCTGCGCGCGCGCCTGCAGGGCGTCCTGTGGTGGGCGCTGCTGGCGGCCGGCCTGCTGCTGATCCTGTTCGGCCTGGACGGTGGCCTGCAGCGCTGGGAAGCCGGCGTGCTGGTGGTGGCCTTCGTGCTGGTGCAGGCCGTACTGCTGCGCCGTGGGCGTCTTGAAGCGCCGGACGTGCAGGCGGTCATCGCCGAGTCGGCCGTGAGCCGCACCAGCCTGCCCTTGAACGTGCTGCGTGTGCTGATCGCCGCACTGACCCTGTACTGGGGCGCGCGACTGGTGGTGGGTGCTGCGGCGGATTTTGGTGCGGCGCTGGGCTGGACCCCGTTGCTGGTGGGCCTGCTGCCGGTGGCCATCGGCACCGCGCTGCCGGAAGTAGCGGCGGCCCTTGCAGCCGCGCGGCGCGGCCAGGGCGACATGGTGCTGGGCCACGTGCTGGGATCCAGCGTGGTGAACCTGCTGCTGGTGATCGGTGTGATGGGGCTGCTGCAGCCGCTGGCTTTGCCGGCTTCGTTCGTGCGCCTGGAGCTGCCGGCGCTGCTGGCCTTCGCCCTGGTGCTGTACCCGATGCTGCGGGGCGATCTGCGGATCAGCCGCGTCGAGGGTGCGATCCTGCTGGGTGCCTTCGTGGCGTGGCTGGGGCTGGAGATCGCGCTGGTGATGTAGATCCACGCCATGCGTGGATGTCGGGCCATGCCGACCAACGGTCGGCACCCACCATCAATGAATTGTGCCGACCAACGGTCGGCACCTGCCGTCAACGCGCGGGGGGTTCCGGCGGCGGCAGCTGCTCTTCCTTGGCGCGTTCGTTGCCGGGCAGGCTGGGCCGGGTTTCCATCAGCAGCGACAGTGCCGCCTTTGCCATCATGTGTGCGCTGATCGGCGCGGTGATGAACAGGAACACGGTGATCAGCAGCTCGCGCGGCTGCGGATCCTGGCCCAGGAAGATGTGGTAGCAGACCGAACAGGCCAGCACGCAGCCTACGCCCAGGGTGCTGGCCTTGGTCGGTGCGTGCAGGCGCTTGAAGAAGGTCGACAGCTTCACCAGCCCCAGTGCGCCGACCAGGATGAAGAAGCAGCCGAACAGCAGCAGGACCGACAGGGCGATCTGGATGAAGGTGATCATTCGACGATGTCCCGGCGCAGCACGAACTTGCTCAGCACCACGGTGCTGCCGAAGCCGAGCATGGCAATGACCAGCGCCGCCTCGAAGTAGATCGCCGAGTTCAGGTACATGCCGAACAGCATCAGTTCGGCGATGGCGGTCACCGACAAGGTGTCCAGCGCCAGGATGCGGTCGGGCACGGTCGGGCCGCGCAGCAGGCGCCAGGTGGCCAGCAGCATGGCCAGGCCGACCACGTGCATGCACACCACCAGGGTGGTCTGGATGATCTGGAATCCAGTCATGGGAAGATCTCCATCAACGGGGCTTCGTAACGTCGCTTGATCGTGTCGATCAGGTCCTGCGGGTCGTCCAGGTGCAGCACGTGCACCAGCAGGTATTTGCGGTCATCGCTCAGTGCGGCCGACACGGTGCCCGGGGTCAGGGTGATCATGCTGGTCAGCGCGGCGATGCCGTGGATGTTGGCGATGTCCAGCGGCAGCCAGATGAAGCCGGGGTGGATGTTGCGCTCCGGGCCGAGCACCTGGATGGCCACGCGGATGTTGGACATGAGGATGTCCCACAGGGTGACGAACAGCAGCTTCGGCACCGGCCGCAGCGTACCGATGCGGGCGAATTCGCGGTCCAGGCGGGCGGCGAACAGCGGTACCACCACGCCCAGCACCATGCCCAGCACGATCTGGCCAAGGGTGAAGCTGTCGGACATGAGCAGCCAGAACGCCACCACCATCATGCTCAGGGCGGGCGAGGGGAACACGCGGCGGCTGAGGGAACGCTTGGCGGTCATGGCTGGCGGATCTCCGGCGGGGTCGCGCGCAACTGCTGCACGTAGTCACCCGGCTGCAGCAGCTGGGCGGCGATGGCATCGGTGTGGCGCATCAGCGGTGCCGCGCCCAGGGTCATGCCGATGCCATAGGCCAGCAGCAGGCAGGCGGCGTACAACTCGATGCGGCGCAGCCGTGCCTTGCGCGGCGGCGGTGCATCGGGGTCGGGCAGCGGCACGCGCCAGAACAGGCGGATGCCACCGCGGGTCAGGCCCATGATGACCAGCAGGCTGCTGACCAGTACGGCCGTCCACACCGCGCCGGTGTACTGCGCGGGCATGCCGGCCAGCAATGCGGCCTTGGCCAGGAAGCCGGACAGCGGCGGCAGGCCGGCCACCGAGACCGCACCGATCAGGAACAGCACGGCCGGCGTTTCCTTGCCTGGCATCGGTGCCACCACTTCCTTGCGATCGCTGGCGCCGCCGCGACGGCGGCGGATCAGGTCGGCGACGAGGAACAGGGCGGCCGCCACGAACGTGCTGTGCGGCAGGTAATACAGGCCGGCCGACAGCACTTTCGGCGTGCCCACCGCGAACGCGATGAACAGCGTGGCCGCCGAGACGATGACCAGATAGGAGATCAGTACGCGCAGGCGGGCGGCGGCCAGTGCACCCAGGCCACCCAGCACCAGGGTGGCCACGCCGGCCCACAGCAGCCAGTCGCGGCCGTAGCCGGCCAGCGCGCCCGCGTCCTCGCCGAACCACAGCATCTGCACGCGCAGCACGGCGTACAGGCCGACCTTGGTCATGATGGCGAACAGCGCCGCCACCGCAGCGGGCGCACGTGCGTAGGATTCGGGCAGCCACAGGTACAGCGGCATCAGCGCGGCCTTGGCGCAGAACACCAGCAGCAAAAGCCCCATGGTCGCCTTCACCAGGGTCAGCTGCGCCGGCGGCACCTCGGCGATGCGCTGCGACAGCTCGGCCATGTTCAGTGAACCCAGCGAGGCGTACAGCAGGCCCAGCGCGATCAGGAACAGGGTCGAGGCGGTGACGTTGAACACCACGTAGTGCAGGCCGATGCGCATGCGCAGGCCACGGCCGCCGCTGAGCAGCAGGCCGTAGGAGGCGATCAGCATCACCTCGAAGAACACGAACAGGTTGAAGATGTCGCCGGTAAGGAACGCGCCGTTCAGGCCGACCAGCTGGAACTGGAACAGCGCGTGGAAGTGCGGCGCGCGCCGGTCCCAGCCCGAACAGGCGTGCATCAGGCAGGGGATGGCCAGCAGCAGGGTGGTCAGCAGCATCCACGCCGACAGGCGGTCGGCCACCAGCGCGATGCCCAGCCGCGAGGGCCAGTCACCCAGCAGGTAGACGTTGATGTCGCCGCCAGCGGTCTGCGCGAACAGCAGGCCCACCGCCATCGCCAGCGCCGCCATCGCGGTCCAGGCCACGCTGCGCTGCACCTTGGGGCCATAGCGGCGGTGCTCGACGAACAGGGAGAGTGCGGCGCCGAGCAGCGGAATCAGGATCGGCAGGATCACCAGATGGTTCATGCGTGGTCCTCGTCCCGACGCGGCGGGGCGTCCTCATCCGGTTCGTGCGCATCGACGTGGTCGCTGTGGTTGTCACTGCGGCTGCGCATGGCCAGCACGATGCTCACTGCGGTCATCGCGAAGGCGATGACGATGGCAGTCAGCACCAGTGCCTGCGGCAGCGGATCGGTGTAGTTGCCCAGGTGGCTGTCCACGCCATCCTTCAGCACCGGCGCCTTGCCCAGCACCACGCGGCCACCGGCGAAGATCAGCAGGTTGGTGGCATAGGACAGGAAGGTCATGCCGAGGATCACATCGAAGCTGCGCGCGCGCAGCAGCAGGTAGATGCCGATGGCGGTCAGCACGCCGATCGCGGTGGCCAGGGCCAGTTCCATCAGTGCATCTCCCCGGTGCGGGCCGAACGGCGTTGCAGGTCGATCTCGCCGCGGCGCGCGGTGCGCGTGCGCGATGGCTTGACCGTACCCATCATCGACAGCATCAGCATGGCGCCGCCGAACACCACCAGGTACACGCCGATATCAAAACCAATCGCGCTGGCCAGCGGCACCTCGCCGATCAGCGGCAGATGCAGGTCCAGATGGCCACTGGTCAGGAACGGTACGCCGAACAGCATCGAGGCGCTGCCGCTGAGCAGGGCGATCAGCAGGCCCACGCCGATGCAGCGGATGTAATCGAAGCCGAAGCGCGATTCGACCGAGGCAGTGCCCTGGATCACGTACTGGATCAGCAGCGGTACGGCCAGCACCAGGCCGGCGATGAAGCCGCCGCCGGGCGCGTTGTGGCCACGCAGGAACAGGAAGATCGACACCGTCAGGGTGAGCGGGAACATGATCTGCGCCAGGTCGGCCGGCACCGGCAGCTTGATCGGTGGGCCCGGCATGATCTGTTCCGGGGCCATGCGCGTGCGCCGCAGCAGGGCATGCACCACCAGTGCGGCGATGCCGAACACGGTGATCTCGCCAAACGTATCGAAGCCGCGGAAGTCGACCAGGATCACGTTGACCACGTTCTGCCCATACGCTTCGGGCAGGGCGCGGGCGAGCATCTCGCCGGCCATGGTGTTCGGCGGCAGGGTCATCGCGCTGTAGGCCAGCGCGCCCAGGCCGGCACCGGCGATGATGGCGATGACTGCATCGCGGCGCTTGCGCCAGCGCGGCCGCTCCGGCCCGGACTGGGCAGGCAGGTAGTTCATGCCCAGCAGCATCAGCACCAGGGTCACCATCTCCACCAGCAGCTGGGTCAGGGCCAGGTCCGGCGCGGACAGGAACACGAAGGTCAGCGCCACCATCAGGCCGACGCCACCGACCAGCAGCACCGCCAGCAGGCGCTGCTTGTAGACGCGCAGGGTGGCCACGGCGCAGGCCATCATCACCAGCCACAGCGCCCAGCCCAGCAGCGGGATCGGCTGCGGCCTGGTCCAGTTGGGCGATGCCGGGTTGGCGATGTAGGGCGCGGCCGCCACGGTGATCGCCACCAGCACCAGGCCCAGCAGCATGCGCTGCAGGCTGCCGTTGGCAATGCCATTGGTCAGGCGCATGGCCAGCGCGGAAATCGTATCCAGCTGTGCGTGGAAGACGTTGCGGCCGGTGGCGGTGTTCTCCACGCCGTGCAGGTTGATCACCTTGCGCAGGCCGAAGTACAGGGCCACGCCGCCGACCACGCCGATCGCGCTCATCGCCAGCGGCAGGTTGAAGCCGTGCCAGACCGACAGGCTGTATTCGGGCATGGCGTTGCCGAGGATGGAACCGGCCGCCGCATGCAGTACCGGCGCCACGGTCAGCGCCGGGGCGATGCCCACCGCTACGCAGATCACCACCAGGATCTCCACCGGCACCTTCATCCAGCGCGGCGGCTCGTGCGGCACGCGGTCCAGATCGTGCGGGCCGGGGCCGAAGAACGTGTCGTGCACGAAGCGCAGGCTGTAGGCCACGCCGAACACGCCGGCCAGCAGCGCGGCGATCGACACCGCCGTGCGCATGGTGCCGGGCCCGCCGGCGGTGAGCGCCTCGGCGAACAGCATTTCCTTGGACAGGAAGCCGTTGAGCAGCGGGATGCCGGCCATCGCCAGCGAGGCGATGATCGCCAGCGCGCTGGTGAAGGGCATCAGCTTCCGGAGCCCGCCCAGCTTGCGCATGTCACGGGTGCCGGTCTCGTGGTCGATGATGCCGGCGGCCATGAACAGCGAGGCCTTGAAGGTGGCGTGGTTGAGGATGTGGAACACGCCGGCCACCACCGCCATCGGCGTGGACAGGCCGAACAGCAGGGTGATCAGGCCCAAGTGGGAAATGGTCGAGTAGGCCAGCAGGCCTTTCAGATCGTGCTGGAAGATCGCGTTCCAGGCGCCGATCAGCAGGGTCAGCGCGCCGATGCCGCTGACCGTGTAGAAGAACAGCTCGCTGCCGGCCAGCGCCGGGTGCAGGCGCGCCAGCAGGAACACGCCGGCCTTCACCATGGTGGCCGAGTGCAGGTAGGCCGACACCGGAGTGGGCGCGGCCATCGCGTGCGGCAGCCAGAAGTGGAACGGGAACTGCGCGCTCTTGGTGAAGATGCCGGCCAGCACCAGGAACAGGGCGTAGGGGTACAGCGCGCTGGCGCGGATCTGCTCACCGGCGGCCAGCACCACGTCCAGATCGAAGCTGCCGACGATGCGGCCGATCAGCAGCACGCCACCCAGCAGGGCCAGGCCGCCGCCACCGGTGATCACCAGCGCCATCCGCGCGCCCTCGCGGGCGTCCTTGCGGTGCGACCAGAAGCCGATCAGCAGGAACGAGCTGATGCTGGTCATTTCCCAGAACACCATCAGCAGCAGCAGGTTGCCCGACAGCACCATGCCCAGCATGGCGCCCATGAACAGCAGCAGGTAACAGTAGAAGCGGTGCGCGTTGTCCTGGCTGCTGAGGTAGTAGCGCGCATACAGCACCACCAGCGCGCCGATGCCCAGCACCATGCCGGCGAACATCCAGGCCAGGCCATCCAGGCGCAGGGCGAAATCCAGCCCGATCTGCGGCAGCCAGGGCACCAGAGTGCGTACCACCTGGCCGTCCATCACGGCCGGGGTGAGCCAGCCGAGGATGGCCAATCCGCCCAACGGCGCCAGCGCCGCCAGCCAGGCGGCTGTCGAGCGGGAACTACGGGGGAAGGCCGCAACAGCCACTGCCATCAGGAACGGCAGGGCCAGCAGCAGGGGCAGGCTGGGGAGCATGCAGGGAATCCGTGATTCACGAGCAGGTCAGTGAGTCTAACAGTCAGCCAAATGTCGCCGAAACCCATGTAACGGCCACAAACAGCATGTAACGTGCGCTATTCATCTTTTTTGCGGTGCGGCAAGCCGTTTTCCCGGCCTTGCGGCGTGTGGTCCCCGGCTTTGCCGGATCGGCTCCCTACGCCCGCGCATGGCCGCCTGCGCCCCCGTGCGACAACGGCTGGGGGCCGCATGGCGGGCGCGCAGGCAGGCGGGTGCGGCCCGCGCACTGCAGGCTGGCAGGTCGATCGTGGAGCAGGGGTGACGGGCTTGGCCCGTTCAGGAAACGACCGCAGGCGACGCCGGAGAGAAGGTCAGTAACGCCAGTCGAGCTTGCGGTAGGCCTTGGCCATCACCCAGGCCGGGCCGATCAGCAGGTAGGTCAGGTCGGTCAGGAAGCTGGGCTTGCGGCCCTCGAACTTGTGGCCGATGAACTGCGCGACCCAGGCCACCACGAACACGCCCACCGCCAGCCAGAACAGGTTGTGCAGACCGATTTCAGCCTCCAGCAGGCGGCACAGGCAGCCGAACACAAAGAACTGGATGAGCATGCCGATGCCCAGCGGGCGCGACAGTTTGTTGTAGAAGCACCAGGCGCTGAACATGGCGAAGGCCGCCCAGATGCCGTACTGGAACCAGGTGATCAACGGCGGCACGCACCACAGCAGGGCGACCACCGACCACAGGATGGCCGGCACCGCGACCACGTGGATGCGCTGGTTGATGACGTTGCGATGGTCGTCGGAATAGCTGGCGAAGTAGCGGTCGATCGGCCGCGCAAGCTGGGTGGTGGTCTGCATGCGGCCAGCATACTCCGCCCGGGCCGGGCGGTGCGGGGGGGCCGGGTGGCACCGACAGGGTCGCACCGGCGGGGTGGAACCGACCGGGTGGAACCGACCGGGACGCACCGACGGGGGGCACCGACGAGGCGCAACCGACCGGGCGGCACCGCCGGGGTAGAGTCGACCGTTGGTCGACGATCGCGCGCAGCGCGGGGTTTTCGAGGGCGGAACGAAGAACAGTCGACCAACGGTCGACTCTACCGGGTCCAGTCCGGCGGCGCGCGCGCGGGGGTAGAGTCGACCGTTGGTCGACGATCGCGCGCAGCGCGGGGTTTTCGAGGTCGGAACCGGTCCGAGGGGGGCCGGTGTCAGAACGCCCCCAGCCAGTCCGGCCGGGGGCGCTGGGGCATCAGTCGACGCTGATCCCGGCCAGGCGCTGCAGCGCCTCGGCGTACTTGGCGCGGGTGCGCTCGATGATCTCTGCCGGAATCGTCGGGCCCGGGGCGGTCTTGCCCCAGTCCAGCGTTTCCAGGTAATCACGCACGAACTGCTTGTCGTAGCTCGGCGGGCTGGTGCCCACTTCGTACTCGTCGGCCGGCCAGTAACGCGAGGAATCCGGCGTCAGCATCTCGTCCATGATGTACAGGCGGCCATCGGCATCGGTACCGAACTCGAACTTGGTGTCGGCCAGGATGATGCCGCGCTCGCGGGCATAGTCCGCAGCGAACTTGTAGATGCGCAGGGTGGCATCGCGCACGCGCTCGGCCAGGTCCGCGCCCACCTGCTTGACCATCGCATCGAAATCGATGTTCTCGTCATGGTCGCCGACGGCGGCCTTGGTGGACGGGGTGAAGATCGGCTCGGGCAGCTGCTCGGCCTGGCGCAGGCCATCGGGCAGGTCGATGCCGCTCACCTTGCCGGTACGCTGGTAGTCCTTCCAGCCGCTGCCGATCAGGTAGCCGCGGGCGATCGCTTCCACCGGCACCGGCTTCAGCTTGCGGGTGACCACGGCGCGCTTGGCGTACAGGGCCGGGTCCACGCCTTCGGGCAGCACGCTGGCCACGTCGATGCCGGTCAGATGGTTGGGCATCAGGTGCGCGGTCTTGGCGAACCAGAAATTGGACACCTGGCAGAGCATCTCGCCCTTGCCCGGGATCGGGTCGGGCAGGACCACGTCGAACGCCGACAGGCGATCGGTGGCCACCATCAGCAGGTAGTCGCCCGGCGGGGTCCCTGCCGGCAGCCGCTCACGCGGGATATCGAACACATCACGCACCTTGCCGCGATGGCGCAAGGGCAGGCCGGGGAGATCGGATTGCAACAGCGTGGTCGGCACGGGCACTCCTGGGGCTTCGTCGATACGGCTGCCCAGCGGACCCGGCGGGCCCGCAACTGGTCAGCGGGCGGCCTAGTGTAAAGCCGTCCGGGCCCGCTGTGACGTAAAATGAGCGTCCATTTCGCCGGTCGACCCTGGGGCGCCATGCGCTGGTACGGAAAACTGCTCGGATTCATCGCCGGCGCCCTGCTGTTCCGGCCCAATCCGCTGTTCGGGGCGGTCATCGGCCTGCTGATCGGCCACGCCTTTGATTCGGACTGGTTCCGCCTGAACAAGGAAAACCCGTACCGCGAGCTGGGGCTGACCTCCGAGGCCACCGACGCCGAGGTCGAACGGGCCTACCGCAAGCTCATTTCCCAGTACCACCCCGACAAGCTCGGCGGCGCGGCCCCCGAGCTGCAGCAGCAGGCCGAACAGAAGTCGCGGCGCATCAACGCCGCCTACGACCGCATCAAGACGCTGCGCAAGCGCTGACCCCTTTCCCTCGTCTCCAAGGCCCCGGCCATGTCCAACTGCCTCATCGCCCCGTCCATCCTGTCCGCCGATTTCGCCCGCCTGGGCGAGGAAGTGGACAACGTCCTGGCCGCCGGTGCGGACTGGGTCCACTTCGACGTGATGGACAACCATTACGTGCCCAACCTGACCATCGGCCCGATGGTCTGCCAGGCCCTGCGCAAGCACGGCGTGACCGCGCCGATCGACGTGCACCTGATGGTCGAGCCGGTGGACCGCATCATTCCGGACTTCGCCGAGGCCGGTGCCACCTACATCAGCTTCCACCCGGAGGCCAGCCGCCACCCGCACCGCACCATCCAGCTGATCCGCTCGCTGGGCTGCAAGCCGGGCATCGTGCTGAACCCGGCCACCCCGGTGGACATCCTGGACTGGGTGCTGGATGACCTGGACCTGGTGCTGCTGATGTCGGTCAACCCGGGCTTCGGTGGCCAGGCGTTCATTCCCTCGGCGCTGGACAAGCTGCGCGTGGTCCGCCAGAAGATCGATGCCAGCGGCAAGGACATCCGCCTGGAAATCGATGGTGGCGTGAAGGCCGACAACATCGGCGCCATTGCCGCGGCCGGCGCCGACACCTTCGTGGCCGGTTCGGCCATCTTCAACGCCAAGACCAGCTACCAGGACGTGATCGCGCAGATGCGCGCCAACGTCGCTGCGGCCCGCTGACAAAAAGGGGACGGAGGGGATTAAGCTCGATTAAGCCCCTCCGTCCCCTTTTCTCATTCTCATGGCACTGTTGAACATCCGTCCGGCCACCGTGGCCGATGCCGGCCTGATCCTGCATTTCATCCGTGAGCTGGCCATCTACGAGAAGGCCGCACATTCGGTGCAGACCGATGAGATCGGTATTGCCGAGAGCCTGTTCGGTGCCGATGCCACGGCCCGTGCCTTGATCTGCGAGGCCGACGGCGAGGCCATCGGCTATGCGGTGTACTTCTACAACTACTCCACCTGGCTGGGCCGAAAGGGCATCTACCTGGAAGACCTGTACGTCAGCCAGGAAAAGCGCGGTGTCGGCGCGGGCAAGGCGCTGCTGAAGTACATCGCGCGCCAGGCGGTGGCCGAAGGCTGCGGCCGTTTCGAGTGGTCGGTGCTGGACTGGAACACGCCGGCCATCGAGTTCTACACCGCGGCCGGCGCGAAGGCGCAGGATGAGTGGACCGTGTACCGGTTGCAGGGCCAGGCGCTGCACGATTTCGCCAACGGTTGATAAAAAAAGGCCGCGCCCATCACTGGCGCGCGGCCCTGCTGCATTCGTGGGAGGCTGATCCTGCCTCCATCCATCGTCCCTGCTATGGCCTTCCACTCTCCTGATTGGCCATGACACCTGCATGACAGGGCGGTTGCGGCACCGCGTCGGTTCCCCTGCACCATCATCCACGCATGGCGTGGAACTACTGTTTCCAAGCGTTGGCGTTCACTGGCCGCGAACGCGCGGTTGATAGCCTGTGCGCCCCCCACAGGAAGTACCTGCATGACCACCCCGCGTTGGCGCCTGATCCTCAACGGAAAATCCGCTGGCAATGACGAACTGCGCGAGGCTGTCGGCCACTGGCGCGGGCAGGGCGTGCAGCTGGAAGTGCGGGTGACCTGGGAAGAGGGCGACGCCGAGCGCTATGTTGCCGAAGCCATCGACCACGGCGTGGATGTGATCGTGGCGGCCGGCGGCGACGGCACGCTCAGTGCGGTGGCTGAAACCCTGGCCCACCGCGATGAGCCCGCCGACGCGCTGCCATCGCTGGCACTGGTGCCGATGGGCACGGCCAACGACTTCGCCACGTCGGCCGGAATTCCCACCGAGCCCCGCGATGCCTTCGCGCTGATCCGGCATGCGCCGGCACAGCCCATCGACCTGTTGCGGGTGGAGGCCGATGGCACGCCCTGGTGGTGTGCCAATCTCGCCAGCGGTGGCTTCGGCACCCAGGTGACGGTGGAAACCGATGCGGGCCTGAAGAAGATGCTGGGTGGACTGGCCTACGTCATCACCGGCATCGCCAAGCTGGGGCGCATCGAACCGATCACCGCACGCCTGTCCGGCCCGGAATTCGAGTGGGAAGGCGGCTTCATCGCCCTGGGCATCGGCAATGGCCGCCAGGCCGGCGGCGGCCAGCAGCTGTGCCCGCAGGCGCAGATCAACGACGGCCTGCTGGATGTCACCGTGGTGCCCGAACTGGAAGGCGAGGTGGCCGCCACCCTGGGCCAGATGCTGACCGGCGGCAAGGAAGCGGCACTGGAGCGCGTGGCGACCCGCGCGCAGCTGCCGTGGCTGCAGATCGACGCCCCCCAGGCATTGACCTTGAACCTGGACGGTGAACCCGTGCAGGCCCGCCGGTTCCGCATCGACTGCGTGGCCGGGCGCGTGCGGATGCATCTGCCGGCCGGTTGCGAGCTGCTGGTGGGGCAGGGGTAGAGTCGACCGGGTAGAGTCGACCGGGTAGAGTCGACTGTTAGTCGACTTACGCGCCAGGCGCGTGCATTCCCGCCGCTGATGGAAGAGCAGTCGACTGACAGTCGACTCTACCGGTCGTCGTTACCGCGGTTCAGGTTTCCAGGGTTTCCCTCCCGGCTGACCTGCGTTACAGTCCGAGGGTGTCCAGCCTGACGACCCCGCATACCCTTTCTTCCGCACGCCGTTGGTGGCGATGGTGGCCCGTTGCCGTCGTCCGCCCCCATAACGCTGTGTCCCGGAAGGAAAGTCGTCTTGAATTCGCTCGCTCAGTTTCAGCTGCAGGCCGCTGAAGGCCACACCCACATCCCCGTCGTCCGCGAAGTGCTGTCCGACCTGGACACGCCCCTTTCGGTCTACCTGAAGCTCGCCGACGGCCCCAATACCTACCTGTTTGAATCCGTCGAAGGCGGCGAGCGCTTTGGTCGTTACTCGATCATCGGCCTGCCGGCACGTCGCGTCTACGCCTTCCACGGCCACACCCTGACCGTGCGCGAGGACGGCCAGGTGGTCGAAACCCGCGAAGTGGCCGATCCGTTTGCCGAGGTCGAGGCGCTGCGCAGCGCCCATTCGGTGCCGAAGCTGGAGGGCCTGCCGGGCTTTACCGGTGGCCTCGTCGGCTGGTTCGGCTTCGAGTGCATCGGCTACATCGAACCGCGCCTGGCGCCGCCTGCCGGCCGCGATGAGCTGGGCACGCCGGACATCCTGCTGCTGGATTCCAACGAACTGGCCGTCTTCGACAACCTCAAGGGCCGCCTGTACCTGATCGTGCATGCCGACCCGCGTGTCGAGGGCGCCTTCGAGCAGGCCCAGGCACGCCTGGATGCACTGACCGCCAAGCTGCGTGCGCCGGGTGCGGGCTATCCCGCGCCGCTCAACAGCGATGTGCTGGACGAATCGGATTTCGTCTCCGGCTTCACCCGCGAAGGCTTCGTCGATGCGGTCCAGCGCAGCAAGGAATACATCCGCGCCGGCGACATCTTCCAGGTGGTGCTGAGCCAGCGCCTGAGCGTGCCGTTCAAGGCGCGCCCGGTAGATGTGTACCGCGCGCTGCGTGCGCTCAATCCTTCCCCGTACATGTACTTCCTCGATGTCGGCGACCTGCAGGTGGTCGGTTCGTCGCCGGAGATCCTGGTGCGCCTGCAGGACGGCGAAGTCACCGTGCGCCCGATCGCCGGTACCCGTCCGCGTGGTGCCACGCCGGAACTGGACCAGGCGCTGGAAGCCGAGCTGCTGGCCGACCCCAAAGAGCGCGCCGAGCACCTGATGCTGATCGACCTTGGCCGCAATGACGCCGGCCGCGTGTCCAAGGCCGGCACCGTGGAAGTGGGCGAGCAGTTCGTGATCGAACGCTACAGCCACGTCATGCACATCGTCAGCGAAGTGACCGGGCAGCTGCAGCCGGGCCTGAGCTACGCCGATGTGCTGCGCGCCACGTTCCCGGCCGGCACGGTCAGCGGCGCGCCGAAGATCCGCGCGCTGGAAGTGATCCGCGAGTTGGAACCGATCAAGCGCAACGTGTACGCCGGCAGCATCGGCTACATCGGCTGGCACGGCGATGCCGATACCGCCATCGCCATCCGCACCGCCGTCATCAAGGATGGTCGCCTGTACGTGCAGGCCGGCGCCGGCATCGTCTACGACTCGGATCCGGACAAGGAATGGGACGAGACGATGAACAAGGGCCGCGCCCTGTTCCGCGCCGTCGCCCAGGCCGCCAAGGGCCTGTAAGCCTTTCCGTGCCGCGGCCTGCGCTGCGGCACCTTCCGCTGTTCCCGTTCACGACATGGAGTACCGCATGAAGCTGCTGAGCGCATTGCTGTGGTCGTCACTGCTGGCCACGATGGCCCCGTCTGCGTGGGCGCAGGCCAATACCATCCCCTCGCAGCCGCATCTGCTGGTGAAGGGGCAGGGTACGCGCACGGTGATGCCGGATCGCTTCTCGGTCGATCTGCTGGTGAAGTCCACCGATCTCCAGGCCGATACGGCGCGCGCCCGCGTCCAGCACAACATGCAGGCCGTGCTGGCCGCATTCAAAAGCAATCATGCGGTGTCCGGCAGCGTGCGGGCCGACAACCTGGCGATCCGGCCGGAGCACCGCTATGCCGGTGGCAAACAGGAGTACGTGGGTACCCAGGTCAGCCGCCAGGTGAAGGGCAGCTTTGCCAGTCCGGCGGACCTGCAGGGCTTCCTGCGCGCCGTCAATGCGAGCGATGAGCTGCAGATCAGTGGCATGCGGCCCGGTTATGCCGACGAACGTGCCTTGCGCGCACAGTTGAAGGGCGAAGCGGCCGCGCAGACGCGCGAGTCCGCCCGCAATCTGGCCAGCGCCTACGGCACGCGCATCACCGGCCTTTACAGCATTTCCGACGTGGCGCCGAACTTCGCCTACGGCGTGCAGGCAGGCAGCTGGCCTGACGGCGATGCTTCGCTTGCGGAGGCCGGTCCGCCGCCCCCGCAGGCACCCGTGAACGGCGTCCCTGCACCACGGTCCATCGAGTCGGTTGAAGCCGGCCCCATCACCTACACCGAAAACGTGTACGCCATTTTCCTGATAAGCGACGGAACCTGACCATGTTGTGGATGATCGACAACTACGACAGCTTCACCTACAACCTCGTGCAGTACCTGCAGACGCTGGGCGCCGAGGTGAAGGTGGTGCGCAACGATGCGATGAGCGTGGACGAGATCGCCGCGCAGAAGCCCGAACGCATCGTCATTTCGCCCGGCCCGTGCACGCCCAGCGAAGCGGGCGTGTCGCTGGAACTGATCCAGCGCCTGGGCCCGACCACGCCCATCCTCGGCGTGTGCCTGGGCCACCAGGGTATCGGCCAGGTGTACGGCGGCACGGTCATCCGCGCCGGCAACATCATGCACGGCAAGACCTCGCCCATCCGCCATGAAGGCAAGGGCGTGTTCGCCGGCCTGCCGGACCGCTACCAGGCCACCCGCTACCATTCGCTGGTGGTGGACAAGCACAGCCTGCCCGACGCGCTGGAAGTGACCGCCTGGACCGAGAACGAAGACGGCTCGATCGAAGAGATCATGGGCCTGCGCCACCGCCAGTTCCCGGTGGAAGGCGTGCAGTTCCACCCCGAATCCATCCTCACCGAACATGGCCACGCCCTGCTGCGCAATTTCCTGCAGCGCCCGGCGGCCTGATCCAAGGAGCATTCCGATGAGCTTCTCCCCCCAGGAAGCCCTGCAACGCACCATCGAGCACCGCGAAATCTTCTTCGACGAAATGGTCGACCTGATGCGGCAGATCATGCGCGGCGATGTCTCGCCGATGATGACCGCCGCCATCCTCACCGGCCTGCGGGTGAAGAAGGAAACCATCGACGAGATCGCCGCGGCGGCCACGGTCATGCGCGAATTCGCGCTGGCGGTGCCGGTGGCCGATACCAGCCATCTGGTCGACATCGTTGGTACCGGTGGCGATGGCTCGCACACCTTCAACATCTCCACCTGCGCGATGTTCGTCGCCGCCGCGGCCGGTGCGCGCGTGGCCAAGCATGGCAACCGCAGCGTGTCGTCCAAGTCCGGCAGCGCCGATGCGGTGGAAGCACTGGGTGCGGCCATCGAACTGCAGCCGGCCCAGGTGGCCGCAGCCATCGAGCGGACCGGCATCGGCTTCATGTTCGCGCCCATCCACCATCCCTCGATGAAGGTCGTCGCCCCGGTCCGCCGCGAGATGGGCGTGCGCACCATATTCAACATCCTTGGCCCGCTGACCAACCCGGCCAGCGCGCCGTCGGTGCTGATGGGCGTGTTCCACCCCGATCTGGTCGGCATCCAGGCGCGCGTGCTGCGCGAGCTGGGCACCGAGCGCGCCATGGTGGTCTGGGGCCGCGACAACATGGATGAGATCTCGCTGGGCGCCGGCACCCTGGTGGGTGAACTGCGCGATGGCAAGGTGCGCGAATACGAGATCCACCCGGAAGATTTCGGCATCGCCATGTCGGCCAGCCGCAACCTGCGCGTGGACAGCCCGGAGCAGTCCATCCAGATGCTGCGCGCGGTACTGGACAACCAGCCTGGCCCGGCGCTGGACATCGTGGCCCTGAACGCCGGTGCTGCGCTGTACGTGGCGGGCGTGGCCAGCGACATCGGCGATGGCCTGGCCCGCGCCCGTGCCGCCATCGCCGATGGCAGCGCCCGCCAGCGCCTGCAGCAGTACGTTGATACCACCCGCGCGCTGGTTGCCTGAGCGCGCGGTTCAGCCTGACCCACCCGATGGCCGATAATGGCCGTCCTCACCGCCCCCGCATTGAACCGACGACGATGAGCGACATCCTGCAGACGATCCTGGCCCGCAAGGCCGAAGAAGTGGCCCAGCGCCGCGCCCAGCGCCCGCTGGAAGCGCTGCAGGCCGCCCTGGCCGGTGCGCCCCCGGTGCGTGGCTTCGTGCGCGCCCTGCAGGCGGCCGTGGCCAATGGCGACCCGGCGGTCATCGCCGAGGTGAAGAAGGCCAGCCCGTCCAAGGGCGTCATCCGCCCGGACTTCCGCCCGGCCGACATCGCCGTCAGCTACGAGTTCGGCGGCGCCAGCTGCCTGTCGGTGCTGACCGACGTGGATTTCTTCCAGGGCACCGATGCCTACCTGCAGCAGGCCCGCGAGGCCTGCACGCTGCCGGTGCTGCGCAAGGATTTCGTCATCGACGCCTACCAGGTGTACGAAGCGCGCGTGCTGGGCGCCGACTGCATCCTGCTGATCGTGGCCGCGCTGGACGACACCCAGCTGGCCACCCTGTCCGAACTGGCGCTGTCGCTGGGCATGGACGTGCTGGTGGAAGTGCACGACATCGACGAACTGGAGCGCGCGCTGCAGGTGCCGGCGCCGATGATCGGCATCAACAACCGCAACCTGCGCACCTTCGAGGTCTCGCTGCAGACCACCCTGGACATGCAGAAAGCGGTGCCGCGTGACCGTCTGCTGGTGACCGAAAGCGGCATCCTCGGCCCGCAGGACGTGGCCTTGATGCGTGATGCCGGCATCCATGCCTTCCTGGTCGGCGAGGCCTTCATGCGCGTGGAAGAGCCGGGCGAGGGTCTGCGTCAGCTATTCTTCGCGGCATGACAACGCACTATCCAACGCCGCGCCAGGATGCGCCGCTGGTGGTCTTCGACTTCGACCACACCCTCTACGACGGCGATTCGGGCACCCACCTGTTCGCCTCGCTGATCAAGCGCAACCCGCTGCGCATGCTGGCGGCGCTGCTGGTAACGCCGATCGCCGGGCCGATGGTGGCGATGCTGCCGACCCGCCGCGCCGGCATCTCGGTCTATGTGTGGATCGGCAGCTTCGGCCTGCATCGCGCCCGTGACTTCAACAAGGTCATCGACGCCTACGTGCTGCGCAACGAGGCGCAGATGCGCGCCAAGCTGCTGCCGCAGGCACTGGACGTGTTTGCCGCGCACCGGGCCAAGGGCGACCGCGTGGTGGTGGCCACCGGCGCACCGCCGGAGCTGGCCCGCGCCATCCTCGCGTTCGTGGCCCACCAGGACGTGCCGGTGATCGGCACCGAGGTCGGCCCGCGCCTGGGCGGGGTCGGCCCGACCCGGCACTGCCACAACGAAGAGAAGATGCGCATGCTGCGCGAGCGCGGCTATGGGCAGATCGACATTGCCTATTCCGACAGCACCGCCGATCTGCCGCTGCTGCTGGCGGCCAAGGCGCCGGTGGTGGTGAACCCGAAGCCGGGCAAGGTGGAGTTCTTCCGCCGCGTGCTGCCGGCCGGCACCCGCATCCTCAACTGGGGATGCGTGGACCGCGGCGGCGAAAAGCCCTGATCCGGGGTCAGATCCCCGCCGCAGGGTGATGGATCTGCCGGCCAGCGGCCGGCACTAGCCCTCTCCGTCCGGTAGTGCCGGCCGCTGGCCGGCAACCCGCCCCGGGCGAGATGGGGTCACCGCCCCAGGTAGCCGGTCAGCGCATGGCCGATCTGGAACAGGCTGATCGCCAGCACCAGCACGCCCACCGCCACCAGCACCCAACGTTCCTTCAGTCGCTTCACCAGCAGCGCCGCCACGGGGGCGGCCATCATGCCGCCGATCAGCAGGCCGGCCACGATCTGCAGGTGCTGCAGCCCCATCGACATCAGGAAAGTGGCTGAAACCGTCAGGGTCACCACGAATTCGGACGCGTTCACGGTGCCGATCGTCGTGCGCGCCTGTCCACCGCGGGCGAGCAGGGTGGAGGTGGCCACCGGCCCCCAGCCACCACCGCCACTGGCATCCAGAAAGCCGGCCACGAAGCCCAGCACGGGAACACGCTTGACCTCGCCCTTGGGCATCAGCCTGCCGGCGGCGCGGGCCAGAATGATGATGGCCAGCACCAGCAGGTACAGGTAGATAAGCGGGCGGATTACGTCACCTGGCAGTTGGGTCAGTCCATAGGCACCCACGGCGCCGCCCACCGCGCCGGGCAGGGCCAGGCGGAAAAACAGGCGCTTATCGACATTGCCGGCGACCAGATGCGACACGCCGGAGGCACCGGTAGTGAACACTTCGGCGGTGTGGATGGCCGCGCTGGCCTGTGCCGGGGGGATGCCCATGGCCAGCATCACCGACGAGGACACCAGGCCGAAGGCCATGCCCAATGCGCCATCGACCAGCTGTGCGCCGAGGCCGATGAGGATGAACCACCAGAATTCGCTGCTCAGTTCCATGCACCGAGCCTAGCGGATGGGTGTGTGCGGGGCGCGCGATGGTGTGTCGCACCCGTATCGGTCCGCCGGCCAATGCCCGGCGGACCGCGGTCTCTCAACGGGTGCCGTACAGCACCACGGTCTTGCCACGGGCATGCAGCAGGCCATCGGCCTGCAGCTTCTTCAGCACGCGGCCGGCCATTTCGCGCGAGCAGCCGACCAGGCGTGCCAGTTCCTGGCGCGAGACGCGCAGCTGGCTGCCCTGCGGGTGGCTCATCGATTCCGGCTCCTGGGCCAGATCGTGCAGGGTGCGCACGATGCGGTCGGTCACGTCCAGGAACGCCAGGCGGCTGGCCTTGCGGCTGGTATCGAGCAGGCGCTTGGAGATCTGCTGGCCCAGCGCGTACAGCAGGCGCGGGGCATCGGCCGAGAGCGGGCCCAGGAACAGCTGGTGCAGGCGCTCGTAGCTGATTTCGGCCAGTTCACAGGCGGTGCGCGTGCGCAGGATCACCTCGCGGCGGTCCGACTCCACGAACAGGCCCATCTCACCGACGAACTCGCCTGCGCCGAAATACCCCAGCACCAGCTCGCGGTCGTCATCTTCCTCGGCCATGATCGAAACCGAGCCGCTGATGACGTAATACAGGGTTCCCGCCGGGTCTCCAGGGCGGAAGACGTCGGTCCGGGTGGGGTATCGCCGCCGATGGCTGTGGGCCAGGAAGCGGTCGATTGTGGCGATGTCCAAGGCCAATGGGCTGCTAGCTAGGCGCACGGTTGACACGATAGGGGCGCTCCCTCTGCGCATGAACGGATTCACAGGTTCGATGGCGGAGCTTAACCAGCGCACCTGTTAAGGGCAAATAGTGTGCCAGAGTCGTGAGCTCTTCACGTTCCCCCCGGCGGCACTTTGCCCCATAATTCCCCCTTTCCCTTCTTACACAGGAATCGACCGCCGTGGTCAAGCCGTTGCCTCGCCTGAGGTTGCAGGGTTTCAACAACCTCACCAAGGCGCTGAGCTTCAACATCTATGACGTGTGTTACGCGCGCACCGAAGAGGAGCGTCAGCGTTACATTGAATACATCGATGAAGAGTACAACGCCGACAGGCTGACTCAAATCTTGACCGATGTCGCCGAGATCATCGGCGCGAACATCCTGAACGTGGCCCGCCAGGACTACGACCCGCAGGGTGCCTCGGTGACGATCCTGATCTCCGAAGAGCCCGTGATCGACAAGAAGCAGGCCGGCAAGGAGCTGATCTCCGATGCCGTGGTCGCGCACATGGACAAGAGCCACATCACTGTCCACACCTACCCGGAGACCCATCCGCAGGAAGGTATCGCGACGTTCCGCGCTGACATCGACGTGGCCACCTGTGGCGTCATTTCGCCGCTGAAGGCCCTGAACTACCTGATCGAAAGCCTGGAATCGGACATCGTGATCATGGACTACCGCGTCCGTGGCTTCACCCGCGATGTGAAGGGCAAGAAGCACTACATCGATCACAAGATCAACTCGATCCAGAACTTCCTGGCCAAGAACATCAAGTCGCGTTACGAGATGTTCGACGTCAACGTCTACCAGGAAAACATCTTCCACACGAAGATGCACCTGAAGGACTTCGACCTGGACCAGTACCTGTTCGAGGAAAAGGCCAAGAATCTGTCGTTCAAGGAACGCATGAAGATCGAAGCGCTGCTCAAGCGCGAGATCGAAGAGCTGTTCCACGGACGCAACCTGTCCGAGTAAGACCCGTGTGCGATGCCCTCCGGCATCGCCACCCAGGCGGGACGACCCGCCCCGTGGAACGCGCGATTTGCGCAGTTTTCAGTTCCACGGTGATGTACCGACCCACGGCCCGGTGTGAAAACACCGGGCCGTTTTGTTTTTCTTCAACTAGGTGAGGAGCGTCGCATGCCCTGGATTTATCTGCTTCTGGCCGGTCTGTTCGAGATCGGCTTTGCGCTCGGAATGAAGTACTCCGAGGGCTTCAGCAAGCCGCTGCCGACCGTCGCCACCGTGGTGTCGGCACTGATCAGCCTGTACCTGATGAGCCAGGCGATGAAGGCCATTCCCGTCGGCACGGCCTATGCGATCTGGACCGGTATCGGTGCCATGGGCGTGGCCGTGCTGGGCATCTTCCTGTTCAACGACAGTGCCTCGCCGGCGCGGCTGGCCTGTGTGGGTCTGATCGTGGCCGGCGTGATCGGCCTGAAGCTGGTGTCGCCCAATTAACGGGTAGTGCCGGCCGCTGGCCGGCAACCTCGGCAACCGATGGGGTCAGAGCCCTTTCCCATGGGAAAGGGGTCCGACCCCGCCCCCCCCCGGCCGGCAACCTCGGAATCCTGCCGGCCAGCGGCCGGCACTACCGATGGGGGCCGACCCCGTGCCGCGGTTACAGGCGGTAGGCGATGGTCTTCATGACCTTCGATGCCAGCGCCATCGCGCCCGGAATCGGGAACGGCAGTCGGCGGGCGCCGGCCTGCTCGGCATGGTCGGCGTGGCGGGCCTCGTCTTCCTTCATCACCTGGATGACCGCGCGGCTGCGCAGGTCGCCGGCCGGCAGGTCGACCAGATGCTCATCCAGGTGGGCTTCCACCTGGCGCTCGGTTTCGACCACGAAGCCCAGGTTCCAGCCATCGCCGCGCAGCCCGGCCAGGGTGCCGATGGTGTAGCTGCCGGCATACCACAGCGGGTTGAACAGGCTGGGGCGGCTGTCCAGTTCGGCCAGCCGGGTGGCGCACCAGGCCAGGTGGTCGGTCTCCTCCTGCGCGGCTTCCAGCAGGTGCTCGCGGGTAGCGGGGTCACGGGCGACCGCCGCCTGGCCGAAATACAGGCCCTGCGCGCAGACCTCGCCAACGTGGTTGATGCGCATCAGGCCGGCGGCATGGCGGCGCTGCGCCGTGTCCATGCCCGGCTCACCGGTCTCGGCAGCCGGGTAGGGGCGCGATGCCGGCGGGTTGCCGAACACCGTGTCCAGGGCGCGCTGGGCCTCGGTCAGCAGATGGTCCAGCGGGGTGGTCTGGCGGAGCACGGTCATGGCAGCACGGGTGGGGCGGGGACCTTCGATTCTCGCCCGGCCCCGGCCCCCTGCCAACCCGGTACAGGGGCTGGCTTGCACCCGGGGGGCAGGGTGAGTACAATCCCGCCTCTTACGCTTCACCTTTTCACAACGCGTGGCAGAGTTCCGGCGAGCCTTTCGCCGCAATGAGCCCGACCTAACCTAGAGTTCTTCATGAGCACTTTCACTGCCAAGAACGAGACCGTCCAGCGCGACTGGTACCTCGTCGACGCCGAGGGCAAGACCCTGGGCCGTCTCGCCACCGAGCTGGCCCGCCGTCTGCGCGGCAAGCACAAGCCGGTCTACACCCCCCACGTTGAT
Source organism: Stenotrophomonas sp. ESTM1D_MKCIP4_1 (assembly GCF_003086895.1). Taxonomy (NCBI): domain Bacteria; kingdom Pseudomonadati; phylum Pseudomonadota; class Gammaproteobacteria; order Lysobacterales; family Lysobacteraceae; genus Stenotrophomonas; species Stenotrophomonas sp. ESTM1D_MKCIP4_1. The sequence goes on along the minus strand of NZ_CP026004.1, from coordinate 4,061,854 downwards.
ACCGGCGACTACCTGGTCGTCATCAATGCAGAAAAGATTGCCGTCACCGGCAAGAAGCTGCAGGACAAGATGTATCACCGTTTCACCGGCTACATCGGCAACCTGAAGACCGAATCCCTGGCCCAGGCGCTGGAGCGCCACCCGGAGCGCGTGATCGAGATCGCCGTGAAGGGCATGCTGCCGAAGGGCCCGCTGGGTCGCCAGATGTACCGCAAGCTCAAGGTCTACGCCGGCACTGAGCATCCGCACGCCGCACAGCAGCCGCAGGTTCTGGATATCTAATCATGGCTATCACTCAAAACTACGGCACTGGCCGCCGCAAGTCCTCCACCGCTCGCGTGTTCCTGCGCAAGGGTTCGGGCAACATCACCGTCAACGGTCGTCCGCTGGACGAGTTCTTCGGTCGTGAGACCGCGCGCATGATCGTGCGCCAGCCGCTCGAGCTGACCAAGAACACCGAAAGCTTCGACATCCTGGTCACCGCCGCTGGCGGCGGCACCACCGGCCAGGCCGGTGCGATCCGTCTGGGCATCGCCCGTGCTCTGGTCGAGTACGACGAAACCCTGAAGTCCGAGCTGCGCAAGGCTGGCTTCATGACCCGTGACGCCCGTGAAGTCGAGCGTAAGAAGGTCGGTCTGCACAAGGCCCGCCGCGCCACCCAGTTCTCCAAGCGCTGATTTACCGCGCCTGGTGGGGCTCCCTCGGGGGCCCACTGGTTGGAAAAGCAAAAGCCCGGCTTCGGCCGGGCTTTTGTCGTTCTGCGATCATGGATTTCGAGATTGCCGGCCAGCGGCCGGCACTACCTGTCTGCTCGCATATCCGGCCCCGAAGTTCTCTCTGGAGAAGAGCCCCCTTGATGTTCAAGGGGGCGCGCCGACAGGCGCGGGGATAAGGTGGAATGCGCGACCAAATTAGAAATAAAAAAGCCAGATCTTTCGATCTGGCTTTTTTATTTCTAATTTGGCTGCCCCTGATGGATTCGAACCACCGATGCCTGAGTCAGAGTCAGGTGCCTTACCGCTTGGCTAAGGGGCAATGTTGCGAAACGCTATTTTCTCACTTTTCACACTGAAAAACAACTTGATTTTCAGTGTGGTGGCTATGGGTGGACTCGAACCACCGACCCCAGCATTATGAGTGCTGTGCTCTAACCGGCTGAGCTACATAGCCTTGGTGAGCCCGCTATTCTGCTGATGTGTATCGGGCCTGTCAACACTTTTGTGTCGAGCTTGTGGGCCGACAAGCGGCATGGGATAGTCCCGACCAGTAGATTTTCTTAGGAGTCCGCATCGTGATCGATCCGGACGGCTATCGACCGAACGTCGGCATCGTGCTGATGCGGCAGGACGGGCAGGTGTTCTGGGCACGACGTGTGCGCCGGGATGGCTGGCAGTTCCCGCAGGGTGGGATGAACACCGATGAGACTCCGGTCGAGGCCATGTATCGTGAACTGCAGGAAGAGACCGGCCTGCTGCCCGAGCACGTAGAAGTGCTGGGAGCGACACCGGGCTGGCTGCGCTACAAGCTGCCGGCCCGGGCCATCCGCCGTAACGAGCGGCAGGTCTGCATCGGCCAGAAGCAGGTCTGGTTCCTGCTGCGCCTCACCGGCGATGAATCGCATGTGCGGCTGGACCATACCGACTCGCCCGAGTTCGACAACTGGCGCTGGGTCGACTTCTGGTACCCGGTCGAGCACGTGGTGATGTTCAAGCGCGGGGTCTATGCCCGCGCCTTGCGCCACCTCGCGCCACTGGCACGCGGGGTGGCCGGGCAGGGGGTGACCGCCATGCCCAAGAGCGCGGCTGAAGCCTGGATGCCGGGCAACACCGCCGGCCATGACCGTCCGCGCAAGCGCCCCCGCAGCAAGGGCTACTGGCCCCGCAAGGCGCAGGGCGACGGGCCATCCAGCTGAGTGGATGAACGGTAGCGAGAATGGTTCAGGTCTTTGATTGACAACCATTCTCGTTTCCATTGGAATGGGCACCTGGCCGCTTCTGGCCTGTCAGCCTGGTTCCCGCCTGTGTACGTATGCATCTGCAACGGAGTCACCGACCACCAGATCCGCGAGGCCGCCAGCAATGGCGTCACCACGGTGGGCGAACTGACCATGCGTACCGGTTGCGGCGCTACCTGCGGTTCCTGCCTGGACATGGCCGGCGATCTGCTGGCCAAGGCCATGGCGACCCACGATCTGCCGTTGCCGGTGCTCGGCCTGCAGGCCGCCTGAGGCACGCCCACGCGGCAGCTGCCGCAGCAGGGCGGGCCGTACAGGCCAATGAACACGATTCGCGTTCCCTCACGCTCCGGCCAAAGCCGGTAGAGTGCGCCCGTCAACACGCACGGGAGCCAGCCATGAAAGGCGACGCCAAGGTCATCGAATTCCTCAACAAGGTCCTCTTCAACGAGCTGACCGCGATCAACCAGTACTTCCTGCACGCCAAGATGTTCAAGAACTGGGGCATCAAGGAACTGGCCGAGTACGAGTACAAGGAATCCATCCATGCGATGAAGCGCGCCGACGCGCTGTCCGACCGCATCCTGTTCCTTGAAGGCCTGCCGAACTTCCAGGCGCTGGGCAAGCTGCGCATCGGCGAGAACCCGCCGGAGATGCTGCAGTGTGACCTGTCGCTGGAGCAGGACGGCGTGGTGGTGCTGCGCAACGCCGTGGCGTACGCCGATTCGGTGGGCGACTACGTGAGCCGTTCGTTGTTCACCAGCATCCTGGATGCCGAGGAAGAGCACATCGACTGGCTGGAAACCCAGCTGGACCTGGTCGAGCGCATTGGTGAGCCGAAGTACCTGCTGAGCAAGCTGGAAGACTGATCCAGCTGGGCCGGTAGAGTCGAGCAGTCGAGCAAGCTCGACTCTACAGAGAAGCGGTCGAGCAGGGCTCGATGCTACCGCTCCTGGGCCAGGTAGCCGGTCAACGCCACGCGTGCGCGGGCGAATTCGGCGACCAGCAGCGCCACCGCCACGGCGGGGCGCTGCAGGCTGCCCGCGCGGGCTTCGTGCTCGATGCGCCGGGCCACCGATGACAGCGAAAGTGCACCCACATTGGCGCTGGATGATTTGAGGGTGTGCGACAACGCCTGCAGGCGTTCGACGTCATTGCCCTGTGCGGCCTGCTGCAGGGACTGCACCAGCGCGGGGGCATCTTCGAGGAACACGGCCACGATCTGCAGTGCGGCCGGACCGATCACGCTCTGAAGTTCTTCCAGCACGCTGCGGTCGAGCACGGGCTGTGGCGGGGTGTCTGCTTCGGGCGCTGGAGGCAGCGTCGAGCTTGCTCGATTGTTTTCGGTATGACGACAGTCGAGCAAGCTCGACTCTACCGACCCAACAGCGGGCGGCTGGCCCCAGCGCTGCAGCAGCGCATGCAGCGTTTCGCGGTTGATCGGTTTGGACAGGTAGTCGTCCATGCCCGCCTGCAGGCAGCGCTCGCGGTCGCCGGCCATGGCGTTGGCGGTCATTGCAATGATCGGCAGCCGCACCTGGCCCTGCGCGGCTTCTTCGCTGCGCCATTGGCGGGTGGCGGCATAGCCATCCAGTACCGGCATCTGGCAATCCATCAGGACGACGTCGATGCCGCCCTGGCGCAGCACCAGCAGGGCCTGCTCGCCGTCAGCGGCGTTGCGCACGTCGCACTGGAACACCCGCAGCAGCTGTTCGGCCACCATGCGGTTGACCGCGTTGTCTTCCACCAGCAGCACGCGCAGGCCCAGCGGAGACAGGGTTGCCGGTGCCTGGCCGTGCTCGGCCGTGGCCAGCAGGGCGGCCGGGCGTGCACTGGCGGCCGGCGCTGCCAGCAGGGTGTGCAGGGCGGCGTCGCTGAAGGCGAGCGGCAGGTGGTGCTGGCGAGGGTGCGCGGGGGCGGGTTCGTCCTGCAGCCACAGCACCTGCAGGGTGTCGTCAGCACCGCGTTCGGCCAGCGCCCGCTGCAGCGTGGCTTCGCCGCCACGCCGCGCGCGGCCATCCACCAGCAGCCAGGCCGGCGGCGGCTGCCCCGGGCGTGGGGCGGCGCGCAGGCGCTCCAGCAGGACATCGCGTTCGGCCAGCACCTGCACCGGCAGCCCGTGATGGGCGGCAATGCGTTCCACGCGCGCCTGCAGTGCGACATCGGCGCTGTGCAGCAGCAGCGGCGAGGGTGAACGTGCCAGTGCCGGCAGATCGCCGGGGATCTTCAGCAGCGGAATCTCGAACCAGAACGTCGCGCCCTGTCCGGGGGTGGACTGCACGCCGATATGGCCGTGCATCAGGTCGATGATGCGCTTGCAGATCGCCAGGCCCAGGCCGGTGCCACCGTACAGGCGGGTGGTGGAGGCATCGGCCTGGCTGAAGGACTGGAACAACCGCGACTGCAGGGGGCCATCGATGCCGATGCCGGTGTCGACCACCTCGAACCGCAGCTGGTGCTGGGCCGGACCTTCGCCCAGGCGCTGCACGCGCAGCTGCACATGGCCGCGTGCGGTGAATTTGATCGCATTGGCCAGCAGGTTGGTCAGCACCTGGCGCAGGCGCACCGGGTCGCCGCGCACCGGCAGGCGCACGGCCGGGTCCAGCTGCAGGCCGAGGGCCAGGCCCTTCGATTCGGCGGCGCGCTGCAGCAGCTGCACCACGCCGTCCAGCAGCTCGCGCAGGTTGAAGCTGGTGATCTCCAGCTCCAGCGCCTGCGCTTCCAGGCGTGAGTAATCGAGGATGTCATCGACGATGCGCAGCAGTTGCTGCGAGCTGACCGATGCGGTGGCCAGCATCTGCCGCTGGTCCTCGCCCAGTGGCCCGCGTGCGATCAGTTCCAGCATCGGCAGGATGCCGTTGAGCGGCGTGCGGATCTCGTGGCTCATGGTGGCCAGGAACTCGCCCTTGGCCAGTGCGGCCGCTTCGGCGGCCTGCTTGGCCTGCAGCAGCTGTTGTTCCAGCTGGCCCTGGCGTTCGGTCGTGCGCCGCAGCTGGTCGCGCTCGCTGGCCAGCACGGTCCGCTCGCGCTGCAGGGCTGCCAGTGCCTGGCCGCGTTGGCGCAGGCGCAGGCCGAGGGCCAACGCCACGCCGCCGGCCAGCACCAGTGCCACCAGCAGCGCGAGCGTCAGCGGCACTCAGAGCACCGCGTTGTGGAAGTCGAAGTTCAGATCGCTGCCCGCCGACTGCACCATGTTGCCCTGGATGTAGTCCACGCCCCCGACCCACATCGCGGCTGCCGCCTGCGGATCTTCGATCTGCTGGCCGATGATCTGCAGGCCTGCGGCATGCGCCCGCTCGATCGCCCGGCGCAGTTCTTCGCGCGTGCCCGGATTGGAATGGCTGCTGGAAAAGCGCGCGGCCATGCGCACGAAGGACAGGGGCAGCTGGGTGAGCAGGGCATCAGCTTCGCTGCCGGGCTCGAACTGGCTCAGGCAGAAGCGCACGCCGGCGCTGGCCATGCGCTGGCAGAACTGCTGCAGGGGTACGGTGTGGATGAGCGCGTCGGGCAGGCGCACGTCGATCACCAGCGCGCTGCCGGGCAGATCGCGCTGCTGCAGCGATTCCAGCAGCCAGTCGGCGAACGCGTCGCGCTGCAGCGTGCGCAGCGACTGCGAGACGAACAGGTTCAGCGGCTGGGTGGCGTGGCGGTACAGGTCGAGCAGGCCCATCGCATGTTCCAGCACCTGCTGGTCCAGATCGGCGATGCGGCCGGCGGCTTCGGCGGCCGGAATGACCTGGCCTGCGGTGAGCACGGTGCCATCGGCCTGGCGCAGGCGCAGCAGCAGCTGGTATTGCGCGGTGTCGCCGCCGGCCACGGCAACGATGGGCTGGTAGGCCAGTTCCAGCTGGCCTTCCAGCAGGGCCAGGTGTTCCTGCTCGGTCACCGCCTGGCGATGCACGTGGCCGGCGACACCGGCCGTGAGCAGGCGCGCCTGCAGGGTGGTGCGTTCGATGGCTTCCAGCGCGCTGGTGGCATCGTCGAAGCCGGGCGACAGCGGCGCGTAGCCGACCACGCCGCGCAGGTGCACCGATTCATCGTCGCGGATCACGAAGGCGCGCGCGGACAGCTGCTCGCGCAGCACGGCGGCGATGCCTTCCAGGCTTTCCTCGTCGGCACCGCGGGCCAGCAGCAGGAAGCTGTTGTCGTTCAGGCGCGCCAGCAGGTGCGGGTGGCCGGCTTCGGCCAGGCGCTGGCCCGCCTGCACCATCAGCCGCTCGAAGGCCGCATAGCCATAGCGTTCGCGAAGGCCCAGCGCACTGGAAATTTCCACGAAGAACACGCCACCCCGGTCGCGGTGTTCCAGCGCGCCACTGAGCTGCTGCAGCACGTAGTGGCGGGTGGGCAGGCCGGTTTCCGGGTTGCTGGTGGCCGGCGCACCATTGGCACCGGGCAGGGTGGCGGCCTGCGCGCGGGCGCGGCGGATGCGGTTGGCCACTGCGGCGATCAGGTGACGCGGGCGGATCGGCTTGCTCAGGTAGTCATCGGCACCGCTGTCGAGCACTTCAAACTGGCGCTCCGGGTCCGGGTCGCCGCTGAGGAAGACGATCGGCAGCAGCTGCATGCCCGGCTGCTGGCGGATCATCGCGGTCAGCCGCATGCCATCCAGGCCGGGCAGGTGCAGGTCCATCAGGATCAGGTCGGGGCGCTGGTCGCGGATGGCCTGCTGCACGCCATCGGCGTCGGACAGCACCTCGGCCTGCATGCCGGCACCGTGCAGCACACTCTGCGCGAACAGGGCCTGGGCACGGTCGTCTTCGACGATCAGGACGCGGTACGGCGAGTCGGACGCTGCGGGCGCATCGCTGCTGTTGTCGGCGTCCGTCGGTGCGGACGGCAGCGGCGGCGGTGCCGCCAGGCTGCTGCCTGCCTCGACCGGTGCGGAGGGGACGGCAGCAAGAGTGGGCGCCGCGGCGCCCGGAGCACTGGCCCAGCGCTGCCAATGATCGGCCGGAGGGGTTTCAGCGCGTCCGGGGCGTGCGCCCGCGGGGGATTCATGTGCGGACATCAAAGCTCCTGGTGTTCGCCTTCATTATGCGCCAAGCCCGACAGTCAGCCGGTGCGTGGTTGGCCTGCCGCGGCCGTACCGCCAGCACGCGCAAGCCATCGCACGCCCTTCCACAGGGTGCGCCAGACCAGCCACACCAGCAGCGCGCCGGCCAGGCTGCAGGCCAGCACCACGATCAGGGCGATCCAGGGATGGGCCAGTGCCAATGCCAGGCCGCCGACCACCACGGTGTCTTCGGCGACCGAGGCGACCCAGTTGCTGGCCGGCTCCGGCGAGGTGTTGAGCAGGGCCCGGGTGCCGGCCTTCAGGCCATGGCTGGCCAGGGCCACGCCGGCGCCGGCAAGCAGGGTGCCGGTACCCAGTTCGCCATCGGGTGAGAGCGTGGCGGCGGCAAGAAAGGCACCGGCCGGTACCCGTGCCAGGGTCTGTACGAGGTCCCAGATCGAATCCACGCCGGGAATCTTGTCGGCGAAGAATTCGGCGATGGCCAGCGCCGCCGACGTGCCCAGCACCCACCACGATTCGGTGGCCTGCAGGGCCGGTGGCAGGTCGACCCAGCCGAGCAGGCCGGCCAGGCCGACGCCGAACACGGTGAGGTACACGCGGATGCCGGCCAGCCAGGCCAGCAGGATGCCGATCACGAACAGGTGGGCTTCGGTCATGGCGGGGCTCCGGCGACGGAACTGTGCGGGGTGCCACACTATCGGCGATGACGTGGCTGAACACCACAGGCCCCCGGCGGCCGCCATCGGGGAAAGCCCCCGTTCCTGTCATACACTAGCCCGTCGTTTGCCACAGGGGCCGTGCTGGTGTCGCCATTGCGAGTCCACGGAGACTACCCATGAACAACCGCCCACCCATGCGCGTACAGGTGCGCTTGCCCGGTGCCAACCCGCCGCCGGTTGACCGCCGCCGCCTGCTGGTCATTGCCGGCATCTGGCTGCTCAGCCTGGTGCTGGCGGTGCTGGGCGGCTGCTGGCTGGGCGCGCCGCGCGATGCCCAGGGCCAGCGCCTGCAGGCCGCCGAGAAACGCGCCGATGCCGTGCAGGCGCAATTGACCGAGCTGCGCCAGAAGCAGGCGACGCTGGAAGCGTCCGATCGCATCAGCCGCGCCGCCAACACCGAGGTGCAGTCCTCGCTGGCCGAGCGCGACGAAGAGATCGCCGGCCTGCGTGCCGATGTGGCCTTCTATGAGCGCCTGGTCGGCTCGACCAGCCAGCGCAAGGGCCTGAACACCCATTCGATCGAGTTCAGCCCCGAATCGGCCGGCACCTGGCAGTACGCGGTGGTGCTGACCCAGAACCTCAACCGCGGGGCGATCAGCCAGGGGCAGATGCGCTTCACCGTGGAAGGCGTGAAGAACGGCAAGCTGGCCACGATCAGCTGGGATGAGCTGCACCAGCGCAGCAAGGTGCCGGGGCAGGATTATTCCTTCCGGTACTTCCAGCAGCTCACCGGTAGTGTGATGCTGCCGACAGACTTCACCCCGCAGCGCGTGCGGGTGACATTGGGGAGTGGTGCGGGGGGCACCACCCAGGTATTCGACTGGAAACAGGCCGGCGCAACGGCCAGCAAAGGGGAGTAGGCAGATGTTCGGAAACAGCAAATCCAGCCGCGATGGCCAGTTGGTGGTGGATGCCCTGATCGGCAACCAGGTGGTGATCCGCGGTGATGTGGAATTCAGTGGTGGCCTGTATGTGGAAGGCCGCATCCATGGCAAGGTGATCGCCCAGGAAGGTGCCAGCGGCGCGACCCTGACGGTGGCCGAGCACGGCGTCATCGAAGGCGAGATCCGCGCCCAGGTGGTGGTCATCAGCGGCCGCCTGGACGGTGACGTGCACGCCAGCGAGAAGGTCGAGCTGACCCCGAGCGCGCGGGTGAACGGCAACGTCCACTACCAGGTGGTGGAAATGAATGCCGGCGCCCAGCTGAATGGTCGGCTGATCCACGCCAGCAGTCCGGTCGCGGCCCTGCCGGCGCCGGAAGGCGAAGGCGACGCGGCAGACGGCAAGGGCGGCACCGCCGCGCGCCGCAAGCTGGCCGAGGCGATGGCTTGAAAGCCGTCCCCGGCGCCCCCATGCTGAGCCCATGAGCACGCTAGTTTCCCTGCCCGGCGCCACGCCGGCCGTCGCGCCCGACTACCAGTCGCTGGAGCGGCCGCTGAACTTCACCGAATCGGCTGCGGCCAAGGTGAAGGAACTGATCCAGGACGAGGGCAACCCCGACCTGGCCCTGCGCGTGTACATCGAGGGCGGTGGCTGTTCCGGGTTCCAGTACGGGTTCGAGTTCGACGAGAACCGCGCCGAGGACGACCTGGCGGTACAGACCAGCGGGGTCACCCTGCTGGTCGATCCGCTCAGCCTGCAGTACCTGATGGGCGCCGAGGTGGATTACACCGAAAGCCTGACCGGTGCGCAGTTCGTGATCCGCAACCCGAACGCGAAGACCACCTGCGGCTGCGGCAGCAGCTTCAGCATGTAATTGCCGGGCGCGGGGCTGATGCCCTGCGCGACGGTTGTGCGCGACGCCGACCGATTGCGCACAGCGCCGACCTTGCCACCTGCGGCAATTGTCGGCAGGCTTGTCGGATGCTCAATACTCCTTCGCCGCTTTCCGGTTTTGCCTTCGTGGCCGAGCCGCTGGAGCGCGCCGATGCCCTGCGCGATGATGCCGATGCCCTGGCACGCCTGTGGCCGGATGCGCGCATTCTTGTCCTGGACCAGGATGGCACTGCCTTCACGGGTGAGGACGACCAGCCGATCGCACTGTCCGGTGCCGATGTCGGCGGTGGCCCCGGTGCGGCCATCTTCCTTGGCCTGCGTGCGGGCCAGGCCTGGTTCTCCGTCGAAGCCGCCAACGTCAGCCAGACCGCACCGCGCAGGCTGGACCTGCGCCAGGCCGCGCTGCTGTGGAGCGTGGCCGATGCTACCGCGTTCAGCTATGCCCGCGGCATGTCCTACTGGCATTCGCGCACCCGCTTCTGCGGGGTGTGCGGCGGTGCGGTGGCGTTTGCCCGAGGTGGTTTCGTCGGCCGCTGCCCGCAATGTTCCACCGAGCACTACCCGCGGGTCGATCCGGCCGTGATCGTGGCGGTGGAAAACCAGGGTCGCCTGCTGCTGGGCCGCCAGTCGAACTGGGCGCCGCGCCGTTACTCGGTGCTGGCCGGCTTCGTCGAGCCCGGCGAGACGTTCGAGCAGACCGTGGTGCGCGAGGTGCACGAGGAGAGCAAGGTGCGGGTGACCGCCTGCCAGTACCTCGGCTCGCAGCCGTGGCCGTTCCCCGGCGCGTTGATGGTGGGCTTCCGTGCCCAGGCGCAGGACGATGTGCCCACCGTCAACGGCGAACTGGAAGATGCGCGCTGGTTCACCGCCGACGAGGTCGGGGCCGCGTTGGCCCGTGACGTCGAGGACGATGGTGAAGGCATCCGCCTGTCGCCGCCGATCTCGATCTCGCGCGGGCTCATCGAGCACTGGTACCGGCAGCAGCAGGGGTGATCGCCGCTGCCGTGCCACGGCAAGACGGTGGCAGCATTGCCGCCACCTGAACACGCGTCGGGTTAGAGTCGGGTTCACTGCTGAACGCACCGCTGCGGCAGGTAAGGTAGCGGCGCAGAACGCTTGTTCGTCGGGAGACCTGCCATGTTCACCACCCTGGTCGCCGTGTTGGTGGCGCTGGCCCTGGGCCACGTTGCCCCGGCTGCTGCCGCCTCGCTGCGCCGTTTCGACGGCTTCCGGCGCTGGCTGGGCTGGCTGGACGCGCATGGCGGACGGGCATGGCAGGGGCCGGCCGGCATCGCGCTGGCGCTCGTGCCGCCGCTGTTGCTGATGGCGCTTCTGGCCTGGTTGCTGCGTGGGGTGCTGTTCGGCCTGCCGGGCCTGTTGCTGGGCGTGGCGGTGCTGGCCTGGTGCTGGGGGCCGCGCGACCTGGACCGCGATATCGAAGCGATCATTGATGCCGATGAGGTGGCCAGCCGCCAGGCGGCGGTGCGCCACCTGCAGGCTGCCGGTGGCAGCCTGCGCGAGGACGTGCCGTCACTGGTCGAAGCGACGGTGCTCAATGCACTGCGGCGCTGGTTTGCGGTGCTGTTCTGGTTCCTGCTTCTGGGCCCGGTTGGCGCACTGGGCTATCGCCTGCTGGCACTGATGGCCGAAAGCCCGATGCGCGCGCGCGTGCCGGTGGAGCCGCTGGCGTTGGCACAGCGCGTGCTGGCCTGGATTGAATGGCCGGTGGCTCAGGTCATGGCCTTCTCGATGGCGCTGGTCGGCAACTTCGACACGGCGTGGAAGGCGTGGCGGCAGGCGCATGGCGAGCGCCTGGCCGGGGGCATCGGCTTCCTCGGCGCGGTGGCGCGGGCCAGCGTGAACGCCGAGCTGCGCGAAGAAGCGCATGACTACACCGAGGCCGGCTTGTTGCCGGTATGGCAGCGGTTGCCGGACCTGCGCGACGCGATGAGCCTGGTGTGGCGGATGCTGCTGCTGTGGCTGGCCATACTGGCGCTGCTGGTCATTGCCGGCTGGGTGACGTAGATCCACGCCATGCGTGGATGCGTAGGGCAGGAGATCCACGCCATGCGTGGATGCGTAGGGCAGTAGATCCACGCCATGCGTGGATGCGTAGGGCAGTAGATCCACGCCATGCGTGGATGGGGTCCGTGGATGGGGTCAGAGCCCTTTGCTGCGCAAAGGGATCCGACCCCTTTTCTGTGCTACGCCGCGCCGCTGTCCTCGAAATCCAGGTAATCCTCGTGCAGGCCCTGCACCAGGCGGCCGGTCGGTTCGTCGTCGGCGCCGGTTTCCATCAGCACCCAGCCCGGCATGCCGTCTTCGCGCATCGCCGGACCTTCGTCCACGGCCATCACGAAGCTGTTGCCGAGCGCCTTGCCGTAGGCACGCAGCAGCGCGTGCAGGGCCTGCGGGTTCACCGCCCCGCGCAGCGTCGCCAGCGTCTGTTCCAGTTCCGGGCGATCAAACAACGCCTCGGACATCGCGCCGTCCACATCATCGGCCAGCGCGTGCACATCGCGCAGCATCAGAAAACGCGCGAACTGCGGCAGGTCCTCGCCCAGTTCGCTGTTCACCCAGCTGTGGGGATCGCCACAGCCTGCCGCCTTCATGGCAGCGGTCAAACCAGCACGTCGATCAGTCATCGCAGCAGCATAGCCGAGCAAAGCGCCAGGCGACTGACCGTCGGCTCTACCTACACCGGGGCCAGCAGGGTGAACGGCGCCCACGGCAGGTTGCGCAGCAGCGCATACCCCGGCAGCACCCACAGCCAGAATTTCGGATTGGCCAGCAGCCGCATCAGCGGGTCGAGCACCTTGGGGCGCACGCCGGCCGTGTGCAGCAGCATCAGAAACAGAAGGGGCAGGACAATGACCATCAGCGGGTTCATTGCCATGGCGCCGGGCAGGTCGAAGTGGACCAGGGAGTACAGGCAGCGCGTGCTGCCGCAGCCGGGGCAGTAGAAGCCGGTCAGCGCGTACAGCGGGCAGCTCGGCAACGGGTTGCCGGCGACGTAAGGGTTGACGTGGCGCAGCACCACCGCAGCGCCGGCAGCCAGCCCGGACGCGGCCAGCAGCGGCGCCCAGCGGGCCAGGCGTGATTGAACGGGAGTGGCGGACATGCGGGGCCGGGATCCGGCGGTCGGCCGGATCCCGTGGACTGCATCAGTAGCTGCCGCTGCTCATGGCGCCGATGCCGCCCATGACAACAAAGAACAGCACATACAGGACGACCAGGATCAGCCACGCAATGGCCGACCACATCGCCCACTTCTTGGCCTTGTCCGCCGATTCCTGGGCACCGGCGGTGTCACCGGCGGCCAGCTTGCCGTTGACCTGTGCGGCGTAGACGATCGACACGATGCCGAGCGGCAGGCAGCAGAGGATGGTGGACAGGATGGCCCAGACCAGGTTGTTCGGAATGTACGGGGTGGTGGTGTTCATGGTGCGGATTCCTCGTTGGGTGGTGGTAGTGAATCAATGTCCGGAAAGAGCGCCCAGCACGGCGAGACCGCCGAACAGCCCGAGCCACAACAGAAACAGGACCGGCAGGGCGACAGCAGATGCCACGGCCCACCAGCCCGCCTTGCGCGATGCCGCATAGGCCCCTGGCAGATCATCAGCGGCACGCAGGCCGTCGACCTGGGAGGCATACACGATCGACACCACGCCCAGCGGCAGGCAGCAGAACAGCGTGGTCAGAATCGCCCAGACCAGATGGTTGGGGATGTAGACCGGACGGCTGAGCGGTGGTGGTTGATTCAAAGCAAGACTCCATTCCCTTGGTGGTCGGCCTGCAGCGCGCAGGGCGGACCTCCCCCCTTTGGGTGGGTAATCTACCGCAAGCGACGCCGTATGTATGCGTTTACATGCCCGCCACGCCTGGGCTGGCGCTGTACGCCAGCACGTCCGGCCAGCGCTGTGTCAGCGCCGACCAGGTTCAGGCGTGGTCGCCACGCAGGGCGCGCACCTGCGCTTCCAGCGTGGCTGCATCAGTGTTGTGGCCATCCACCGGCGCGGCGGCCACCACCTCCACCGTGGCGCGGAAGCGCCGTGGCACGCGCATGCGGCCCAGGCGGGTATCGCGCCGGCTCCACATGCTCGACCACATGCCACGCAGGGCCATCGGCACCACCGGCACCGGGCGCCGTTCCAGGATTTTTTCCACGCCGGATTTGAACGGCGCCATGCTGCCATCCTTGGTCAGCGCGCCTTCGGGGAAGATGCACACCAGTTCGCCTTCGGCCAGCGCGGCATCGATCTCGTCGAACGCGCGCTGCATCAGCGCGGGGTCTTCGCGTGCCCCGGCGATGGGAATGGCCTTGGCCGTGCGGAAGATCCAGCGCATCACCGGAATGTTGAAGATCCGGTAGTACATGACGAAACGTACCGGGCGCGGGATCGTCGCCGACAGGATGAGCGCATCCATGTAGCTGACGTGGTTGCAGACCAGCAATGCGGCGCCTTCATCGGGCACGTTGGCCTCGATGCCGTGCGGGCGCAGCCGGTACAGCGTGCGCACCATCACCCAGCTGAGGAAACGCATCAGGAATTCGGGGACGATGGTGAAGATGTAGATCGCCACGATGGCATTGGCGATGGCCAGGCCAAGGAACAACTGCGGGATGGTGACGCCCAGCTTGCTGGCGGCCAGCCCGATCAGCGCTGCGGCCACGATGAAACCGGAGTTCTGGATGTTCAGCGCGGCGAACACGCGGGACATCTCCGCCTTCGGCGTACGGCTCTGGATGAGGGCGAACAGGGGCACCACGAAGAAGCCGGTAAACAGGCCGATACCCACAAGATCGATGATGATGCGGATGCTTCCCGGCGCGTGCACGAACTGCGACAGCGACAGCCCCTGCGCCGTGGCCACGCCGGCGCGGGCGAAGTACAGGTCGAGCAGGAAAGCGGTCATGCCGAACGCACCCAGTGGCACCAGGCCGATTTCCACGGTGCGCGCCGACAGCTTTTCGCACAGCAGCGAACCGACCCCGGTGCCGACCGAGAACAGGGCCAGGGCGAAGATGTACAGCGTGGGTTCGCCGCCGAGGTTGACCACCGCGTAGCTGGGCAGCTGCGAGGTGAGGATGGTGCCGACGAACCAGAACCAGGACACGCCGAGGATGGCGTTGCGCACCGCCTTCTGCTTGCGCGCCATGCGCAGCACGGCCAGTGATTCGGGCAGCGGGTTCCAGTTGATCTTCAGATCCGGCGCGCCTGCATCGACGCGTGGGATCATGCGCGCGGCCATGTTGCCGCAGACGGCCAGGATCACCACCGCGGTCGCGGCGACGGTGGGCCCGTGGCTGCCGGCCAGAGTGAAGATGAGGCCACCGAAGATCATGCCGGTGAGGATGGACAGCGAGGTCCCCATTTCCACCAGACCGTTGCCACCGGTCAGCTCTTCAGGGCGCAGTACCGATGGCAGCACCGAATATTTCACCGGCCCGAACAGGGTGGACTGCAGGCCGGTGCAGAACAGGGCCACCAGCAGCACGCCCATGTGCTGGGTGAAGAAGCCGATGCCGGCCAGCGACATGATCACGATCTCCATGGTGGTGGTGATCACGATCAGCCGCGATTTTTCCAGCTTGTCAGCAATCTGCCCGGCCAGGGCCGAGAACAGGAAGTAGGGCAGGATGAAGATGGCCGGTGCCAGGTTGGTGTACAGCGAACGCTCGGCCTCGGACACCCCCAGGTAGAACAGCAGGCCGATGATGGCCTGCCGGTACACGTTGTCGTTGAAGGCGCCCAGCGACTGCACGATGAAGAACGGCAGGAAACGGCGCTGGCGCAGCAGAGCGAACTGGTTGTGACCGGACATGGAACCTCCTTGACCGGCGCAGCCTAGCATCCCTGCCTGTCAGGCAGGGATGCGGCGGGTGCGGACCGTTGGTCCGCACAAGGCATCGGCAGGTGCGGACCGTTGGTCCGCACAAGGCATCGGTAGGTGCGGACCGTTGGTCCGCACAAGGCATCGGCAGGTGCGGACCGTTGGTCCGAACAAGGCATCGGTAGGTGCGGACCGTTGGTCCGCACGCCCCATCAGGTCAACGTGGCCACCGCCTGGTTCGCCGCCGCGCGCACCTTCGGCAGCAGCCGCAGCACCAGCGCCATCTGTGTGCGGATCAGCTGCAGCTTCGGTGGCATCGCCTCCTCGATCTGTTCCAGTTCGGCGGCCACCGCACGGTCGGCATCGTTGTCGTCCTCGCTTACGGGCTGCTGCGCGGTGAGCGCCGCGGCCAGCTGCTGCAGCGCCTTGCGCACGCGTTCACCGGCGGCCAGGGCCAGTGGATCGCCGGCGTAGCTGTCCACCTGGTCGCGGTGCGCACCCAGTGCCGACAGATGGCCCAGCAGCGTGTTGGACAAGGCCAGGAAGTGGAAGCCGGCATCAAGGTTGCGACGCACGTGGCCAGGCTCGCGCAGCATGTTCGACAGCGCCGTGGACAGGGCGGCATCGGCGTTGTGCATGTCGCGGCGGGCGATGCGGTAAGCAAGGTCATCGCGCATGCCGCTGCGGTACTGGTCCAGTACCGATTCGAGGTAGCGCGCGGCGGTATCCAGCACGCGCGCCAGCACCCGGTGCAGCTGACGCCCCTGCCAGTCCGGCAGGATGAGGAACGCTGCGGCGGCGGCGATGGCACAGCCCAGCACCGTATCGACCATGCGCGGGACGATCAGCACGAAGCCATCGCCGATCAGGTTGAAGCAGGTCAGCGCCATCACCGTGATGGCTGCCGAGGCGACCAGGTAGCGATCGGTACGGTTGTAGAAGAACACCAGTGCCGACAGCAGGGCGATCAGCAGCTGCACATGCAGCTGCGGGAACAGCTGCAGCAGCGCCCAGGTGAACACCAGGCCGGCCAGGGTGCCCACCACGCGCTGGGCCAGGCGTTGGCGGGTGGCGCCAAAGTTGGGCCGGCACACGAACACGATGGTCAGCAGCACCCACGAGCCATGCTGTGCGTCCAACAGGCGGACGGCAAGGAAGCCGGCGATCAGCGCCAGGGCCATGCGCAGGCCGTGGCGGAACAGCACCGACCCCGGCGTGAGCTGCTGGCGGACGCGCACGCCCATTTCGCGCAGGGTGTGCGGGTTGCTGTCGCGCAGGCGGGTATCGACGTTGTCCAGGCTGGCTTCGGAACGCTCGGCGTCGAGCAGGCGGCGTTCGATGCTGCGCAGGTTGTGCACCAGCAGGTCCAAAGAACCCAACAGGCGCTGCCACTGTGGGCGCTGCTGGTCACGCAGGTAGGCCAGCGCATCGGCCAGATCGCGCCCGGCCTGCTGGTTGCTCTCGCCGTACACGAACGGGCGGCGCAGGCGGATCGCCTCACCCAGGCGCGCACAGGCCTGGCCCTGCAGGTCGAGCAGGCGCTGGCAGCGGTACAGCACGTCACTGTGGAAGAACGCATCGACCAGCGCGCCATAGGGGTAGTGCGAAGAGCTGGCGCGTTCGTGGAAGTCCTGCGCCATGTAGTACAGGCGCAGGTACAGGCCGGAATTGACGCCCGGTCGGCCGGAGCGGCCGAAGCGCGCCAGGATCGCAGCCTTCGCTTCGTTCAGGGCGCCGACCACGCGCCGGTTCTGTTCGGCCAGGTCCAGCTGGCGGCGCTGCAGGTCGGTTTCGCGCACCGGCTCGAACAGCGTGGCCTTCAGCTGCAGATAGCGGCCCAGTTCCACGTACAGGCGGGCCACGCGTTCGCGCACCGGGCGGTTGGCGAACAGCGCCGTCCACAGGATCGACAGCAGGCCGTACCAGACCGCACCCACCAGCAGGTGGCTGGCCGCATCCAGGGCGAGGGACAGATTGCCGGCGCCGCCATGCTGTTCCAGCCCGATCATGGTGTAGATGGCCAGCGTGACCGTGGCCTGGGCAATGGACGCGTAGCGCTCGCCCAGCGCGCCCAGCAGGGTCAGGCAGAACGTGGACAACGCCAGTGCGCCGATGAACACCCACGGCAGCGGGAACAGCCAGATGACCGAAGCGGCGGCGATGCAGAAGCATACAAGCGAGAGCAGCACCGCCTTGGTCCGGCCCCACCAGTTGTCGTCCGTCTCGGCGATGGCGCTGGCGATGATGCCGAGGAACACGCCGGGCAGGGCCGGCAGCGCGTCCAGGTGCCAGCACACGCCCAGCGCGGTGCTCAGGGCGATGAAGACGCGCAGGCCATAGCTGGCCTTTTCGTGGGCCCACAGGCGGGTGAAGCGGGATTCGCGGGTGGACATGCAGGCTCGGGGGGCGGGATGCCCCCCATTATTGCGGTGCGCGCGTGAAATGGGGGGGGCAATGTGCGGACCAACGGTCCGCACCCACCTTGGGTGGTCCACACCCACCCCGTGCGGTCCGCGCCCACCCCGTGCGGGGTTACATCTCCCAGCGCACGCTCACGGCGAAGGTGCGCGGCAGGCCGACGCCTGCGTTGGACCAGTACTTGCGGTTGCCCAGGTTTTCCACGCTGGCGCGCAGGATGACAGGGTGGCCCGAGGCGACCAGGTGGTAGCCCACGCCCGCGTTCACCAGGGTGTAGTCGGGCAGCTTCAAGGTGTTGTCGGCGTCGTACCAGACATCGCCGTAGTAGCGCACGGCCGCGTAGGCCTCCAGCCCGTCTACCCAGGGCAGCTGGTAATTGGCGTGCAGTACACCGCTCCAGCGCGCCGCACCGGCCGTGCGGTTGCCTTCCTGCGATGCACTGGCCGGCGACAGCTTGTCGTAGGTCGGGTCCAGCCAGGTGACGCCGCCACCGACGGTCAGTGCATCGCCCACGTGTACGTCGGCGCTGGCTTCCACGCCTTCATACAGGGTGACGCCATCCTGCACCAGGTACTTGCCGGCGTTGGTCAGCAGGTCGATGTTGGCGCCCCGTTCCAGACGGAACGCAGCCACGTTCGCGTTCCAGCGCGGTGCTTCCACCTTCGCGCCGATCTCGTACTGCTTGCTGATGGTCGGGTCCAGCACATCGCCGGCATTGATGTAGGTGTTGCCCACGCGGCTGCCGGCTTCCAGCGATTCGATGTAGCTGGCATACAGGGTCACCGCATCGCTGGGCTTGTACATCACCGCGTAGGTCGGGGTGACCGGGTAGGTGTGGTAGCTGCCCTTGGTCTCGAAGTCGTTGTAGCGCCAGCCGGCCAGCACCGACCAACCGCCGCCGAAGTCCACGGTATCGCTGGCGAACACGGCCTGCTGCACGGTTTCGTCGCCGCGGGTCATGACACGCGAGCCCACCGCGTTGTGGCGGATGGTCGAGCGCTGGTACAGGTTGGCGCGGCCGATGTTGTTCCACTCGTAGGGGCGGTCCCAGCCCAGCCCGGTCTGGTGGCTGACGCCGGCCACCAGCTGGTGCTGCAGGGGGCCCGTGCGGAAGCTGCCCTGCACCAGCGCCTGGGCCAGCTTCCACTCGCTCTTGCCGCCCAGCTCGTAGACGTTGACGTCGTAGTCGCCGTTCACATCGTCGATGTAGGCGAAGATCTTGTTGACGTCGTTCCACGAGGTGGTGACGCCGTAGCTGAGGCTGGCCTTCCAGTCGCTGTTGATCTGCCAGTTCAGCGCGGTCGACAGCAGGCTGGAACGGGTGTCGTAGTAGGTGCCCGGCACGCTGTTGTCGACGTCACCGGCGATCGGGCGCGGCAGCGTGGTCAGGCCGATGAAGTAGTACTGGGGGGATTCCTCGCTCAGGTCGCGCGACTGGAACACGCCATCGAAGGTCCAGGTGAGCGCATCGCTCAGGCGCGCATCCAGCGACAGCGCACCGACCTTGCGGTCGACGTGGCCGCCGTTGAAGGTTTCGCCCTTTTCCTGGTACGCGTTGAAGCGGTAGCCGAACATCTGCTCGTTGCCGAAGCGGCCGCCGGCATCCACGCCGCCACTGACGATGCCCTGTTCGCGCCAGCCCGCCTGGGCGCCGAAGGTGGGGGTGTCGGTCGGCTTCTTGGTGATGTAGTTGACGATGCCGCCCGGTGCGCCGAAGCCGTACAGGAAGCCGCCGGGGCCTTTCAGCAGGTCCACCTGCTCCATCACTTCCAGCGGCCATTCGGTACCCCACGAGGACACCTGCAGGCCGTTGACGCGGTAGCTGTCGTAGTTCAGATCGATGCCGCGATTGCGGATCGGCGAGCTCCAGCCACTGGCGTAGGCGCTGACCTGGGTGGTGACCGACGGATCGAACAGGAACACTTCGCCCAGCGAAACGACCTGGCGCTGCTCGATCTGCTCACGGCCCACCGCAGTGATGGCGAACGGAGTGTCGCGCAGGGCGCGGTCACCGAGGGCGCCGGCTTCGGTATGGGTGCGTTCGGCGGTGACCTTGACCGCATCCAGGTCGGTGGCGCTGCGGGTGTCGGCCGGAGCCTCGGCATGGGCGGCGCAGGCGGCCGACAGGGCGATGGCCAGCACGGCCAGGCGGGGGGAACGGGTGGACAGCATCGGTCTGGGATCCTCGGCGGACGGCCACGGGCCATCCACCCATGGTTGGGGGGAAAGGGCAGTGGCTGGGATCACGCAGGCGTGCCGGGAACCGGCAGCGGGGCGCCGCTGGGGGAAGCGGCGCAGGACCATGGCTGGATGAGAATTGTTCTCTTTTCGTTACGGCGCGTCAAACCGTGACCGTCGCATGGGGGTCAGATCCCTCGCGCAGCGAGGGTTCTGACCCCAGGACCGGATCAGGGGTCAGAGCCCTTTTGCTGGCAAAAGGGATCTGACCCCGGGCTTCGGCCCATCACGCGCGCTGTGCGCGCTTGAGCAGCTTCGCTTCGCGCTTGCGCGCGCGGCGCGCCCGCCAGCGTTCGGCCAGGCACGAGAAGATCACGTACAGCGCCGGGGTGCTCAGCAGGGTCAGGCTCTGCGAGAACAGCAGGCCGCCGATCATCGCGATGCCCAGCGGGCGACGCAGCTCGGAGCCTTCACCCAGGCCGATCGCCAGCGGCACCGCCGCCAGGATCGCCACCATCGTGGTCATCATGATCGGACGGAAGCGCACGATGCTGGCCTCGCGCGCTGCTTCGCGCGGGGCCAGGCCGTGCTCGCGCTGCGCCACCAGGGCGAAGTCGATCATCATGATCGCGTTCTTCTTGACGATGCCGATCAGCAGCACCAGCGCGATCATGGAAATGACCGACAGCTCGGTGTTGGTACCGAACAGGGCCAGCAATGCGCCCACACCCGCCGCCGGCAGGGTGGACAGGATCGTGACCGGATGGATCAGGCTTTCGTACAGCATGCCCAGCACCAGGTAGACGGTCAGGATCGCGGCCAGCACCAGGATCAGCATGTCGCTGGGATCGGAATTGAACCCGAAGCCCGCATCGTCGGCCAGGCGGATGTCCCCCGGCATGCGCATGCCCGCCACCGTCGCGTCGATGATCGCCTTGGCCTCGCCTGCGCTGACGCCCGGTGCGAGGTTGTAGCTCAGGTCCATCGTCGTGTACTGGTTTTCGTGGGTGATCTGCGACGGCGCCAGCCCCGGCGCCTGGCGGGCCACCGCGGTGATCGGCACCATCTCGCCGCTGCGCGCCTTCACGTACACCTCGTCCAGTGCAGCCGGGGTGGCGGTCTGCGACGGCAGCGCGTTCACCACCACGCTGTACTGGTTGATGTCCGAGTAGATCGTGGAGATCTGGCGCTGACCGAACGCACCGTACAGCGCACCATCGATGGCACCGACGGAAATACCCAGGCGTGCGGCCTTGGCGCGGTCGATCTCGATGTTCTGGCGCAGGCCGGCGTTGTCGACATCGGTGCCGACATCACGCAGCTTCGGGTTCTTCTTCAGTGCGGCCTGCAGCTTGGGCAGCCATTCCTGCAGCGCGGCCAGGTCGTTGCCCTGCAGCGAGATGCGGTACTGCGCGCCCTGGCTGGTGCCGCCGCCGTCGTTGCTGGGCAGATCCTGGATCGCACGCAGGCGCAGCTGCAGGTCGGGGTAGCGGTCGGCCTTGGCACTCAGGCGTGCCAGCGCATGGGCGGTGGTTTCGCGGCGGCCATCCTTGCGCGACTTCAGCTCGACGTTGAACTGCGCGCTGGAGCCCTGGCGGCCGCTGCCCAGGCGCACGCCCACGGTCTTCACCGCCGGGTCGGCCATCAGCATGTCGGTGATGCGGCGCTGGCGCGACACCATGTCCTCGAAGGACACCGTGGCGCTGGAATTGGCGCGGCCCCAGATCAGGCCGGTGTCCTGCGGCGGGAACGCGCCCTTCTTCACCGCCCCGAACAGGAAGATGGTGACGCCGATCAGGATGAGCGGGGTGAGCGACAGCAGCAGCGCGTGGCGCAGCGAGAAGTCCAGGAACACCGTGTAGATGCGCAGCATGCGGTCATGCCCGGCATCGAGCCAGCGGCCGAAGCGCGACGGGGCGGCGGTGTGGTCGTGGGCGCTGAGGAAGCGGCTGCACAGCGCCGGAGTCAGGGTGAGCGAGACGATCATCGAGACCACGATGGCCGCCACCAGGGTCACGGTGAACTCGCGGAAGAACGCGCCCATCATGCCGCTGGCGAACAGCAGCGGAATGAACACCGCCACCAGCGAGGCGGTGATCGAGACGATGGTGAAGCCGATCTCGCGCGCACCGGTGAAGGCCGCCTGCAGGCGTGGCATGCCCTCGTCGAGGTGGCGCATGATGTTCTCGATGACCACGATCGCATCGTCCACGACAAAGCCGATCGCGATCACCAGGGCCAGCAGGCTGAGGTTGTTGAGGGTGAAGCCCAGCGCGTACATCACCAGCGCGGCACCGGCCAGCGACAGCGGCACGGTGACCGCGGCGATCAGCGTGGGCGCCAGCCGGCGCAGGAACAGCGCCATGGTCAGCACCACCATCGCCAGGCTGATCAGCAGGGTGATCTGCACTTCATGCAGCGACGAGCGGATGGTTGGTGTGCGGTCGAAGTACGGCGTCATCGTGGTGCCGGGCTGCAGGTAGTCGCGCAGCGCGGGAATCTGCGCTTTCACCCGGTCCACGGTTTCGACGATGTTGGCGCCGGCACGGGTGAACACGTACATCACCACGGCCGGTTTGTGGTTGAACCACGCGGCCTGGTAGGCATCCTGCTGGCCGTCGTAGACGTTGGCGATGTCCTTCAGGCGGATCACCCGGCCATCGCCCTGGGTCTTGACCACCAGCTCGGCGAAATCGGCGGCGCGCGCCACCGAATCGTTGGCGATGATCGCCGTGGTGGTGTTGCCGTCGCTGAGGAAGCCGGTGGGCGAGGTCACGTTGGCCGCACGCACGGCATTGCGCAGATCATCGGCGGTCAGGCCGAGGGCGTTCATCAGGCGCAGGTTGACGTCCACGCGCACGGCCGGCGTCGAGGCACCGGCAATATCCACCGAGGCCACGCCGCTGATCTGGCGGATGCGCTGGGCCAGCAGCGAATCGGCGACGTTGTACAGCTCATCGGCCGACTGCGTCTGCGAGGTCAGGGCGATGGCGATGACCGGATCGTCGTTCGGATTCGCCTTCTGGTACATCGGCGACCCCAGCCCGGAGGGCAGGTCGGCCTGTGCTGAATTGATCGCGGTCTGTACATCCAGTGCGGCCGAATCGATGTTGCGGTCGGACTGGAAGATCATGAACACCAGCGAGCTGCCCTCCGAGCTCGACGAGCGCATGCGGTCGATGCCCGGCAGCTGGCCGAGGTGGCGTTCCAGCGGCGCGGTCACCGTGGAGGCCATGGTTGCCGCATCCGCGCCGGCCTGGTTGGCATGCACGAAGATCACCGGGATCTCGACATTGGGCAGCGCCGACACGCCCAGCCGCAGATAGCAGATCAGGCCGATCATGAACAGGCCGATGGCCAGCAGGGCGGTGCCGATCGGGCGGCGGATGAAGGGACCGGACAGGTTCATCGTGCGGCCCCCCGCAGCAGCGGGGCGTGGATCATGCCTGCGGCTCCTGCAGCGTGCCGTTGCGCAGGGCGCGCTGCTCGCGGCGGCGCGCCAGCCACTCGGAGAAGCGTTCCATGTACAGGTAGATCACCGGCGTGGTGTACAGCGTGACCAGCTGCGACAGCAGCAGGCCGCCGACGATGGCGATGCCCAGCGGACGACGCAGTTCCGAACCGATGCCGGTGCCCAGTGCCAGCGGCAGCGCGCCGAGCATGGCCGCGGCCGTGGTCATCATGATCGGGCGGAAGCGCAGCAGGCACGCGCGGCGGATCGCCTCGTGCGCGTTGGCACCGGCACGGCGCGCCTCGATGGCGAAGTCCACCATCATGATGCCGTTTTTCTTGACGATGCCGATGAGCAGCACGATGCCGACGATGCCGTCCACCGACAGGCTGAGCCCGCACACCATCAGCGCCAGCAGCGCGCCGACGCCGGCCGGTGGCAGGGTGGAGATGATGGTGATCGGGTGGATGTAGCTCTCGTACAGCACGCCCAGCACGATGTAGATGACCACCAGCGAGGCCAGCAGCAGCCACACCACATCGGTCTGGCTGCCGGTGAACTCGGCGGCCTTGCCGATGAACTCGGCATGCAGGTGGGCCGGCATGTCCAAGCTGTCCTTGGTCTCCTCGATGGCCTTGACCGCATCAGACAGCGAATAGCCCGGGGCGATGTTGAACGACACCGTCACCGCCGGCAGCTGCTGCTGGTGGCTGACCACCAGCGGTGCGCTGGTGACCTTGCTGTCGGCCAGCGCCGACAGCGGGATGATGTTGCCCGCGCCGACGGTGATGCCGGTGTTCTGCGCACCGATGCCGGTGGCCGTGGAGGAGTTGGACGAAGTGACCTGGCCGAAGCTGGTGGCGTTGGTACCGGTGAGGGCACCGGCACCGTTGGAGGCCACCGCCAGCTGTTCCATCAGCGCGGTGCTGGTGCGGAACTCCGGCGCCACTTCCAGCACGACGCGGTACTGGTTGAGTTCGGTGAAGATGGTGGAGATCTGGCGCTGGCCGAACGCATCGTAGAGCGTGTCATCGATGGTCTGCATCGGCACGCCCAGCACGCTGGCCTTGTCGCGGTCGATGTTCAGTTCCAGGGCACGGCCCTGATTGGACAGGTTGTTGTCCACGTCGGCCAGTTCCGGGCGCTTGCGCAGTGCCTCGGTCAGGCGCGTGGCCTGGGTGGCCACGGTCGCCGGATCCACGTCCGACAGCGAGTACTGGTACTCGGTGGCGGCCACGCGGGTGTCCAGGGTCACGTCCTGCACCGGCTTCAGGTACAGCGCCACGCCGGGGATGCCGGCCACCGCCTTCTGCAGGCGCGGCAGGATCTCATCCAGGCCGTCACGCTCGCCGCGTTCCTTCAGCACGATCGACAGCTGGCCCTGGTTGAGCGTGGGGTTCATGCTGCCGGCGCCGATGAAGGCCGACACGCCGGTCACGTCCGGGTCCTGGCGCAGGGCTTCGGCCACCTGCTTGGTACGCTGTTCCATCTGCGGGAAGGCGATGTTCTGGTCGGCCTGCACCACGCCGGTGATCAGGCCGGTGTCCTGTTCGGGCAGCAGGCCCTTGGGAATCAGCACGTACAGCAGCACGGTCAGCACCAGGGCGCCGCCGGCCACGGCCAGGGTCATGCGCTGGTGGTCCAGCACCCAGTCCAGGCTGCGCTCGTACAGGCCCACGGTGCGCGTCCACAGGTTCTGCTTGCCGGCCGCCGCTGCGCGCTCATGCGCATCCTCGCCCTCGGGCAGGGCGTCGGGCTTGAGCAGATAGGCGCACATCATCGGGGTCAGCGTCAGCGAGATCAGCATCGACAGCACGACGGCGATGCTCAGCACCCAGGCGAACTCATGGAACAGGCGGCCGGTGACGCCGGGCATCAGCAGCAGCGGCAGGAACACCGCCACCAGCGATACGGTCAGCGACAGCACGGTGAAGCCGATCTGGCGTGCACCGATCTCGGCCGCTTCCTTGCCACTCTTGCCCTGCTCGATGTAGCGGACGATGTTCTCGATCATCACGATCGCATCGTCCACAACGAAGCCGGTGGCCACCACCAGCGCCATCAGCGAGAGGTTGTCCAGCGACATGCCGGCGAAGGCCATCACCGCAAACGTGCCGGCCAGTGACAGCGGCACCGCCACCGACGGAATGATGGTGGCCCAGAACCGGCGCAGGAACACGAAGATGACCGCCACCACCAGGCCGATGGTGAGGATCAGGGTGAACTGCACTTCATGCACCGAGGCGCGGATGGTCTCGGTGCGGTCGTTGAAGACATCCAGGTGCACGTCGGCCGGCAGCACGCCCTGCAGCTGCGGCAGGATGGCGCGGATGCGTTCGACGGTCTGCACGATGTTGGCGCCCGGCTGGCGGCGCACTTCCAGCAGCACGGCCGGCTTGCCATCGGCCCATGCGGCCAGCTGGTCGTTCTCCACGCCGTCCACCACCTCGGCCACATCGGACAGCCGCACCGGGCGGCCGTTCTTGTAGCTGATGATGGTGTCGCGGTACTCGGCGGCACTGGCCAGCTGATCGTTGGTACCGATGCTGTAGGACTGGGTCTTGCCGTTCAACGAACCCTTCGGCGCGTTGACATTGGCCTGGGTGAGCGCGCTGCGCAGCTCCTCCATGGTCAGGCCCATGTTGGACAGCTGCGCCGGGTTCACCTGGATGCGCACGGCCGGGCGCACGTTGCCGGCGATCGACACCAGGCCCACGCCCTGCACCTGCGACAGGCGCTGGGCGAGGATGGAATCGGCGTAGTTGTTGACCTCGCGCAGCGGGCGCGTGTCCGAGGTCAGCTTGAGGGTGACGATGGCCGCATCGGCCGGGTTCACCCGGTTGTAGACCGGCTGGTAGGGCAGCGAGGAGGGCAGGGTGGCCTGGCGGATCGCCGCCTGCACGTCCTGTGCGGCGATGTCGATGTCCCGGTCCATCGAGAACTGCAGGATGATGGTCGACAAGCCCGCCGAGGAGTCGGAGGTCATCAGTTCCAGGCCGGAAATCTGCCCGAACTGGCGCTCCAGCGGCGTGGTCACCAGCGAGGCCATGGTGGTCGCGTTGGCACCCGGGTACTGGGTGGTGACCACCAGGCTGGGCGCATCGATTTCCGGCAGCGCCGACACCGGCAGCTTGCGGTAACCGAGGATGCCCAGCAGCAACAGACCCGCCATCAACAGCGAGGTAGCGATGGGACGGCGGATGAAGATCGTCGAAAAGCCCACGGACTGATCCTTGCTGGCGCTTCAATGGCAGCGCCGGCATCGAGGCCGGCGCGGAAGGAAAGGGTGGCCTGCGCTCAGCGCGGGCCACCACCACGACGGCCACCGCCGCCACTCTTCTGTTCTGCGGCCTTCAGTTCGGCCTCGGTCGGTGCCGCCGGGGTTTCACCCGGCTTCAGCGCGGTGACCTTGCTGCCCGGCTTCAGGCGGAACTGCCCTTCGCTGACCACACGCTCGCCGCCTTTCAGGCCCTCGGCGATCTGCACCTGGCTGTCGCCCACTTCCACGCCGCTGCGCACGGTCTGCATCTTCACCGTGTTGTCGCCCTGCACGATATAGACGTACTCGCCGTCCGGGCCACGCAGCACCGCCTGGGTGGGGATGACCACGCCGCCGCCGATCGTGCGCAGCTGCATGCGCACATTGACGAACTGGCCCGGCCACAGGCCGTTGTCGGTGTTGTCGAAGATCGCCCGCGCCTTGAACGTGCCGCTGTCGGCGCTGATCAGGTTGTCGACCACGTCCAGGGTGCCGTCACCGGACAGCACGTGCGAATCGGCGCGGTCCAGCGCCGCCACCGGCACCTTGCCGGCGGACTGCGCCTGGCGCACGTCGCCGAGCTGGCGTTCGGGCAGGTTGAACAGCACGTGGATCGGGTGGATCTGGGTCAGCGTGACCAGCGCGGTGCCGGCACTGACCACGTTGCCGGCGTCGACCGCGCGGATACCGGCGATGCCCGAGATGGGCGCGGTGATGCGGGTGTACTGCAGCTGCACCTGTGCGGCGCGCGCGCTGGCTTCGTTGGCTGCCACGGCGCTTTCGTACTGTGCCACCTGGTTTCGCTGTGTATCCAGATCGGTCTTGGCGACGAACTGGCGGTACTCCGGCGCGTTGGAGCGTTGGTAGTTGGAGCGGGCGGTGGCCAGCAGCGCCTCGTTCTGGCGCTTGGCCGCCACGGCCTGGTCGTAGCTGGCCTGGGCGCTGCGCGGGTCGATCTGTGCCAGCAGGTCCCCCTGCTTCACTTCCTGGCCCTCGCGGAAATTGATGCTCATCAGCTGGCCGCCGACCTGCGGGCTGACCGTCACCGTGTTCATCGCGGTGACCGTGCCGAGCGCACTGGCATATACCGGCACGTCCTGGTGCGTGGCCTCGACCACGGTCACCGGCACCGGGCCGGCATCGGGATCCTCACCGCCCTGGCGCGCGGCTGCGGCCTGGCCACCGGCCTTGTCCTTGCCGCCACCGAGGACGCGTACGCCCACCACCGCCAGTACCAGCACTGCAACGACCAGCAGCACGATCTTCCAAACACGTGACATTCAAGGACTCCAAGAGGGCTGGTCGGGGCGGACCCCGGGTGGCTATGCGCAAAGCATACCTGCGGCCCGCTACGTTTCCTGCATGACGTATGGGACGGGCGCTAAGACCGGTGGCCGCCGGAGAGGTTCCCGTGGCGGCGGTGTTGGCCTACATTCAGCTGCAGACCCCTTGCGTGGAGCCCACCCGATGCGCCGTTCGCTGTTGCTGTCCGCCCTTCTGCTGGCCCTGCCGGCCCTTGCCCATGCCCAGCAGGCCGAGCGCCCGGAGGTGACCGCTGCCGCGCAGCGCCTGCAGGCCCAGGTGGTGGAGTGGCGCCGGGATTTCCACCAGCACCCGGAACTGTCCAACCGCGAGGAGCGCACCTCGGCCGAAGTCGCCAAGCGCCTGCGCGCCATGGGCCTGAAGCCGAAGACCGGCATCGCCCACCACGGCGTGGTGGCGATCATCGAGGGCGGCAAACCCGGCCCGAAGATCGCGCTGCGTGCGGACATGGATGCGTTGCCGGTGACCGAACAGACCGGCCTGCCGTTTGCTTCCAAAGCCACCGCGCAGTACCGCGGCCAGACCGTGGGGGTGATGCATGCCTGCGGCCATGACGCGCACACCGCGACCCTGCTGGGCGTGGCGCAGGCGCTGGTGGCGATGAAGAAGGACCTGCCGGGCCAGGTGATGCTGATCTTCCAGCCGTCCGAAGAGGGTGCGCCGCCGCCGGAGGAGGGTGGTGCCGCGCTGATGCTGAAGGAGGGCCTGTTCGCCGATTTCAAGCCGGAGGCGGTGTTCGGCCTGCATGTGTTCTCCAGCGTGCAGGCGGGCCAGATCGCGGTGCGCGGCGGCCCGCTGATGGCGGCCTCGGATCGTTTCGGCATCAAGGTGATCGGTCGCCAGACCCATGGTTCGGCACCGTGGAATGGTGTGGACCCGATCGTGGCGACCGCCGACCTGATCGGTACCGCGCAGACCATCGTCAGCCGTCGCACCAACCTGTCCAAGCAGCCGGCGGTGCTGACCTTCGGCGCCATCAACGGCGGCATCCGCTACAACATCATTCCCGATGAAGTGGAGATGGTGGGCACCATCCGCACCTTCGACGAAGGCATGCGCCAGCAGATCTTCGCCGACCTGCGCAACGTGGCCGAGCACACCGCTGCTGCGCATGGTGCCAAGGCAGTGACCGATATCTATGAGGCCGAAGGCAACCCGGCGACGGTGAACGACCCGGCGCTGACGGCGAAGATGCTGCCCAGCCTGCAGGCGGTGGTGGGCAAGGACAATGTGTACGAGCCTCCGCTGCAGATGGGAGCGGAGGATTTCTCGCTGTACGCGAAGGAAGTGCCGGGCATCTTCTTCTTCGTCGGTTCCACCAGCGTGGGCATCGACCCGGCGACGGCGCCGGCGAATCATTCGCCGAAGTTCCTGCTGGATGAGAAGGCGCTGGATGTCGGGTTCCGGGCGTTGATGCAGGTGAGCCTGGATTACTTGAACGGTGCTGGCACTCCGGCGGGGTGAGGGTTTCCGGCAGGGCTTGCAGCCCTGCACCTGCTGCAGATCAACGTTAACGTCAAAAGCTGGCTTGCCGTGGGATGGCGGGGTGGGTCCGGTTGAGGGGGACGCCGTGAATCCGTCCCTGGAGGCTTGGTCGCGGCATCCATGCCGCTCACACCCCCTCAACCGGACCCACCCCGCCTTCGACAGACTTCCGCGATCTGTCGGAACGGCCTTCTGCTTTGGTCGGTGCCGACCGTTGGTCGGCACGGCAGGCGTCATGAACGTCTGAAGGATCGGCTTTTGATTTTGATTTTCCTGATCTTTCCCGGGGTGGCACGGGAGACTGTCCGTGGCCGGGAGGGTGGGTTGGCTGGGGGCGTGAGCCGCATGGATGCGGCGACCGAGCCTCCATGGACGGATTCACGGCGTCCCCCAGCCAAGCCACCCTCCCGGCCAACCCCGAGATACTGCTCTTGACCACCACGGAGGGGCTCCGCCGTTGGCCGACCCGGCCGAAGGCCCGCCCTCCGCGCGATACAATAAGCACCATGAACACCCCCCAGGACTCCAGCCTCGGTCGCGAGGTCAGTTACCCGTCGCAGTACGATCCCGGCCTGCTGTTTCCCATCCCCCGTATCGGCGCCCGCGCCGAGATCGGCCTCGATGACGCCGCGCTGCCGTTCGTCGGCCACGACCGCTGGCACGCCTTCGAACTGAGCTGGCTCGACCCGCGCGGCAAGCCCCAGGTGGCCGTGGCCACCGTGCAGGTACCGTGCACCTCGCCGCGATTGATCGAATCGAAGTCGTTCAAGCTGTACCTGAACTCCCTCAACAGCACCCGTGTCGACACGGCCGAAGCACTGCGCGAGCGCCTGGTGACCGACCTGTCCGCGTGCGCGGGCGCGCCGGTGCAGGTGCAGTTCGGCCTGCCGCCGCTCGCCGAGGCACCGCTGGGCGAATCCATTGATGGCCTGGACGTGGCAATCGACTGCTATGGCCCGCCGCAGGCCGATTTCCTCTCGGCAGATGCCGGCCAGCTGGTGGAAGAGACCCTGGTCTCGGCCCTGCTGAAATCCAACTGCCCGGTCACCGGCCAGCCGGACTGGGCCACGGTCAGCGTTCGGTATCGCGGCCCGAAGATCGACCGCGCCGGCCTGCTGCGCTATCTGGTCAGCTACCGCGAGCACGCCGAGTTCCACGAGCAGTGCGTGGAGCGCATTTTCAGCGAGGTATCCGCGCGCTGCCAGCCGCAATGGCTGGAAGTGGAAGCGCGCTACACCCGCCGTGGCGGCCTGGACATCAACCCCTGGCGCGCCAGCCACGGCATCGCCGGCCCCGCCGCCACCTTCCGCGAACTGCGCCAGTAACCGCCGCAGGCGGTTACGGGGTAGTGCCGGCCGCTGGCCGGCAAGCGCAGAAATTGGTGCAGGTAGTGCCGGCCGCTGGCCGGCAAGCGAAGAAATTGGCGCAGGTAGTGCCGGCCGCTGGCCGGCAAGCGCAGGGAACCCTCCCTGCGTCGCAACGCCGGCCAACGGCCGGCACCACCACCCTCACGATTGTTGGCCCGCCCCCGGGCCGGCTTCACATCTGCACCATCCCCATTTAACAACTGCCGTGTCACCGTGACACCCACGCAGTCATGCAGACGGGAGTGTGTGGATGAGTACCGAGAAGAAGGCCGATTTCTCCGGCGTCACCGCCAGTGTCGACAGTACCGCCGAGAAGGTTCCCAAGGCGGACTTCTCCGGCGTCACGGCCTCGGTGGACAGCACTGCCGAGCGCGTCGACGGCACCTATACCGTGCAGAAAGGCGATTCGCTGTCGAAGATCGCCAAGCAGCACCTCGGTGATGCCAATGCCTGGAAGAAGATCTTCGAGGCCAACCGCGATGTGCTCGACGACCCGGACAAGATTTTTCCGGGCCAGACCCTGAAGCTGCCACCGAAGTAAGCCGGCCCGCGCACGAACCGTGCACACGGCCGTCCGACAATTCCTGGGAGGAACACCCGAATGATCAAGACCAATCCGCTTCAGACCGCCATGATCGCCGCCCTGCTGGGCAGCGTTGCCCTGGTGGGTTGCAAGAAGAACGAAGAATCCGTGGACAACAACGCCGCCCCGGCCGCGACCACGCCCGCTGAGCCGGCACCGGCACCGATGACGGGCGCGCCGCCGCCGATGGCCGCCGCTGCTGCCGTCAATGTCGCCTCGGTCACCGTCGGCAAGACCGCCGCTGCTGACAAGTCGGTCGCCCCGACCGCGCTGTTCGCGCCGAAGGACGACATCATTGTTTCGGTCAAGACCGATGGTGCGGCCAGCAACGTCAGCATCGGTGCCAAATTGACCTTCCAGGATGGCCAGGTGGCCGGTGAGCAGAGCGACACGCTCAATGCCAGCGGTGCCGAAACCACCAACGTCACCTTCAAGAATGCCAATGGCTGGCCGGCCGGCAAGTACCGCGCCGAGGTCATGGTGGATGGCAAGGCGGCCGGAACGCCGCAGGAGTTCGAGGTCAAGTAAGTCCTGCCGACTCTCTCCCGGTTGGACTCACGATGGGCGCAGCCGCGAGGCTGCGCCTTTTTTCGTCCGGTGTGAGGCCGGGACGCGCTTCCACGCATGGTTGCATCCGATACCACGCCGGTGGATCACAGCGTTGCCCACGCGCAGTACCGCAGCGTATGGCGCGGCTTTGCCCCGCGCGGCTGAAAACGCGACAATGCAGGGGTTTCCCCGCCGCGCGCCCACCCTGACGGCGGCGGGGGAAGTGACACGGTTGCACGTGGCACGGCGCCTGCGCCGGCCTTTCCCTGAGAACTGCTACAGAGTCCAAGTCCCCCATGTCCAAGATCCTCTACACGCTGACCGACGAAGCACCGTTCCTGGCTACCCAGTCGCTGCTGCCGATCATCGACGCCTACACCGCCACCGCTGGCATCGTGGTGGAAACCCGTGACATCTCGCTGTCCGGCCGCATCCTGTCGCAGTTCCCGGAACTGCTGGCCGATGCGCAGAAGGTCAGCGACGACCTGGCCGAGCTGGGCCAGCTGGCGACCACCCCGGACGCCAACATCATCAAGCTGCCCAACATCTCCGCCTCCGTGCCGCAGCTGAAGGCGGCCATCAAGGAACTGCAGGACCAGGGCTACCCGCTGCCGGCTTACCCGGAAACCCCGGCCGACGATCAGCAGCGCGACTACAAGGCGCGCTATGACAAGGTCAAGGGCAGTGCGGTGAACCCGGTGCTGCGCGAAGGCAATTCCGACCGCCGCGCACCGCTGTCGGTGAAGAACTACGCGCGCAAGCACCCGCACCGCATGGGCGCCTGGGCTGCGGACTCGAAGTCGCACGTCGCGCACATGGCCGCCGGTGATTTCTACGGCAGCGAAACGTCGGCCACCGTGGCCAACGCCGGTTCGCTGAAGATCACCTTCCACGGCAAGGACGGCAGCGCCGTCGTGCTGAAGGAAAAGACCGCGGTCAAGGCCGGCGAGATCGTCGATGCCGCGGTGATGAGCCGCAAGGCACTGGCCGCCTTCATCGGCGAGCAGATCGCCGATGCCAAGGCCCAGGGCGTGCTGTTCTCGCTGCACCTGAAGGCCACCATGATGAAGGTCTCCGACCCGATCATGTTCGGCGTGGCCGTCAACGAGTTCTACAAGGACGTGCTGGCCAAGCACGCCGACGTGCTGAAGCAGGCCGGTTTCGATGCCAACAATGGTATTGGTGACCTGGCCGCGCGCCTGCCGTCGCTGCCCGAAGCCACCCGCGCCGCGATCGAAGCCGATCTGGCTGCCGAGTACGCACAGCGCCCGGGCGTGGCCATGGTCAACTCGGACAAGGGCATCACCAACCTGCACGTGCCGAGCGACGTCATCGTCGACGCTTCGATGCCGGCGATGATCCGCGACTCCGGCAAGATGTGGAATGCCGAAGGCAAGCTGCAGGACACCAAGGCCGTCATCCCCGACCGCTGCTACGCCGGCGTGTACCAGGCCGTCATCGACGACTGCAAGGCCAACGGTGCCTTCAACCCGGCCACCATGGGCTCGGTGCCCAACGTCGGCCTGATGGCGCAGAAGGCCGAAGAGTATGGCTCGCACGACAAGACCTTCCAGATCGCTGCCGATGGCGTGGTCAAGGTCACCGACGATGCCGGCACCGTGGTGTTCGAGCACGCCGTGGAAGCTGGTGACATCTGGCGCATGTGCCAGACCAAGGATGCGCCGATCCAGGACTGGGTGAAGCTGGCCGTCGAACGCGCCCGCCTGAGCAGCACCCCGGCCGTGTTCTGGCTGGATGCCGCCCGCGCCCACGATGCACAGGTCATCGCCAAGGTCGAGCTGTACCTGAAGGACCACGACACCCACGGCCTGGACATCCGCATCCTGCCGCCGGTGGAAGCGACTGCCTTCTCGCTGGACCGCATCCGCAAGGGTGAGGACACCATTTCGGTGACCGGCAACGTGCTGCGCGACTACCTGACCGACCTGTTCCCGATCATGGAGCTGGGCACCAGCGCCAAGATGCTGTCGATCGTGCCGCTGATGGCCGGTGGCGGCCTGTTCGAGACCGGCGCCGGTGGTTCGGCCCCGAAGCACGTGCAGCAGTTCGTCGAAGAGGACTACCTGCGCTGGGATTCGCTGGGTGAGTTCCTGGCCCTGGCCGCGTCGCTGGAACACCTGGGCAACCGCTACGACAACGCTGCCGCCCGTGTGCTGGCCAAGGCGCTGGACGAAGCCAACGGCCAGTTCCTGGACAACGACAAGTCGCCGTCGCGCAAGCTGGGTGGCATCGACAACCGTGGCAGCCACTTCTACATCGCGCTGTACTGGGCCCAGGCCCTGGCTGCGCAGAATGAAGATGCTGCGCTGAAGGCACGCTTCGCGCCGCTGGCCAAGGCACTGACCGAGAACGAGCAGAAGATCGTCGACGAACTGGCCGCGGTCCAGGGCAAGGCGGTGGACATCGGCGGCTACTACCGTCCGGACGTGGCCAAGGCCAGCAAGGCCATGCGCCCGAGCGAGACGCTCAACGCCGCGCTGGAGCAGCTGCGCGGCTGATCCAGCGCCCGCAGCATGTGATACATGGAAACCCGCGCTTCGGCGCGGGTTTTCTCTTTTCCGGGTCTGGCGGGGTCAGAGCCCTTCTGCGCGCAGAAGGGATCCGACCCCATCGTTTCCCGCCGGGGTCTGACCCCATCCCGCACGCCGTCAAAACGGCATGAAACTTGCCCACGATGGCCGTCGCAGAACGGGTCAATGCGTCGTCGCGGTCGCCATCGATCTGAGCAGTCGATCACGACCGACGCGCGCAGCGATGCCCTAGCCTTGTGGACGCGAGACCGCCGGGGAGGCGGTCGCCCCGGGGAACACGAATGGCACGCGTGCTGGTGGTGGGAACCGATATCCAGGGCGAACAGGCCCTGCTGCAGCGGCTGCGCGTGGCGTCGGCCCTGCCCGACGGGCAGGTGTGCCGCAGCCAGGATCTGGACGATTGCGATCTGCTGGTGGTGCGCGATACGCCGGCACTGCGCAACGCCGCGCTGCGCATGCGCGAGCAGCGGCCGCGCCTGCAGTGCTGGATCGAAGGCAGCGGCGGTCAGCTGCGCGAAGGCCATGGCCGCCAGGATGTGCTCGACGACGGGGCCATTGGCCGCGCGCTGCGTGGCATGCAGGGGCACGCCGACCCGGCGCCGGTGCGCCTGGCCGACGGTGCCCATGCCATCACCCGCCTGCTGCGCGAACGCCTGCCCCTGCGCCAGGGGCACGCGCTGCTGGGCGAGCGTGGGCAGCCGCTGCTGCTTCTGGATATGGAGCAGGACCAGGCGGTACTGCTGCAGGAGCCGGCCGCGGCATTGGTGGAGCGTCTGGCACAGGGCTTTGAACATCTGTATCTGGACGCGCTGACGGCAGCGCAGTTCCAGGTCCTGGCGGGCAACCGTGCGCGCCAGCCGCTGCGGCCGCTGCTGTGGCAATGGGCGCAGCGCAGCCGCCACTGGCAGGCCCTGGACGAGCGCCTGCGCAGTGCCGCGGTGAAGCTGCTGCGCTGGCCCGACTTCCGTGTGCTGGGCCATGACCATGATGGCTTCCGCCTGTGCTCGCTGCTGCTCAAGCGCGCGTGCACGGTGGACGAGTGCGCGATGCTGCTGGAGCTGCCGCCAGCTGCCGTACGCGATTTCATCCATGCCGCCTATCTGTGTGGTTATGCGCAGCTGCAGAGCGCAGCGCCGATCGCTGCCGAGGCGCGCGGCAACAGCGCCGAGCACGGCCTGCTGGCACGCCTCTGGCGCAGCCTGCGCGGGAGCGAGCGCAATGCGTGAACACAAGGTGGTGGTGCTTGGCGGCATGGGCAGCGGCAAGTCCACCCTGGTACGCAGCATCGCGGCCGGGGCGGTCATCGACACCGATGTCGCCAACAGTGACCGCCGTGGCGCGGACAAGGCCTCGACCACGGTCGCGCTGGATTACGCCGATATCGACCTGCCCAACGGCGAGCGCCTGCGCCTGTACGGCACCCCCGGCCAGCAGCGTTTCGACTTCCTGTGGCCGATCCTGCTGCAGGGCGCACGCGGCGCGGTGCTGCTGCTGGATGCGCGCCGCGCCGGCCTCGCTGGCGAACTCGATGCCTACCTGCAGGCGCTGCGACCGTTCGCCGGCACGCTGGCGGTGGTGGTGGCCGTGACCCACCTTGACCAGATACCTGACGCGCAGCTGGAGGACTGGGCCAACCGCGCCTGCCTGGACGACCAGCCGCTGCCGCTGCTGCCGATCGACGCGCGTGACCGCGGACAGGGGCTGCTGCTGATGGATGTGTTGATGAGCGAAATGGAAGCGCATGCACTGGTGGGCCTGCATGGCTGATGGACAGGTGGCGACCCTCCCCGATGCCGGCCAGCGCGAACGCCTGCAGCCGCTGCTGCAGGACCTGCAACGGCGGGTGGAAGGGGTGCGCACGGTGGTGCTGGCCAGTGTCGACGGCTTCGCCCTGGTCAGCGCCGGTGCCGAAGGCCGTGGCGAACGCCTGGCCGCGATGACCAGCGCGATGCTGGCGCTGGCCGCCGCGGTCGGCCGGGAACTGGCGCTGGGCGACCTGCAGACACTGATGCTGGAAGCACTGGGCGGCAAGGTGCTGATGCTGGCGATCCAGGCCGAAGGACGGCCGCCGCTGCTGCTGATGGCGGCCTGCGACCAGCGCAGCGTGATCGGCCAGGTGCTGTGGCAGAGCAGGGAATGTGGCCAGGCGATCCTGGCCGAACTCGGCGGATCGTGAGCCCGACCGCAGGGGAACGAGGGGCTCGAACCAACACCGACAAGGGGATACGACGTGGCTGGACTGACCGAATCGTTGAACGCACTGATGGGTATCGACGGCGCACAGGCCGTGGCGCTGGTTGATTACGAGAGCGGCATGCTGCTGGGGGAGGCCGGCGCGGGCATGGACATGGAAGTCGCCGCTGCAGGCAACACCGAAGTGATCCGCGCCAAGATGAAGACGGCGGCTTCGCTGAACCTCAATGACGGCATCGAGGACATCCTCATCTCGCTGGGCCGGGCGTACCACATCATGCGGCCGGTGGCGAAGAAGAAGGGCCTGTTCTTCTACATCGTGCTGGACCGCGCGAAGAGCAACCTGGCCCTGGCCCGGCGCAAGGTGCAGGACGTGGAGTCCGAGCTGGCGATCTGAGACGGTAGTGCCGGCCGCTGGCCGGCATCGGCATGGATCGACCGGCCATGCGGTGGCTGCCGGCCAGCGGCCGGCACTACCATCGCGCTCGACGGCATCGCACACGCCGGCGTATGGTGGATGCTCGTCTCCCTGCCGGGCCGTGCATGTCTCCGCCTGCCATCGCCGCTGATCTGGCACCCCGCATCGCCGCGGCCATCCGCGATGGCTTCGAGGATTACCACGCCCGTTTTGCCGGAATCACCGCACGGGCCAAGCTGCGCTTCGAGCAGCGTGACTGGGCTGCGGCGCGGCAGGATGCGGTCGAACGCATCGCACTCTACGACCTGTGCATCGCCGAGCGCATGGACGCGCTGCGGCGCCTGGCCGGCGATGCCATCGGCGCACGCGCGCTGTGGCTGCAGGTGCACGCGCACTACAGCGCGATGCTGCAGGGGCTGATCGACGCCGAACTGTACAAGACCTTCTACAACACCCTGGCGCGCCGTCTGTTCGCCACCCGGGGTGTCGACCCGGCACTGGAATTCATCGCTTTCGACATCGAACCGTCCGATGCGATAACCCACCCGGTGGCACGCCACACCTATGCGGTGTCGCCCACGCGCCCGGTGGAGGCGTTGCAGCGGGTGCTGGCCGATTACCGCTTCGATGTGCCCTATGCCCACCAGCTGCGCTGCGCGGCGGCAATCGCCATCCGCCTGCAGGATGACCTTGCCCACTGGGGCGACACCCCGGTGCGCAGCATCGAACTGCTCGACACCGTGTTCTACCGCGAGCGTCGCGCCTACCTGGTCGGCCGCGTGTTCGGCGAACATCGCTTCTCGCCCTGCGTCATCGCGCTGGTCAACGACGAGCAGGGCCTGCGTGCCGATGCGGTGCTGACCCGCCGCCGCGATGTCGCCCATCTGTTCGGGGTGTCGCGCAGCTACTTCCAGGCCGACCTGGCCACCGTCGGTGACGCCGTCGTGTTCCTGCGCAGCCTGCTGCCAGGCAAGCCGATCGATGAAATCTACACAGTGCTCGGCCGCGCCAAACAGGGAAAAACCGAACGTTACCGCACGTTCTTCCGCCACTTCGGCGAGTATCCGCACGAGCGCCTGGTGCATGCCGAGGGCACGCCGGGCATGGTCATGGCGGTGTTCACCCTGCCCAGCTATCCGCTGGTGTTCAAACTGATCCGCGATCGCTTTGCCTGGCCCAAGGCGATGTCGCGGATGCAGGTGGAAGAGAAGTACGCACTGGTCTTCAACCTGGACCGTGTCGGCCGCCTGCTCGATGCACAGCCTTATCGCCACCTGCGCTTCCCGCGCGAACGCTTCGCTCCGGCGCTGCTGGATGAGCTGCTGCAGCAGTGCGCGCAGAGCGTGCGCGTGCAGGGCGACGAGATCGAGATTGCGCTGTGCTACGTGCAGCGACGCTTTCGCCCGTTGAACCTGTATCTGCGCGAACAGGGCGCACCGGCCGTGCGTGCGGCGGTACTGGACTATGCGCAGGCGATCACCGACATGGCCCGCAACAACATTTTCCCGGGCGACATGCTGCCGAAGAATTTCGGTGTTTCGCGGCATGGCCGCGCCGTCTTCTACGACTACGACGAGCTGTGCCTGGTCAGCGACTGCGTGTTCCGCGCCTGGCCACAGCCGCGCACGCCGGAAGAGGCGCTTGCCGATGAGCCGTGGTTCCATGTCGGCCCGCGTGATGTGTTCCCCGAGCGCTTCGGCCCGTTCATGGGGCTGCCGGCGCAGGAACTGGCCGCAGTACGCGAGCACTACCGCCACCTGTTCGATCCGGCCTGGTGGCAGGGCCTGCAGGCCCGTTTCGCCAGTGGTGACTACCCTGACACGCCGCCCTATGCCGCCGATCACCGCCTGGCATGATCGGCGGGCGGTCAACATCGCCAACCCAAGTGGGGTAGGCTTGCATTCTGAGCACAAGGAGTGAGTGTGATGCGATCAACCCTGTTTCTGGCCCTGGCACTTGCCATCGGTGGCGGTGCCGCCGCCATTGCGCCCGATGCCGCGGCACAGACCGCGTCGGCCGTGCGGGCCACCGCCGAACTCAGCATGGTCCTGACCGGTACCCTGGACGTGGCCGCCGACGGTTCGGTCAGCCGCGTGGTGCTGGACCAGCGTGCGGCCCTGTCGCCGGCCATGGCCAGCTTCGTCGACGACACGATCAGTGGCTGGCGCTTCCAGCCCACGCTGCGCGACGGAGAGGCGGTTGCGATGCACGCCCCGCTGCGCGTGCGCCTGCTGGGCAAGCCCTCCAGCGATGGCAGCATGCAGGTGCGCATGACCAGCGTGGACTTCAGTGAATACAGCCCGGATGCCACCGATGGGGTCACCATCGGCAGGATGGTGCCACCGCGCTATCCCGTGGCGGCCTTCCGTGCGGGTGCCCAGGGCGACGTGTTGCTTCTGGTCAAGGTCGGGCGCGATGGCAACGTGGCCGACGTCATCGCCGAACAGGTGAACCTCGGCGTGGTGGCACCCGGCCGGACCATGGACCAGCTGCGTGATCTGTTCTCGCAGGCCAGCGTCTCTGCCGCCCGCAAATGGACCTTCACGCCACCGACCACCGGCCCGGACAAGGATCGCGCGGACTGGACCGTGCGGGTGCCGGTCTCGTTCGCCATCGGCGGCCGCTCGAAGTCATCCGCAGAGGCGTATGGCGTCTGGAAGGCCTTCATTCCAGGACCGCGCCAGTCGGCGCCGTGGCACCAGCGCGATGCTGCCCAGCAGGGCAGTGACCTGCTGCCCGCCGGCGGTGTCTACATGGTCGACAGCGCCAATCGTGGCCTGCGTCTGCTGACGCCTCTGGCCAAAGACTGATTCCCGACCGGCGGCAAGCCGCGTCAGATGCTGGACAATTCAATACAACGGAGTGTGTGCAATGCGATCTTCCCTTTTCCTGGCCCTGGCCTTGGCCCTCGGCAGTGGTGCTACCTGCATCGGCAGCGCCGACGCACAGACCGTGCGCGAGGTGCGCAAGCAGATGGAGGCCAGCATGACGCTCAGCGGCGTCATCAACATCGGCCGTGAGGGCCAGGTCGAGGACTTCCAGCTGGATGGTCGTGACAAGGTGGCCGCCGACGTCGCGTCGATGGTCGACGGCACGGTCAGGAGCTGGCGCTTCGAGCCGGTGCGGGTCGACGGCAAGGCCGTGCCGGCCCGCACCGAAGTCCGCCTGCGCCTGCTGGCCGACAGCCTGACCGGCACCACCATGCAGATCCGCGTGGCGGATGCGAACTTTGGCCCGGTCAGCGATGAGAACAGGCTCTCCAGCGATGACGTCAGGGGATTGAAGATGCGCGCGCCGGCCTACCCGGAACGCGCCGCAGCCATCCGTGGGCAGGGCGAGGTATTGCTGCTGGTCAAGGTCGGGCGCGATGGCAAGGTGGCCGACGTGATCGCCGAGCGCACCAACCTGACGGTGGTGGCTCCGGAACGGCAGATGCAGATGTTGCGTGATGTGCTGGCCAAGGCCAGTGTGAGCACGGCCCGCAGCTGGACGTTCAATCCGCCGACCACCGGAGCGAACAAGGACGATGCTTTCTGGACCGTGCGGGTGCCGGTGCGCTACGACTTCTCCAAGCGGGAAGAGCGTTACGGCCGCTGGTCGGCCTACATCCCGGGCCCGCGCCAGCAGGCGCCGTGGAGGACAGGCGAAGACGCCAATGCCACCGGTACCGACCTGCTGCCCGAAGGCGGCGTCTACATGGTCGGCCGCAACGACGGCCCGCGCCTGCTGACCCCGCTGGGCTGACCGGTACCGCAACGGCGCCGGGTATCCCGGCGCCGGCCTGCACGGCTCAATCCGCGTGCGGGTAGACCACCACGCGGTTGCGGCCTTGTTCCTTGGCCAGATACAGCGCCTTGTCGGCCAGGCGCAGCGCCTGCTCGACGTCGGCATGGAAGGTCGGGAAGTGGGCCACGCCCAGCGACACGGTGATGGTGCCGATCGGCGCGAACGGCTCGCTGGCGATGGCCTGGCGCAGCCGTTCGGCGGTCTGCTCGGCCGCGGCCACGGTGACGCCCGGCAGCAGCACCAGGAATTCCTCGCCACCGGCGCGGCACAGCACATCGGTTTCGCGCGAATGGCGGCGCATCTGTTCGGCGATATGTACGATGGCGGCATCGCCGACGTCATGGCCGTGGCCATCGTTGATCGATTTGAAGCGATCGATGTCCAGCGCCACGATCGCAAATGGCAGGCCCTGCGCCTGCAGTATTTCCAGCGCATGCTGCAGGCCGCGGCGGTTCAGCAGCCCGGTCATCGGGTCGGTACGGCTGGCGCGGTTGAGGGTGCCGATGCGGTCCTGCAGCGCATTGAAGCTGTACAGCACGGCCTGCTTCAGCTGCGCGACTTCAAAGTACCAGGCGCGGATGCCGGTGACGTGGTTGATCGCATTGCCGGTGTCTTCGCCTTCCTGCACATTGCGCGCCAGCTGCCACAGCGGCATCGAAATGCGCCGCGCGAACCACCAGGTGATGAGCAGGGAGAGTACCGCCAGCGGAATGGCGTTCCAGATGACCGACGTCATCAGGCGTGACAGCGGCTGCAGCGTGGCTTCGGTCGGGCGCTGGGCGATGATGCCCCAGCCGGTGGCGGGTACCGGCGCATAGCCGGACAGCTGCGCCACGCCATGGTTGTTGACCAGTTGCTGGCTGCCGGAACGACCGGCCATCACGGCTTTCACCGCCGGATTGTCCAGCGCGTAGGTGCCCACTTCCTTCGGATTGTTGTGGTAGATGATGCGACCGTTGTGGTCGACCACGTACAGGTAGGAACCATCGCGGTAGTAGTGCTTGCCCAGCAGCGTATGCAGCGCACTGCGCTGGCGCAGGTACAGGGTGCCGCTGACGTAGCCCAGGTAGTCGCCCTTGCGGTCGAAGATGGGGTGGGACAGCGAGATCAGCAGCTTGCCGGTGGCCGACTGGTAGGGATCGGTGATCAGCGGCTGGCGTCGTGCCAGCGCCATCTGGCTGCCTACGCTCTTCAGCACTTCGCCCTGCAGCTGCAGTGTCTGCGGCGACGTGGCGATGACCAGGCCATCCACGTTCACCACCAGCGATGAGTTGAAGCTGCTCGATTGCAGCTGCAGGCGGCTGGCTTCGCGCTGTGCCTGGCCCGGCTCCAGCCCGGTCTCGCCCAGGCGGGTGGCGGCGTAGGCCAGTTGCTGCTGCGCCGACAGCAGGAAGGTCTGCGTCGTCTCGGCCAGCTTGCTGGTGTAGACGCGGTTGGCTTCCAGGGTGTTGCTCACCAGCTGGTCGCGCTGCACGCGGTAGCTGGCCAGCAGGGTATTGGCCAGGGCGATGAGCGTGCTGAGCAGGGCCAGCGCTAGGATCAGCTTGCCCAGGTTGAGGCGGTTGGAGATCGGCGGCATGCGGCGGCGGTGCGCAGCGCAGCGGGGGCGCTGCCTCGCACGGAGGGTGGGGGAACCGCCATTATGGGCACATTCGCTTGCCCTGGGGTTAAGTACGGTCTCCCGGTGTCAGCGCTGCAGGCGCCGCCGCAAGGTGTCGCGCACGCGTTCGGCGCCCGCAGCGTCCAGCGGCGCCAGCACGCCACGTGCGTCCTGCGGCACGTGCGCTGCCGTATGCTCGCCGGCATCGAACACATAGTGGTCAAGCA
Organism: Stenotrophomonas sp. ESTM1D_MKCIP4_1; assembly: GCF_003086895.1. Taxonomy (NCBI): domain Bacteria; kingdom Pseudomonadati; phylum Pseudomonadota; class Gammaproteobacteria; order Lysobacterales; family Lysobacteraceae; genus Stenotrophomonas; species Stenotrophomonas sp. ESTM1D_MKCIP4_1. The sequence goes on along the minus strand of NZ_CP026004.1, from coordinate 4,019,167 downwards.
TCACGCGCCAGTGCGTGCGCTGTTCCGGTGGCAGGTCGCGCAGGGCGAGGATGGCCAGCATCAGCGCGTTCATCGGCGAATCCATCCAGGCCGGCACCGGTCGCCACCAGCTGTTGACCAGCACGTTGAACGCCTCCAGCCCTTCCATGTGGTGCCACCACAGCGAGGGAATGAACACCGCATCGCCGGGTTCCAGCTCGGCCACCAACGCATGTTCCAGCGCCTGCGCGAAACGCGGGAAGCGCTGCAGGTCAGGGGCGTGGAAATCCACCAGGCTGATGGCCTGGCCAGCCGGGGTGAAATCCAGCGGCCCCACATACAGGTTGTCGATCTGCTGCGGCGGGAACAGCGTGACCCGGCGGCGGCCGGCGGCCACGCAGGCCAGGTTGTCCGGCACGTCCTGGTGGGCGGCGATGCGCGAGCGGTTGCCGATCCAGATGCTGGCCAGGGGCTCGGCCACGCCCAGCTGCAGCGGGTTGGCCTGGCTGAAGCCGGGCAGGAAACTGTCCAGCGTGGTCGAGGCCACGTAGATCGACGGTGGCGCCGGATCGGGGGCGTACTTCAGCAGTGTGGCCAGCACCACCTTCAGCGGTATCTGCTCGCGGCGGAAATTGAAGCCGCTCATGTCCTCGTTGTAGAACAGCCGGCCGTGCGTATCCGGCGCCGTCGTCGTCGCCGTCACCGGCATCTGCCCGTGGTCGAAGCGGGCCAGGTGGGCGACGGCCTCGGCGGCGGACCGGCGTGCTGCGCTGACCAGCGGCCAGTGCGCCACCAGCCCCCGGATCACCTTCGGCGTGGTCCAGGTGGGCAGCTGGGTGGGCAGCTGCGCCGGGTCCAGGCCGTGGATCTCTTCAATGGGGCGGGGCTGGGGCAGCATGCGCGGGTATCCGGGGCAGTGTGGAGCCGGGCCTGGGCTCTGCTCCACACTACTGCAGCCGATCAGAACTTGTAACGCACGCCGAACATGTAGCGCGGCCCGGTCTGGGTGGCGTAGCGCAGCATGTTGGTGTGGCGCGAGTAGGTGCGCATGGTCTCGTCGGTCAGGTTGATCGCTTCCAGGCTCAGGGAGAGCTGCTCGCTCACCGCGTAGCTGATGTTCAGATCGAGCTGGCCGTAGGCCGCGGTGTAGTTCGGGTTCGGGCCCTGGCCGCCGATGCCGTTGAGGAACTTGTCGCGCCAGTTGTACGCCGCACGGATCTGCCACGCGTTCCTGTCGTAGAACGCAACCAGGTTGGCCGAGTCGCTCAGGCCGATCATCGGGTACTGGTCACCCAGGCTGAGATTGTTGAAGGTCAGCCCGGACTTCACTTTGGTGTAGTTGGCGGCAACGCCGAAGCCGGATTGGCCGAACAGGTGCTGCACCGCTACTTCCCAGCCATCCAGGTGGTCCGAATGCTGGTTGGCCGGCACGGTGATGTCGAAGCCGGCGATCGGGTCGGTCGGCAGGCCTTCGATGGTGCCGGTCAGCTGGCCGGCCGAGTTGACGCCGGTGAAGTTCACGCCCGGATCGCCCGCGTGGTTGGTGAAGATGTAATCGCGGATGCAGGGCATGTCGGTGCCACCGCAGGACGCCAGCGCTTCATTCCAGTAGGCGCCGCCGACCGGCGTGTGCAGGTTGCCGCTGTTCTCGCGCACCACGGTGTCACTGATGAAGTTCTTGATGTTCTTGCGGAAGAAGCCGGCCGAGGCGTAGCTGGCTTCGCCGTAGTACCACTCCAGCGAAAGATCGAAGTTGTCCGAGATCAGTGGCTCCAGGCTGGGATTGCCGCGGCTGCCGCTGCCACCCTGGGTACGCACGATGTCCGCCAGCGACTGGCCGCTCTGGATCTGCGTCCAGCTCGGGCGGCCCAGCGTGCGGCTGTAGCTGCCGCGCAGCGCCAGTGATTCGCTCAGGTCCAGCTTCAGGTCGACGTTGGGCAGCACGTAGTCGTACTTGCCACGACCACCGACGAAGCTGCTTTCCGGCGCGTAGACGATGTTCAGCTCGTTGGCCGAGCCCCAGCTGATGCCGGTCGGCACGCGCACCATCGCACTGGATTCCACTTCGGTCTGCTCGTAGCGCACGCCGGCGGCCACGTGCAGCGGCATCGACCAGTCGAAGGTGGTGCGGTACTGCAGGTACGCGCTGCGCGTCTTCTCGGTGGTGCGGATGTCCTCGGAGTATTCGGTGGGCGCGTAGTAGCAGGTCGGGCAGGCCGGGTCGGAGGCGGTGCCTACCTGGGCGGCGCGGTCGATCAGGCGGTCGAAATCGAACACCAGGAACTGGCCGGTCAGGCGCGGATCGCTGTGCCCGGAGAACGCCTTGAAGTACTTGGCCATGTTGTCCGCATACCAGATGTCATCGGCATAGTCGGATGGCGAGCCCAGGCCGCCCCAGGTATTGCGCTGCATGATGGCCGAGGCCGAGCGGTTCTCCACCTGGCTGTGGCCGATGCCGAAGTCCAGCGCCGAATAGTCGGCGAAGCGGAACGTACCGCGGCCCTGGTACTGCTGCACCTCGGACTTGTTGTAGCTGTTCTGGAACACCGAGCCGGTGACCAGTGCATCGGACGCCTGCACGCCGCCCGGCGGCAACGCGATGTTGATGATCGGCAGGTCGCCGCTGTAATCGACGGTGGTCTTGCCGCGCACGAAGGCGGCCACGCCGAGCACGCCGGCCGAACCGTACGGGCTGTCCGGCTGCGATTCGGCGGTGGAGTTGTGCGCATCGAACGACAGGTCCAGTGCGTCGTTCACTTCCCAGTCCACGTTGAAGCCCAGCGAGTGCATGCCGGTCTTGGTGGCCAGCCGCGCGCCGCCCATCGACACGTCCGAATTGGTCATGTCTTCGCTGTAGATGATCGGCGCGGACACCGGCCCGTTGGTCCAGGTGCTGTCGCCCGGGCCGTAGTTGAACCACACCGACAGTTCGCTGCGCTGCTGCTGCACCTTGTTCTCGACATAGGTGTAATCCAGCGTGGTGGTGACATTGTCGGCCGGCTTCCACTGGAACGTGGCCTGCGCATTGGTGCGCTGGCGCTGCACGCCGTTGACGTTGTAGGCGGTGTTCTGCGGCCGGCCGTACACATCGTTCGGGCCGGGCCGGTTGGTGATGCGGTCCGAATAGCCCTGGCCCGGCTGTGGCAGGGCGCGCCAATCCGTGGTGTCGTTGCCGTACATGGTGGCCCAACCCTCGGCCACGGTGGCCTGGTTGAAGCCCGAATCACGCTCCTGGTGGCTGGCGCTGAAGGCCACGCCGAAACGGTCGTCCGCATAGCGCTGGCTGAAGATGCCCGACAGTTCGCCGGTGATGTTCGAGCCCTGCAGCGTGCGCGGCAGGTTGTCGTTGGACGAATCGTTGACCGCCTTCAGGCCCAGGCTGATCACCGGCTCCGATTCCAGCGGCCGCAGCGTCTTGATGTTGATGGTGGCGCCGATGCCACCGGCCGGATTGTCGGCGCGGCTGGTCTTGTACACCTCCACCGCCGATATCGATTCGGAGGCGAGGTTGGCGAAGTCGAAGGAGCGCGAACCGTTGAGGCCACCGCCGCCATTGCCGAGGTTGGAGGCCGGCATCTGCCGTCCGTTCAGCAGCACCAGGTTGTAGTCCGGGCCGATGCCGCGCACGGTCACCTTGGAACCTTCGCCGCTGGACGTGCGGTCGATCGATACACCGCTGATGCGCTGCAGTGATTCAGCGAGGTTGGTGTCCGGGAACTTGCCGATGTCCTCGGCAACGATGCCATCGACCACGCCTTGGCTGTCGCGCTTGAGGTTCATCGAGGACTGCAGGCTGCCGCGGATGCCGGTGACCTGCACCGTGTCCAGCGTGGCCGGGTCCGGCGTTTCGCCGGCCGGTGCATCCTGCGCCCAGGCCGGTGCAGCGAGCGCTGCCAGCAGCGCGGAAGTGAGCATCGTCTTGCGAGGTACTGCCTTGTACGTCTTCATGGAAGCTCCCTCCCCAGGGAATTCGGTGGTGTCGTTGCGGCGTTGTCTTGATCGCGGGTTGTGCACGTGGCCGGATTGGAGCCACGGTTGACAGCGTTGTCAACAAACTGCCATCAAGCGCGCCCTGCGCGCCGTGGTGCGCGTCGCGATGTAACCGTTGCCATGCGTCCACTCATGTCGATGAATTGCCTTTGATGGCGGCGCCTGCGGCGCTTTTTCAGGGATGACAGCGCTGCCAATCCAGCTACCAGGGAGTGTTGTGCGGTGCAGAACGGAACTGCGCGGATGCAGGGAGAGAATGCCGTCGGGGCGTCTTCGCAGCGCGTTGACAGCGCTGGACAACCAGGCGCGATGCGGCCTGTCGCGCGTGACCGATCTATGGCTTGAGTCACGGGTCATGAGGACAGCGACCGGACACGGGAACAGCCGTCAGTGGACATCACGCGCAGCACGGCGCCGTGCCCGCGCGCAGATGCTTCACGTCCTTTCAGTGTCGAGGTGGCATGGAAGGCGCCGGCTGCGAGTGCCGGCGCCGGCGCGGGTCAGCGTCGCCGCGGCGGCGCGGTCGATTCGCGTTCCAGTACCGCGTGCTCGACCGTGATCATGCGCCCGGCGGCATCGGCACGGATGTGCTCGATCAGCTGCTCGGTGGCCAGCCGGCCCATCTGCGCGGTCGGCTGGCGCACGGTGGTCAGGGCAGGGTAGATGTGGCCGGCAATCGGGGTGTCATCGAAGCCGCACACCGACAGATCGCGCGGCACGCGCAGGCCACGTTCGCCAGCCACGCGATAGACCGCAGCGGCCATGTCGTCGTTTGCGGCGAAGATCGCGGTCGGCGGGTCATCCAGATCCAGCAGGGCATTGGCCGCATCCACGCCCGACTCGAACGAGAACTGGCCGTTGACCACCAGCGACGGATCGTAGGCGATGCCGGCCTCGCGCAGCGCCTGCCGGTAGCCGGCGTGGCGCCACTGGCAGGCACCGTGCGCGCGCGGGCCCTTGATATGGCCGATGCGTCGATGGCCCTGCGCGACCAGGTGACCGATCAGTTCGACCACGGCGGTGGTCTCGTCCATGCGCACGCCGATCCGGCCTTCCGGATGTCGCGGGGCGATGCACGCGAAGGGAATCCCGTGCTCTTCCAGGTAGGACAGCACCACCTCGTCATCGGTCAGGGGTGGGATCAGCACCACCCCGTCCGGGCGCGAGTTCTCGAACAGCGCGGCCAGGTCGGGCAGGGTGCGGCGGCCGATCCCGACCGGGCCCAGGATCAGGTTGTAGTGCTGCGCATGACAGGCCTCCAGCATGCCGCTCTGGATTTCCATCAGATAATTGCGCGAGGGATTGTTGTAGACCAGCGCCAGTGCATACGAGCGCTGGCCGGCCAGGCTGCGTGCCGACAGGTTGGGCTTGTAGCCCAGCCGCGCCACGGCCGCCAGCACGCGCTCGCGCGTCTGCTCGCGCACGTTGGGCTCGTGGTTGAGCACGCGGGACACGGTCTTGATCGATACCCCGGCAACGGCGGCGACATCCTCGATTCGACTGCGCATGGGGCGATGGTTCCTCCTGGAAGGCGGCGGGCACGTGCCGATGGTAGGTCGCGCGTGCCCGGTCGATGTTGCCGAAGCAGGCGGATGTTGCCACGACATGAGGGGCGCTGGCACGTGCGGATTTCTTGTCGCATTGCAGCACCCGCAGGCCCGTGCAGCACACGGTGGAAGCGCCGGGGCCCGCTGTTGCGGGACGCGCACCCCAGTGCATGCGATCAACGATTGACAGTGCGTGGGCAGGCTTATATGACAGCGCTGTCAGGAGCGGCGCGCAGGCGCCCACGCCGACGTGCCGTCGCAGCTGCGCACGCCAGGAACTTCATCCACGGAGGTAGAGCCCAGTGAATCGCCCCACCCAGAGCCTTCTTGCCAGTTGTCTGCTGGCCGCCCTTGCCGCACCGCTCGCCGCCGCCCCGGCCAGCGGCGAACGCCTGCAGGACTGGCCACGCGTGCAGAGCGCGATCACCGCCGATGCGGACATCGAACGCCGCGTGCAGCAGATCCTTGCGCAGATGACGCTGGCCCAGAAGATCGGGCAGATGACCCAGGCCGAGATCAAGACGATCACGCCCGAGCAGGTGCGCCGCTACTACATCGGTTCGGTGCTCAACGGCGGCGGCTCGTGGCCGGGCATGGACAAGCACGCCAGTGTGCAGGACTGGCTGAAAATGGCCGATGCCTACCACGCCGCCTCGTTGGCCACCGATGCGAAGACGCCGGTGCCGGTGATCTGGGGCACCGATGCGGTGCATGGCCACAACAACGTGCTGGGCGCGACCCTGTTCCCGCACAACATCGGCCTGGGCGCGGCCGGTGATCCGGAGTTGATCGAACGCATCGGCGAAGCCACCGCGCGATCGGTGCGCGCCACCGGCATCGGCTGGGTGTTCGCGCCCACCCTGGCCGTCGCCCACGATCCGCGCTGGGGCCGCACCTATGAAAGCTATTCGTCCGACCCGGCGGTGATCCGCAGCTTTGCCCACGCATACGTGAAGGGTGCGCAGGGCCGCTTCCAAGATGACGGCAACGTGGTCACCACGGCCAAGCACTACCTGGGCGACGGTGCCACCGACAACGGCCGTGACCAGGGCGAGGCGCTGGTCGACAAGGCGACGATGGTCAACGTGCATGCGCAGGGCTACTACGGTGCGCTCGCCGAGGGCGCGCAGACGGTGATGGCGTCGTTCAACAGCTGGAATGACCGCGCCGCCGGTATCGACTACGGCAAGATGCATGGCAGCAAGGCGCTGCTGACCGATGCGCTGAAGGACAAGATGGGCTTCGACGGCTTCGTCGTCTCCGACTGGAACGGCATCGCCCAGGTGCCCGGCTGCCGCAACGACAGCTGCGCGCAGGCGATCAACGCCGGCATCGACATGGTGATGGTGCCCGACGACTGGAAGGCCTTCATCGACAACACCACCGCGCAGGTGCAGAAGGGCGAGATTCCGATGGCGCGCATCGATGATGCGGTGACGCGCATCCTGCGGGTGAAGCTGCGCGCCGGGCTGTTCGAGCACGCGCCGTCCGACAGCCGCTATGCCGGTGATGCCACGGCCGTGCAGCACCGCGAACTGGCACGTCGTGCGGTGCGTGAATCGCTGGTGCTGCTGAAGAACGAAGGCAAGGTGCTGCCGTTGCGCCGTGATGCGCGCGTACTGGTGGTGGGCAAGGGCGCCGACAACATCGGCGACCAGTCCGGTGGCTGGTCGCTGACCTGGCAGGGTACCGAGAACACCAATGCCGATTTTCCCAACGCCGATTCGGTGCTGGGTGCGCTGCGCGCCGAGCTCGGTGCCGACAAGGTCAGCGTCAGTGCCGATGGCCAGGGCGTCGACCCGAAGACGTTCGACGTGGTGCTGGCGGTGATCGGCGAAACGCCGTACGCGGAAACCAACGGCGACATTCTCGCGTCGGACACGGTGAGCCACAGCCGCGCCTATCCGCAGGATCTGGCCGCGCTGAAGGCGGCGGCTGCCACCGGCAAACCGGTGGTGACGGTCTTCATGTCCGGGCGGCCGATGTACACCAACGACCTGCTCAACCTGTCCAGCGCGTTCGTTGCGGCCTGGCTGCCGGGTACCGAAGGCAAGGGCGTGACCGATGTGCTGGTCGCTGGCAAGGGGGGCAGGCCCGCGCATGACTTCCGTGGCCGTCTCAGCTTCCCGTGGCCGGGCGTGCCGTGCCCGGCGCCGATCGACCAGCCGGACGCGAAGAAGCCGGCGCTGTTCGCGCTGGGCTATGGCCTGAGCTACGCCAAGGGCGGCAAGGTCGCGCGGCTGGACGAAGCCAGCCCCGACAGTTGTGGTGAGGTCACGATGCTGCCGATCTTCAACCGCGCCGATACACCGCCGTTCGCCCTGCACGTGGCCGCTGCAGGTGCGACCCAGCCGCTGGGCAACGATCTGAATGCCACGCTGCGCTGGCCCACCGCCAGGCCGGTGGTGCAGGTGCGCACCGTGCAGGTCAACACCCAGCAGGACGCCAGGGAAGTGACCTGGCTGGCCCCCGCGCAGCTGATCGCACGCAGCACCTCGCGCCGCAACCTGGGCGCGCTGGCGCGCAGCAACGGCGCGCTGCAGTTCGACGTGCAGCTGGTGAAGCGTCCGGCTTCGCCGGTCAAGGTAACCATGCAGTGCGGCACCGGCTGCGAGGGTGGGGTGGATATCGCCCCGCTGCTGGGCAGACTCTCGCCGGGGCAGAAGCAGACGGTCACCGTGCCGCTGGCGTGCTTCGCAAAGCAGGGTGTGGCACTGGGTGCGGTGGAAGCGCCGTTCGTGGTGACCGCAGACACGCCGTTCGCGGCGGCCTTCACCCAGGTCAAGCTGACCGCCAACACGGCGAGTGCCGAAGGCGCGGTGGCCTGCCCGTGAGCCACACGGTAGCGCCGGGCCATGCCCGGCGTTTTCCCGGCACGTTTTACAACTTGTCCGATGGCGTAGGGGCCAGAGGCGGAAGACGATGGATGACTTTGGCCAAGGTCATTCCATCATGCGACGCTTTCTCCAGACCCTTCGGGTGATTCCCTGTGCGATGCACCGGTCGCACTTCATCGAGCTGCATGTTTCGCGGGCGTTGGCTGCGCTGAAGAACGGGGACTTCGCCTTGCTTGATGGCTGGATGGCCACGCTGCCGGCCGAAACCTACGAACCCCTCGTGTGGCGGCTGGCATCGAGCCGCCACGCGCGCCTTAGGCTGCAGGCGTGGTCAGGCGCCATGCCGACATCTCCCCATCCGCCACTGATCGCTGCGTACGGCGATGTGGTCGACGCCTGGGCGGTACGCGGGGAAACCTATGCCAACGACATTCCCTTCCTGCGTCGGCGTCGGTATCCGAAGATCATGACGAAGGCGTACGAGAAGTTCACCTGCATCGTTGAACGGAACCCGGCAGATGCGATGGCACTGGCCGGGCTTATCCACTGCAACATCGTAGTGGGTGCAGGTGAGGGAAAGCGGACCGAGTGGTTGAACCAAGTGCTGGCGACCAGCGGATTCCACACTCCGGCCATTTACCAGTATGCGCGTGGCACGCTGCCGCGGTGGGGTGGGGAATACGATGAACATGTCCGGTTCGCCGAATGGGTCGTGCAGCAGGCGCCTGCCGGCAGCTGCTCCCACATCGTGGCTGCACAGGCGGTACTGGATGACGCGCTGACCGTTGCTGGGGAAGATGACAACCACACGATGCGTGGGATCGCCGGTCAGCTCGGCGACGGGGAGACGGCTGCCTGGCTGCGCCGCGCGATCCTCAAATGGGCAGATGCGGTTCCGGAGACCTTGCAGGATCGTCTGCAGGACATCGCCTCCCACCAGGGCGACAGCTATCACGGCATCTGCATGGAGACATTTGCGTTTGCAGCGTACTTCGCGGGTGCGAAGGATGAGGCCCGGCTGCTGCTGACCACGCTGAAAGGACGATTGCAGGCTGACGTCTGGGAGATGCTGACGCCCCCGGTTCCCGGCTGGCTGGGTGCCGTCGGCCTCAGGCATCGAGCAGCGCACCTGGTACATGATCGCGTCTGTCGTGACCTGGAACTGGACCCGCGGCAGGTTTGCGCGTAGATGCATTCCGCCGGGCATGGACCGGCGAACGCAGTAGATCCACGCCATGCGTGGATGCGGCCGCCGCGAAGGCAGAAAAAAGCCCCGCAATGCGGGGCTTTTCTCTTATCGCTTCATGGAACCGAAGAACTCATCGTTGGACTTGGTGTTCTTCATCTTGTCCAGCAGGAATTCCATCGCGGCCATTTCATCCATCGGATGCAGCAGCTTGCGCAGGATCCAGATCTTCTGCAGCAGCTCCGGTTCGATCAGCAGGTCTTCGCGGCGGGTGCCCGAACGGTTGATGTCGATGGCCGGGAACACGCGCTTTTCAGCGATGCGACGGCTCAGGTGCACTTCGCTGTTGCCGGTGCCCTTGAACTCTTCGTAGATCACCTCGTCCATCTTCGAGCCGGTGTCGACCAGCGCGGTGGCGATGATGGTCAGGCTGCCGCCTTCTTCCACGTTGCGGGCCGCACCGAAGAAGCGCTTCGGGCGGTGCAGGGCGTTGGCGTCCACACCACCGGTCAGCACCTTGCCCGAGCTCGGCACCACGTTGTTGTAGGCACGGGCCAGGCGGGTGATGGAGTCCAGCAGGATCACCACGTCCTTCTTGTGCTCGACCAGGCGCTTGGCACGCTCGATGACCATTTCGGCCACCTGTACGTGGCGCGCGGCCGGCTCGTCGAAGGTCGAGCTGATGACCTCGCCGCGCACGGTGCGCTGCATTTCGGTCACTTCTTCCGGGCGCTCGTCGATCAGCAGCACGATCAGGTGCACGTCCGGGTGGTTGGTGGTGATGGCGGTGGCCACCTGCTGCATCATCATCGTCTTGCCCGCCTTCGGCTGGGACACGATGAGCGAGCGCTGGCCCTTGCCCTGCGGGGCCATCAGGTCGAGGATGCGGCCGGTGATGTCTTCCGACGAACCATTGCCGCGCTCCAGGGTGAAGCGGCGACGCGGGAACAGCGGGGTCAGGTTCTCGAACAGCACCTTGTTCTTCGATGCTTCGATCGGCTCACCGTTGATGGTGTCGACGATGTTCAGCGCGAAGTAGCGTTCGCCGTCCTTCGGGAAGCGGATGCGGCCGGAGATGTGGTCGCCGGTGCGCAGGTTGAAGCGGCGGATCTGGCTGGGCGAGATGTAGGTGTCGTCCGGGCCGGCCAGGTAGCTGGCCTCGGCCGCGCGCAGGAAGCCGAAGCCGTCGGGCAGGATTTCCAGCACGCCGTCGGCGGCGACGCCGTCACCATGGCGGGTCAGCACCTTCAGCAGGGCGAAGATGACGTCCTGCTTGCGGGCGCGGGCGACGCCTTCGGAGATCTGCAGCTGCTCGGCGATTTCCAGCAGCTTCTGCGCCGGCATGCGCTTGAGGTCGCTCAGCGAATAGACCGGGAAGCCTTCCGGCACGTTGGCGTGCGGGCGCGGCACGAAGGGCTGCTGCTCGCCGCCGTCCTGCGGCATGCCGTCATCGCGGCCACCGCGGTTGCGGTCACGGTCGCGACGGTTGCGGAAGCGGTCGCGGCGGTTGCCCTGGCCCTGCTGGCCATTCTGGTTGTACGGGTTGTTGTTCTGGCCCTGGTTCTGGCCACCGCCCTGACCACCCTGGTGGTTCTGCTGGCGCGGCTGGCCGGATTCGCGGCCTTCGCCGGCATCACCGCCGCCGGAGGCGGGGGCTTCAGCGGCGGGCGCGCTCGGCGCGGGGGCGGCTGCGGCCGGTGCCGGCGCTTCAGGCGCGGCTGCCAGCGGCAGGGTCGGCTGCGCGGGGGCAGCGCTGGTTTCGGCGGCTGCCGGAGCGGCGGCCTTGCTCACGCGGGGCTTGCGCACGCGCTTTTCGGCGGGCGCATCAGCGCTGCCGGTTTCGGAAGTGTGATCGGACAAGAGCGTTATTCCTCGCTTGAAGGTGCGAGCGCCCGGCTGGGGCGGCGAACGTTGGGAATGGGTCTGGAAGAAACTGCGTCCAGAGGGTGCGGCACGCGAACGCGGCCGGATATGCCGACACTATCATCGGCCTGCGGCGCCTTGCAAGGGTCACCGGAAATGACATTCATGCGGGCGCGGGGCGCCCAGCGGCAGCCGCGGTCAGCGGCTGCCGTGGAACAGCGGGATCAGGCCAGGGCCTTGTCCAGCAGGCCGGCCAGCTGGGCCTTGCCCACCGCACCGATCTGCTCGCCGACCTTTTCACCGTCCTTGAAGACCACCAGGTACGGGATGGAACGCACGTGGTACTTGGCCGCCAGTGCGCGGTTGTTGTCGACGTTGACCTTGGCGATCTTGGCGCGGCCCTGGTAGGCGTCGGCCAGTTCGTCCAGCGCGGGGGCGATCATCTTGCAGGGGCCACACCACTCGGCCCAGAAATCGACCAGCACCGGTTCCTTGGAATTCAGTACGGCGCTATCAAAGTCGGCATCGCCGACGTGTACAACCTTGTCGCTCATCTTGGTTTCTCGTCTTGGATTGCACCCGGCCAGGCCGGAGGTGGGTGAACTGGGCCATGCCCGGTGGCGCGACCCTCGTCGTTGCCTCGCGGCGGGATGCCGCGGTGCGTTCGGCGGGATGCCTGGACGCTCACGGCCGGCAGTGTACCCCTATCGCGCGGCGGGGACAGTTGCTGGTTGGAACCCAGCGTATCGTGATCGTGTCCCGGCCCGGTAGGTGCCGCATTTCACTGTCCCGGAGAACATGGGGATGGCAGCCCGACGGGGCCAGTGGGCGCCGGCAGTCCATTCAAGTGGCGTCCGGGTCGGTGAAGACGCGCCGCAAGACCTGTCTCCCTGGGTTGTGAGACGGGTGATTCCGGTTTGCCGGCCCGAGTGCGTTAAACTGGGGCATTGTGCGGCGTGCGGACCGGAGGGTCCCCGCCTGCCAACCCGCCGCAGGGGCCGCAGTTTGCGACGGTGCCCCTAGACGCTGAAGTGCCAGCCGCCCCGTGGGCCGGCGGCCATACCAAGACGGACTCATGAGCGACAAACCGCTGACCGATTTGACCTTTTCCTCCTTCGAGCTGCATCCGGCCCTGCAGGCGGGCCTTGAAGGAGCCGGATTCACCCGCTGCACCCCGATCCAGGCGCTGACCCTTCCGGTCGCGCTGCCCGGCGGTGATGTTGCCGGCCAGGCCCAGACGGGCACCGGCAAGACCCTGGCCTTCCTGGTCGCTGTCGTAAACCGCCTGCTGACGCGCCCGGCGCTGGCCGATCGCAAGCCGGAAGATCCGCGCGCCCTGATCCTCGCGCCGACCCGCGAACTGGCCATCCAGATCCACAAGGATGCAGTGAAGTTCGGTTCGGACCTGGGCCTGCGTTTCGCCCTGGTCTACGGCGGCGTGGATTACGACAAGCAGCGTGAACTGCTGCAGCAGGGCGTGGACGTCATCATCGCCACCCCGGGCCGCCTGATCGACTACGTGAAGCAGCACAAGGTGGTGTCGCTGCACGCCTGCGAGATCTGCGTGCTGGACGAAGCCGACCGCATGTTCGACCTGGGCTTCATCAAGGACATCCGCTTCCTGCTGCGCCGCATGCCCGAGCGCACCACCCGCCAGACCCTGCTGTTCAGCGCCACCCTCAGCCACCGCGTGCTGGAGCTGGCCTACGAGCACATGAACGAGCCGCAGAAGCTGGTGGTTGAAGCCGAGACCATCACCGCCGCGCGCGTGCGCCAGCGCATCTACTTCCCGGCCGACGACGAGAAGATCCCGCTGCTGCTGGGCCTGCTGTCGCGCAGCGAAGGCGCGCGCACCATGGTCTTCGTCAACACCAAGGTGTTCGTCGAACGTGTGGCCCGCTCGCTGGAAAAGGCCGGCTACCGCGTCGGCGTGCTGTCCGGCGACGTGCCGCAGAAGAAGCGCGAGAGCCTGCTCAACCGCTTCCAGAAGGGCCAGCTGGAAATCCTGGTGGCCACTGACGTGGCCGCCCGCGGCCTGCACATCGACGGCATCAAGTACGTCTACAACTACGATCTGCCGTTCGACGCCGAAGATTACGTGCACCGCATCGGCCGTACCGCGCGCCTGGGCGAAGAGGGTGATGCCATCAGCTTCGCCTGCGAGCGCTATGCGATGGGCCTGCCGGACATCGAGGCGTACATCGAGCAGAAGATTCCGTCCGAGCCGGTCACCAAGGAACTGATGACCCCGCTGCCGCGCCCGGAACGCCCGGCCCCGGCCGCAGGCGAGGAAGGCGAGGACAACGAAAGCGTCGGCCAGATCTTCCGTGAAGCGCGCGAAGCCCGCGCTGCCGAGGAAGAGCGTCGTGGTGGTGGCCGCAGTGGCGGTCGCTCCGGCGGCGGTGGCCGTGGTGGCCGTGAGGGTGAGCGCAGCGGCGAACGCCGTCCGCGTGGCCCGCGCAAGCCGCGCGTGGAAGGCGAGCAGGGTGCTGCCGCGCCGGCCGCCGCCGCTGCCGAAGGCGCAACTGCCCAGGCCCCGCGTCCGCCGCGCCCGCCACGTGCCGAAGGCGCGCCGGATGCGGTGGTGGACGGCGAGCACAAGCCGCGCAAGCGTCGTCGTCGTCGCCACGGCCGTCCGGTCGAAGGTGCCGAGGGCGTGCAGAACGCGGCCGGCAACGGCGCCAGCCCGGTCACCCCGGTGCAGGTGGTGGCCAAGCCGGTGCGAACCGCCGCCGACACCGGCGATTCGTTCCTGACCCGCATCGGCCGCAAGATCCGCCGGATGCTGTCGGGCAACTGATCCGGTAGCACCCGACCGCTGGTCGGGTGATCAAACCGGTAGCACCCGACCGTTGGTCGGGTGATCAAACCGGTAGCACCCGACCGTTGGTCGGGTGATCAAACCGGTAGCACCCGACCGTTGGTCGGGTGGCATGGCAGGGCGTGCCGGCCAGCGGCCGGCACTACCGTTCGTGCGGCCATCTCCACGACGTCGCGCCGCTCCTGCATAATCGAGGCATGAGTGTCCTGCGCTTCGACAATGTCAGCAAACAGTACGCCGGTGGCCACGAAGCCCTGACCGATGTCAGCTTCGAGGTCGCTCCCGGCGAGATGCTGTTCGTCACCGGTCATTCCGGGGCGGGCAAGAGCACGCTGCTCCGGTTGATCCATCTGGACGAGCGGCCCAGCCGCGGTGCCGTGGTCTTCGATGATCGCAACCTGCTGAAGGTGCGCGGCGGTGACATCCCGCGCCATCGGCGCGCGGTCGGCGCGGTCTACCAGGATCACCGGCTGCTGATGGACCGCTCCATCGCCGAGAACGTGGCCCTGCCGCTGATCCTGCGCGGCACCCGCCGCGGTGACATCGGCAAGCGCGTGCGTTCGGTGCTGGAACGCATGGGCCTGGGGCACCGCGAAAAGGCGCTGCCCTCGCAGCTGTCAGCCGGTGAGCAGCAACGCGTCGGCATCGCCCGCGCGATCGTCGGCGAACCCAAGCTGCTGGTGGCCGATGAGCCGACCGGCAACCTCGACCCCACGCTGGCAGCGGAGATCATGGCCCTGTTCGCCGAACTGCCTTCGCGCGGCACCAGCGTGCTGGTGGTCAGCCACGACCTGCCGCTGCTGCGCCGCATGCGCAAGCGCGTGCTGATCCTCGACCACGGCCGGCTGGTGGATGACATTTCGCCGCAGGACCTGGCGGAGTAACCCATGGCCAAGAACGAAAACAGCGAAGCCGCCGCACCCTCGCGCCTGGGCGTGTGGTTCCACCACCACGCGCACAGCGTGGTGTTCAGCCTGGGCCGCGCCTGCCGCAAGCCCTGGGCCACCCTGCTGACGGTGCTGGTCATGGCCCTGGCGCTGGCGTTGCCGCTGGGCCTGTCCATCGCCCTGGACAACCTCAAGCAGTTCGCCGGCAGCGTGCAGCAGTCGCGCGACATCAATGTGTTCCTGAAGGCCGATGTGGATGGCCCCGGCGCGCTGCGTCTGGCCGGCGAACTGCGGGACCGCCAGGATGTGGCCAACGTGACCGTGCGCACGCCCGAACAGGGCCTGCAGGAACTGCGCGATGCCGGCCTCGGTGAGGCCATCGACGCACTGAATGACAATCCGCTGCCCTCGCTGCTGGTGGTCACCCCCGGCCAGGGCCAGGATGACGCGCGCCTGGCGCGCGCGCTGGAAAGCCTGCCCGGTGCCGACCTGGTGCAGCACGACGCCCTGTGGCGGCAACGCCTGGATGCCTGGCTGGCGTTCGGCGCCCGCCTGGTGCAGGTGCTGTCGGCCCTGCTCGGCGCCGGTGCGGCGCTGGTGGTCGGCAACACCGTGCGCCTGGACATCCAGGCCCGCCGCGAGGAAATCGGCGTGCTGCAGCTGCTGGGCGCCAGCGATGGCTTCATCCGCCGCCCGTTCCTGTACCTGGGCGCTTGGTATGGCCTGGGGGCCGGTGCGGTTGCGCTGGCCCTGATCGGCGTGGCCGGTGCCGCCCTGCGCGCGCCGCTGGCCGAACTGTCGCGCAGCTACGGCAGCCCGTTCGTCCTGCACGGCCTGGACCTGCTGCACGGCAGCCTGGTGCTGCTCGGCACGCTGCTGCTGGGCTGGCTGGGCGCCTGGCTGGTGACCGGCCACTTCCTCCGCCAGACCCGCCCCACCGACACCTGAGACCGGCATGCGACCGCAAGCGTTGAAGCACCTTGAAGGGCCCGCGACGCGGGTGATGGTGGTCGATGGTTCCAAGCTGGTGCGCAAGCTGATTGCCGATGTCCTGCAGCGCGACCTGCCGGGCGTGGAGGTGATCGGCTGCGACAGCATCGAGGAGGCGCAGGAAGCGCTCGCACAGGGGCCGGTGGACCTGGTGACCACGTCGCTGACCCTGCGCGATGGCGACGGCCTGGCACTGGCCAAGCGCGTGCGCGAAGCGGCCGGCCAGGCCTACGTGCCGGTCATCGTGGTGTCCGGCGATGCGCAGCAGCACCTGGAACAGCGCCGCTTCACCGAGTTCGTCACCGATTACTTCGACAAATCACTCGGCCATGAAGCGCTGGCGACGTTCATCCGTGGCTACGTGCAGCCGCAGACGATTCCCGGTGCCACCATCCTGTACGTCGAGGACAGCCGGGTGGTGGCCGAGGCGACCAAGCGCATGCTTGAGCGGCAGCAGCTGAACGTGCTGCACGTGGTCAGCGCCGAAGAAGCGTTCACCCTGCTCACCGCCGAATCGCTGGGCCGCAGCCGCCACCGCATCGACCTGGTGCTGACCGACGTCACCCTGAAAGGTGAGTTGAGCGGCCGCGATGTGGTGCAGCGCGTGCGCGTGGACTTCGGCTACGGCAAGCGGCGCCTGCCGGTGCTGGTGATGACCGGCGACGGCAACCCGCACAACCAGACCGGGCTGCTGCAGGCCGGTGCCAACGATCTGGTGCTCAAGCCGATCGAGGAGCGTCTGCTGGTGACCAAGGTGCTGTTCCAGCTGCGGCTGGCGCGTTTGAACGATGGACCCCTGTTGCGATAGAAGTGGCGCGATGATTGATGAAGTAGTGGACACCCCGACGATCCAGCTGGAACCGAGCTGGAAGCAGCATGTCGGTGATTACCTGTTGCAGCCGCAGATGCGCGAGCTGTCCACGTTCCTGCGCCAGCGAAAGGCAGCAGGGGCGGCGGTGTTCCCGCCGGGCCCGCAGATCTTCGCCGCCTTCGACGCCACGCCGTTCGAGCAGGTGAAAGTGGTGATCCTCGGCCAGGACCCGTACCACGGCCGTGGCCAGGCCCATGGCCTGAGTTTCTCGGTGGCCCCGGGCGTGCCCGTGCCGCCTTCGCTGCTGAACATCTACAAGGAAATCGAGGGCGACCTCGGCATTGCCCGCCCCGACCACGGCTGCCTGGTGCCCTGGGCGCAGCGCGGCGTGCTGCTGCTCAATGCGGTGCTGACAGTGGAAGAGGGCCAGGCCGGCGCGCACCAGGGGCGTGGCTGGGAAGGTTTCACCGACCACGTGGTGGACGTGCTCAACCGCGAGCGCGAGGGTCTGGTGTTCATGCTGTGGGGCGCTTACGCGCAGAAGAAAGGCAAGGTGATCGACAGCCGCCGCCACCGCGTACTGAAGTCGCCGCATCCCTCGCCCTTGTCGGCGCATCGGGGCTTCCTCGGCTGCCGCCATTTTTCGATGGCCAACGAGTACCTGCAGCGCCAGGGCCAGGCGCCGATCGACTGGTCACTGCCACCGCGCGCCACGCTCTGACGGCACGCGCCCGACCTTACTCGGTCAGCATTTCGATGATGGCGTGGGCGACCTGCCGCTTGCGCGGTGGCAGGCGCCGCAGCAACGACAGGATCGCGCTTTCCTGGGTGCTGCGTGCCGGGTCGATTGCGACAGATTCCGGAGCGACCAGCTCGCCGTCCTCGGGACGTCCGGGGCCGCGGCCCGTGGCGAGCCATTCAAAATGGACCTGCGTCACGATGGCAATTTGTGAGAGATGCTGCACACTAGGAACGGTACCTCCGTCACGTTCCCATTGAGCGACGGCGCTTCGCCGAACGCCGCAGTGCAACGCCAACTGCATTTGGGACAGGCCAGCCGTTAGTCGGGCTCGCCGGATTCTGTCGCACATGACCTGCATTTTTCACCCCCTCTCCATGTTCGGTAAGCGCTGCTTCCCTGACAGCAATACTTTTTCTGCGTGTACAGCATTGCTGTCCCTTTCTGCACTGCCAGAGGCCTGCACGTGCGTCCTGCACGCGGGTAAGCGCCTCTTCCCCCTGATTTCACGCCGTCGTGTTTGACGGTATTTCGTTGCCTCGCATTAATCACATCGAACCGGCAATGAACGCCGCCCGGAACGGGCAGCGACACCGGCAGAGGGATTAGGCCAGGACGACGCGCTGATTGCCGTCGCCGCGGGATCTCTCTGCCTCAATTCGGCGGAGACGGGTGCATGGTTAATGTGAAGAGCGTGAAAGCATCGTCATTGCGCTGGCCGGCAATGGTGCTGCTTGTCGTTCTGGTACTGCTCTCCAGCCTGGGCCGTGCGCATGCACAGTCCGCCTGTACATCCGGCGCCTGTGTCAGTGCCGGGCCGCGCCTGGTCTCGGTGGATTCCACCCAGAGCCCGATCCTCAACCTGCTGTTCGGCGCGCTGCTGCCGGGCACCAGCCTCAACCTCAGCGTGGCCGACTGGAACAGCCTGGCCGGCGCCAACGTCAACCTCAACGCGCTGCTGACCCAGCTCAACGGCGGTGTCACCGTCAGCGATCCCAGCCAGGTGCTCAACACCAACATCACCCTGGGCCAGCTGCGCGCAGCGATGGTGCAGGTGCTGCAGGCCGACGGCCAGACCGCCGCCGCCAACGTGCTGAACGCGCTGCCGCTGGGCGTGGCCGGCACGTCGGGCAGCATCCGCCTGGCCGATATCCTGCAGGTGTCGCTGCCCACCGGCTCGCTCACCACAGTACGCCTGAATGTACTGGACCTGCTGACCGGCGGCGTGCAGCTCTACAACTTCCGCAACGTGCTGACCACGCCCACGCCGATCGCGGTGAACACCGCTGCACTGGGTCTCAATGGCGTGGCCAACGTGCGCCTGTGGGCGCAGGTGATCGAACCACCGAGCTACAACTGCGGCACGGTGGGCGCGGCGTTCCACAGCGCAGCGATCCGCATCAAGCTGGACATGGACCTGGTGCAGGGCCTGAACACCGGCACCCTGACTGCCGCGTTGAACGGCCTGAACCTGCTGGGTGTATCGCTGTCCAACACCAGCGTCAGCGCCGATGTGCTGCACCTGCAGGTCTACGCAGACGTGGCACGTGCCGAGGGTTCGATCTCGGCGGTGAACCTGGTCGGCAATGCAGTGACCCTGCAGGCGCGCCCTGGCCTGGTCAATCTGTACGTCGGCCAGATCAGCGATGCCACCTTCTTCAACCGCAGCACAGTGCTGACCGACACCGCGCTGTCCGCCGCCACCCTGACCAACCTCAGCGTGAAGGTGCGGGTGGGCGTGAACGTGCTGGGCTCCATCGTGCCGGTGGCCGATATCACGATCCCGATTGCGGTCAGCATCCGCGGCTACGCCACGGCGACGCCGGGCCTGCAGAGCGCCAGCTTCACCGGGCCCTACCCGCAGACACGCACGCTCAGTGCCGGTACGGTCAGCGCGGCCACGCTGGTCTCGACACTGGTCAATTCGCTCAGCATCCAGCTCACCAGTGGCAACCCGCAGGTGACGCTGCTGGGTTCGCTGTCATTACCGCTGCCCGTGGCCGATCTGGTCAACGGCATCGTCAACACGCTGCTGACGCCGGTACGCACGCTGGTCAATGCGCTGGTGACGCCGGTGCTGACCGCCGTGCTGGGGGGCGTGGTCGACAACCTGCTGGGCCTGCTCGGCATCCGCGTGGGCCAGGCGGTGTTCACCGTGGAAGGCGTGACCCAGGCCTGCGCGGCCACCCTGCAGCTGGTGAAGGATCTGCAGCCGACCAGTGATACCGGCCGCTTCAATCTTTCCATCACCTACAACGGCAGCACGGTGGGCTCGGCCAGCAACGTCGGCAACAACGGCGCCACCGCCGCGATCATCACCGTGCCGGGGGGCAGCTACGCGCTGGCCGAGGCCGCGGCGGCCGGCACCACGCTGACCCGCTATGCCAGCACATGGCAGTGCACCGACCAGAACAACACCGTGGTGTCGTCCGGCAGTGGTGGCAGCTTCACCCTGCAGGCGCCGGCGATGACCGCCACCGCCACCACCCTGGTGTGCCGCATCACCAACCGCACGCGGCAGGCCGATCTGTCGATCACCAAGAGTGATGGCAGCGGCACCTACACGCCCGGCGGTACCGCGACCTACACGTTGCAGGTGATCAACAACGGGCCCGATGCGGTGACCAATGCGACGGTCACCGACACCTTGCCCAACGGTGCGACGTTGCGCGGTGCGTGGACGTGCAGCGCAACCAGCGGCAGCACCTGCGCGGCTGCCAGTGGCGGCGCGGTGGGCGGCAATGCGGTGAACGTGGGCGTGAACCTGGTCAATGGCGGGCAGGCCACGATCAGCGTGCCGGTCAGCTTCAGCAACAACCCGGGCGCCTACTAGCGCGCGGTGCGGTGCAGTGCGCGCGGGGTTGCCCTGCGCGGGGGAAGGACAGCGCTACCGATGCCGGATGCCTGCAGCAGGCCAAGGCGCGTAATCGAGGACGGACGCATGGCAGCAACGGACAGGCAGGGCAGGGCAGGCAGGGCTTCGGCCGGCATCGCGCATGCCGTGGCCATGCTGGCATTGCTGCTGCCACCGCCGCTGCTGGCACAGAGCTATCCGAACCCGCTGAACAACACCGCCACGGTGACCGCGCCGACCGACGTGGCCGATCCCACACCGGGCAACAACAGCGCGACCGACACCAATGCGCTGGCCCTGCAGGCGCAGCTGAGCGTAAGCAAGACGCTGGTCAGCGCCAGCCCGGTGGCGGCCGGTGGCCCGGTGCAGTACCGCATCCAGGTCAACAATGCGGGGCCGTCGGCAGCCAGCGGCGTCGGCGTGGTCGATACGGTGTCCTCGCTGCTGACCAATGTGACCTGGACCTGCCAGCCGACCACGGCGGCCTCGTCCTGTGCGCAGCCCAGCGGCAGCGGCAACGCGGTGAACGTGCTGGTCAGCGTTGGCGTGGGCGACAGCGTGGTGCTGCTGGTGAACGGCACCGCCCCGGCCGCAACACCGGCCACGGTGCCGGCCAACACCGTGTCGCTGGTGCTGCCGTCGGGTACCACCGACCCGACCCCGGGCGACAACACGGCCACCACGCCGGCGGTACCCGTGCAGGCCAATGCACTGGTCGCCGTGAACGACAGCTTCGCCACGCCCATTTCCTCCACCAGCGGCGGCAGCACGCCGACCGTGCTGGGCAATGACACGTTGAATGGTTCGCCCGTGGTCGGCAGCAACCTGATCATTTCGCTGCAGAACGCACCTGCGGGCTTCACCATCAACAGCGCGGGCGTGATCGCGGTACCGGCCGGCGCCGCGGCGGGCGCAACATCGATCGGTTACCAGATCTGCGAGAACGCTTCACCGACCAACTGCGCCACCGCGACCGCGAGCCTGATCATCGCGCCCACCGCGCTGAACGACAGCTTCAACGCGCTGGCCGGTGCCGCCACGATCAGCGGCAACCTGGCCGCCAACGACAACGCACCGGCCGGCGCGACGTTCAGTGCGTCCGGTACGCCGGTCGCGGGTGCCACCATCAGCAGCACCGGTACGCTCACCTACGCGCCGACCGGCGGCATCACGCAGCCGGCCTCGATTCCCTACCAGGTGTGCCTGCCGGCACCCAATGGCAGTGTCTGCGCCACCGCCACGGCGTCGGTGCTGGTTGACGCCAACGTGCTGGTCGCCACCGATGACACCTTCACCGCGCCGTTGCCGCCGGGCGCGGGGGGCACCACGCCCAGCGTGCTGGGCAACGATACCTACGATGGCAACCCGGTGCCGCCAGCCAGCGTGACGCTCAGCCTGGTCGGCGCCCCCGCCGGTTTCTCGATCAACCCCGACGGCACCCTCGTCGTGCCGGCCAGCGCTGCGGCCGGTGCGCTGTCGCTCACCTACCGGTTCTGCGACAACGCCGCGCCGAGCAACTGCGCCACGGCAACCGCCAACCTGCTGGTCAGCCCGGATGCCGTGAACGATGCAGTGAGCACCCCGGGCGGCGGCCGACCCGTGACCGGCACCCTGGCCGGCAATGACAACTTCCCCAGTGGCGCGGTCTTCAGCCTGGGCACCCAGGGCACCCGCGGCACCGCCGTGGTCAGTGCCGATGGCACCTTCACCTACACCCCGGCCAATGCCAACACCGGGCCCGATACCTTCACCTACCAGCTGTGCCTGCCGGCACCCAACGCCAGCGTCTGCGACACCGCCACAGTGAGCGTGACCGTGGCCGACAACCAGCTGGCCGCCGCCGACGATCTGTTCGCCACGCCGCTGCAGCCGGGTACCACCACTGCGATCAGCCTGCTCGGCAATGACACGCTCAATGGCACCGCCGTGGCGCCCGCCGGTGTCAGCCTGGCACTGACCGGTGCACCGGCCAGCATCACCACCAACGCCGCCGGGCAGCTGCAGATCGCAGCGGGCGCTGCAGCGGGCGCCTATGCGTTCACCTACCAGATCTGCGAATTGCCGGGCGGCAGCAACTGCGCCACTGCCAACGTGCAGCTGGTCATCGCCCCCGATGCGGTAGATGACAGCTTCGCCGCGACGGCGGGCGTGGCGCTGGCCAATACCGTGGCCGGCAATGACAACGTGCCTGCGGGTTCGCAGTTCAGCCTGCTGGCCGGTGCTGCGCACGGCACCGTCAGCGTCAATGCCGATGGCAGCTTCAGCTATACCGCGCAGGGCACGTATGCCGGTGCGGACAGCTTCCGCTACCAGGTCTGCCTGCCGGCGCCCAATGGCGGCATCTGCGATGCCGCGACGGTGACCTTGAACGTCGCCGTGGCTGCGGTCGTGGCCGGCAATGATGACTTCACTGCGGCGCCCGTGCCGGGCACCGGCGGCAGCACGGCCAGCGTGCTGGCCAACGACACCCTCAATGGCGTGGCGATCGACCCCGCACAGGCCAGCCTGTCGCTGATCAATGCGCCGCCGGCCGGCTTCACCCTGGCGCCGACGGGCGAACTGCAGGTGCCTGCAGGATCGCCGGCGGGCCCGCTGAGCCTGACCTACCAGCTGTGCCAGGCCGGAACCAGCAACTGCGCCACGGCCACCATCGCGGTGGTGATCGCGCCGCAGGCGGTGGCCGACAGCTTCAGCACCCAGGTCGGGCGCCCGGTCGGTGGCAATGTCGGGGTGAATGATCGTGTCGCGGCCGGTACGACCTATGTGGTCACCGGCACCCCACCGCCGGGGCTGGTGTTCAACGGCGATGGCAGCTTCACCTACACGCCACCGGCGCAGTACACCGGCACCACGACCTTCAGCTACCAGGCGTGCCTGGCAGCGCCGTACACCAGCGCCTGCAGCACCGCCACGGTGACCCTCAATGTCAACGCCGGCACGCTGGTCGCCAACGATGATGACTTCCGCAGCAGCCTGCTGAATCCCGCCACTGGTGGCACCACCATCAGCGTGCTGGCCAATGACACCATCAACGGCGCGATCCCGCCGGCCCCGGCCGAGGTGATCCTGAGCCTGCTGGGTGCGCCGGGCGGCTATGTACTCAATGCCAACGGCACCATCTCCGTACCTGGCGGTGCCGCTGCGGGTGCGGTCAGCTTCGGCTACCGCCTGTGCGAGGCGGCGCTGCCGAGCAACTGCGATGACGGCGCGGTGCAGCTGCTGCTGGCACCGGTGGCGGTGAACGACAACGTCAGCACGGCCGTGGGCGTGCCGGTCAGCGGCAATGTCGGCAGCAACGACAATGTGCCGGCCGGTGCCACCTTCAGCGTCACCGGCACCGCGCCTGCGGGCCTGGTGCTGGCCGCCGGTGGTGCGTTCACCTACACGCCGCCGGCAGGAACCCAGGGCGTGGTCACGTTCGCCTACCAGGCCTGTCTGCCTGCGCCGGATGCCAGCGTGTGCTCGGGCGCGACGGTCACCGTGAACGTCAACGCCGGCACCTTGGCCGCCGCCGATGATGACTTCCGCGCCACGCCGATCGGCGCTGGTGGCGGCAGCACCCTGTCGGTGCTGCTCAACGACAGCCTCAATGGCACCCAGCCGCCGGCATCGGCCGACGTGCTGCTGGGCCTGGTGGGCGCGCCGTCGGGCTTCACCCTGGATGCCAATGGCGTGCTGAACGTCGACGCGGGCGTGCCGTCCGGCGCGCTGACGCTGACCTACCAGCTGTGCGAAACCGCGTTGCCCAGCAACTGCGATTCCGCACAGATCCTGCTGGTAGTCTCGCCCACTGCCGTGGCCGACGTGTTCTCCACGCCGGCCGGGCAGCTGCTGTCGGGCAGCGTAGCCAGCAATGACAACGCGCCGGTCGGTGCGGTGTTCACCGTATCGGGCACCACGCCGGATGGCCTGCAGCTGGGCCGTGA
The DNA here is from genome assembly GCF_003086895.1 of Stenotrophomonas sp. ESTM1D_MKCIP4_1. Classification (NCBI taxonomy): domain Bacteria; kingdom Pseudomonadati; phylum Pseudomonadota; class Gammaproteobacteria; order Lysobacterales; family Lysobacteraceae; genus Stenotrophomonas; species Stenotrophomonas sp. ESTM1D_MKCIP4_1. The sequence goes on along the minus strand of NZ_CP026004.1, from coordinate 3,994,737 downwards.
TGGCAGCTTCCAGTACACACCGCCAGCGGGATTCACCGGGCCGGTGAGCTTCAGCTACCAGACCTGCCTGCCGGCGCCGGACAGTGCGCTGTGCAGTACCGCGGGCGCGACCATCAATGTCAACGCGGGCACGCTGCAGGCGATGGACGACGACTTCACCGCCACGCCGCTGGCGCCGGGGTCGAGCAGCAGCACCAGCGTGCTGGCCAACGACAGCCTCAATGGCAGCGAGCCGCCGCCCGCCGGCAGTGTCAGCCTGGCCCTGGTGGGCGCGCCGTCGGGCTATGCGCTGACCGCTGCAGGCCTGCTGCAGGTGCCTGCCAGCGCCGCTGCCGGTGCCACGGTGCTGAACTACCAGGTCTGCGAACTCGCTGCCCCCAGCAACTGCGCCAGTGCCAGCATCCGCCTGGTGGTGACGCCGTCGGCGCAGAACGACAGCTATTCCACTGCAGCGGGCCAGCCGTTGAATGGCAGCGTCGGTGACAACGACAACGTGCCGGCCGGTGCGGTGTTCACCCTCGTCGGCACCACGCCTGCCGGGCTGAGCTTCGGTGGCGGTGGCAGCTTCACCTACGTGCCGCCGGTCAATGCGGTCAGCCCGGTCAGCTTCACCTACCAGGTCTGCCTGCCGGCGCCGGACAGCGCGCTGTGCGCGACCGCCACGGCCAGCATCAACATCACGGTCGGCAGCCTGGCCGCCAATGACGATGACTTCAGCAGCGCGCCGGTCAATCCGGTGACCGGTGGCAGCACCGCGTCGGTGCTGCTCAACGATGCGCTGAACGGCAGCACGCCGCCGGCCGCGGCGGACGTGCTGCTGAGCCTGGCCGGTGCACCGGCAGGCATCAGCCTCAACCCGGACGGCACGGTGAGCGTTGCCGCCGGCGTGCCGGCCGGTGGCCGCACGTTGACCTACCAGCTGTGCGAAGCCGCGGCACCGGGCAACTGCGCCAACGCCAGCCTGCGTCTGGTGGTCGCGCCGTCGGCCATTGACGATGCACTGTCCACGCCGGCCGGCGTGGCGCTGACCGGCTCGGTGGCGGGCAACGACAACGTGGGCAGCGGCGCGCAGTTCAGCGTGGTCGGCACGGCACCGGCCGGGCTGGTCTTCGCTGCCGATGGTGGTTTCGTCTACACCCCCGCGGCGGGCTTCAGCGGTGCGGTCACTTTCAGCTACCAGGTGTGCCTGGCGGCGCCTGACAGCGGCATCTGCGCCACGGCAACGGCCACGATCAACGTCAACAGCGGCACTCTGGTCGCGGTGGACGACAGCGTTGCTGCGCCGGTTGCGGGCGGTGGTGCTACGCCCAGCGTACTGGGCAACGACACGCTCAACGGCGCGACGCCGGCCGCGGATGCGGTGGTACTGAGCCTGGTGGGCGCGCCTTCGGGCTTCTCGATCGCCGCCGATGGCACGATCGCCGTGGCCACCGGCACCGCCTCCGGCGCGGTCACCCTGACCTACCAGGTCTGTGAAGCGGCAGCGACGACCAACTGCGCCACGGCCAACGTGGCCCTGGTGGTTGCACCGGCACCGGCCAACGACGCCTTTGCGGTGCAGGCGGGCCTGTCGGTCACCGCCAACGTGGCCGGCAATGACGGCATGCCGGTCGGCTCGACCTTCAGCGTGCAGGGCACGCCGCCGGCCGGGGTCACCTTCAATGCCGACGGCAGCTTCACCTATGCGCCGCCGGCCGGTACCACCAGCCCGGCCAGCTTCGTCTACCAGGCCTGCCTGCCCGCGCCGAACGCCGCGGTGTGCGGCACCGCCACGGTCACGCTGAACATCAACAACGGCGCGCTGGTGGCAAACAACGACAGCTTCGGTGCGGTCGCGCCGGGCGCCGTCACCGCCAGCGTGCTGGCCAACGACACCCTCAACGGCCTCAGTCCGCCGGCGCCGGCCAACGTGGCGCTGTCGCTGGTGGGTGCACCGGCCGGCTTCATCATCAGCCCCACTGGTACGGTGACGGTACCGGCCGATGCCGCCAGTGGCGCCACCACGCTCACCTACCAGGTGTGCGAAACGGCGGCGGCCAACAACTGCGCCACCGCCAGCATCGCGCTGGTGGTACGGCCGACGCCGGTGAACGACACGATCAGCGTGCAGGCCGGGCAGGCCAACACCGGCAATGTCGCCGGCAATGACGCGATGCCTGCCGGCTCCAGCTGGAGCGTGCCGTCGCCGCCGCAGGGCCTGGTGTTCAACGCCAACGGCAGCTTCACCTACACGCCGCCGGCCGGCACCCTCGGCCCGGTCACCTTCAGCTACCAGGCCTGCCTGCCCGCGCCGGATGCCGCCGTGTGCGGCACCGCCACGGCCACCCTCACCATCGCGGTCAGTGCCATCGTCGCCAATGACGATACCTTTGCCGCGCCGCTGACGGCCGGCTCGGTCACGCCCAGCGTGCTGGCCAACGACGTGCTCAACGGCGTCACCCCGCCGCCGTCCGCAGCGGTGCAGCTGCTGCTGGTGGCGGCGCCGACCGGCTTCGTCATCAACAACGATGGCAGCGTGCAGATTCCCGCCAGCGCGGCGGCAGGGGCGACCACGCTGACCTACCAGCTGTGCGAGACCGCCTCGCCGACCAACTGCGCCACCGCAGCCATCGCCTTCGTCGTCACCCCGGCACCGCAGGCCGATGCATTCGCCGTGCAGGCCGGTGCGAGCCTGACCGGTGCCAGCGTGGCGACCAACGACAATCTGCCGGCCGGTTCCAGCTGGGCCGTGCAGGGCACGCCGCCCGCCGGCCTGGCGTTCAATGCCGATGGCAGCTTCAGCTACACGCCGCCGGTGGGCACCACCGGCGCGGTCACCTTCACCTACCAGGCCTGCCTGCCGGCACCGGACAACGCGGTGTGCGGCACGGCGACGGCCACCATCAACGTCAATACCGGCACGCTGGTGGCGGCGGATGACAGTTACAGCGGCATCGCAGGCGGTGGCACCACGCCGAGCGTGCTGGCCAACGACAGCCTCAATGGCGTCACGCCGCCGGCAGCGGCCAGCGTGCAGCTCAGCCTGGTCGGCGCACCGGCCGGCTTCGTCATCAATGCCGATGGCACGGTGGCGGTGCCGACCGGCGTGCTTTCCGGTGCGACCACGCTGACTTACCAGATCTGCGAAACCGCCGTGCCCAGCAACTGCGATACCGCCACGGTGGCCCTGGTCATCACGCCGTCGCCGCAGCCCGATGCGTATTCGGTGCTGGCCGCAGGCACGATCAGCAACGGCAACGTGGCCGCCAACGACAACATGCCGGCTGGCTCGCTGTTCTCGCTGCCAGGGGCGGTACCTGCCGGGCTGAACTTCAGTGCCGATGGCAGCTTCACCTACACCGCGCCGGCCAACACTCCCAGCCCGGTGACCTTCACCTACCAGGCCTGCCTGCCTGCACCGGATGCGGCGCTGTGTGGCACCGCCACGGTGACGCTCAACATCAATGACGGCACGCTGGTGGCGGTGGATGACAGCTTCACGGTTGCCCCGGGTGGCAGCGCCACGACCAGCGTGCTGGCCAACGATTCGCTCAACGGCGTTTCGCCGCCGGCCGCAGGGACCGTGCTGGTCAATCTGGTCGGCGCGCCGGCCGGCGTGGTGCTCGACGCCGACGGCGTGCTGACCGTGCCTGCCGGCATCGTGTCCGGTCCGCTGACGCTGACCTACCAGGCCTGCGAAGCGGCGGCGAGCGGCAACTGCGATACCGCCAGCATCGCGCTGGTGATCCTGCCGGCACCGCAGAACGACGCCTTCAACGTGCAGGCCGGCCAGGTGCTGTCGGCCAGCGTGGCCGGCAACGACAACATGCCGGCCGGCGCCAGCTGGACGCTGCAGGGCGCTGCGCCGGCAGGGCTGCAGTTCAATGCCGATGGCAGCTTCAGCTACACCCCGCCGACCGGCACCACGGGTGCGGTGACCTTCAGCTACCAGACCTGCCTGGCGGCGCCCAATGCCAGCACGTGCGCGACCGCGCAGGTGACGCTGAACGTGGCCAACGGCACCTTGCTGGCCGGCGACGACACGCTGGCCGGCATCGCCCCGGGCGGTACCTCCGCCGCCAGTGTGCTGGCCAATGATTCGCTCAATGGCGTCAGCCCGCCTGCGCCGGGCGACGTGGTGCTGAGCCTGGTCGGTGCACCTGCGACGTTCACCCTCAATCCGGACGGCACCATCACCGCCGGCAGCGGCGCGATGTCCGGCCCGACCACGCTGACCTACCAGATCTGCGAAGCGGTGGCGCCAGGCAACTGCGTCACTGCCAGTGTCACCGTGGTGGTCAACCCGGCACCGCAGGACGATGCTGCCGCCGTGCAGGTGGGGCAGAGCCTCAGCGCCAGCGTGGCCAGCAACGACAACATGCCGGCCGGCTCCAGCTGGAGCCTGCCGGGCACGCCGACGGCCGGCTTCAGCTTCTCTGCCGATGGCAGCTACACCTACGCTCCGCCGGCCGGTACCAGCGGCCCGGTGGTGGTGGCCTACCAGGTCTGCCTGCCGGCACCCAATGCCAATCTGTGCGGCACCGCCACGCTGACCCTCAACATCAACAACGGCGCCCTGGTCGCGGCCGATGACACCCTGTCCGGCGTCGCTGCCGGCACCACTTCCAGCGCCAGCGTGCTGGCCAATGATTCGCTCAATGGCAACTCGCCGCCGGCTGGTTCCTCGGTGGTGCTGAGCCTAGTCGGCGCGCCGGCCGGCTATGCGATCACCCCGCAGGGCACCATCAGCGTGCCGTCCACGGCGGTGTCCGGTCCGGTCGTCCTGACCTACCAGATCTGCGAAGCGGCGGCGGCCAACAACTGCGATACCGCCAGCGTCACCGTGGTGGTCAGTCCTTCGCCGCAGCCGGATGCCTTCGCCGTGCAGGTCGGGCAGACGCTGTCGGCCAGCGTGGCCGGAAACGACAGCGTGCCGCCGGGTGCGCAGTACAGCGTGCAGGGCACCGCGCCCGATGGCCTGCTGCTCACCGCGACCGGTGCCTTCACCTATACGCCGCCGCCGGGCCGGCTGGGCGTGGTCACCTTCGATTACCAGGTGTGCCTGCCGGCGCCGAACGCCGCGGTCTGCGGTTCCACCACGGCGACCATCACCATCAACAACGGCACCCTGGTGGCCGGTGACGACAGCTTCAGCAACATCGCGCCCGGCAGCACCGTCGGCACCAGTGTGCTGGCCAACGATTCGCTCAACGGCGTGTCGCCGCCGGCTGCCGGTACGGTGACGCTGGCCCTGGTGGGTGCACCGGCCGGCTTCTCGATCAGCGCCGATGGCCTGATCACGGTGGGCACGGGCGTGCAGTCCGGCCTGACCACGCTGACCTACCGGATCTGCGAGGTGGCCTCGCCGGCCAACTGCGACACCGCCAGCGTGCGGATCGTGGTCAGTCCTGCACCGCAGCCCGATGCGTTCGCGGTGCAGGCCGGTGCAACGCTGGCCGGCAGTGTGGCCGGCAACGACAACCTGCCGACGGGTTCGAGCTGGAGCCTGCAGGGCACCGCACCGGCCGGGCTGAGCTTCAACGCCGATGGCAGCTTCACCTATGCGCCGCCTGCCGGCACCGCCGGGCCGATCACGGTGACCTACCAGGCCTGCCTGCCGGCACCGGACGCGGCGCTGTGCGCGACCACCACCTTCACCCTCAACATCAACAACGGCGACCTGGTGGCTGGCGATGACGTCATCACTGGCGTGGTAGCGGGCGGCACTTCGGCAGCCAGCGTGCTGGCCAATGATCGCCTCAACGGCGCCAGCCCGGCGCCGGCAGCCGATGTACGCCTGTCGCTGGTCGGCGCACCGGCCGGCTTTACGCTGAACCCGGATGGCACGCTCAGCGTCGGCAGCGGTGTGGTGTCGGGCAGCACCACGCTGACATACCAGCTGTGCGAAGCCGCGGCTGCCAACAACTGCGATACCGCCAGCGTCACCGTGGTGGTCAGCCCGACGCCGCAGGCCGATGCCTTCTCGGTGCAGGCCGGGCAGCAGCTGGTCAACACGGTGGCCGGCAACGACAACCTGCCGGCCGGTTCGACCTGGAGCGTGCAGGGCACTGCTCCGGCCGGCCTGGTCTTCAACGCCGATGGCAGCTTCACCTACACGCCGCCGGCCGGCACCCTCGGTGCGGTCACCTTCAGCTACCAGGCCTGCCTGCCGGCGCCGAACGGCAGCGTCTGCGGCAGCGCCACGGTCACCCTCAACGTCAACACCGGCACCCTGGTGGCCGGCGATGACAGCTTCAGCAACATCGCGCCGGGCACGTCCACACCCAGCGTGCTGGCCAATGATTCGCTCAACGGCGTATCGCCGCCGTCCGCAGCATCGGTGGCACTGAGCCTGGTGGGGGCGCCCGCCGGCTTCGGCATCAATCCGGATGGCACGATCAGCGTCGGCAGCGGCGTGGTGTCGGGCAGCACCACGCTGACCTACCAGATCTGCGAAGTGGCGGCATCGAGCAACTGCGCCACCGCCAGCGTCAACGTGGTGGTCAGCCCGGCGCCGCAGGCCGATGCCTTCAGCGTGCAGGCCGGGCAGTCGGTGAACAACACCGTGGCCGGCAATGACAACCTGCCGGCCGGTTCGACCTGGAGCGTGCAGGGCGCGACGCCTGCGGGTCTGGTGTTCAACAGCGATGGCAGCTTCAGCTACACGCCGCCGGCGGGTACCACTGGTGCCGTGAGCTTCACCTACCAGGCCTGCCTGCCGGCACCGGACGCGGCCCTGTGTGGCACCGCGACGGTCACCCTGAACGTCAACACCGGCACCCTGCTGGCCGGCAACGACAGCTTCATCGGTATCGCGCCGGGCACGTCCACGCCCAGCGTGCTGGCCAATGATTCGCTCAATGGCGTATCGCCGCCGGCCAGCGCTGCCGTCACCCTCAGCCTGGTCGGCGCGCCGGCCGGCTACAGCGTGTCTCCGGATGGCACGATCAGTGTCGGTACCGGGGTGGTTTCCGGCAGCACCACGCTGACCTACCAGGTCTGTGAAGCGGCGGCGCCCGGCAACTGCGCCACCGCCACGGTAAGCGTGGTGGTCAGCCCGGCACCGCAGGCCGATGCCTTCAGCGTGCAGGCCGGCCAGGTGCTGTCCAACACGGTGGCAGGCAATGACAACCTGCCGGCCGGCGCCAGCTTCAGCGTGCTGGGCGCCACGCCGCCGGGCCTGGTGTTCAACACCGATGGCAGCTTCACCTACACGCCACCGGCCGGTACGACCGGCGCGGTCGACTTCACCTACCAGGCCTGCCTGCCGGCGCCGAATGCGTCGCTGTGCAACAGCGCCACGGTCAGCGTCACCATCGGCACCGGCACTCTGCTGGCGACCAACGACAGCTTCAGCGCCATCGCACCAGGCGGCATTACCCCCAGCGTGCTCAGCAACGACTCGCTCAATGGCGTGTCGCCGCCGGCCACTGCTACGGTGACCCTGAGCCTGGTGGGTGCACCGGCCGGCATTGCGATCAATGCCGACGGCACGATCAGCATCGGCGGCGGTGTCAGCTCCGGTGCAACCACGCTGACCTACCGTGTCTGCGAAGCGGCCGCGCCCAGCAACTGCGCCACCGCCACGGTGAGCGTGGTGGTCAGCCCCGTGCCGCAGGCCGATGCCTTCAGCGTTCAGGCCGGGCAGACGCTGAGCAACTCGGTGGCGGGCAACGACAACCTGCCTGCGGGTTCGACCTGGAGCGTGCAGGGCACGACGCCGCCGGGCCTGGTGTTCAACACCGATGGCAGCTTCACCTATGCGCCGCCGGTCGGTACGACCGGTGCGGTGACCTTCACCTACCAGGCATGCCTGCCGGCACCGGATGCGGCCGTGTGTGGCACCGCAACGGTCACCCTCAACGTCAACACCGGCACGCTGGTGGCCGGCAATGACAGCTTCACCGGCATCGCACCGGGCGGCAGCACGCCCAGCGTGCTGGCCAATGATTCGCTCAACGGCGTCACCCCGCCGGCGGCGAACACCGTGACGCTGGGTCTGGTCGGTGCGCCGGCCGGCATCAGCATCAACCCCGATGGCACGATCAGCATCGGCAGCGGTGTGCCTTCCGGCCCCACCAGCGTCACCTACCAGGTGTGTGAAGTGGCCGCACCCAGCAACTGCGCCAACGCGACGGTGAGCGTGGTGGTCAGCCCGGCGCCGCAGCCGGATGCCTTCAGCGTGCGCGCAGGCCAGGTGCTGTCGAACACGGTGGCCGGCAACGACAACATGCCGGGGGGGTCGACCTGGAGCGTGCAGGGCGCCACGCCGCCGGGCCTGGTGTTCAACGCCGATGGCAGCTTCACCTACACGCCGCCGGCCGGCACGCTCGGTGCGGTCACCTTCACCTACCAGGTGTGCCTGCCGGCACCGGATGCTGCACAGTGCGGGACCGCATCGGCCACCCTCAACGTCAACACCGGTACGCTGGTGGCCGGCGATGACAGCTTCACCGGCATCGCACCGGGTGGCAGTACGCCCAGCGTGCTCGCCAACGATTCCCTCAACGGCGTCTCGCCGCCGGCAGCGAACACCGTGACGCTGGGTCTGGTCGGTGCACCGGCCGGCTTCGGCATCAACCCGGATGGCACCATCAGCATCGGTACCGGCGTCACCTCCGGGCCGACCACGGTCACCTACCAGGTCTGCGAAGTGGCCGCCCCGGGCAACTGCGCCACCGCCAGCGTGACCGTGGTGGTCAGCCCCGCGCCGCAGCCGGATGCCTTCAGCGTGCAGGCCGGGCAGACCCTGGCCAACAGCGTGGCCGGTAACGACAACATGCCGGCCGGCTCGGTGTGGAGCGTGCAGGGCGCAACCCCGGCGGGCCTGCTGTTCAATGCCGACGGCAGCTTCACCTACACGCCACCAGTGGGCACCAGCGGGCCGGTCAGCGTCACCTACCAGGTCTGCCTGCCAGCGCCGAACGCGGCCCTGTGCAGCACCGCCACCGTCACCTTCAACGTGGGTGGTGCGGCCAATGTGGTGCTGGCGGTGAACGATGACTTCAGCAGCACGCCGGTCGATCCGTCGGTGGGCGGCACCATCGCCCGTTCGGTGCTGGACAACGACAGCTTCAACAACGTCTCGCCGCCGCCGGTCGGCAGCGTGGTGGCCAGCCTTACCGGCAGCACGCCGGGCTACACCATGAACAACCAGGGCCAGATCATGGTGGCCCCGGGCGTGCAGGCCGGGCAGGTGCAGCTGGCGTACCAGCTGTGCGAGAACGGCGTGCCGACCAACTGCACCACCGCCATCGCCACCGTGCTGGTGCAGGGGCCGGTGGGCGCGCTGCTGGCGGTGGACGACACGGGTGGCCCGGTCGGTCCGGAAGGCCGCACCCGCCTGCTCAACGTGTTCGCCAATGACACCTTCAACAGTGCCGCGCTGGATCCGGCCCAGGTCAACTTCGCGCCGGTCGCCACCAACGCGCTGACCTTCAGCGCCGATGGCTGGGTGGACGTGGCCGCGGGCCTTGCGCCGGGCAGCTACGGCACCACCTACACGCTGTGCCTGGTCAGCCAGCCTACCGTCTGCGATGTGGGCACCGTCACCGTGACCGTCATCGCTGCCGAGCCGGGCGTGGTGGCCGAGGATGACCGGATCGACATGCCGCAGAACGGCGTGGTCGAGATCGACGTGCTCGGCAACGACCGCGTGGATGGCACGCCGGTGGATCCGGCCACCGTCACCGTCACCATCACCGCACCGCCGCCGTATGGCGATGCGACGGTGCTGCCGAACAAGCGCATCCGCTTCGCGGTGCTGGCCAACTTTGCCGGTATCCAGAGCCTGGATTACCAGGTCTGCCACGTCGATGATCCTTCGATGTGTGCCAGTGCATCGGTGACCATCGCCGTGGAGCCGAACGTGCTGACCCTGGCCGACGATGCGGTGACTGCCGAAGCCAGCGGCCCGCTGCTGATCGACGTGCTGGCCAACGACACCACCCGCACCGCGGCGCTGGACCCGGCCTCGCTGCAGGTGGCCGCAGCGCCTGCGCACGGCACGGTGCAGTGCGCCAACGGCACATGCACGTACACGCCGGTGGCGGACTTCAGCGGCACCGACAGCTTCCGCTACCGCGTCTGCGACCTGAGCGTGCCGACCCCGCTGTGCGCCGAGGCCAACGTGGCGGTGACCGTGACCGGCCAGCAGGCCGTGCTGCGGCTGACCAAGGTGGCCGCCAAGCGCAGTGCGCAGATCGGCGACCTGGTGCGCTACACGGTGACCATCGACAACGTGGGCGAGGTCGATGCCAACGGTGCCACGCTGCTGGATACGCTGCCGCCGGGTTTCACCTTCGTCAGCGGTGGCTTCGCGGTGCAGGATGCGGACAACGATGCGCGCACCAGCGGCGTGCAGCCGCTGCGCATCGACGGCATCGACGTACCGGTGGGCGAGCGCGCCACGGTGGTCTACTACCTGCGCGTCGGCGCAGGGACCGGCACCGGCGTGCATACCAACCGCATCACCGCCATCGACGGGCAGAACCGCAGCATCGGCAACGTGGCCACGGCCGACGTCGATGTCAGCGTGGATCCGCTGCTGGATGAAAGCCTGGTCATCGGCAGCGTGTTCGACGACCGCAACGGCAACGGCATCCAGGACGAGGGCGAGCGCGGCATCCCCGGCGTGCGCGTGGCGGCGGTGGAAGGCCTGGTGATGGAAACCGATGCCTTCGGTCGCTACCACCTGGTCGGCATTCCGGGCGGCGAAGCCCGCGGCCGCAACTTCATCCTCAAGGTCGATCCGTCGACGCTGCCGGCCGGTGCGCGCTTCACCACGCCCAACCCGCTGGTGCGACGCATCACCCCCGGCCTGCCGGTGCGCTTCGACTTCGGCGTGCGCATGCCGGATGGCGCGCTGAGCAGCGAAGGCACCCCCGCCGCCGTCATGCCACGTCCGGTGCGCGTGGAACTCGGCAGCGCACTGTTTGCCAGTGGCAGCGCCACGCTGGCCGCCGACCGCGCCAGCGTGCTGGACAAGGCCGCCCAGGCACTGCGGGCGCGCGGCGGTGGCCGCGTGCTGCTGGCTGCCACGGCGGGCGGGGAGGCCCTGGCCCAGCAGCGGGCGCAGGCGGTGCGTGCCGCCCTGGCCAGCCGCCTGCCGGCCGACGTCGCCGCCGCCACGCGCATCGAGGTGCGTGGCAGCGATGGCCGCGTGCTGCAGCAGCTGACGATCGAGCCGCCCAGCGGACCGCCACCGGCCGCCGGCCCCAACAGTGGGGAGGGGCACTGACATGAAGACCCACCACCGGAGTCCTGCCCTGATCCTGCGATCAACCTCATGCAGCGTGTTCGCCCTGCTGCTGGCCACCACCCCGGTGCTGGCCCAGCCGATCGTGCCGGTGCCGGCCAGTGATGTGCGCTGTGAGGGTGACACCTGCCGCAGCGATGACGGCGAACTGCTGCGGATCGGCGATGACGCCGACGCGCCGCTGCTGCCGTTGCCGGGCCAGCGTGATCCGTCTGCCACTGGCAGCGTGCCGCTGGCACCTGCGGTTACGCCGGACGTGTCCGCACGCGGCGGGCAGTTCATGGCCGAGCTGCCCAACGGCGGCGTGGTCTGGGCCACCGAAGACCCCAGCATGGTCCCGCCCAGCCTGAGCGTGCAGGCGGCGGCCACCGTGCCGTTCGAGAACGGCCGGGTGATCCGCCCGCTGCGCTTCCACAGCTACAACAACTACGCCTCGTTCATCGAGAAGCTGGAAGTCACCCTGTACCGCGGCACCGATACCGATCTGGTGACCCCGCTGGCGCGCATCGAACTGCCGTCCGACTACGTGGGCGATGCCGAATGGGACGGCACCGTGCCGGAGCAGTTCAAGCTGCGCACGGGTGATGAGCTGATCTACGTGGCGCGTGCCTACGGCGCCGGCGGGTCGTTCGATGAAACGCAGATCCAGCGCATCCAGCTGGTCACCCCGGCGGACTTCGACCGAGGCCTGCAGGTGACGCGCGACAACGTGCAGAAGACCCTGGGCCAGGCGCTGGATGGAGCCAGCGCACAGGACCTGCAGGTCAGCAACAGCATCTACGGGCAGAGCATGCTGCGCCTGCAGAACATCCCCATCCACGGCTCGCGCGTGCGCCTGTACGGCCGCAATCTTGAGCCGAACAGCCGGGTGCGCATCAACGGCCAGGATTTCCCGGTCGATCTGGAACAGAAGTTCGCTGCCGAGTTCCTCGAACCGGTGGGCCAGCACCGCTATGACGTGCGGGTGGAATCGCGCGACGCGCCGTCTGCGCAGCGCCAGCTGGACGTGGACGTGACCGGCCGTTACCTGTTCCTGGTCGCCATCGCCGATGTCACGTTGTCGAAGAACAGTGCCAGCGGCAACGTGCAGCCGCTGGCCGCCGATGACCGCGACACCGATGGCTTCCTCAGCGAAGGCCGGCTGGCGTTCTACCTGAAGGGCAAGATGCGCGGCAAATACCTGGTGACCGCTCAGGCCGATACCCAGGACCGCGAACTGAAGTACCTGTTCCGCGATTTCACCCGCGCCGATGCGCAGGATGTGTTCCGCCGCCTCGACCCGGATCTGTACTACCCGGTCTACGGCGATGATTCGACCACCTACCGCGACGTCGATACCCAGGGCCGCCTGTACCTGCGCGTGGACTGGGACCAGAGCCAGGCGCTGTGGGGCAACTTCGCCACCGGCATCACCGGCACCGAGTACGGTCAGTACGTGCGCTCGCTTTACGGCGGCGCGCTGAACTGGCGTTCGCTGTCGGCCACGCCGCTGGGCGAGGCGCGTTCGCAGCTGAAGGTGTTCGGTTCGGAAGCGCAGTCGGCGCCGGGCCACAGCGAATTCCTCGGCACCGGCGGCAGCCTGTACTACCTGCGCCATACCGACCTGTTGCCGGGCTCGGAGCAGGTGGTGCTGGAAGTGCGCGACCGCACCACCGGCCGCACCGAAACCCGCGCCACCCTGCAGGAAGGCGTGGACTACGAGATCGACGACCTGCAGGGCCGGCTGATCCTGACCCGCCCGCTGGCGCAGCTGACCCGCGAGAACGTGCGCAGCATCACCCGCGACATGCCGCTGGATGGCTACGACCAGCTGCTGCTGGTGGACTACGAATACGTGCCGCTGGGTTTCAGCAGCGACGATGTGACCTATGGTGCGCGCGGCCGCCAGTGGATCGGCGATCACGTTGCCGTGGGCGGCACCTGGGTGGAAGAGAACCGCAGCGGTGAGAACTACAGCCTGAAGGGGGCCGACCTTACCCTGCAGGCGGGCCGCGGCACCTACCTGAAAATGGAACAGACGCGCACCGATGCCACCGCAGCGCCGGTGTTCTATTCGGACAATGGCGGCCTCAGCTTCATCCGCCGCAATCCGTACGAAGGCCGCCGGTCGGGCAAGGCTTCGGCAGTGGAGGCGCGCGCCAACCTGCGCGAACTGGGCTGGACCACCCAGGACTGGAGCCTGGGCGCGTGGTGGCGCGATGTCGATGCGGGCTTCTCGGTGGCGCGCCAGGACACCGGCCTGCCGATCCAGGAATACGGCGCGGAGTTCCTGGGCTACCTCACCGATGATTTCAGCCTGTACGGCCGCCACACCCGCACCGAACAGGGCGAACTGGCACTGGAACAGAGCCAGCTGACCGCCGAATGGCGGCTGGGCAACGATGGCCAGCTGACCGGCGAACTGCGCCGCGTGCGCGAGGAGCAGGAGCTGCAGGACGTCTCCGCGCTGCTGGCGGCCATCGGTTACCGCCAGCGCTTCGGTTCGTCGTGGGAGCTGTACGGCACCGGCCAGGTGACGCTGGACGATGATGGCGGTGCCTATGAGAAGAACGACCTGCTGACCCTGGGCGCGCGCTACCTGTTCGGCGACCGCAGCAGTGTGGGGGCCGAGCTGAGTGGCGGCAGCCGCGGCCATGGCGGCAAGGTCGATGCCGAATACCGCATGGCGCCCGACCACAGCCTCTACGGCAGCTACAGCTACAGCACCGACCGCACCGGTACCGATCCGTTGTTCGACAACGGCCTGCAGAGTGGCTGGACCGTGGGCCAGCGCTGGCGCCTGAGCAACCAGGTGAACGTCTACAACGAAAGCCAGTACCTGAAGGACCGCCGCCAGGACAGCGCGGGGCTGGTGCACACCTTCGGCATGGACTTCTACCCGGCGCAGGGCTGGAACCTGGGCTTCACCGTGATGGACGGCGAACTGGAATCCACCGTGGGCCGCATCAACCGCCGCGCGTACAGCGTCAGCGGTGGCCGTACCGACGCGGTGGCGCAGTGGAACAGCAAGCTGGAATACCGCCGTGACAGTGGTGCCGAGCAGCGCGAACAGTGGGTGACCACCAACCGCCTGCTGTACAAGCTCAACGAAGACTGGCGTTTCGCCCTGCGCGCCAACTATGCGGACACCCAGGACCGGATCAACCCGGTGGCCGATGCCAAGCTGGTGGAAACCAACGTCGGTTTTGCCTGGCGCCCGCATGACAACACGCGCTGGGCCGGCTTCGGCAAGTTCACCTACCTCTACGACGTGGCCTCGCTGGGCCAGGAAGGCGGCAACCTGTACGACCAGCGCTCGCAGGTGCTGTCGCTGGAAGGCATCCGCCAGATCGGCGAACGCTGGGAGATGGCGGCCAAGCTGGCCTCACGCTGGGGTGACTACCGCACCGGCCGCGGCGAGGGCGCCTGGCTGGACAGCCGCGCCGACTTCGCCGCCCTGCAGCTGCGCTACCGCCTGTTCGCGCAGTGGGAAGGCCTGGCCGAGCACCGCTGGTTGAAGGTACGCGACGGTGGCGTGCGCAAGGGCTGGCTGCTGGGCGTGGACCGCCGGGTGGGGGAGAACTTCAAGATCGGCGTGGGCTACAACTTCACCGAGTTCAGCGATGACATGACCGAGCTGAAGTACGACCAGAAGGGCTTCTTCCTGAACATGGCCGGGTATTACTAGCGGGGCCTGCCACGCATGGCGTGGCACTATGGGCGTGTCGGATAGGGTCGTCTGGCTCGCCGGGCTGAACGACCGGCAACATTGCCGGGCTGAATGGGGTACCGCCGTGGGATTTTGCGGCCCAAAACGACCATTCATGCACGTGTTTCACCTCAAGTTGTTGATTTTGAAGGCATTAGACCATGGTCGCGGCTGCTCGCCATTGTCATCAATTCGCGATAGGGTAGGGTTGTTGAACGGCCCATTGTTTCGCCTGCGGAACACTGGAACTTCCTACCGCTTTAGCAGTCCAAAACCCGGACTGCTAAGATGAGCCCTATGAGCCAGAACACCTCTACTGCCCTTGTGGCAAACAATCTCCCGATTCCCAGTGCGCTCGGTTCGCTGGACGCCTACATCGGTGCCGTGCACCAGATCCCGGTGCTGTCGGTCGATGACGAACAGGACCTGGCCCGTCGCTTCCGCGACGGTGACGATCTGGACGCCGCACGTGAGCTGGTGCATTCGCACCTGCGCTTCGTGGTGCACGTGGCCCGCGGTTACAACGGCTACGGTCTTGCGCTGGGCGACCTCATCCAGGAAGGCAACATCGGCCTGATGAAGGCGGTCAAGCGCTTCGACCCGGACATGGGCGTGCGCCTGGTCTCCTTCGCCGTGCACTGGATCCGTGCCGAGATGCACGAGTTCATCCTGAAGAACTGGCGTATCGTCAAGGTCGCCACGACCAAGGCGCAGCGCAAGCTGTTCTTCAACCTGCGCAAGTCGAAGACGCGCCTGGGCTGGATGAACGCGGCCGAAGTCAGCGCCGTGGCCAAGGACCTGAACGTGTCCGAGCGCGAAGTCATGGAAATGGAGTCGCGCCTGTCCGGCCGCGATATCGGTTTCGATGCACCGACCGACGAGGACAACGAGCACGCGCCGCCGTCGCCGGCTGCGTTCCTGGTGTCCAACGACGAAGATCCGTCGATGGCCTACGAACGTGAGGACAGCGAAGACAACCAGATGCAGCTGCTGCGCGAAGGTCTGGCCGAACTGGATGCCCGCTCGCGCGACATCATCCGCCGCCGCTGGCTGGACGCCGACAGCAAGGTGACGCTGCAGGAACTGGCCGATGAGTACGGCGTGTCCGCCGAACGCATCCGCCAGGTCGAAGCGAACGCGCTGAAGAAGATGAAGGCGCTGTTTACCGCGTAAGCGGTCAGGCGTTGGAATGAAGAAAGGCCCGGCAGTGATGCCGGGCCTTTCTTGTTTGTGGGGCTTATCCACGCATGGCGTGGATCTACCCTGGCGGTACGGCATCCGTTGACCTACGCCACGCGTGGCGACACGGCCCCGGTAGAGCCACGCCATGCGTGGCTGCGCCCCGTCCGTTACCCCTCGCGTGCGATCGCGCGCCAGCCGATGTCGGTACGGTGGAACTCGTTGGCCCAGGTCACCTTGGCCACGGCGGCATAGGCAGTGGCCTGCGCGTCGCGCACGCTGTCGCCCAGTGCGGCCACGCACAGCACGCGGCCGCCGGCACTGAGCACCTGGCCCTGCGCATCCAGCGTGGTGCCGGCATGGAACACCTTGGCGTTGGCGGGCACCTCGTCCAGACCAGAGATGACGTCACCGGTGATCGGCGCTTCCGGGTAGGGCTTGGCGGCCAGTACCACGCCCAGCGACGGGCGCGGATCCCACTGCGCGTCCACCTGGTCCAGGCGGCCATCGATGGCCGCTTCCACCAGATCCACCAGGTCCGACTGCAGGCGCAGCATCACCGGCTGGGTTTCCGGGTCGCCGAAGCGCACGTTGAATTCGATCACCTTCGGTGCGCCGCTGGCATCGATCATCAGGCCGGCATACAGGAAGCCGGTGAACGGGATGCCGTCGGCGATCATGCCCTGTACGGTCGGGTTCACGACCTCGCGCATCACCCGCGCATGCACCTCCGGGGTCACCACCGGCGCGGGCGAATAGGCGCCCATGCCGCCCGTATTGGGGCCGGTGTCGCCGTCGCCGACGCGCTTGTGGTCCTGCGAGGTGGCCATCGGCAGCGCGTGCACGCCGTCGACCATCGAAATGAAGCTGGCCTCCTCGCCATCGAGGAATTCTTCGATGACCACGCGCGCACCGGCATCGCCGAAGGCGTTGCCCGACAGCATGTCACGCACCGCGTCCTCGGCTTCGGCCAGGGTCATCGCCACGATCACGCCCTTGCCGGCGGCCAGGCCATCGGCCTTGACCACGATCGGCGCGCCCCCGCTCTTATTGGATTTGTCGCGGAGGTAGGCCAGCGCCGCGTCCACCTCGGTGTGCACCGCGTAGAACGCTGTGGGGATGTTATGGCGGGCCAGGAAATCCTTGGCGTAGGCCTTGCTGCCTTCCAGCTGCGCGGCGGCAGCGGTCGGCCCGAAGATGCGCAGGCCGCCAGCGCGGAAGCGGTCGACCACGCCGGCCACCAGCGGCACTTCCGGGCCGACCACGGTCAGCGCCACGCCTTCAGCCTGGGCCAGCGCCAGCAGGCCGTCGATGTCGGTCACCTTCACCGCCACGTTGCGGCACTTGCCTTCATTGGCGGTGCCGGCATTGCCGGGCGCCACGATCACTTCGGTGATACGGGAGGACTGGGCCAGCTTCCATGCCAGGGCGTGTTCGCGGCCGCCAGAGCCGATGACGAGGATTTTCATTGCGGGGAGATCCTGGGGGACAGAAGTGGAAGGGATCGGGGAAATCGGTCAGGTGGGCTTTCTGCTGGACGCCAAGCGTTTTGCCTCGGCGTTGAGATTGGCAAGATCAAGCTCGGCTTCGCGTAGTCGGAACTGCTGGCTTTGAACAGATCGCGCAGGGTCTGGTAGAAACGCTTCTCCGAACTGCGGATATCGCGGATGCGGTGCAGCAGTTCCTTGAAGTAGTCCGCACGCTCGGCATCCTTCAGCCGGGCGTCGTTGAGCAGGAAGCCCTTGGCCAGATATTCGGCCAGTGACGAGCCGGCCCAGCGCCGGAACTGGCTGCCACGCGGCGACCGCACCCGGAATCCGACCGCCAGGATCAGCTCAAGGCGATAGGTTTTGACGTTGCGCCGGACGTCGCGGTCACCCTCCCGACGAACCTGTAAGTAATCCTTACAGGTTGTGGACTCATCAATCTCACCCTCGTCATAGACGGCGCGAACGTGCTGGGTGATGTTCTGCGGTGTCGTATCAAACAGCTCGGCCATCTCGCCCTGGGTCATCCACACCGTCCCCTCCGCTGCGCGCAGGTGGACCTCCGTCCGGCCATCGTCGGTGCGATAGAGGATCAGTTCGCCGAGGGGGCTGTTCATGGCCGGTCGATGTGCCTCACTCGCAGCCCTCGCGTTGCAGCGCGTCGGGGAAGGTGTAGGTCCAGGTATTCGGGTCCAAGGTGAAGCGGTGCTGCTGGCGTACGGCGGTGCCGCCGCAGGTGCTGCCGGTTTCCTCAACCTGCAGCGGCCACACGCGGGCGGTGCGGTCGCTGTCGTCGAAGCGCTGGGTGAAATCGATGTTGAAGACCTTGCTGCGGCAGTCTTCGGCCGAGTCAGCATCGTCGCAGTCGTAGGCGGCGCCGTTGTCGATGTGGCTGCGCATGCTGCCGGTGTCGATCAGACCCTTGGGGCCGGGCAGGACCAGCGATTGCGAGATCAGCGAATAGCCTTGCCCGAACCAGCCGTCTTCCACGCGGAAGCCATAGAAATCGCTGCCGGCACGCACGATCTGCACCGTTCCGGGCTGGCCGCTGCTGCCATAGGTGCCGCCGGTCAGCTCGGCGGCCACGTCGAAGCCGGTGGCCGTCGGGCGCAGCACATAGAAGTCGATGGTGCCCGGCTCGGGGTGGCCGGCCTCGACCAGCGCGCCGCAGACGGCCAGCAGCTGCTGCCAGCTGTCACCGCTCACCACCGGCTGCTCGGCGCAGACCTGCCAGCTGACCGGGCGCGTTTCGTCGTCCTGGGTCCAGCGGCCGCGCCAGTCACCCGACAGCTGGGCGTCCTTGCCGTAACGCGCGGTCAGGAAGGCCTGCAGGCGCGCGGTGCGGCTGACATGCCCGGCCGCCGCAGTGCTGGTCGCTGGAAGCGCCTCTGCCTGGGGGGCAGAGGCGGGTACCGGCTCGGCGGCCGGTTTGCAGCCGGCCAGCAGGGCCGTGCCGGCGAAGGCGAGCACGGTGAGCGGTTTCAAAGAGGCTGCAGACATCCGTGTCGCTCCCTGTATCAGTGGCGGAAGTGACGCACGCCGGTGAACACCATGGCCAGGCCATGTTCGTCGGCGGCGGCGATCACTTCGGCGTCGCGCATCGAACCGCCCGGCTGGATGACCGCCTTGATGCCGGCGGCCGCCGCGGCATCGATGCCATCGCGGAACGGGAAGAAGGCGTCGGAGGCCATCACCGAACCTTCCACCACCAGGTTCGCATCGGCCGCCTTGATGCCGGCGATGCGCGCCGAGTACACGCGGCTCATCTGCCCGGCGCCGACGCCGATCGTGCGGTTGTCCTTGGCGTAGACGATTGCGTTGGACTTCACGAACTTGGCCACCTTCCAGGCGAACAGCAGGTCGGTGAACTGCTTGTCGGTCGGTGCCAGCTTGCTGACCACCTTCAGTTCGTCGCGGGTCATGCCACGGTTGTCCGAGGACTGCAGCAGCAGGCCCGAGCCCACGCGCTTGCTGTCGAAGTTGTTCAGGCCATCACCGTGCGGGATGCGCAGCACGCGCACATTGGCCTTCTTCTGCGCGTATTCCAGCGCGGCCGGCTCGTAATCCGGGGCGATCAGCACTTCAACGAACTGGCGGTCGAGGATGACCTTCGCAGTGGCCGCATCCAGCGGCTTGTTGAAGGCGATGATGCCGCCGAAGGCGCTGGTCGGGTCGGTGGCGTAGGCCAGTTCGTAGGCATCGCCGTTGCCGGCACCGACGGCCACACCGCACGGGTTGGCGTGCTTGACGATGACGCAGGCCGGCGCATCGAACTGGCGCACGCATTCCCACGCGGCATCGGCATCGGCCAGGTTGTTGTAGCTCAGTTCCTTGCCCTGCAGCTGCTGGAACGTGGCCAGGGTGCCCGGCACCGGGTACAGGTCGCGGTAGAACGCGCCGCTCTGGTGCGGGTTCTCGCCGTAGCGCAGGTCCATCACCTTCACGAAAGTGGAATTCATCTGCGCCGGGTATTCGGCACGCACCGGCACGGCGGCGTCGGTGGCGGTGACCGCCGACAGGTAGTTGCTGATGGCCGCGTCGTACTGGGCCACGCGGTTGAACGCCGCCACCGAGAAGGCGAAGCGGGTGGCAGCACTCAGCTGGCCGTCGTTGGCGTCCAGCGAGGCCAGCAGTTCGGCGTACTGCGACGGATCGGTGGCAACGGCCACGCGGGCGAAATTCTTGGCCGCCGAACGCAGCATGGCCGGGCCGCCGATGTCGATGTTCTCCACGGCATCGGCCAGGGTGCAATCGGCCTTGGCGGTGACCGACTCGAACGGATACAGGTTCAGCACCAGCAGATCGATGGCGCCGATGCCGTGCTCGGCCATCACCGCATCATCCAGGCCCGAACGGCCCAGCAGGCCGCCGTGCACCATCGGGTGCAGGGTCTTCACCCGGCCATCCATCATTTCCGGGAAACCGGTGACGTCCGCCACGTCCTTCACGGCCAGGCCCAGATCGCGGATGGCCTTGGCGGTGCCGCCGGTGGACAGCAGCTCGACGCCGCGGGCGGCCAGCGCGGTGGCCAGCTCGGCCAGGCCGGTCTTGTCGGAAACGGAAAGGAGGGCCCGACGGACGGGCAACAGATCAGCAGTCATGGGGACAGGGCAATCGGCAGCGGAGCGGGGCCGATATTGTAGTTGTTGGCGGCCAGCGGCGGGCGCTGGTTGCCCAAATCGACCTGCGCGGTGGGGCGGGGAGCCGCTTCGGCACTGTCGGGTCCCACCCGCTACGCAAGCATTTCGATACGTGGGGCTGCCCTGATCGGGTAGGCTGTGCCGGAACTGCCAAGGATCAGCGGGTTCAGATCGTGTCGATCTATGCATTGAAAGGACGTTTCCAGGACCTTCTGCGTCCGGCCGTACGCGGGCTCCACCGCCTAGGCGTCACCGCCAACGCGGTGACCGTGGCCGCCGCCGTGGTCTCGCTGCTGGTGGCCGCCGCCGTCTGGTGCTGCGGCCCCGCGCAGCCGTTGCTGTACCTGCTGCTGCCGCTGTGGATGCTGCTGCGCATGGCGCTCAACGCCGTGGATGGCATGCTGGCCCGCGAGTTCGGCCAGCAATCGCGGCTGGGCGCCTACCTGAACGAATTGTGCGATGTGATCGCCGATGCCGCCCTGTACCTGAGCCTGCTCAGCGTGCCGGGCGTGCGCCCCGAGGCGCTGTGGCTGCTGGCCTGGACCGCCGCGCTGAGCGAATACGCGGGGGTACTGGGGCTGATGGTCGGCGCCAGCCGCCGTTATGACGGGCCGATGGGCAAGAGTGACCGTGCCTTCGTCATCGGCGCGCTGGGCCTGCTGCTGGCCTTCGGCTGGGTCGGGGCGCTGGCGGTCAGCGGCGTGGCCGCGGCGATGGCCGTGCTGTGCGTGCTGACGATGATCAACCGTGTGCGCCGCGGGCTGCAGGAAGCGGCGCTTCCGCCGCAGTAATCAAATACCAGAAGACAATCCGGAGATTGCATGCGTCAGGCGCAGGAACGGGAATTCCACAGCTTCGACCAAGTACCGCTGTTCTACCGGTACTGGGCGAGCACCACGACCACCACGCCGGCCAGAGCCATCGTGCTGCTGCATCGCGGCCACGAGCATTCCGGCCGGGTCACCCACCTGGTGGACGAACTGGATCTGCCCGATACCGCCTTCTTTGCCTGGGATGCACGCGGCAATGGCCGTTCGCCCGGCGCGCGCGGCGATGCCCCGGGCTTCCCGGCGCTGGTACGCGACCTGGACAGCTTCATCGCCCACATCGGCGCCGAGCATGGCATCGCGGTGGAGGACATCGTGGTGATCGCGCAGAGCGTGGGCGCCGTGGTTGCTGCCACCTGGGTGCACGATTACGCGCCACGCCTGCGCGCGCTGGTGATGGCATCGCCGGCCTTCAAGGTGAAGCTGTACGTGCCGTTCGCGCGGGCAGGGCTGGCGCTGATGCAGAAGCTGCGCGGCAACTTCTTCGTCAACAGTTACGTCAAGCCGCAGTGGCTGACCCACGATCCGGCGCGGGTCGAAAGCTACCGCACCGACCCGCTGATCACCCGGCCGATTTCGGTGCGCGTGCTGCTTGGCCTGTATGAAGCGGCTGACCGCATCGTGGCCGATGCACAGGCGATCAGCGTGCCGGTGCAGCTGCTGGTGTCCGGCTCGGACTTCGTGGTGCACCGTGGCCCGCAGGACCGCTTCTACGAGCGCCTGTCCAGCCCGATCAAGGAACGCGTGCACCTGCCGGGTTTCTTCCACGACACCCTGGGCGAACGTGACCGCGCCCCGGCACTGGCGCGCATCCGCAGCTTCATCCAGGCCCGTTTTGCCGAACCGCTGCGCACGCTGTCGCGGCGTGATGCGCACCGTCATGGCCCGACGTTTGAAGAGTCGGAAATCCTGGCCTGGCCGCCGGAGCGCAACAGCCTGGCCGACCTGCGCTGGCGCGTGGTGCGCGGCGGCCTGCGTTTCGGCGGCACGCTTTCCGAAGGCATTGCCCTGGGCCTGCGGACCGGCTTCGATTCGGGCAGCACGCTGGACTACATCTACCGCGACGAAGCACGCGGCAAGGGCCCGCTGGGCCGCATGGTCGACCGCAACTATCTCGATGCGATCGGCTGGCGTGGCATCCGCATCCGTGGCCAGCATCTGCAGGAACTGCTGCGCGATGCCGCCCAGCGCCTGCGCGGGCAGGGCGCGCCGGTGCACGTGCTGGACGTGGCGGCCGGGCATGGCCGCTATGTGCTGGAAGCGCTCGGCCAGGGCGAGCAGCGCGCCGAGCGCATCGTGCTGCGTGATTTCAGTGAATTGAACGTGACCCAGGGGCAGGCGCTGATCGAACGCCTGGGTGCAGCGGATATCGCCCGCTTCGAGCAGGGCGATGCGTTCGATCCGGTGCAGCTGGCGCAGGTCGACCCGGCGCCGACGCTGGCGGTGGTTTCCGGCCTGTACGAACTGTTCCCCGACAACGATGCGGTGCTGCGTTCGCTGCAGGGCATCGCCGCGACCGTGCCGGTGGGCGGCTACCTGGCCTACACCGGTCAGCCGTGGCACCCGCAGCTGGAATTCATCGCCCGTGCGCTGACCAGCCACCGCGGTGGCGCGGCGTGGGTGATGCGGCGTCGTACCCAGCAGGAAATGGATGAGCTGGTGCGCCTGGCCGGGTTCGAGAAGGTGGCCCAGCGCATCGATCCGTTCGGCATCTTCACCGTGTCGCTGGCGCGCCGGACCGCGTGATGGCGACGCTGGCTGCAACCCCATTGGCCACGGAAGGGCGCCCCTGGCGGCGCGCCCTGCTGTGGCTGGTACTGCTGGGTCCGTTCTTCTTCGCCAGTTATGGCTTTGCCAACTGGATGGCTGGCCGCCACGCCGTCGTGCCGGTGATGGCATTCGGCTGGGAAGCGCATATCCCGTTCGTGGCATGGACCATCGTGCCGTACTGGTCGATCGACCTGTTCTACGCGGTCTCGTTCTTCCTGTGCCGGCGGCGCCTGGAACTGGATCGGCATGCGCTGCGGCTGTTCAGCGCCCAGGTCATCGCGGTGGCCTGCTTCCTGCTGTGGCCGCTGCGCTTCAGCTTCCAGCGCCCGGAGATCGACGGCGTGTTCGGCTGGCTGTTCGACGTATTGCTGGGCTTCGACAAACCGTTCAACCAGGCCCCTTCGCTGCACATCGTGCTGCTGATCGTGCTGTGGGTGAAGTACGCGCAGTACCTGCAGGGCGCGTGGCGCTGGCTGCTGCACGGGTGGGCGCTGCTGATCGGCTTTTCGGTGCTGACCACGTTCCAGCACCACTTCATCGATGTGCCGACCGGCCTGCTGGCCGGCTGGCTGTGCGTATGGCTGTGGCCGGAGCAGGGCACGCCGCCGCTGCGGGCCTGGCGCACTGCGCGCACGCCGCAGCGCTGGCGGCTGGCGCTGCTGTACCTGCTGGGCGCGGCGGTCCTGCTGGTGCCGGTGGTGGTGCTGCGGGGTGCGGCACTGTGGCTGCTGTGGCCGGTGGTGTCGCTGCTGCTGGTGGCGTTGGCCTATGCCGGGCTGGGCACGGCGGTGTTCCAGAAGCGCGCAGATGGGCGACTGACGATGGCCGCGCGCTGGCTGCTGGCGCCGTACCTGGCCGCCGCCTGGATCAATTCGCGATGGTGGACGCGCGCTGCGCCGCAGCCGGTGGAGGTGGCAGGCGGGGTATGGCTGGGGCGTATTCCCTGCGCCGCGCTGCCTTCGCCGTTGCGTGGCGTGGTCGATACCTGTGCCGAGCTGTCCTGTTCCGCGCCGGGCGCGGCCTATGCCGGCGTGCCGATGCTGGACCTCGTGCCGCCTGCACCGGCACAGTTGGCCGAGGCTGCCGATGCCATTGAAGCCCTGCGTGCGCAGGGCCCGCTGCTGGTGTGCTGCGCGCTGGGCTATTCGCGCAGTGCGGCCAGCGTGGCCACCTGGCTGCTGCGCACCGGGCGGGTGTGCAGCCCTTCCGAAGCGGTGGCACGGGTGCGTGCCGCACGACCGTCCATCGTCCTGCATGACGTTCATCTACAGGCCATCGCGGCCGCCGCCGCACGGGAGAACACTGCATGAGCACCGCTGCCGATCTGCCGATGATGCTCCTGCTGCTGCGCCAGGGCCGGTTGCCGGCCGCGCTGTCACTGGGCCTGCTGCTGGTGGCGCTGTTGTTGCTGGGCATAGAGCCTGGGCTGGCGATGTTCGCCGCTGGCCTGCTGTTGCTGAGCGTGGCAGCAGGTGTGGTGCAGGCGTGGTACGCGGTTCGCGTGCACCTCGACGCCAGCCTGGTGCAGCTGCTGCTGCGCGAACACCTGCACGGCGACGCTGCTG
Source organism: Stenotrophomonas sp. ESTM1D_MKCIP4_1 (assembly GCF_003086895.1). Taxonomy (NCBI): domain Bacteria; kingdom Pseudomonadati; phylum Pseudomonadota; class Gammaproteobacteria; order Lysobacterales; family Lysobacteraceae; genus Stenotrophomonas; species Stenotrophomonas sp. ESTM1D_MKCIP4_1. The sequence goes on along the minus strand of NZ_CP026004.1, from coordinate 3,969,845 downwards.
CCGAGCGGGTGGACGCGGCCCTGCACACCGCTGGCCTGCGCCGCCGCGACGCGCAGGGGCCGGTACGCGGCTGGGATGCACGCTGGGCCGGCATGCGCCGGCTGCTGGTGCGGCAGTACGTGGCCACGCTGCTGCAGTTTTCGGTGCTGCTGCTGGCCGTGCTCTGGCCGCAGACCTGAAGGAAGGGAACCATGTTTGCTGAACTCATCGCCCGCGCCTGCAGTGGCGCCATCCATGTGGTGACAGGCGCGCGCGCACTGTGGATCGGCTGCGCGCCGTCCAGCGAACATCGCGTGTACTACGGCAACCACGCCAGCCATGGCGATTTCGTGCTGATCTGGTCGTCGATGCCGCCCGCACTGCGGCGCCAGGTGCGGCCGGTCGCCGCGGCCGAGTATTGGCAGGGCGACGCGCTGCGCCGCTACCTGATCGACGCGGTGTTCAACGGCGTGCTGGTGGAACGCGAAGCCGCGCGGCGCCAGCAGGACCCGCTGCAGGTGCTGCGCGACGCCGTGGATGAAGGATGCTCGCTCATCCTGTTTCCCGAAGGGACGCGCAACATCGGCGAAGAACCCCTGCTGCCTTTCAAGAGTGGCATCTACCACCTGGCGCGGCAGCGGCCGGAACTGGAGTTCGTGCCGGTGTGGATCGACAACCTGAAGCGGGTGATGCCCAAGGGGCGCTTCCTGCCGCTGCCCCTGCTGTGCACGGCTACGTTCGGCACGCCGCTGCGGCTGCAGGCCGATGAGGACAAGGCGGCCTTCCTGGCGCGCAGCCGCCAGGCGCTGCTGGACCTGGCACCGAACGGAGGCCGCGCATGAGCTTCGTGCTGGATGTCTCGGGTGACCTGGCCACGCAGAGCGTCGGCCAGCAGACCGGCCTGCTGTTTGCGGGCGTTGGTGCGGTGCTGGTGCTGGCGACGCTGGTATCGGAGACGCTGCGCTGGCGCCAGCGCGGGCAGCCCAGCGCGGTCATCGCCAACCTGGTCTCGCGCATCCGCGCGTGGTGGGTGATGGCGATCGTGGTGGGTGCTGCGCTGCTGTTCGGCCGCGCCGGGGTGATCGTGCTGTTTGCCATCATCTCGCTGTTCGCGCTGCGCGAGTTCATCACCCTGGCGCCCACGCGCTCGGGGGATTACTACGCGCTGCTGGCCGCGTTCTACATCGTGCTGCCGTGGCAGTACTACCTGGTGTGGATCGACTGGTACGGCATGTACACGCTGCTGATTCCGGTGTACGCGTTCCTGTTCCTGCCGATTCTTTCAACCATCGGTGGCGATACCACGCATTATCTGGAACGCACGGCCAAGGTGCAGTGGGGCCTGATGATCTGCGTGTTCTGCATTTCGCACGTGCCGCTGCTGCTCAACCTGCAGGTGCCCGGCCATGATCCGTCCCGCAACGTGCTGCTGCTTGCGTTCCTGGTGATCGTGGTGCAGTCCTCGGACGTGCTGCAGTACATCTGGGGCAAGCTGCTGGGCAAGCATCTGATTGCGCCGAAGCTGTCGCCATCGAAAACCGTGGAAGGCTTCGTGGGCGGTGTGCTCAGTGCCAGCGCGCTGGGTGCAGCGCTGTGGTGGATCACACCCTTCACCCCGCTGCAGGCATTCGGTCTGTCGCTGCTGATCAACCTGATGGGATTCTGGGGCGGCCTGGTGATGTCGGCGATCAAGCGCGATCGCGGGATCAAGGACTGGGGGCACATGATCGAGGGGCACGGCGGCATGCTCGACCGCCTGGACTCGGTGTGCTTCGCCGCGCCGGTGTTCTTCCATGTGGTGCGGTATTACTGGAAGGCCGGTGGCGGTGGGTGATCACCCCAGGGGCCGGATCCCTTCGCACAGCGAAGGGCCCTGATCCTGATTGCGATTCCGCCGGGAATTCATCCACGCATGGCGTGGATCTACCGGACGCGTGGGGTGGATTTACCGGGGTTGCCGGCCAGCGGCCGGCACCACCCGCGGCGGTGCGCTTACGCGCTGATGCCGTATTCCTCACCCCGGGGTCGGATCCCTTCGCGCAGCGAAGGGCTCTGACCCTGATTGCGATTCCGCCGGGAATTCATCCACGCATGGCGTGGATCTACCGGACGCGTGGGGTGGATTTACCGGGGTTGCCGGCCAGCGGCCGGCACCACCCGCGGCGGTGCGCTTACGCGCTGATGCCGTATTCCTCACCCCGGGGTCGGATCCCTTCGCGCAGCGAAGGGCTCTGACCCTGATTGCGATTCCGCCGGGAATTCATCCACGCATGGCGTGGATCTACCGGACGCGTGGGGTGGATTTACCGGGGTTGCAGGCCAGCGGCCGGCACCACCCGCGGCGGTGCGCTTACGCGCTGATGCCGTATTCCTCACCCCGGGGTCGGATCCCTTCGCGCAGCGAAGGGCTCTGACCCTGATTGCGACTCCGCCGGGAATTCATCCACGCATGGCGTGGATCTACCGGGGTTGCCGGCCAGCGGCCGGCACTACCTACAGCGGTGCGCTTACGCGCTGATGCCGTATTCCTTCAGCTTCTTGCGCAGAGTGGCGCGGTGGATGCCCAGCATGGCCGCCGCGCGGCTCTGGTTGCCTTCGCAGTGGTTGAGCACTTCCACGAACAACGGAATTTCCATCTCGCGCAGCACGATCTCGTAGACATCGTCCGCGTCGCAGCCATCAAGGTCACGCAGATAACGGCGCACGGACTGGGCGACGTGTTCACGCAGCGGTGGCCGGGCAGCGCCACGACTGTTGTCAGGACGAGAAAGGACTGCGTTCAAGGGGGTTCCCGATTCGGTGGCCCGTGCGCGCGGAGCGCGCGGCCGGACGAGGTGGTGGCGGCCAGTCTAGCGCGAGCGTGCCCGACCTGCCACGGCTGGACAGCTTCGTCCCGATCAAAGGAACTCGAAGGTGAATGCGACCGTGGACGCCGCCGGCTCCTGCACGCGGAACGCGATGCGTGCACTTTGCCCCGGTTCCAGCAGGGCCGCGCCCGGGTGCTCGCCCAGGTACTGCGCGGGCGGAAACACGCCGGTGCCGATCACCCGGCCATCGGCATCGGCCAGTGACAGACGCAGGTCGGGCCACGCCTGCGCCCAGCCCGCATCGTTGCGGATGCTGGCCTGTACCTGCAGCACGCCGGCCTGCCCGGGCAACGGGCGGATCTCGCGGCTGGTCATGGTCAGCGCCGTGGGTTCGCGCCATGCCGGCAGGCTGCAGTGCAGTACGCCGCACAGCGCGCTGATCCACGCACGGTGGCCGGCGTCGGCCGCCAGGCGCGTTCTATCGGCTACTACGCTCTGCAACACCAGCAGCAACGCCAGCGCGGCGACCAGCGCCCAATGCCAGCGCGGCGTTGGGCGTGCGCGCGGGCGGGCACCGAGGAAGCTCGGTGCATCGCTGGCCAGTGCTGCACCCATGGATGTTTCGCCGGCCATGTCATCGCTTGGCTGCGCATCCGGCGGTGGCGGTGTATCCCCTGCCAGCTCGTCGGCCTGCTCGAATGTCGCGGCCTGATCGGCTGCCGCATCGGCGGCTTCGTCCGCCGGTTCCGGTGCCGGCGCGGGCGACGCGTCGTTACCCGGCGCAGGACGCAGGAAGGTGGCCAGTGGACGACGCGGCGGGTTCGGCTCGGACATGCTCAGGGCGCAGGCTCGGATCCAGCGGTCATTCAACCACGATCAGGCGCGGCGTACGCCGGTGATGCGCATCCAATCGCCATCCTGGGTGGCCTGCAGATCGTCGAACCACGCGGCGTAGCGCTGCAGCAGTTCGCCTTCCTGGCCGTGCAGGATGCCCGACAGGGCAATGCGGCCGCCGGCAGCGACGCGCGCGGCCAGCAGCTCGGCCAGCGCATCCAGTGCCGAGGCGAGAATGTTGGCGACCACGATCGGATACGTGGCGACCGGCTCGTCCTGCGGCAGGTAGACGTGCATGCGCGCCTGCTCGCCATTGCGCTCGGCATTGTCGGCGGTGGCCACCAGCGCCTGCGGATCGTTGTCCACGCCGATGGCGTCTGCCGCGCCCAGCTTCAGCGCAGCCAGGGCGAGGATGCCCGAACCACAGCCGAAGTCGAGCACGCGCTGGCCCTGCAGCAGGCCTTCCACGGCCAACTGGTCCAGCCAGCGCAGGCACAGCGCGGTGGTCGGGTGGGTGCCCGAACCGAAGGCCAGGCCCGGGTCCAGCCGGACCACGGCGGCGTCGGTGGCCTGGGCCGCCTCGGGCAGTTCGTGGTTCCACGGCACGATCCAGGTGCGGCTGCCGAAATCCATCGGCTGGAACTGGTCCAGCCAGGCGCGTTCCCAGTCTTCGTCCTCGACCGCGCGGAAACTGCCGCCGGTCCAGTCCAGCTCGGGGTCGAACGCTTCCAGCGCGGCCAGCAGCAGCAGCGCGTTGCTGTCGGCCGGGAACAGGGCGCTCAGTACCAGCGTGTCCCACAGCGGGGTCTCGCCCACGCCCGGCTCGAGGATGGCCTGCTCGTTGCTGGTATCAGCCTCGGCATCAAGCAGGGTGACCGCCAGCGCGCCCACGTCCTCCAGCGCATTTTCATAGCGGGGCTGGGTGGCTTCGGTGCAGCGCAGGGTCAGTTCCAGGAACGGCATGGTGGTGGGGGCAATCGCGGGAAAGGGGGCCATGCTAGACCATCCGGCCGTCTCCGTATCCTCTGAGATGCAGATCCGAGCTGAACAAGGCCGATTCAGACAGCCCCTCCGGGCCTTGCTAAACTTGGCGCCTTCCTGCCCGACGTGCCGTAACCGACCGCCGATGGCCCTCGCCCCGACCCTGAAAACCTGGTTGCTCGTCCTGCCGGCCGTGGCCGTGCTGGGCGTGGCCGGTTATCGGGCCAGTGGTCACGGCCATGCAGTGCAGGACGAGGTGGGGTCGTCGCTGTCGGTGCCCACGGGCAGTGTGCAGGACGCCCTTTCGCCGGTGATGCCCGAGGCGCTCGCGCGCCGCCTGGCCGGCTTCGAGCGCAGCGCTGCATTGCCCTCCGGCCTGCCGCTGGACATCCGCGCCGACATCGAAGGTGAGACCGATCTGTTCGCCTACGCTCAGCGCCTGAAGGCGCAGGCCGAACAGGGCAACCATGAAGCGCGCTGGATGCTCAGCCGGGTCTACGACTACTGCGCGCAGTATGCGGTCGACCCCGGTGGCTACCGCCTGGACAACAACGTGCTGGCCGGCCTGGGCCTGAGCGCGGCACCGGCGATGGTGCAGGCGCGCGAGCGGGTGGCACAGCGCTGTGGTGGTTTCGTGCCCGGTGACAACCTGGGGCCGTCGCTGGTGTTCAACGAACGTCGCCGCGCCGCCCTGCAGGGCAACCTGGCCGCCGAAGCAGCGCTGTTTGCCGAGGGCGAACCGCTGCACAGCAACGACCAGTACCGGCGCGATCTGGTGGAACGCGTGCGTACCTCGCGCGATCCGGAAGCTTTCATGGCGCTGGCACCGGGCATGGGCGTGCGCGCGGCCGGCGACAAGGCGTTGACCAACATGGTGGCCGGCGAGCAGCTCAGTGAGATGGCATGGCGGGTGGCCGCCTGCCAGCTCGGTCTACCGTGTGGGGCCGACAGTGTGCTGATGAACAGTTACTGCGCGAACGGAGGGATCTGTTCGCAGGATGGGACGCAGGATTTCCAGGATTTCGTGTATGACGCTGCTGTATCGCGGCAAGGTGCGGGGAAGATGAACGAATGGATCAAGCAATTGATTGGAAAGAGGAACGGGCAATGAACTACCGTCGATTCCTGCACGGGGCCAAGTTCTGGTTCTGGGTGGCATTGTTTGTTGCTTACTCGGCCGGTGCGGTTGGCCTGCTGATGATCGACACCTATGAGGATCGCTACCGGCACCTTTCCAAGGTTGAGCTGACCTCGGTGAAGGCGCAGGAAGACGTGCGCCGCGCCGGTGCCAGCCAGGTGGCCGCCGTGTACCGCGCGCAGAGCGGTGCGCCGTTCGCTTCGCTGCCGGCCGGCAGCACCTTCCAGGTGGTCTGGCCCGATGGTTCGACCGAGACCATGGTGATCATCGACCCGACCTCGCCGAACGGTGTCCGCCCGCTGGCCAATTCGCAGATTCCCGCCGAAGTGGCCGACAAGCGCTGACGCGATTCTGTAGAGCCGGGCCCATGCCCGGCTGCTTTTTCCGGCCAGCCGAGCATGGGCCCGGCTCTACAGGAAAGAAAAAGGGCGGGGAAATCCCCGCCCTTTTCGTGTCCCGCCGTTGGCGTCGATCAGGTCAGCGCGATCGGCTTGTTCTTGCGCTCGGCCAGACGCTTTTCCAGGTAGTGGATGTTCTGCCCACCGGCCTGGAAGCCCTTGTCGCGCATGATGCGCTGCTGCAGGGCCACGTTGGTCTTGATGCCGTCCACCACCATTTCGCTCAGCGCCACCCGCATGCGGGCGATGGCGGTTTCGCGGTCCGGGCCGTGCACGATCAGCTTGCCGATCATCGAGTCGTAGTTCGACGGCACGCGGTAGCCACTGTAGATGTGGGTGTCCACGCGCACGCCGGGGCCGCCCGGCGGATGGAAGCCGGTGATGGTGCCCGGGCTCGGCACGAAGGTTTCAGCATCTTCGGCGTTGATGCGGCACTCGATGGCGTGGCCGCTGAGCACCACGTCGCTCTGCTTGATCGACAGCTTCTGGCCCGCCGCAATCTTCAGCTGCTCGGCCACCAGGTCGATGCCGGTGACCATTTCGGTGACCGGATGTTCCACCTGGATGCGGGTGTTCATTTCGATGAAGTAGAAGCGGCCGTCCTCGTACAGGAACTCGAACGTACCGGCGCCGCGGTAGCCGATGCGCACGCAGGCTTCGGTGCACACCTTGCCGATCTCTTCGCGCTGTTCGGCGCTGATGCCCGGTGCCGGCGCTTCTTCCACCACCTTCTGGTGGCGGCGCTGCATCGAGCAGTCGCGCTCACCCAGGTGGATGGCGTTGCCCTGGCCGTCGGCCAGTACCTGGATCTCCACGTGGCGCGGGTTCTCCAGGAACTTCTCCATGTAGACCTCGCCATTGCCGAACGCGGCCTTGGCCTCGCTCTTGGTGGTTTCAATCGAGGTCTTCAGCGAGGCTTCGGCGTGCACCACGCGCATGCCGCGGCCACCGCCGCCACCGGCCGCCTTGATGATGACCGGGTAGCCGATCTCACGGGCGATCTTGGTGTTGGCGACGATGTCATCACCCAGCGGGCCGCCCGAACCGGGCACGCACGGCACGCCGGCGGACTTCATCGCACGGATGGCTTCGACCTTGTCACCCATCATGCGGATGGTGTCGGCCTTGGGGCCGATGAAGATGAAACCGGATTCCTCGACGCGCTCGGCGAAGTCGGCGTTCTCCGACAGGAAGCCGTAGCCCGGGTGGATGGCCTGGGCGTCGGTGACTTCCGCCGCAGCGATCAGCGCGGGAATGTTGAGGTAGCTCTGCGGCGACGGTGCCGGGCCGATGCAGACCGACTCGTCGGCCATGGCCACGTGCTTGAGGTTGCGGTCGACCGTGGAGTGCACGGCCACCGTGCGGATGCCCAGGGTGTGGCACGCGCGCAGGATGCGCAGCGCGATCTCCCCTCGGTTGGCAATGACGACTTTGTCGAGCATGGCGTGCCCCTCAGCCGATCACGAACAGCGGCTGGTCGAATTCCACCGGCTGGCCGTTCTCGCCCAGGATGGCGACGATGGTGCCGGATTTGTCGGCTTCGATCGGGTTGAACATCTTCATCGCTTCGATGATGGCCAGGGTCTCGCCTTCCTTGACCTGCTGGCCAACGGTGACGAAGGCCGGCTTGTCCGGGGCCGCCGAGGCGTAGAAGGTGCCGACCATCGGCGAACGCAGCACGTGGCCTTCCGGCAGCGCCGGGCCCGGCTTGGCGGTGCCGCCGGTGGAGGCTTCGGTCGGCGACTGCATCGGCATGGCCTGCGCAGCGGGTGCGGCCGGAGCGGCATACACCGGGGCAGCGATCGGGGCGGCGTAGCCGGCCACCGGGGCGCGCGACAGGCGCACGGACTCTTCGCCTTCCTTGATTTCGATTTCAGCCAGGTTCGACTCTTCCAGCAGGTCGATCAGCTTCTTGATTTTGCGCAGATCCATGAGGGCCTCTTTGGTTTCTATCTAGGTGAGGAGAGCGCCGCGTGGCGCCCGGGTCGACAATCAGGTGGCGGACACCCGCAGCAGCGCCGCGTCCATCGCGTAGCGGTAGCTGTCGGCGCCGAAGCCACACACCACGCCCACTGCCTTGTCGCTGAAATAGCTGTGCTGGCGGAACGGTTCGCGGGTGTGCGGGTTGGACAGGTGGATTTCGATGAACGGCACGGCCACTGCCGCCAGCGCATCGCGCAGGGCGACCGAGGTATGGGTGAAGGCGGCCGGGTTGATCAGGATGAACGTGGTACCGTCGATACGGGCAGCCTGTACGCGGTCCACCAGCACGTGTTCGGCGTTGGACTGCAGGCTTTCCAGCGCGTGCCCGGCCGCAGCGGCCTGGTCGGCCAGCGCCTGGTCGATGTCGGCCAGCGTGGTGTGCCCATAGACCTCCGGCTCGCGGGTGCCGAGCAGGTTGAGGTTGGGGCCGTGCAGGACCAGCAGCTTCGCCATGGAATCCGATCAACGGGAAAGGGCGGCAGTCTGGCGGAACCTGTGGATGCTGTCCAGTTCGGCGAAATTGCAGGCGTTTAAAGCAATCGTTTGAAAATCGTGGAAGCGCTTGCGGCCGTATGGGCCGCCCCGGATCAAGGCTCGCTGAACGCCGTGGCGGCGAGGATGCCCGCACGAAGGCCGAAGATGGCGTAGATCCACGCCACGCGTGACTGGCCGCCGCCGCGCCCGGTAGATCCACGACATGCGTGGATGACCAGCGGCGGCGCTCACGTCTCCAGCGGCACCGTCGGCACCACGTTCGGGAACACCTCTTCCAGTGCCTCGGTTTCACTGGGTTTCGGCGCTGGCCAGTTGTAGGCATTGACCGGCTGCGCGCGGTTCACCCACAGCGCGTAATACAGATGGTCGGCGCGACCATCACCGGTGTTGGGATGGATGAGGATGGTAAGGCCCAGGCTGTTGAGCTGCAGCCAGGGCACCAGCACTGGCAGCAGATCGTTGGTGAAGCCGAAATAGAACGAAGGCGTGACATGTGGCCCGCGCGGCTCCAGGTTCCAGTTGCCCAGCTCCACCGGGAAGCGCTCGATGGCCCAGCGCCGCAGCAGCGCGGCCTTCTGGTAGCTGTCCTCGTCGAAATAGATGTGCGCGTGGTAGCTCTTGATATCGGTGTAGGCGCGCGGCCGGCTGGGCAGCGGCGATTCGCCGGGCCGCACGCTGGCCGGGCGCGGCGTTGCTTCGCGGGCGGTGTTCTGGCCCCAGGGGCTGTGGCCCTGCGCGCGTGGCGGCACGATCGGGCGGAAGCCCGGCTGGCCCGGTTCGGTGGTGTTGGGCGCGGCGCTGGCCGTGCTGGCAGCGGCCAGTCCACCCACGGCCGCCCCCGCCGAGGCAATCAGGCGCCGGCGGACGGGGGAGAGCAGGTCGGCCCAATGGGCGTCTTCGGCGTCGAACGGTGGGGCAGGGGTGTGCGGCGGCATGACCAGCGTCCTGGGGGCAGAACCACTACGCTCGGCGAGGGTGTCTGCGCCGTCCAATAAGCAGCCGGCATCAGGTGATGCCCTGCCTTGGCGTGCCACGTTGAGTCGCGCTGGCGACCGGGCTAGGGTGGCCGGGCCGCATACCGGACCTTCGCCATGACTGCTGTTGATACCGATACCGCCAGCCGACGCGCTGCCTTCCGCCAGCTGCACGCGCAGGGCTGTTTCGTGCTGCCCAACCCGTGGGATGTGGGCAGCGCACGCTATCTGCAGCGGCAGGGCTTCCAGGCCCTGGCGACGACCAGTGCCGGCTGTGCGTGGAGCGAAGGCCGGCCTGATGGCGCCGTTTCGCTGGAAGCCACGCTGGAACACCTGCGCCTGATGGCGGGCGCGACGTCGCTGCCGTTGAACGCGGACTTCGGTGATGGGTTCGGCGCAACGCCGGACGAGGTCGGCGCGGCAGTCACCGCTGCGCTGGACACCGGCATTGCCGCACTGTCCATTGAAGATGCCAGCGGCGTACACGGCGCGCCATTGCGGCCGCTGGACGCGGCGGTACAACGGCTGGCCGCGGCCCGTGCTGCCATCGACCGCGCCGGTGCCGATGTCCTGCTGGTGGGACGTGCGGAAAATTTCTTCGTGGGCGTGCCGGATCTTGAAGACACCCTGCAGCGGCTGCGCGCCTATGCCGCGGCCGGCGCCGATGTGCTGTACGCACCGGGCATCACCACACGCGAGCAGATCATCGCCGTGGTTGCGGCCGTGGCTCCCAAGCCGGTGAACCTGCTGGTCGGCGGGCCCACCCGGCTCACGCTGCAGGACATTGCCGCCCTGGGCGTGCGCCGGGTCAGCCTGGGCGGGGCGCTGGCGCGCGCGGCATGGGGTGGCCTGATGCAGGCCACTGACCCGATCCTGCGCGAGGGACGTTTCGATGGCCTGCAGCAGGCCGCCGCGGGCGCGGCATTGAACGACCTGTTCCGCTGACGGGGGCAGTAGATCCACGCCATGCGTGGATGGATACGGGCCAGTGGGGTCAGAGCCCTTCTGCGAAGGGATCCGACCCCGGGGTCAGATCCCTTTGCGCGGCAAAGGGCTCTGACCCCACCACCCGCACACACCCTTGCACCCGGCCAGCTGCGCTGGCAGCATGCGCACAAATGAGAATTACTCGCAGATGGACGCGTGCGAGTCCGCCGTCCTCTGTAGAGCCTGCATGCCCCCTGTCCCCGCCGAACCGGCGCCCGCACTGTCGGTGTTCCTGGCCCATCGTCCGACGCTGCTGGCGTTCGTGCGCGGGCTGCTGGATGACGCCAGCCACGCCGAGGACGTGCTGCAGGACGCGTGGCTGCGCTTCGAGCGCGCCTGGGCCGAGACCGAAGCGCGCGGCGAGCAGATCCAGCAACCGGCGGGGTATCTGCACCGCATCGCCCGCAACCTCGCCTACGACCATCTGCGCAGGCTGGCCAGCGACGCCTGGCTGCCGGACGGCGAAGCACACCTGGATGCCCTGGCCAGCCCGGCCCCTGGCCCGGAACGGCTGGCCGCCGATGGCGATGAACTGGCCGCCGCTGCCGCTGCCCTGGCCGAACTGCCCGAACGCACCCGGCGCGCCTTTGAACTGCACCGCTTCCAGCAGCGCACGTATGCGCAGATCGGCACCGAACTGGGTCTGTCGCAGGCGCGCGCGCATGACCTGGTGCGCCAGGCCGTGGCCCACTGTGCTGCCCGCCTGGGTCGCACCCCAACGGGAGGGCGCTGAACAATGCCGCTGAAGATCCGCGTGTTGCATCCGTCTATTACATATCGGCCAGCCAAGGTGTCCTGCCAGTGCCCGTAACGCCCGTCGCCAGCGTCGTCCCCGACCCCCTGCTGCAGGATGCCGCGCAGTGGTGGCTGCGGCTGCGCGAGGAACATGCCGACGACACGCTGTTCGATCAGATCGAGGCTTGGCGCGCGCAGAGTCCGGCCCATGCCGAAGCCTGGCGGCAGGTCCAGCGTGGATGGGCGCGCACCGCTGCGCCGGCACCGGAACCGGCGGCGGCCAGCCCCGGCGCAGCCCTTCCTGCAGCGGCCCCCGGCAGGGCGCGCCCCCGGCGTCCGCGCCTGCGCCGCTGGCTGGCGGCGGCCGCCGTGGCTGGAGTAATGGCGACGCAGATTCCTTCACTGTGGCTGGCCTGGGAATCGGACGTGCGCACCGGCACCGGGGTACGCAGCGTGCTGCTGGCTGATGGCTCGCGTGTCACGCTGGATGCAGCCTCGGCCATCGCGCTGGAAGCGGAGCCGGGCCAGCGCGGCGTGCGCCTGCTGGCGGGCCGCGCGTTCTTCGAGGTGGCCCATGACGCCGCCCATCTCTTCGTGGTGCGCAGTGGCGCGGTGTCGGTCACCGTCACCGGCACGCGCTTCGAGGTTTCGCGCCTGCAAGGCACCTCGGTCAGCCTGCTGCAGGGCGGGGTGGACGTGCGCCACCCGTGCCAGCCGCAGGACTGTGTCGTGCACCTGCAGCCCGGCCAGCAGCTGCAGCTGGATGAGGACGCCACGACCGCCACGCAGGGGGAAGTGGCCCACGGCACCGGTCAATGGCAGCACGGGCGCTGGCTGGTGCAGCAGGCACCGTTGTCCGAAATCGCCGCGCAGCTGCAGCGCTACGGTCGTGCCCGCATCGTCATTGCCGACCCGGTGCTGGCCGCCGCACCGGTTACCGGTGCCTTCGACCTGCACGACCCGGATGCCGCGCTGGCCCTGGCGGTGCAGGCGCAGGGCGGCCGCGTGCGCCACATCACGCCCTGGCTGCGGGTGGTCACCCGGCGCTGAGTGCGTCGGGCAACGGGCCTCGAAAAAAAAATCTGCGATCGCGCTGAAGATCGCGCGCTGGCCCGCGTCTATATCTCGAACCTGCTGCGGATGCGTCGCATCCGCACCTCCCCTTTCGATTGCCAAGACGAGGTTTGTCCATGCCGATGCCGGCTCCGTCGTTCCTGCGCCACGCGCTTGCCGCGGGTATCACTCTGGCCCTGGCCAGCCCGCTGCTGTTTGCTGCTCCCACGGCGCATGCCGCTGAAACCGCCGGCAACGTGCGCCGCTTCGACCTGCCCGCACAGCCGCTGGGCCAGGCGTTGCTGGCGTTCGGCGAACAGTCCGGCCTGCAGGTTTCGGTGGACAGCACCCTGCTCGGCAGCCGCAGTTCGGCGGCGGTGCGCGGCAGCTACAGCGATGAGCAGGCCCTGGCCCAGCTGCTGGCCGGCAGCGGCCTGACCTGGCGCCGGCAGGGCCAAGGCGTGGTGGTGGAAGCACAGCCCACCGCGCGTGCGGGTGAAGTACGCCTGGACACCCTGCGCGTGGAAGGGGCACTGGGCCGCAACGCGCTGCCGGCGCCGTACGCCGGTGGCCAGGTGGCCAGCGGCTCGCAGCTGGGCCTGCTCGGCAATGTCAGCGTGATGGAGACGCCGTTCAACACGGTCAGCTACACCCGCGAGATGATCGAGAACCAGCAGGCGCAGAGCCTGGCCGATGTGCTGGACAACGATCCATCGGTGCGGGTGAGCGCACCGCGCAACGGCGAGAACGGCTCGGTGATGATCCGTGGCTTCGAGTTCACCGCACGCGAGGCGCTGGTCAACGGCATGTACGGCATGGCCGATACGCGTGACACCATGATCGAATCGGTCGAACGCATCGAAGTGCACAAAGGCCCCAGCGCGATGCTCAATGGCATCAGCCCGTGGGGTTCCTCGCCGGGCGGTTCGGTGAACTACGTGCTCAAGCGCGCCGCGGATGCACCGCTGACCCGCCTGACCACCACCTATGCCTCGTCCTCGCAGTTCGGCGGGCATCTGGATGTGGGCCGCCGCTTTGGTGCGCAGGGCCAGTTCGGCGTGCGCCTCAACAGTGTCTACCGCGATGGCGACACCGAACTGGATCACACCCGCAACCGCACCCAGCTGAATGCACTGGCACTGGATTACCGCGGCGAGCGCCTGCGCGCCAACCTCGACCTGAACCATCAGGACCGCCTGCTGTGGGGCGGCATCAGCAGCACCCGCATCGGCTCCAGCGTCAGCATTCCCAGGGCGCCGGACAACACCACCAATTCCAAGCAGCCCTGGGAGATGTACGACGGCCAGAACCGCTATGTGATGGCGCGCGTGGAGTACGACCTGGCGCCGAACTGGACGATCGGTGCGGCCTATGGTGACAACCGTTCGGACGAGGTCTACCTGCTCACCATCGACAGCATCACCAACAACAACGGTGACAAGTCGGGTACCCCGTACTGGATTCCTGCGCGCAGCCACAACGAAAGCTGGGAAGCTTCGCTGAAGGGCGAATTCGTGACCGGGCCGATGACGCACAGCCTGTCGGTGGTGGCCAGCCGCAACGATGCCGGCCGTGGCCAGCTGACCTGGAGCGTGCCCGGCTACCCGTACAACAGCGTGCCCTCCAACATCTACAACCCCATCTACTACCCGGCGCCGGATACCAGCACCCTGACCACGGCCGGACTGCGCGATACCAGCCGCTACCAGTACGAAGGCGTGGCGGTGGCCGACCTGATGCACCTGCTGGATGACCGCCTGCTGCTGATGGTGGGCGCACGTGACCAGACGCTGCAGTTCGAGAACCTGGACTACGCCAGTGGCCGCCGCACCAGCGGTTACCGCCGCAGCCGCATCACGCCCTCGGCCGGCGTGGTGTACAAGCTGCGCCCGGACACCTCGGTGTATGCCAGCTACATCGAACGCCTGGCGCCGGGCGGCACGGTCAGTGCCTACTACGCGAACGCGGGGGAAGTATTCGAGCCGACGCTGTCGGACCAGTACGAGATCGGCGCCAAGCACGACAGCGGTCGCTTCACCACCACGGTCAGCGCTTTCCAGACCAAGCTGCCGAGCACCGTGGAGGTGGACAACCCGGCCGGCGCAACGCCGTTCCTGCGCGTGGACGGACTGGAGCGCCACCGCGGCCTGGAACTGAATGTCTTCGGCCAGCTGACCGACAGCGTGCGTCTGCTGGGCGGCGCCATGCTGCTGGATGCGCGCATGGTCAGCACCGAGGGCGGCACCAATGATGGCCGTCGTGCACGTGGCGCACCGCGCCTGAACTTCAACCTCGGCAGCGAGTGGGACGTGGCCGCCGTGCCGGGCCTGACCTTCAGCGGCCGCCTGCTGCATACCAGCCGCGAGAACATCGATCTGACCGAGCGCCGCGAACGCAGCATTCCGGCCTGGACGCGGGTGGACGTGGGCGCGCGTTACGCGTTCCAGGCGGCAGGCAAGCCGATGAAGGTCAATCTCTCCATCGACAATCTGTTCGACCGTGACTACTGGGCGGCGGCCTCGCGCGGCGTGCTCAGCATGGGCGGTGCGCGCGCGCTGCGCCTGTCGTACACGGTGGATCTGTGAGCCCGGTGATGCCTGCCGACCTCAGCATCATGGCGATGTACCAGCAGGCCGACCTGCTGGTGAAGGCGGTGATGCTGGGCCTGCTGCTGGCGTCGCTGAGCACATGGACGGTGCTGCTGGCGCGCAGCGTGCAGCTGCACCGCCAGCTGTGGCGACAGGGCAATGACGTGCTGCGGCTGTCGCTGCCGCGCGGGCTGCGCGAGGCGATGGGCGACCAGGACGCGCCGCGCCAGGGCGCCGCCGCGCGCATGCTGGAGGCAGCGCGTGCGGAACTGCGTGCATCCGACGATGCCCTGCATGATGGCGAAGGCGTGAAAGAGCGCCTGGCCTGGCAGCTGCAGCGCATCGAAGCCGATGAGGGCCGGCAGCTGGTGCTGGGTACCGGCCTGCTGGCGACTGTCGGCGCGGTGGCCCCGTTCGTGGGCCTGTTCGGCACGGTGTGGGGCATCATGAATGCCTTCATCGGCATCGCCCGCAGCCAGGCCAGCAGCCTGGCCGTGGTCGCACCCGGCATCGCCGAAGCCCTGCTGGCCACCGCACTTGGCCTGGTTGCGGCCATTCCCGCCGTGGTGGCTTACAACCACCTGGCGCGGCGGGCCAATCGCGGCCGCGCGCAGCTTGCCGACATGACCGCCGCCGTGATGCGCCTGGTATCGCGCGATCTGAGTCGCGGCGTGAGTGGTGCGCCGCGGGAGGCGCCCTGATGGCGATCCGCCTGCAGCCGGGCGACAGCGATCTGCCCGAGCAGCACGAGATCAATGTCACCCCCTTCATCGACGTGATGCTGGTGCTGTTGATCGTCTTCATGGTGGCCGCGCCGTTGGCTACGGTGAGCGTGGCGGTGGATCTGCCAAGCTCGCGTGCCACCCCTGCGCCCGCGCCGGAGCAACCCCTGGTGGTGGTGCTGCAGGCCGACGGCGGCTGGCAGGTGCAGGGCCAGCCGGTGGCTGCCGATGCGCTGCGCAGCGTGCTGCAGCGGGCGGCCGGCCCACGTACGGAGGGCGATGCCCCGCGCGTGTTCCTGCAGGCTGACCGACGCACCGACTACGCCACCCTGGTAGCGGCCATGGACAGCCTGCGCGAGGCGGGCTTCGGCAAGGTGGCGCTGGTGGCGGCGGAGCAGGGCACACCGTGATGCGCATGCCGTCGTCGGGCTGGTGCTGGGCACTGGGCGGCAGCCTGCTGGCGCACGGGTGCCTGCTGGCGCTGCTGCTTCCCCGCGTGATGGCGGCGGCGGAACAGCCGCCCGCGGCAGCGGCCGTGGCCATGGACGCCGAACTGGCAACCCTGCCGCAGGCCCCGCCCGCGCCGGCCAGCGAGCCTGCACCTGCGGCGGAGGACGCCGCGCAGGCGCCGCCACGACCGCAGCGGGTGGCCGTGAAGCCGCCGGTCCAGCCACTGCCACCGCTCCCTGTTGGCGCGCAGGGTGAACCGATGCCGGCACCTGCCGAGGCGGCCGCCATGGCGGCGGCATCCGCGCCGCCCAGCGTACAGGCCGCGCCCGCAGCGATGGCGGCAGCGCCGCAGGATGCGGCGACCTCGCTCAGTGAATCTGCGCTGCCTGCCGACTGGCGCAGCCGCCTGCTGGGGCGGTTGGAACGCTTCCGCCAGTACCCTGCCAGTGCACGCATCCGCCGCCAGGAAGGGCAGCCCTGGCTGCGCCTGCGCATCGACCGGCAAGGCCGCGTGCTGGAGGCCGCGCTGGCCCAGTCGTCCGGCGTGGCCGCACTGGATGCTGAAGTCCTTGCGCTGGCGCGCCGGGCGCAGCCGCTGCCGCCGCCGCCGGAAGACGTGGCCGGTGCCACGATCGACGTGGTGCTGCCCATCGCGTTCTCACTGCAGCGATGAGCCGTCGACGATCATTCGGCTGCGCGGTCATGGTTGCCGCCGGCCTGTTGCTGCTGGGTACCGGCGCACGCGCACTGGAAGACGCATCCCGTGATGCCGCCGCGCTGCGCGAGCGCTACCGCGGTGCACCTTCAAGCTGGCCGCGGCCGGAGCTGCTGCCTGGTGCCGTGTTCGAGGAATTCGGCCCGGTGCCGGACAGCCCGGCGTTGGACCCGGCACAGGTTGCCCTGGGCGAACGCCTGTTCCAGGAACCACGGCTGTCGGGCAGTGGGCAGATCGCCTGCGCCAGCTGCCACGCACCGGAAATGGGCTTCAGCGATGGCCTGCCGGTTTCGGTGGGACACGACCGGCAGAAAGGCACGCGCAATGCGCCGCCGTTGTTCACGACGGCATGGACGCGCGAACTGTTCTGGGATGGGCGTGCGCCTTCACTGGAAGCACAGGCGCTGGAGCCACTGACAAATCCGCATGAAATGGCGGCCACGCCGTCGCATATCGAAGCGTGGATCAACAGAGATGCAGGCTATCGCGCGGCGTTCGCGCCGTGGGTTGGTACGCGCCGCATTGATGTACAGGACATCGCCCGTGCCCTGGCGGTCTACCAGCGCAGCCTGCGGCCACCACGCAACCGCTGGGACCGGGTGTTCAGCCAGGGCATCGATGCGCTGGATGACCAGCAGCTGCTTGGCCTGCATCTGTTCCGCACCAAGGCCGGCTGTGCCAACTGCCACAGCGGTCCGCTGCTGACCGACCAGCGTTTCCACAACCTGGGCCTGGGCCGCATCGGTACGCCCGGGCAGGACCTGGGGCGCTATGCGGTGAGCCACGATCCGGCGGACATCGCCGCGTTCCGTGCGCCCAGCCTGCGGGGGCTGATCCACACCCGGCCGTACATGCACAACGGCTCGATACCGTTCCTGGTGCCGGTGGTGCTGCTGTACGCCGGCGGGGGCGGCGTGGCCGAAGTGCCGGCCAGCGACCGGCTGCCGGCCTCGCAGCGCAGCCCGCTGCTGCGCGACCGCGCGTTGAGTAGTGCAGAGCGCGCCGCACTGGTGGCCTTCCTGGAGACGCTGTAACGCCTGCCGGATGCCGGGGTCAGAGCCCTTTGCACGGCAAAGGGCTCTGACCCCAGGCGCTTGCTCAGAACCGCGCGGTCAGCCCGACGAAGTACGTGCGCGCACCACCGTCATAGTTGTTGCCTTCTTCAATCGTGGACACATCACCCAGATTGAGCACACCCGCGCGCAGGGTCAGGTTTTCACTGACGTCCAGGCCGGTCACCAGATCCACCGTGGTGTAGGCCTTGGCAAAGGTGGCACTGGTGGCAGACACCAGCTGTTCGCCAATGTGCTGCGCGCTGAGGTTCAGCGACCACGCATCGGTCACCTCCCAGTCCAGCGAGGTGTTGGCGGTGATCTTCGGTACCACCAGCAGGCTGGCACCGGTGGTGCGGTTCTTCGATTCCAGCATGCGGGTGGCGTTGGTGGTCCAGCTCAGGCGGTCGTGCAGCGGCACGGTCACGCTGGCCTCGACGCCGCGGGTGCGCGCCTTCTGCACGTTCTGCGCCACCGTCCACCAGAAGCCATTGACGAAGCTGGTGGTCTGGCCGGGCAGGTCACGCAGCGGCACCTGCTGGATCTTGTCGTCGAAATCGGTGAGGAAGTAGGTAGCCGACGCCGACCAGCCGTTACGGTCGAAGCCCACGCCCAGCTCGTAGTTGGTGCTGGTTTCCGGTTCCAGGTTCGGGTTGCCGGCCATGTAGCAGCCGGTGGTGCCATCGGCGCTCACCGATCGGTTGGTCCAGCCTTCGGCCACCAGCGACGTGCAGCCGTTGCCGCCGGACTGCGTGGCTGCGCCGGCCGTACCCTGCTTCAGGTTGGGTGCCTTGAAGCCCTGCGACACGCCACCGCGGATGGTCCAGTCATCGCCCGGGTGCCAGACACCGTAGATGCGCGGGCTGACGTTGTCATCGTAGTTGTCGGTGTTGTCCCAGCGCACGCCCACGGTCAGCACGAAGCGCTCATGCAGGGTGATGTGGTCCTCGGCGAACAGCGCCCACGAATCGGCTTCGCTGACCGGGCTGATGCGGCCGCTGCCGGTCCAGGTCACCGGCACGGTACCGATGGTGTCAGCGTTCTGCAGTTCCTCGCGCTTCCACTGGGCGCCCACGTTCAAGCTCTGCTCGAAGCCCCAGTCGAAGCCATGGGTGAAGGCGGTATCGAACACGGTTTCCTTCGCGTGCGTACCCAGGATGCTGCCCTTGTCCTTGTAATCGTTCTGCACCAGGGTGCTTTTGGAGGTGGTCGCGTCGCCGTAGCGGCCGTCGTGCATCACCACGTAACCGGTCTGTTCCAGCTTGGACAGGCCCCACGAGCTGACCGCACCTGCGCCGGTATTGCGCTGTTCGCCACGCGATGCCTCAAGGCCGAGGGTGTGGTTGTCGTTGATGCGCCAGTTGAACAGGACGTTGGCGTTCTCCGCCTTGTTGCCCGGCGTCTGCCGCGCACCGGTGTCCGATTCGCGGTCGGTGACGTTGGCGCCGATGCGCACGCCCAGAGTGTCGGTGAGCGGGCCGCTGAACAATGCGCCCATCTGCGTGGTGCTGCCGCGCGTATCCGAATCGGGCTTGCTGTAGTTGTACGTCACCGAGCCGCCCCAGTGGTCGGCGATCTTGCGGGTGATGATGTTGATCACCCCGCCCATCGCATCCGAACCGTACAGCGAGGACATCGGGCCACGCACCACTTCGATGCGCTCGATCATGTCCGGCGACAGCCAGTTGAGATCCTGCGGGCCCAGATCGTCGCGGTAGTTCACGCCGGAGGAA
Organism: Stenotrophomonas sp. ESTM1D_MKCIP4_1; assembly: GCF_003086895.1. Classification (NCBI taxonomy): domain Bacteria; kingdom Pseudomonadati; phylum Pseudomonadota; class Gammaproteobacteria; order Lysobacterales; family Lysobacteraceae; genus Stenotrophomonas; species Stenotrophomonas sp. ESTM1D_MKCIP4_1. The sequence continues at coordinate 3,950,221 of NZ_CP026004.1, read as the reverse complement.
TTGCCCTGGCGGCGGCCGTCGATGAGGATCAGGGTGTACTGCTCGGGCAGGCCGCGCAGGCGGATCTTCGACTGCGCACCGGACAGCGCATAGCCACCGGTTACGCCCGGCACGGTGCTGAGCAGCTGGCCGATGCTGCTGACCGGCTTGCGCTCGATCTCCTCGCGGGTGATGACGCTGATGCTGGCCGGCGCGTCCTTGATCCACTGCTGGGCACCGGTGGCGGTGACCACCACTGTATCCATCTGCTTGGCCGAGGACGCATCGCCCGAGGCATCCGCATATGCGGTGGTGGCCAGCGCAAGACCGATGGCTGCGGTCAGGGTGGCAAGGGAACGACGGGATTTCAGAACGGCGTGCGACATCGCGCAGTACTCCTGGTGAGGGTCCACTGGCGATGGCTGGGACGTCCGTGTGTGGGGATTTCAGAATTCCTTAACAATCGTATCACGAATCATTCGCATTTGAAGTCTGACGACATATTCCCAGCGCGTGGATGGCCGAAAACAGCGTCCTGCAGGTTGGGCTGGTGGAGATCTCTTCCTTATCTACCATTGGTAACTTATCAATCCACGAGCTGCTTCCATGCGCACCCTCATCGTCGTTGCCCATCCCGAACCCACTTCACTTACCCACGCCGTGGCTGCGCGCATCGGTGCCGCCATCGCCGTTGCCGACGCGCGCAACACGGTCAGCGTGGCCGATCTCGCCGCCGAAGGCTTCGACCCCCGCTTCAACGCCGCTGACGTCGGCCTGTTCAAGCAGGTGGCGGCGGTACCGGCCGACGTGGCCGCCGAGCATGCGCGGCTGGATGCCGCCGACACCCTGGTGCTGGTCTATCCGCTGTACTGGTGGTCCTTCCCGGCACTGCTGAAGGGGTGGATCGACCGCGTGTTCACCCAGGGCTGGGCCTATGCCGATGGCGCCGACGGCAAAGTGGAAAAGAAGCTGCAGCGCCTGCAGGTGCATCTGGTCGGTATCGGCGGTGCGGGCGCGGAGATGATCGAGCGGCGTGGCTACGGCGCAGCGATGAAGACGCAGATCGACCTGGGCATTTTCGACTATTGCGGTGCCACCGTGCATTCGTCCACGCTGCTGCTGGACGCCGACAGCGGGCAGGCGGCGGCGCATCTGCAGACCGCTGCCGACATCGGCCGTACCATAGGCACATCTGCCCGATGATGTAGAGCCGCTGCATGCCCACCGCTGCCACGCCCACCCGCCGCCGGATGTCGCGCGAACAGCGCGGCCGCCAGTTGCTGGAGGTCGCCTGGGCACTGGTGGGTGAAGAGGGCACCGATGCGCTCAGCCTGGGCCGTCTGGCAGAGGCGGCCGGGGTGACCAAGCCGGTGGCCTACGATCACTTCACCACCCGCAATGGACTGCTGGCCGCGCTGTATGCCGACTACGACCAGCGGCAGACCGCCGTGTTCGAGACCCGCATCAGCGCGGCGCCGGCGCAGCTGGGCGCGCGCGCGCAGGCCATCGCATCGGGCTACATCGATTGCGTGCTGTCGCAGGGCAGTGACATCCAGGCGATCCTGGCCGCGCTGGCCGGCTCGCCCGAACTGCGTGATGTGCGCCATCGCTACCAGCAGGATTTCGTCGACCAGTGCGCGCAGTGGCTGGGCCCGTTCGCCACGGGCGGCGATGTATCCGTGGCTGGGCGCTGGGCAATCCTGGGGGCCGCCGAAGCGTTGTCCGAAGCCGTGGCTGCCGGCGCACTGCTGCAGCCAGTCGCCGAAGCGGAACTGCAACAGCTGATCATCCACACCGCCACTCGCGCCCAGTAGATCCACGCCACGCGTGGATGGGGCTTTCGCGGGTCGCACGAACTGCAACATTGCCTTGCTATAACGGGCCGCTGTTGGCGGTGTCGCCGCCTCCCGCACTGCAGGAACCACCATGCTCCACATCCCCGCGCGACGCTGGCTGTGCCCGTCGATCCTGACTGCGCTGGCCGCACTCACTGCATGCCAGTCCTCCGCGCGTCCCGATGCGCAGGCGGCCACCGCTACAACTGAATCGCGCCCGCACAACGTCATCGTGATGATCAACGATGGCGCCGGCTGGGGCACCTGGGACGCGGCCGCATACTGGCAGTACGGCAGCCGCGAAGGCGCGCCCTACGCCGATTTCCCGCAGCGCCTGGGGGTCACCACGTTTCCGCTCAACGCCAGTGGCCAGCCCACCCGCGATGATGCGCAACGCATCGGCTACGACCCCGCCAAGGCCTGGGATGCCACGGCAGTTCCCGCACCGGACCTGCCGTTTGTCGGGTACCAGTACCTGGCGGCCGTGGCGACCGACAGTGCTGCCGCCGGCACCGCGCTGTCGTCCGGGGTGAAGACCTACAACAACGCCATCAACTACAACAACGATGGCCAGCCGGTCGAGTTCAATACCCTGCGTGCGAAGGCGCTGGGCATGGCCACCGGTGTGGTCACCTCGGTGCCGTTCGCGCATGCCACGCCCGCGGCATTTGCCGCGCAGGCCGAATCGCGCAACAGCTACCACCAGATCGCCCACCAGATGCTGGCCCAGGGCCATATGGATCTGGTGATGGGCACCGGTGGCCCGGGTTACAGCGTTGATGGCACGCCCTGCGTGGAGGGCATGGGCAAGGTTGCCGCCGAAGGCTGCCAGAACCCGTGGGAATGGGTATCGCAGCAGGATTGGCAGCAGCTGGAAGCGGGTACGCCGATCGCCGGCAACCCGGCCGGTGCCTGGCGCCTGATCCGCAGCAAGGACGACTTCGCTGCACTGGCTGACGGCCGCCTGCCGGTCGACCGCCCGCTGATCGGCGTGCCGCGCGTGGCCAACACCCTGCAGCAGGCGCGCCAGCTGCCAGTGGTCGGGCGCGATGCCGCCACGCCTTCGGGGGTGAAGAAGATCGACAGCGTACCGGACCTGGCCACCATGACCCGGGGTGCGCTGCGCTTCCTGCAGCAGCGTTCACCACATGGCCTGTTCCTGATGGTTGAAGGCGGTGCCACCGACTGGGCCGCGCACACCAGCGCCTGCGGCACTGAATGGCACTACGGCGCCTGCACCGACCAGCCGCAGTACGGCCGGTTGATCGAGGAAACTGTCGAGTTCAATGATGCGGTCTCGGCCGTGGTGAAGTGGATCGAACAGAACGGCGGGTGGGACCGCACGCTGCTGATCATCACCACCGACCACGACAACAGCATGCCCATGGGGCCGAACGCACAGCAGGTTGCGTTCGAGCCGGTGCGCAACCATGGCCGCGGGCAGATGCCGGGCATGAGCTTCCGCCCCACGGGCAACCATGCCAACGGCCTGGTGCCGTTGTGGGCCAAGGGCAGGGGCGCTGAACTGCTCGGCCAGCGCGTGCGTGGCGTCGATGCCGGCTATCGCCAGCACGTGCGCTGGAACGACGGCAGCTACATCGACAACACCGATGTGGCCAAAGCGGTGCAGGACGCCCTGCAGCGCTGACCGCCCTCGGCTGCCTTTCGCCCTTTTCTGCGGAAATCCGTCGAACAAACGCGACGCTACCCATCCACCACGCAATCCAGGAACCGCGGCAGCACCGGGTTGCGGTTGTCGGACTTCCAGAACACCACCTGCTGCACACGCGGTGCGTCCTTCAAGCGCAGGAAGGCGACCCCCGGCATGCCCATGCGCCGCAACGAAGCCGGCACCAGTGCAATGCCCAGGCCTTCGCCCACCAGGCTGACGATGCTCTGCTGAAGCTGGACTTCCATCCGCACATCGGCCTGCAGGCCTGCGGCATGGAAGCTCGCTTCGATGGCCTCGCGCAGGGTCGGTACCACGTCGGCCGGCGCGGTGATGAGTGCCTCGCCCTCCAGGACGCTTACATCGACGCTGCGGCGGCGGGCCAGACGATGGGTGTCCGGGACCACTACGCAGAGTGGTTCTTCCAGCAGCGGCAGCAGCTCCAGGCCACGCAGTGACGCCGGGGCGAAGCCGATTCCGGCGTCCAGCGCACCCGAACGCACCCCCTCCAGTAGCGCCATCGGCAGCGCCTCGCGCAGGCGCAGCTGCACCTGCGGATGGGCGGCAATGAACCTGCGCGCCAGCGGCGGCACCGAACTGTGTGCGGCATGCATCATGAAGCCCACCTGCAGTTCGCCCAGCTCGCCCGCACCCACCTGGCGCGCAACGTGGCAGGCCTGCTGCAGGGCGCTCATCACGGCGCGCGCATCTTCCTGGAAGCGCTGGCCGGCCGCCGTCAGGCGCACGTGGCGCGAGTCGCGCTCCAGCAATGCAACGCCAAGGGATTCTTCCAGCGCGGCAATCTGCCGGCTCAGCGGTGGCTGGGTAACGTTCAGCCGTTCGGCGGCGCGACCGAAGTGCAGGGTCTCGGCAACGGCCAGGAAATAGCGCAGCGGACGGATATCGATCATGCGGAAATAGTATCGCTGGATCCCTTCAAAAGCATTGGAAGGTATCAATGGCGGCGCGTAGCCTGCGCGGCATCCCCCCACGCCCTGCCGCCCATGCTGTCCGTCCTGGCCGTCGTCCTTCCCGTATTCGCATTGATCTTCGCCGGCTGGCTGGCCCGCCGCAGCGGCGCGCTCGGGCCGCACTCGACCGGCGAACTGAACCGGTTCGTGGTGCAGCTGGCGTTGCCGGCGCTGCTGTTCGACGTGGTCGCCAACGCGCACTGGCAGCAACTGTGGCATCCAGGATTCATCGCCAGCTTCGGAGGGGCGACGGCGCTGGTCTTCGCCGGCACCGTGGTGTGGCGGCGGCGCAGGGGGCACGCGCTGGCCGATGCCAGCATCGACGGACTCAACGCGGCCTATCCCAACACCGGCTTCGTCGGTTTCCCGCTGGCGGTGGCCGCGCTGGGCAAGTCGGCGTTGGCCCCGACGCTGGTGGCGACCCTGCTGACGGTGTGCTTGCTGTTCGCCGTTGCCATCGTGCTGATCGAGATCGGTCTGCAGCGCGAACAGCGCCTGCATCATCTGTTGGCCAAGGTAGCGCGATCACTGCTGCGCAACCCGTTGCTGCTTGCGCCCGTGGCCGGCGTGCTGCCGATGGCGCTGGGTGTGTCGATGCCGGCGCCGGCGGAAACCTTCCTCAAACTGCTGGGCGGTGCCGCTGCACCGTGCGCGCTGATCGCGCTGGGTCTGTTCCTTGGTGAGCGCCGCAGCCCGGCGCCGGGCAGTGGCCGCAGCGCGCTGCTGCTGGGCACAGTGAAGCTTCTGGTGCACCCGCTGCTGGTGTGGCTGCTGGCTACGCACGTGTTTGCATTGCCTGCGCCACTGGCGCATGTGGCGGTGCTGATGGCGGTGCTGCCCACCGGCACCGGACCGTTCATGCTGGCCGAGTTCTACCGCCGCGAGGCATCCACCACCGCCGCGACGGTGCTGGGGACGACGCTGCTGTCATTGCTGACCGTGACCGCTTACCTCGCGCTGCTGCCGTAGCGCGGCAATCGAGCGCGCCGCCGCTTTTGGTAGAGTCGAGCTTGCTCGACTGCCTTTCGCAGGGACCTCCACACAGCAGTCGAGCAAACTCGACTCTACAAGGGCACGCCGTCCGCACATCCGTCGAGCTGGCTCGACGCTACAACAACGTCACCGCCTGCCCGGCGCGTGCAAAGGCTTCACCCAGCAGTGGCCCCTGCCGGATCGCCTCCACTTCAGCAAACAACGCCTGCAGTGCGTCTGCCGGGCGCGAGGCCGGCGCGGCCACGGCCTGCTGGATCGCGGTGAAGCGGTCCGCCAGTACCCGATGCCCGGGATGCGCCTTCGCCCAGGCCTGCAGCGGTTGCCGCACGCCCGCAGCAGCCTCCAGCCGCTGTTGGTCGAACAACGCGATGGCCGCCGCCGAGGTCTCGGCACGTTCGATGTGCGCGTGCTTCAGTTCGCGGCTCAGGTACAGGTCATAGGCCGCACCACGGCCCACCGCGATGCGTACCCCTTCGCGGTCGAGGTCGGCCACCGTGCGTGCGTCGCTGGCCTCGCGCACCAGATACGTACCTTCAATCTCCACATAGGGCGCACTGAAGGCAATGCGGTCGGCGCGTGCTGGATCCACCGCCAGGAAAGCAAGGTCCCAGCCATCCTCGGCGGCGGCAGCCACGACCGACGCGGCGGCAGCGTGGCAGGTGAAACGTGCCTGCACACCCAGTCGCTGCGCCAGGGTCGTGGCCAGTTCCAGCGACGGTCCCCGGGGTGATCGTGCATCGCCCTGGGCCAGCACCGGGTTGCCCAGGTTGATCGCTACCCGCAGGTAGCCCTGCGGTGCCAGCGTGGCGCGATGGTCGGACAAGGGCATGCGCTGCTCCGGAAGAACATGGGGAGCCCCAGCATGCCAGCTGCGGCGTGCGTGCTGCGTGCGCTCATCCCTGCGCGGCGAACGTTCCGTGGAAACCCAGCGGCACCGCGTACGGCAGCCACGCCTGCGCCAAAGGGCCATCCTGCACGTGGCGCGCATCCAGCACGGCAATGCCGCTGCGCTTGTTCACCGGGTCCAGCAGAGTGCCGACCAGCCAGCCATCGTCCGGGTTGCGGCTGCCGGGGCGGGGCACGAACACATGCTCCTCGGCCATGATGTCGCTGCCATAGCGCCACACCTGGCGGCGGCCACGCTCCACGTCGAAGGCCGCCACCGCGTTGAAGTACGGCGTGTTGCTGGCGCCATCGACGGTCGGTGCGTACAGGCGGGCCGCGCGGCTGTCGGGCGTGCGCGGGTCGAACAGCGGGAATTCCACCGTGCTGATGCCGGTGTCCTGCCAGCGCGCCTGGCCACGGCGCAGGTCCAGGTGCAGTTCCACCAGGCTGCTGTGGCCGTTGGTGGCGTGGGCGCCGTCACCGGCCATCGCTTCCTTCATCGGCGAACGGGCTTCGTCCATGTTGTCGCGGCGCACGGCGCGCACCACGATGCCGTCCTTGCTGCGGTGTGCATCGCCGAAATGGTAGATCGCCGCGAAGGGGGCCTCGAACCACTGCGCCTTGTCCGGCGCATCCTTGGACACCACCGCGATGTTGGCCGCGCGCTGCGGGGCGAACTGCATGCGCTCGAAGAAGCTGCCGCCGCTTTGGTTGAAGTCGAACGGCGCCAGCACGAACACCAGGTGCTGGTCGGTCATGGTGAAGGCGTGCAGGTAGCCGCGGCCCGGCGTGGCGATCACATCGGCGCTGCGCAGCTGCCCGTCCTTGCCGATGCGCCAGACCAGCAGGCCGGCACCGCCCATCAGGCTGATCGAGCCGAAGTTCCAGACGCTGCCGTCGCGGTCCACCAGCGGGTGTGCCGAGAAGGGCAGGGCTGCCAGATCCGGGCGCCAGGTCACCGGGCCGATGGTTTCCAGCGAGTCGGGGTGCACTTCGAAGGCAGAGCCGGATTCGCACAATGCAAACACACGACCATTGAGCGCCATCACCGAAGTGTTGGCCACATTGGCATCGTCGTTGTTGCGCACTGCCTGTGCGTTGGGGACGCTGGTGCCGGCAGCCGGGTAGAGGAAGCGTCCGGCCTTCTGTTCGCGGGTGAACTTGGGCGTGGCCACCATGCGTGCACGGTGGGTCAGGCTGCCATCGCCGTTGAAGTGCCAGCCGTGCACCATGCCGTCGCCGTCGAACCAGTGGTCGTAGCGCAGGGTGCCGCGTTCGCTCCAGGCCGGGCCGTTGCGGTACAGCGTACCCGCCAGGCCGGCCGGCAGCCGCCCCTGCAGCTGCACCGTGGCCGGGCCCAGCGTTTCGCTGCTCACCCCGCGCCAGCCCAGCAGCCATGGGTGCTCCTGCAGGCCCTGGGCGAACTGCGCCGGGTCGTTGGCGAAGGCCGGGGCGCTGCGAAGCGCGGTCGCTCCCAATGCCAGGCCGGCGGTGCTGCTGATCAGGGTACGGAGGAAGCGGCGGCGATCCATGGCGGGCCTCGGGGCAGAAAAGGAAATCAGCGCAGGGTGATGTCGATGGCGGTGCCGGTGGCAGGCACGGCGAAGCGGGCTTCCTCGAAAGTCGGCTTGCGCATCACCTGCGGGTTGTTGCTGAAGCCGTAGCCTTCCACCGGCATGCCGACCAGATTGGTGTCGAGCTTGCCATTGTCGTTCTCGTCGTGGGTCAGCAGCACGGCATAGTTGCCGGCCGGCAGATCCTTGAACGTGAAGTGCAGGCTGTCGCCCTGCGGGTGTGCCTGCTGTGCCTGGGCCGGTGCCGCCTTGCCGTTCCAGGCCTCGTCGGAAGACACCAGCGCGGCGCGCACGGTGCCGGTCTGGGCGCGCACATCGTGCACGTTCACGGTCAGGTCGGCGGCCTGGGCGGCGCCTGCCAGCAGCAGGCCAGCGAGCAGGGAGCAGGTCAGGGCGGTGCGGATCATGGCGGCGGTTCCGTCTGGAGGTGTGGGGCCAGTCTGCGCCGTGGCCCAGGCCGGGTTCAGGGCCAGTGGTCATCGATCCGACGTGCCAGAAGTCACTTTCTGCGCCTGACCCATTGCCGGCAGGTGCCCGGGCCGGTCAGCATGCCGGCATGCCCAGCCTGCTCCGCCATCTGATGCGTCCCCTCAGCCTTGCCGGCATGGTCACCGTGCTGGTGGTTGGCCTGTCTTTTGGGGGCCGGCCCGGTGCGGCGCAAAGCCTGCTGCTGCTCGGCGCGTTCCTGCTGCTGTTCGTGCTCCACGGCTGGGCGGCAGTACCCACCCGCGTGCGTGGCGTGGCTGCCATCCTGCAGACGCTGCTGGCGGTGGCGCTGATCGCCCATCAGCCACGCGTGGGCACCGCACCGGTGCTGCTGGTGGTGCTGGTGGCGCAGCTGGCCGAGCATTGGCCGCCGCGTTTCGTGCTGGGCGTGGCGCTGCTGGCCAATCTGGCCGAGTACGCCGTACTGCGCCAGAGCGGGTTCACCCAGCCGCTGCTGGTGGTGCTGCTGTACGGCGGCTTCCAGGCCTTCGCCGCGCTCACCGCGCATTACTCGCGCAGCACGGCACTGGCCCGCGACGAGCTGGCGCGGGTCAATGCCGATCTGCTGGCCACCCGCGCCCTCCTGGCCGACAGCGCCCGCGATGCAGAGCGCTTGCGGCTGGCGCGCGAACTGCATGACGTGGCCGGGCACAAGCTCACCGCTATGCGCCTCAACCTGCGTGCGCTGGCCGCCGATCCAGGGCTGGCCGGGCACGAAGGGCTGCTGACTGCCGAACAGCTGTCCGGCGAACTGCTGTCCGACATCCGCCAGGTCGTGCAGTCCATGCGCGATGACCGCGGCCTGGACCTGTACACCGCCCTGCATGCGCTGGCCGCGCCGTTCCCGCGCCCGCGCCTGCAGCTGCAGATTGCTGAAGGCGTGCGGGTGACGAACCCGCGCACGGCCGAGACGGTGCTGCGCCTGGTGCAGGAAGCGTTGACCAATGCGGCACGGCATGGCGAAGCCGATACTGTGTGGCTGACGATGACAGAAGAGGATTCCCGGTTGCGTATTGATATCCGCGATGACGGCCAGCGCGCTGAGCGCATCCGTGAAGGCAATGGCATTTCCGGCATGCGCGAGCGCCTGGCCGAAGTGCATGGCCAGCTGCAGCTGGCCCGTACCGAGCAGGGCGGCATGCACCTGATCGCGCGGTTGCCGGCATGAGCGGCGCACCGATCCGCGTCGCCCTGGCCGATGACCAGGCACTGGTCCGCGCGGGTCTGCGTGCGCTGCTGCAGGGGTTGGGTGTGCAGGTGGTGCTGGAGGCCGAGGATGGCCAGGCCCTGCTGGATGCACTGGCCACGCAACCGGTGGATGTGGTGCTCAGCGATATCCGCATGCCTGGTCTGGATGGCATCGAGGCGCTGCGCCAGCTGCGTGCACGCGGCGACGCCACGCCCTGCCTGCTGCTGACCACGTTCGATGAAAGCGAGCTGCTGCTGCGTGCCAGCGAAGCGGGCGCCCAGGGGTTCCTGCTGAAGGACGCGGCGCCGGCCGACCTGCGCGAAGCCATCGAACGCGTGGCTGCGGGCGAGACCCTGTTGCTGCCGGTCAGTACCGAACCGGTGCGCTCGCGCTATCGGTTCCATGACGAAGCACCGCCCAGCGATACCTTCGGCGAGCGCGAAGTGGCCATCCTGCGCCTGCTGGCTGGTGGCTACAGCAACAAGGAAATCGCACGCAGCCTGTTCCTGGCTGAGGGCACGGTGAAGAACTACGTATCCGCCATCCTCGACAAGCTGGGTACCCGCGACCGTACCCGTGCCGTGCTGAAGGCGATCACCCTGCGCATCATCTGAAGCCCCGCCCGTAGCGTTGAGCCTGCTCGACGGCTTGTGGCTCCTCGTAGCGTCGAGCTTGCTCGACGGGCTTTCGTCGGCAACAGTCGAGCAAGCTCGACGCTACGAAGCCGTCGCCTGCCACCGCTGCAGCCATCCGGCAATGGCCGGGTCCAAGCGTGCATCGTCCGGCAGCCGCACGCCAAAGCCGTCCTGCAGCACCTGCCGCACATCCGCCACATCGCGCAGTGCCCGTTTCTGCGGCGGCTGCCCCGGCCGATATTCGGTGTAGTTGCCACTGCCGAGGGTGCGCCGCCAGTCCGGCCCGGTCAGCGAAGCGCGCAGTTCCCCCGGAAAACTCGATTGCGGGTGCGTGCACACATACCAGTTGCCCACCACGTTGTCGGCCGCCGCCGGTGACGTCAGGTCGAAGCGGTACAGCGACCGCCAGTCGTCACCGCTGCTGGCCTCCAGCAGGTAATCGCCATCGCTCAGCGGCTGCAGCCTGTAGCGCTCATGCGGCGTGTCCTGTTCCGCGGTGTCGTGCAGGCGTAGCGGCACGGTCGGGGTCAGGCTGCCGAACCCGGTGTCCACCAGCCAGTCCTCGCCGTCCAGCCGCACCCGGATCAACAGGTGCGTACGCGGCGTCAGCTCGCCTTCGCGGGCCGACAGCAGTATGCGCGCACTCAGCGCATGGGCGTCGAAGCCCAGCGCCTGGAGCAGGGCAACAAAGGCGCCATTGAGCTCGAAGCAGTAGCCGCCGCGCTGCGCATCCAGCAACTTGCGCTGCACGCTGTCCAGATCAATCGGCACCGCATCGCGCAGCAGGCAGGCCAGTGTCTCGAACGGCACGTGGGCGTTGTGGCGCTGCTGCAGCAGCCTCAAGCCGGCCAGGGTTGCCGGTGGCGCGTCCTGCAGCCGCAGACGCTGCAGGTACCGGGGGATATCGAGCGTGGTCATGGCGGCACCAGGCAGGGCGGGGCAGGGGCACCCACTGTGCAACCGCAACCGGGGTTGAGGTCAAGGGTGGGCGGCCGGTGTCATCGCGCCGTCGCCTGCGGCCGGTACAACGGCGGTGATCGCGCGCACCGCAGCCGTGATCGAAACGCAGGGCTAAAGTCCTGTCCAGCCAGGCCGATACAGGTGCGTCCTTTCGCCTGGAGTCAGTCATGTCGACCGCGGTTGTTCGCCTCCGGTCCCTGCGCACCCGCCTGGACGGGCTGCGCTCGGCGTTTCCTGACCTGTTGCGCTGGCTGCAGCCGCACCGGCTCAGCGTAGGGTCCAGACTGAAGGCCACGCTGTGGGTCTGCGGCCTGGGCCTGGTGGCCATTGCCGGCGTCCACGCCTGGACCGGCCATGCCAGCGCGCAGGCAGCCCGCACCCAGGCCAGCTACCAGCAGGGCAGCGATCTGGCGGCCGCGCTGGCCACCCGCGTGGCGGAAGCGCGCCGCCTGCAGACACAGTATGCGCGCAGTTTCGATGATGCCGACCGCAATGCACTGCTGGCCACCCAGCAGGCACTGAAGCGCGACCTGCAGGCACTGCGTGCCATGCCGATGAGTGCGGGCCAGCGCACGGCCCTGCAGTCCCTGGCAGAGGCGGTGGATGGGTTCTCGCAGGGCATCGCCGCCCTGTTCGAGCGGGTGGATGAAATGGGGCGCGGCGATGCCGGCCTGGCCGCGCAGCTGCAGCAGGCCGCCGACGCGCTGCAGGCAAACGTGGCCGCGCTGCAGCGTCCGGCGCTGGAACTGTACGTGCAGAAGATGCGCCGGCAGGAAGCCTTGCTGCTGCTCGATGGCGACTCCACCCACGCCGACCGCGCCAGCGAGGAGAAGCTGCCCTTCGATCTGGCCCTGGCCGGATTGCCGTCGCAGGCGCAGGAGCAGCTGCGTGCCGACATGGACGCCTACCAGGCGGCGCTGCTGGGCTATACCGCCGCCCGCGTCGGCCTGGATGTGGAGGCACAATCGCTGCTGGAGACCGCTGCAGGCGTTGCGCCAGCACTGGCCGCGTTCCAGGGCGCGCAGGTACAGGCGCTGGCGCAGGCACAGGCACGCCAGCAGGCCGGTGCACGCACCATGAGCGTGCTGTTCGTCGCAACGCTGGCGCTGGTGGCGGGCGTGCTGATCACCAGTCTGGTGCTGGTGCTGCGCGCCGTGCGCCGTCCCATCCAGGACACCCTGCGCTTTGCCAGTGACATCGCCGATGATCGCCTCGACACCACGCTGCGCGTGCACAATGCCAACGATGAGATCGGCCAGCTGGCACAGCGCCTGATCGACATGCAGCAGCGCCTGCGCGCGCGCATCGCGGACGAACGCGCGGCAGCCCGAGGCAACACCCGCGTGCGCCAGGCGCTGGACAGCGCACAGACCGGGCTGATGGTGGTCGATGCCGAAGGGCAGGTGGCCTATGCCAACCCCGCGCTGCTGCAACTGCTGGACATGGACGCCGCCAGCCTGGTCGGCAGCGACGCCGTGCATCTGCATCCGGCGATGCCCAGGCTGGTGGGCGTGCGTCATCGCGAAGAGCGCGAGATCCATCACCTTGGGGTGCGCTATCAACTGATCGCCAACGCCATCATCGACGAGGGTCACTTCCTCGGCGTCGCTGTGGAGTGGCGCAGCCGGGCCCTGGAAACCCTGCTGGAAACCGAAGTGGCGGCGCTGGTTGATGCCGCCGCACACGGCGAACTGCAGGGGCGTATCGCACTGGACGGCAAGCAGGGCTTCGTGCGCACCCTGTCCACCAGCATCAACCACCTGCTGTCCACCTTTGAAACCAATCTGGGCGACCTGCAGGCGTTGCTGGCGGCGTTGGCGCGGGGTGACCTGAGCGTGCGCATGGAAGGTGACCTGCAGGGCGTGTTCGCGCGCATGCGCGACGATGCCAATGCCACCGTCGGCCAGCTCGGCCGCATCGTCACCCGTATCCAGCAGGCTACCTCGCGGCTGGATGTCGGTGTGGGCGAGATCGTCGCCGGCCACCATGACCTTTCCCAGCGCACCGAACAGCAGGCGGCCAACCTGGAAGAAACGGCCGCGTCGATGCACGAACTGACCGACACCGTTGGCCGCAACGCCGATGCCGCAGGCCGTGCCGACGCGCTGGTGCAGGGCGCGGCGGCGGTGGCCGCACGCGGTGGCCAGGCCGTGGGCCAGGTGGTGGCGACCATGCAGGGCATCAGCGAAGCGTCGCGCCGCATCGGCGACATCACCCAGCTCATTGATGGCATCGCCTTCCAGACCAACATCCTGGCGCTCAACGCGGCGGTGGAGGCGGCGCGTGCGGGCGAGCAGGGCCGCAGTTTCGCGGTCGTGGCTTCGGAAGTGCGCTTGCTGGCCCAGCGCAGCGCCGAGGCGGCCAAGCAGATCAAGGGCCTCATCGAAGATTCCGTGGCCCGCGTCGGCCAGGGCAACGTGCAGGCCGAGCAGGCGGGCACCACCATGGGCGAGATCGTCGGCAGCGTGCAGCAGCTGGCCGAACTGCTCGCCGCCATCCGCAGTGCATCGCATGACCAGCATGCCGGCATCGCCCAGGTGAACCAGACCATCGTGCAGATGGAATCGAGCACCCAGCGCAATGCCAGCCTGGTGGAGGAAGCCGGAGCATCGACCGCGCACATGCAGGCCCAGGTGCAGGCCCTGGCAGAAGCGGTATCGGCGTTCCGCCTGCAGCCGGAGCGACGCCCGCGCGTGGCAGCGTGATGGCCCGGCGGACGTCGCGCCGGTGGGCAGGGTTCACACGTCACGCCGGTAGTGCCGGCCGCTGGCCGGCATTCCACCAACCTCACGCCGGCCAGCGGCCGGCGCTACCAGGCAGGGTTCAATACACGTCGCGGCGGTAACGCCCGTTTTCCAGCAGCGTTTCCACCGCGTCGTCGCCCAGCGCAGCACGCAGCACCTGGTCCACGCCTTCGGCCATGCCCTGCAGCGAGCCGCACACATGGATCACCGCGCCACGCGCCAGCCACGCCTGCAGTTCCTCGCCCGCCGCCTGCAGGCGGTGCTGCACGTAGCCACCACCGTCGGCATCGCGCGAGAATGCCAGATCCACACGTGCCAGATGGCCGTCGGCCTGCCACTGGGCAATCTCTTCGGCAAACAACCGGTCGTGCGCGCGCTGGCGTTCGCCGAACAACAGCCAATGGCCGTGCTCGCCCTGTTGCGCAGCTTCGCGCAGCAGGCTGCGCAGGCCGGCGATGCCGGTGCCGTTGCCAACCAGCACCATCGGCGCGCCGCCCCGGCGATGGAAGCCCGGGTTGCGGTGCACGCGCGCGGCAATGCGGGTGCCCAGCGGGGCGTGCAGCGCCAGCCAGCCCGAACCCAGGCCGGGGCGACCGGCCGCGTCGTGCACCAGCCGTACCACCAGCTCAACCACGCCATCGGCGGCGCAGGATGCGATGGAATACTCGCGCCCCGGCAGGGCGGGCAGGCCGGCCAGCCACAGCGCGGGGTCCTGCACCGGCAGCGCGGCACCTTCGTCGGGCAGCAGGCGTCCGCCGGCCAGTTCCAGCAGCGTGCACGTGCCATCGTCGAGCAGCAGCGGCTGCAGCGGGTCCAGGCCGTGCGCTTCCAGCACCGCCGTGGTGTGCTGCACGCTGTTGCGCGGTGCGATGTGCAGGATGTCGCCGGCCTGCCAGGTCGTAGTGGCCGGTGGTGCCAGGCGGATCTTCCAGATCGCGCCCCCCTGGCTGCCCGGATTCAGCGCTTCGCGCGCCAGCAGTTGCCAGTCATGCATCTGCGTGGCCGGCGGCAGCACGCTGTCATCGGTGTCGATGCCGGTCAGTGCGGTCAGCTGGTGCTGCCACTGGCGCAGGTCCACCACCGAGGCGGCATCCACGTCGATGCGCGGGAACAGCGGCTGCGCACCGTTGCCCGCCAGCCACGCGTCCACCTGTGCGCCGAACGCGCAGAAGTGCGGGTACTGCCGATCGCCCAGCGCCAGCACGCCATGCTGCAGGCCCGACAGATCCACGCGCTGTGCCAGCAACTGGCGTGCTGCGCGGCGCGCGTTGTCCGGTGGCTCGCCGTCGCCGAAGGTGCTCAGCACCCACAGCACCTGCGGCGTGTCCTGCAGCTGCGCAGCGGACACCCGCGCCAGCGGAAGCACCTGCACCGGGTGGCCAGCGGCCTGCAGCTGTGCCGCCGCGCGCCAGGCCAGCTGTTCGGCCAGGCCGCTCTGGCTGGCATGGATCACCCGCCACGGCATGCCTTCGCCGCCGCCGTCCTGTGGCGCAGGCAGGGTCTGCCGCAGTGCACGTGCCGCGCGCTGGCTGCGCCGACGGTCCAGATACAGCATCCA
Organism: Stenotrophomonas sp. ESTM1D_MKCIP4_1; assembly: GCF_003086895.1. Lineage (NCBI taxonomy): Bacteria > Pseudomonadati > Pseudomonadota > Gammaproteobacteria > Lysobacterales > Lysobacteraceae > Stenotrophomonas > Stenotrophomonas sp. ESTM1D_MKCIP4_1. The sequence goes on along the minus strand of NZ_CP026004.1, from coordinate 3,934,743 downwards.
GCCGGTGATGAAGAACAGGCACATGGCCAGGCTGCTGAGCATCACCACCACCCGGCCGGGCAGGCCGAAGTAGCTGCCCGAATGCAGCGCGAACATGCTGGTGGCCAACTTGCCGCCGGTGCCCTGGCGCGCGTAGGGACGCGCATCCAGCAGCGCGCCGCTGGCCGGGTCCAGCTGCAGCACGTCCTGCGCGCGGTCGTGGGCGCCGCCGCGCAGGGCCGGATCGCCGGACATCACCCGCACGTTCAGCACCTGGCCCGGCTTTTCCGGCAGGCGCAGGTCGATGTAACCGCTGCGCACACCGGGCTGCGCGTACAGCGTGTCTTCCACATGCTGCAGATCGAGTACGGCATCCGCCGCCACCTTGTGCCTGGCCGGCGCAGGCACGCCGAGCACACTGCTGGCGGCACTGCGGTACCAGTCGAATGACCACCACAGACCGGTCAGCGCGCTCATCAGGTAGATCAGCAGCACCCAGGTGCCGACCACCGAATGCAGGCTCCACAGGAAGCCGCGGCCGCTGCGCTTCCATTCCACCGCCAGCCAGCTGCGCCAGTGCCACCAGCGGCGCGGCCAGCGCAGGTACAGGCCGGACAGGGCGAAGAACAGCAGCGCGATGGCGCAGCTGCCGACCACGAGCTTGCCGCGTTCGCCCGCCGCGAGGTGGCGGTGCAGGTCTTCAACGAAATCGAAGAACGCCTGGCCGCGCAGATGGCTGAAGCGTTCGCCGTTGTACGGGTTGAAGTAGACCCAGTGCTGCTTGCCGCCAGCGAAGCGTGCCACCGAAGGGCGCTGGCCGGTCGCATCCACGCGCAGACGCTGCAGTGGACGCTCGCTGCCGGCCTGCAGCAGCGGCACCAGTTCGCTCAGTGCCAGCGTCTGCTGGCCGTCGGCATGGTGTTCGGCAATGGCGGCAAAGCCGGGGTTGGCGGCGCGCAGCAGCTCATCCTCGAAGGACAGCGTCGCGCCACTGAGGCCCATGATGGCCAGGATCGTGCCGGCCGTGATGCCCAGCAGCCAGTGCAGTTGGAACAGGACGTTCTTGAACATCGGGGAGAGAGGCCGTCTAGGCTGCCGCCCGCATCCTGCGCAACAGCAAATGAGAATTAATCCCGTAATTCTCCGGGCGCGGACGGGCTACGGTCAAGGAGGGTTTCGTTGCAGGGCTTGCAGCCCTGCACCCGCTTCAAGCCACAGCAACGTCAACTTCAAAAGCTGGCTTTCCGTGGGATGGCGGGGTGGGTCCGGTCGAGGGGGACGGCGTGAATACGTCCATGTAGCCTCGGTCGCGCCATCCATGGCGCTCACCCCCCCTCAACCGGACACACCCCGCTTTCGACAGTTTCCTGCGATCTGTCGGAACGGCATTCTGCTTTGGTGGGTGCCGACCGTTGGTCGGCACGGATGAATTCATTTGATTTCTGACAGAAAAATCGTGTCGGCCAAGGTCGACACCTACCAAAAGCTGAGCGTTCCAGCGGTCGCCGTTACCCACGGCCGCAGGAATCTGTCAGAGGTGGGGCGGTGTGGGCTTGCAGGACCGCAGGCGCCATGGATGGCGCCTACGAGCCCCCATGGATGGGTTTACGGCGTGTCCTGCAAGCCCACACCGCCTCGCCATCCCACGGAAAGCCCGCTTCGGCCTTTGACGTTGCCGTTGCATTGAGCAGGTACAGGGCTGCAAGCCCTGCAACAACACCCTCACTTCACCCAGTTGGCAATCTCGCCGTGCTCGAACGGCCCCAGCTTGGCCTTCACCATCCGCCCCTGTGCATCAAACAACACGCTGTACGGCAGCAGGCCCTGCGCATTGCCCAGTTGCACGCTGGCATCGCGGGGGCCGGGGGTGTCCAGCACGATGGGGTAGCTCACCGGCACGCGCTGCAGGAATGCAGCCACGCCCTCCGGTGTATCCAGCGCCACGCCCAGCACCTGCACGCCGTGCACGCCCTGCACGTCGGCAAAGCGCGCCAGCTCGGGCATTTCCTCGATGCACGGCCCGCACCAGCTGGCCCAGACGTTCACCAGCAGCGGCCGGCCTTGGAAATGCTGGCGCAGATCCAGCGCCTGCCCGTCCAGCCCAGGCAGCACCAGCGGCGGCAACGCATCCCCCGCGCGCAGGACGGGAATCAGCGGCGTGGCGACAGCCGGCGTAGCAACCGGCGGCGCAGGCGCAGGCGTCAACCGGTGCCCCGCCCACAGCCCAAGGCCGGCGGCCAGCACCGCTGTCCACAGCAGTGCCGGCCGTTGCCAGTTCATCGGGCGGTGCGCAGCAGCGCTTCTTCCACCAGGGCCTGGGTCAACAGGGTCGGCAGCACGGTCGGCGGTGCGCCGGGGCCGTACACCACGTACAGCGGCACGCCCACGGCCTTGTGCTCATCCAGGAACGCGGTGATCTGCGGGTCCACGTTGGTGTAGTCGCCACGCATGTACACCGCGTTGGTGCGCTTGAGCAGTTCCTTGAACTCCGGGCGCGACAGCACCGCGCGTTCGTTGGCCTTGCAGCTCACGCACCAGTCGGCGGTCATGTTCACGAACACCACGCGGTTGTCCGCACGCAGGCGGTCCAGCATCTGCGGCGAGTAATCCACCACGTTGTCGCTGGCAGCCTGGGCGGCACGTGCCGGCGGGGCCAGCTGGGTCACACCCCATACCGGGCCCAGCGCGGCCAGGGCCAGCAGCACCCCCAGCAGGCTGGCGCCGCGCTTGCTGCGCCAGCGGCTGGTCTCGAACAGCCACAGGCCGGCGGTCAGCAGCAGCAGGCCACCCAGGGCCAGCGCCATGCCGTCCACGCCACGCTGCTTGCCCAGCACCCACAGCAGCCACAGTGCGGCGGCATACATCGGGAAGGCCAGCACGTGCTTCAGCGTTTCCATCCACGGGCCGGGCTTGGGCAGGCGGCGCGCCAGGGCCGGCACGAAGCCGATCAGCAGGAACGGCAGGGCCAGGCCCAGGCCGAGGAACAGGAATACCAGCATCGCCGCGATCGGCGGCGCCACGAAGGCATAGGCCACCGCCGGGCCGAAGAACGGACCCACGCAGGCACTGCCGACCACGCAGGCCAGCACACCCGTGAAGAAATCACCGGCCGGGCCGCTGCGGCGGGCCAGCGACTGGCCGAAGTTGCCGATGCCGCCGCCCATGGTGAACACACCGGACAGGCTCAGGCCGACGGCGAACATGATGTACGCCAGCGCAGCCACCACGCCCGGGTGCTGCAGCTGGAAGCCGATGCCCACCGCATTGCCGAGCATGCGCAGGCCCACCATCAGCGCGCCGATCACCGCAAAGGCCACCAGCACGCCCAGCGTGTACCACATGGCATGGCTGCGGGCGCGTTCGGCGCTTTCACCGCTCTGCGCCAGGCTCAGCACCTTCAGCGACAGGATCGGCAGCACGCAGGGCATCAGGTTCAGCACCAGGCCACCGCCCAGCGCCAGCAGCAGCACCCACAGCAGCGAGCTGTCGGTCTTGGGCACGCTGCCCGGCGGCTTGGTGCGCTTGGCATTGTCCTGCTGTGCATCGGCGGCGAAGGCATCCGCACCGGGGGCGCCGTCAGTGGCGCCGTCGGCGGCATCGTTGGGCACGGTCGGCAGCAGGCGACGCGGGGTGCCATCGGCATCTCCGCGCGGGCCTTCGCCGGCTGCGGCGGGCACCGCCTCCGCCGTGGTCTGGCCGGCGGCCGCCACGGTGCCGGCGGGAATGGACAGCTTCACCCGGCGGGTCATCGGCGGGTAGCAGATGCCATCGGTCTGGCAGCCCTGGAAGGTCACCACCAGGGTGCTGTCCATCGCCCCGGTGCGCGTGCGGCGCAGCGGCACCGGTACCTCCACCTGGTTGAAGTACACCGAGACATCGCCAAAGTGCTCGTCGCGGTGCGCCTGCGCGGCCGGCCAGCGCGGCTTGTCGGCCAGCACGCCGGTGCTGCCTTCCAGCTTCAGCGAGGTGCGGTCGCGGTACAGGTAGTAGCCCGGTGCAGGGGTGAAGCGCAGCAGCAGCGTATTGCCGTCGCTGGCGATGGCATCGAAGCCGAACGCCTGTTCCGACGGCAGCGGAAGCGCCTGCGTGTTGCCGCTGCCCGGCAGGCGCAGGCCACCTCCGCTACCGGCCAGCGGGTTGTTGAACGGGCTCACCCCGGTCGCGCGCGCGGTGCGCAGCGCGGCCTTGCCACTGGCACCGGGCAGGGCCACCTGCACCACGCGCTTCTGCGGCGGGTAGCACACGCCGGCATCGGCGCAGCCCTGGTAGCGCACTTCCAGGCTGATGGTGCCGGCCGCATCGGTCGGCGCACCGGGCAGGGTGGCCTGCAGGCGTTCGCGGTAGGTTTCCACCTCACCGAAGAAATCATCGTGGTGCTTGTCGCCGGCCGGCATCTGCAGGGCACCGGCATTGAAGGCCGGGTCGGCCTTGACGCTGGTGCGGTGGCGGTAGAGGTAGTAGCCGGGGGCGATCTTGAACTGCAGTTGGATCTGGCCCCGTTCGGGCGCACTGGCCGTCAGCGCGAAGGCCTGGTCGACCGGCAGCAGGTCCTTCTCATCCAGCGCGAAGGCCGGCAGGGCCAGCCACAGCAGAGCGCACAGCGCGGCGCCACGAGCAAACAACTTCATCAATCGGTGTCCTCCCGGGTCTGCGCCCGGATCCAGTCCAGATACGCCGGCAGGCCGGCCCGGGTTTCGACCGCGATGCACTCCGGGAGTTCATACGGATGCAGTTCGACGATGCGGGCGATTGCGTCATCGACGCGGCTCGCCGTGGTTTTCACCAGCAACTGCAGTTCGGCGTCGGTGGTGACTTCGCCCTGCCAGCGGTAGGTCGACTGCGCGCCATCCAGACGGGTGACACACGCCGCCAGGTGTTCACCGACCAGCGCGTGCGCGATGCGCTCGGCACTGGCCCGGTCCGGGCAGGTGGTCAACAGCAGCAGGATGGGATCGACGGTCGACATGACCGCCGAGTATAGGGCCGCCGCCGGGTCGAGGCCCGGCGGCGGCGTGGACCGCTGCGTTGCGCGGTCAGTTGGCCAGCTGGCAGGTGGCCGGTTTTGCCGAGGTGAACAGGGCCGGGGTGGCCCACTCGGGGTGGTCGATGAACGGGTTGCGGTTGCCCTGGAAGCTGTAGATCACATCATTTCGCGCACGCTCGGCATCATCCGGCGGGTCGGACAGGTGCCAGTCGATCAAGGTCGACAGCAGGCCCATGTAGGCCGGCGAACTGCTGGTCTTGACGATCTTGCTGCGGTCGTCGGTCAGTTCCAGGTCCGGTTCGGACTGGCCGGTGGCCGCATCCTTGCCGCCCTCATAACGGATGGCCATGTACATCACCGCACGCGCCATATCGCCCTTGCGCTTGCCCCATACCTCGAAGGTGCCGGTATTGCCGTCGGGGGTACGCACCCAGTTGGAATTGCCCGGGTAGCCGCCGCTGCCGCCGCCCTGGCCGTTGTTGGCCTCGGTGGCGCGCTCGCCGCAGCTGGCATCGCACTTGCCGAACGGCTTGTTGCCGCGGTCGGCATTCCACTGCGCATCGGTCAGGTACAGCATGTGGGTGTCGGTGTACGGGGCGTACGGCAGGCCCTTGTCGCCGGTGGTGCTGGCAAAGCCCAGCGAGTTCGGCCAGGTGTGCTCGCGGTTGTAGGTCAGGCCGCTGCCCGTGCCCGCGCGGCTGCTCACCTTGGTGTAGCTGTGGTTGCGGTAGGCATCGAGGATCTTGCCGCTGTTGTTCGGGTCTTCGTCGGCAATCTCCAGGATGGTCCAGGTGCTCGTGCCCGAGCCGCTGTACGGGTAGGCGGTGTGGCCCTTGATGGTCTCGTGCAGCGAGCAGCGCAGCTGGCTGGCGCTGGAGGTGTTCACCTTGGAGTAGTAGCCCTCCGGCGTGCCCGGGTTACCGGGGTTGCCGGGGTCCGGATTACCCGGGTCCGGGTTGCCGGTGGTGCTGGCCACGGTAAAGGCGATGCGGCTGTCAGCAGCCGGGTGCGCGCCCTGGTTGTCGGTGATGCGCGCGGCGCGGATGTCGAAGCGGCAGGCCTCGCCGGCCACCAGCGCGGTATTGGTCGACAGCTTCACGGTCCTGCCACTGCCCGGCCAGGTCAGCGGCACGCTGCCGGATCGGCCGCAGCTCAGGGCGAAGGCGCCGCTGGCCAGGGTGACCGTTTCACTGAACACCACTTCCAGATCGGCCGCCGCCGGGAAGGTGCTGCTGCCCTGCGCCGGGGTGGTGGTGGTGACCGACGGCGGTGTGTTCGGGCCGCCCGGGGTGCCACCGCCACTGAAGGTCTGGTTGGTGTTGCAGCGGCCGAAGGTCTGCCCGGCCGACTCGGCCCAGGTGAAGTGGGCGTACTGGCTGCCGCTGCCGGTCAGCTGCAGCGAGGTGCCCGGCGCGGTGCTGTTGGTCTCGGCCACCGGAATGTTCTGGCTGGTCATGCCCGCCGCGGGGCCACCGGAGGCGGTGATGGCGCCCTCGTAGCTGAGGAACTGGACCACCTTGCCGCTGGCGTCGACCAGGGCGATGCCGTCATTGGGGCCGTTCTGGATGCCGTTGGTGGGGTAATTGACCACGGCAATGGTGGCGCTGCCGCAACCGGCAGCGCTGCCGGCCGGCACCGGGTTGTTGGCGTACACCACGGCCGCCGAAGCGTTGGCGCCGTTGTACAGGTACAGCCGGTAGCCGGACAGGTCCTCGCCAGCGGTGGCGACCACTTCAATGGCTTCGCCGACATCACCGGCCGGGGTGCTGTCGTCGTAGTGCAGTTCGTTGATGAAGACCTCGGCCTGGACCGGCGCGGCGGCCAGCGCCAGCAGGCAGGCGGCGGCGAGCGGGGACAGCAATCGCATCGACTACTCCTTGTGATTGGGAATGCCGGGCCGAGCCTAAGGCCGAACGCGTGACACTTTGTCGTAACTGAACGTCAGATATCTGACACTGCGACGTGGGTCACCAAAAACTGGGAAACCCGCCTGCCGCAGCGGGGCGCGGCCAGCGCAGCCCACCGTCAAAAAATTTTACGGGGCGGGGCTTGAAAGGTCCCGGGGCAGCTCCATCTCTGTCCTGCTCCCGACCTGTCGGGCTTTTTCACACGCAATGCTGGCAGTCACCCTGGGTGAGTGCTAACATCGCCAGACTTTTTCAGACCAATCAATAACTTAAGAGGTCTCTCATGAGCATCAAGCCGCTGCACGACCGCGTTGTGGTCAAGCCGATCGAAGCCGACGAAATCTCCGCCGGCGGCATCGTCATTCCGGATTCGGCCAAGGAAAAGTCCACCAAGGGTGAAGTCGTGGCCGTCGGCCCGGGCAAGGCCCTGGACAACGGTAGCGTGCGCGCTCCGTCGCTGAAGGTTGGCGACAAGGTCATCTACGGCCAGTACGCCGGCAGTTCGTACAAGAGCGAAGGCGTCGAGTACAAGGTCCTGCGCGAAGACGACGTGCTCGCCATCATCGGCTGAGCCCCGGCGCGACCTGCTTCATCCCCTGATTCCAAACACCCAGCCGCCGGGCCTGCCCCGGCGCTACCAATGAGGTAACTGCAATGGCTGCCAAGGATATTCGTTTCGGTGAAGACGCCCGTTCGCGCATGGTGCGCGGCGTCAACGTTCTCGCCAATGCCGTCAAGGCCACCCTGGGCCCGAAGGGCCGCAACGTCGTGCTGGAAAAGAGCTTCGGCGCCCCGACCATCACCAAGGACGGCGTCTCCGTCGCCAAGGAAATCGAACTGGCTGACAAGTTCGAGAACATGGGCGCGCAGATGGTGAAGGAAGTCGCTTCCCGCACCAACGACGACGCTGGCGACGGCACCACCACCGCCACCGTGCTGGCCCAGGCCCTGATCCGCGAAGGCGCCAAGGCTGTGGCCGCCGGCATGAACCCGATGGACCTGAAGCGCGGTATCGACAAGGCCGTCGTGGCCGCCGTCACCGAGCTGAAGAACATCTCCAAGCCGACCGCCGACGACAAGGCGATCGCCCAGGTCGGTACCATCTCGGCCAACTCGGACGAGTCCATCGGCCAGATCATCGCTGACGCGATGAAGGAAGTCGGCAAGGAAGGCGTCATCACCGTTGAAGAAGGCTCGGGCCTGGACAACGAGCTGGACGTGGTCAAGGGCATGCAGTTCGACCGCGGCTACCTGTCCCCGTACTTCATCAACAACCAGCAGTCGCAGACCGCTGACCTGGATGACCCGTTCATCCTGCTGCACGACAAGAAGATCTCCAACGTCCGTGACCTGCTGCCGGTGCTGGAAGGCGTCGCCAAGGCCGGCAAGCCGCTGCTGATCGTTGCCGAAGAAGTCGAAGGCGAAGCGCTGGCGACCCTGGTGGTCAACACCATCCGTGGCATCGTCAAGGTCGTGGCCGTCAAGGCTCCGGGCTTCGGCGACCGTCGCAAGGCGATGCTGGAAGACATGGCCGTGCTGACCGGCGGCACCGTGATCTCCGAAGAAGTGGGCCTGTCGCTGGAAAAGGCCACCATCAAGGACCTGGGCCGCGCCAAGAAGGTGCAGGTTTCCAAGGAAAACACCACCATCATCGACGGCGTGGGCGACAAGGCCAACGTTGACGCACGCGTGGGCCAGATCAAGACCCAGATCCAGGACACCTCCTCCGATTACGATCGCGAGAAGCTGCAGGAACGCGTGGCCAAGCTGGCCGGCGGCGTTGCCGTGATCAAGGTCGGCGCCTCGACCGAAATCGAAATGAAGGAAAAGAAGGATCGCGTCGACGACGCCCTGCACGCCACCCGTGCAGCCGTCGAAGAAGGCGTGGTCCCGGGCGGCGGTGTTGCCCTGGTTCGTGCGGTCACCGCACTGGCCGGCCTGAAGGGTGCCAACGAAGACCAGAACCACGGCATCCAGATCGCCCTGCGCGCGATGGAAGCCCCGCTGCGCGAAATCGTGGCCAACGCCGGTGAAGAACCGTCGGTCATCATCAACAAGGTCAAGGAAGGCACCGGCAGCTTCGGCTACAACGCTGCGACCGGCGAGTTCGGCGACATGCTGCAGTTCGGCATCCTGGACCCGACCAAGGTGACCCGTTCGGCGCTGCAGAACGCAGCCTCGATCGCTGGCCTGATGATCACCACCGAAGCCATGGTTGCCGAAGCTCCGAAGAAGGACGAGCCGGCCATGGGTGGCGCTGGTGGCATGGGCGGCATGGGTGGCATGGGCGGCATGGACTTCTAAGTCCCCGCGCTACCGATGCAATGAAAAACCCCGCCGGAAGGCGGGGTTTTTTTGTGGACGCATTCCATGCCGCTGGTAGGTCCACGCCATGCGTGGATGAAACCGCGCGTGGCATCAACCGTGCGACGCACAGTAGATCCACGCCATGCGTGGATGAAACCGCGCGTGGCATCAACCGTGCGACGCACAGTAGATCCACGCCATGCGTGGATGAAACCGCGCGCGGCATCAACCGTGCGACGCACAGTAGATCCACGCCATGCGTGGATGAAACCGCGCGCGGAATCAACCGCGCAACGCGCGCCGATCCAACCAGACCTTGGCGATGAAGAAGGTGGGCACACCGCCATACAGCACGCCCTTCACCCAAGGCAGCCCCAGCTGGTAGGCAATCAACCCACCTGCGGCCATGCCGACCAGGCCGACGGCCACCGCCCTGCGCTGACGCTGCAACTGCTGCATCTCCTCCTGCTGGCGCGCGGCGATCTTGTCACGCCGCTCATCCGGCTGCATCACGGCGGTGGCGATGGCATCAGCTTGCGAAGGGGTCATGCGGGGGTCCAGAAAAGCGAGTGTCTGGCTTTTATACTGCGCCGGGCGGCAAAGCGGCGTAAACCCCGGTCGCATCCATGCTGCACAAAGCCTTGCCGCCGCAACGCGCCGGCACTAGCCTCCTGCCATGCCTACTTCGTTCCTCGTCGTCGACGACTTTCTTTCCCCGGCCGATGCCCACGGCCTGCGCCACGCCGGCCTGGGCCTGGACTATCCCGCGCAGGATGGCGCATTCCCTGGCCGTAATTCACTGCAGCGGCTGGAAATGCAGGGCCTTGCCGGTGCCGCCTCCCGGCTGTTGAACGAACCGCTGCGGCCGGTGCAGCCGTTGCAGTCACACGGCAAGTTCCGGCTCACCCTGGCCAATGACGAGGGTCGCGCCCGCGTGCATACCGATCAATCGCACTGGTCTGGCATTCTCTACCTCAGCGCGCCCGAACACTGCCAGGGCGGCACCGAATTCTTCCGCCACCGCCGCACCCGCACCGATCGGATGGCGCTCAATCCCACCGAACTGGCTGCGCTGGGCTATGCCGATGGCGCAGCCATGCACCGTGACATCATCGAGCGTGACAGCAACGATGAAAGCGCCTGGGAGCCGACCATGACCATCCCCATGCGCTTCAATCGGCTGGTGCTGCTGCGCCCATGGTTCTGGCACACCGCTGGCCCGGCCTTCGGCGACTGCGCCGAGAACGGCCGGCTGGTGTACCTGATGTTCTTTGAAAGCGCGGCCTGAGCATCAATCCGTAGATCCACGCCATGCGTGGACAAGGCCCGGCCGCTGCAGGCAGATACGCTCGGCCCCTGCACTGATGTCCACCTGGCCATCCTGCATCACATCCGCCCCCAGGATCACTGCGGGGCGCTGATCCAGCCCAATCGCCCGGAACACCGGCAGTTCACTGATGCGCACTTCCACTGCCGGGTGCTGCCACCCTGCACTGGCCAGCGCCGGCAGGGTGTACAGCCACGTTGGCGTCGGCTTGCCACCCAGCCCTTCGCTGCCCCTGCTGCGTGCCCGCACACGCTCATCGCTGCCATCGGTACGCAGGCCCAACGCGCGCGCTGCCGCGTTGTTGAGGATGGTCTGCGCCGCACCGGTATCCACCACGCCGATCGCCTCCACGCCTTCATCGCCCAGCTGCAGGGTGACAAAGCCGAAACCCTTCAACACACCGCTGCGGTCGGGCAGGGCGTTTCCCTGGCAGTACCCCGCGGAGGTCGGCAGCGTCTGCGCCGGCCACAACATCAGGCGTGCATTGGCGAAATCCCAGCGCGTGTCGAAGCGCGCTGTGATGTCCTGGCCGATGATGCCGTGCAACGGCGCGCTGCGAGAAGAAGACAGGCTGGCCAGGTCGGCCTGCAGCGCGGTGACCTGCAGTTGCAGGCTGCCCAGCCCCATCGCCACGCTGCGCGTACTGCGCAGTGCCACCCCGCCCGCGCTGGCGCCCTGCGCGTTGTGATTGCGTGCGTTCGGGTCCTGCAGCTGGAAGCGCTGCACCACGGCCGCATCCAGCAAGGTTGCGCTGGCGGCGCTGTCCACAACCAGATGCAAGGGCTCATCGCCTCCCGCCAACGTGCCCAGTACGGTGGGGTGGCTGGCCTGCATCGTCATCGGCAGGCTGTGCAGCGCGGCCGGCTCAGCCGCAGCTGGCAAGGAAGCGATCAACAGGGGCAGCAGGGCCATGCGCATCGGGGGACTCCTCGGGAAAGAGCGGCCATTTCGCACCACGTGCGTCGTACCGGTATGTCCGCGTTGATACCGGGCCGATACACAGCGCCGTCATACTTGTCGCATGAATGCTACCGCTACCCTCATCGTCGTGGATGACGATGCCAGCATCCGCGACGCCATTGCCGACCACCTGCTGCTGCATGGCTACCGCGTGCGCGTGGCGGCCGATGCTGCCGGCCTGGATGTATTGCTGCAGGTCGAGCGACCCGATGCCATCATCCTGGACTGGATGATGCCCGGCGAAGATGGCCTGTCGGTGTGCCGCCGCCTGCAGTCGCGCGCCATTCCCATCCTGATGCTGTCGGCCATGGGCAGCGCACCGGACCGGGTCATCGGGCTGGAAATGGGCGCCGACGATTACCTGGCCAAACCCTTCGACCCCCGCGAGCTGCTGGCCCGCGTGCGTGCGCTGCTGCGCCGGCAGGACAAGCTGCGCGAGCAGGCGACGATGGAACTGCGTTTTGAAGGCTGGCGCCTGCTGCCGGCACCGCGCCGCCTGCTGGCGCCCGATGGTGCCGAGGTCGCGCTCAGTCGCGGCGAGTTTGCCCTGCTGCACGCGCTGGCGGAGCGCCCGGACCGCGTACTGGACCGCGATCAGCTGATGCAGCTCACGCGAGGCGACGACAGTGACAGCGTGGACCGCGCCGTGGACCTGGCCATCAGCCGCCTGCGACGCAAGCTGGCCCAGGCCGCCAGCGGCGGCGAGCGCCTGGTGCAGACCCTGCGCGGCGAAGGCTATCGCTTTGGCGCAGCGGTGCAGCGATTGTGAGCGCGCGTCTGAGCACTGTGCGCTGGAGCACCGCACGATGGATTGCGATGCTGGCCGTCAGCAGCCTGCTGCTGGCCACGGCGGTGAGCATGGCCGTGGTGGGCTGGCTGCCGCGCCCGGCAGCGCCGCAGATGCGGCTGGACCAGGCCATGCAGGTACTGCGCGGGGAGCACGCGGGCGACAGCATGGGCCTGCGCGTGGACACGCGGACGCAGGCCCCACACGGTGCCGAACACGAGCGGCTGCGACAGATGGTGGCAGATGACCTGCGCCAGCCCGTCCAGCGCGTGCGGCTGGTCTGGGCAGGCAACAGCAAGCCGCCGGATATTCATGTCATTGCCGCTGGTGCGGAGCAGGGAAGCCGCGGCGATGTGGCTGCACTGAAAGCCGCGCAGCAGGTGCTGGCCAGCCTGCCGTGGCCACCGTTTGAACTGGCCGTGCAGCAGCCCGACGGTCGCTGGCGCGTGGTCAGCAGCACCTACAGCGATCTGGCCGCGTGGCGGCGGCAGGTCCTTCTGGCCCTGCTGGGCGGCACTGTGCTGCTGGCACCGCTGGCCGCGTGGGCGGCGGTGCGCCTGAGCCGGCCGTTGCGCCGCCTGGCCGACGCCAGCGCCACCCTTGACCTGCACGCGCAGGCACCGCTGCCTGATGACGGCCCCCGCGAAGTACAGATGCTGGCCGAAGCCCTGGATGCCGGCCGCACCCGCCTGCGCGAACAGGCGCAACAGATGACACGCATGCTGGCAGCGGTGGCGCATGACCTGCGCACCCCGCTCACCGGCCTGCGCCTGCGCGCCGATTTCGCCCCGCCCGCGCAGGCTGCGCGCATGGTGGCCGATATCGAGCGCATGAACGCCATGATCGAGCAGGTGCTGGATTACGCTCGCGGCGAGTTGCAGCCGCCACAGCTGCAACCGATGGATCTGGTCCCTCTGCTGGAAGACTGTGTGCAGGCCGCACGTCTGCGCGGCCTTGACGTTGCCGTTGAACTGCCCCGCACATTGCCCTGGCGCGCTGACGCACTGCTGCTGCGCCGCGCGCTGGACAACCTCATCGACAACGCCGGTCGTTACGCCGGTGCCGTGGAGCTGCGCGCGGCGCAGGTGGATGCACGGGTGCAGCTGGACATCATGGACCGTGGCCCCGGCATTCCCGCCGATGATCGCGAGCGCCTGCTGCAACCGTTCCAGCGCAGCGAAACCTCGCGCAGCCGCACAACCGGCGGCACCGGCCTGGGCCTGGCCGTTGCGGCCAACGCCGCCCGCAGCCACGCCGGCCACCTGCAGCTGTTGCAGCGCGAAGGCGGCGGCCTGATCGCCCGCCTGCAACTGCCCCAGTAGATCCACGCCACGCGTGGATGAACCTTCCGATCCACTTGCAACACCCACCCACGCCTGAATATGATTAGCCGCCTAATCATATCCGTGTATGCAATGCTGGAAGCCAAGCACACTGCCCTCATCGGTGAAGCCACCCGCCGCGGCCACGCCAACCTGGCCCAGCTGCGCCTGTGCTTCCAGCTGCTGTCCCTGTCCAGCGCCATCGATCGCGACTGCGCCACCCGCCTCGCACCGCACGGCCTCAGCGAAGGCCGCTTCATCGTGCTGTTCCTGCTGCAGGGCGCTGGCGGCACCTTGCCCCCGCACGAACTGGCCGAGCGTGCAGGCGTCACCCGTGCCACCATCAGCGGCCTGCTGGACGGGCTGCAGCGCGAGGGCCTGCTGCAACGAAAGCCCGATGACGAAGACGGCCGCCGCCTGCAGATCGTGCTGACCGCGCGCGGCAAACGCCTGGCCGAAGAACTGTTCAACCAGCACACGCAGTGGATCGGCGGGTTGTTCAACGGCTTGGATGCAACCGAGCAGGCACAACTTTCGACGCTGCTGGAAAAGGTGTGGCAGCACACCGACACTGGCCGGGACGCGACCCCGTGAGTGCGGCCATCAACACGACGCGGCAGCACGAACTGGATACCGGAAAGGTGGCCAGCACGCATCTGGCCGAGTGTCTTGCGGTGGATTTCGCACTTCTGCTGCAGACCGTTGCGACGCCGCCAGACGCCGCAGTGCAACGCATGCGCGAAGCTGCCAGCAAGGGTGTCACACAGCGCATGGCCCTGGCTGCAACGCTGCTGCGCGAAGCAGGGCAGGGCGATGCAGCACAGTGGCAGTCGCACCCCTCAGACACGGTACGAGGCTGGGCCTGCTACCTCATCGGCAGTGATGCCACATTGGCGATGTCCGGCAAGCTGCACGCCCTGCGGCCACTGGCCGATGATCCGCATTTCGGCGTGCGCGAATGGGCGTGGCTGGCCGTGCGTGCTGACGTGGTGGCAGCGCCTTTGCAGGCACTACAGTTGCTGCTGCCGTGGACCGGTGAAGCCTCACCTTACCTGCGCCGGTTCGCCTGTGAAGCACTGCGCCCGCGCGGCGCATGGGCCACACACATCGCCGCCTTCAAGCAGCAACCGCAGCACGCACTTCCGCTGCTGGAAGCACTGGCCAACGACCCCGAGCGCTACGTGCAGGACTCGGTGGGCAACTGGCTCAACGATGCCAGCAAGACGCAACCCGAGTGGGTGCGCGATCTCTGTACGCGTTGGCAACGCGAACACAGTAGCTCAGCAAACGCACACATCCGCAAGCGCGCCCAACGCACCCTCAGCAAAACGTAGAGTCGAGCTTGCTCAACTGCTCTTGGCGTGTAGAAAGAGCAGTCGAGCAAGCCCGACTCTACGGTAGATCTACGCCCTGCGTGGATGAAGCCATCCGCGCAACCCGATTGCTGCTACGGGTGCACCCGCTCTGCCGCGTGCGTACCCAGCGCCAGGCAGGCCAGCATCAGCCCTTCCATCACCCGCTCGCCCACGTCATGTTCCGGCCCGCCGTTGCGACGGCAGCGTTCGGCTGCCAACAACACCTCATGCAGGACGCGAAGCCCGGCCAAGGCGCAATCGCCATCGGCAATCTGGATACGGCGTCCGATCGGCAGGTTGGACTCGGGCCACGGCTGCCCATCGCTGCCGTAGCCGGCACCAATGCGCCGCAGGCTGGTAATGAAGCGGTTGGGATCGCGGAATGCGTCGTCGGCGTTGGCCGGTTCGTCGTGGTTGCGGCCCGGGAAGGGAACGTGCTTTGCGTTCATGGCATGTGCTCCGTACAGGAAAGACGGCAGCGCCACCGGAAGAGGTGGCGGACGGTACGTGGCTGGAAGCCGGGAAACAGAAGTAAACCGGTGGACCCTCAGGTCCCCACGTACCGCCCGCCATGGAACGCGGACGATTTGCCAGCCGGCGCCGCACCACGCGGCGCCGGCTGACAAACGTTTCTTCTGTTGCACGGGCTTCCAGACCCGGCCACCCGTTTTCGGTGGCAATCCATCTTGTGCATATGCTCGCGCAGAGCACCAAGGGCGACTGCGACATTCACGAAGCGCCGCGAATTATTGCATACGCCCAACGCCTTGAAAGCCCTTGTTTTGCCGTCTGTTTGCCGCCGTTGAACTTCGGCCTCGATAACTTACGGGCGCGTCACCTGCCAGACGATCACGCGGTTCAATCGCGACAACACAACGACCTTGCAGTTATCGAATCGCCCGCAGGTGGGCGTGCCGAACACCAGCAGCGGCTGCCACTCAACGTTGACTCCCTGTTCGTACGGCTGCTACCTCGTCTTCGGATATTCTCGAGTATCTGGAGGCTTCTGCAGCCAAGCGACCACTCGCACTTGATGTCGCCTATCCAGCGGTGCTGATGCACTCTGTTGGGAGAACGGGTGAAGCGTGCGAGCAGATCTCCAATCTGCAGCAGAAGGCTCTGGGAGATTGGAGGCATAAAGCGGCCGAGGTGGCTGCACGCCTTGGTTGCTGTCAGGCTTAGTGCCTGCAGCCTGGTTCATCCTGCCGGCAAGCGTACGTCGCAGTTGCCGGCTAGGCTGCAGCAACTGGCACATGCGCCTGTCACCGATTCCGGGTAAACATGACCCCTGCCCATGTCCACCCGCAGGGAAGTCGATCATGCAGAGCAAGCTCCAGGTCACGCTGTACGGAACCCTTGGCGACAGCCCGGCGCTGCAGGTGCCGGGGCTGGAGGGGCCGTCGGTCGCCATCCTGGAATCGACCCTGCGGCAGCTCGTCTCCGATCTCTACACCGCCCGCTCCCTGCTCAACCCCGAGCAGCTGGACGATGCCCGCAAGGAACTGGACCGCGTGGTGGAGCGCTGGGTGGACATCCATGAAGGCCTGCTGCTGGATGTGGAAGTGCACGGCAAGCGCTGAGGCGCGCCCTGCCTGAACCGCGCCCGCAGTTGCCAATGAAACATTTTGCACAGCGCAGAAGCTGTGCTATCAATACATCCCATGAACGCAGCCCACGCCAACTTTTATTGGTATTACTTTCCGAAGCCCCCGGCGGAGGAAGGACTGCGCTCACCCTGAAGAAACCTTCAGACGCATTCCCGAAAGCCGCCAGCGAACCTGGCGGCTTTTTTCATGTCGCCACGCTGCGGACCCCCACATTCCGTAGAGACCCCCCCCATGCCCCCGCACACCGACGACCTTCGTATCCGTACCATCGAACCGCTGACACCGCCCGCCCAGCTGCTGGCGATGCTGCCGTGTGACGATGAAGCCTCCGACACGGTCAGCGCCTCGCGCGCGGCCCTGCACGAGATCCTGCACGGCCGTGACGACCGCTTGGCCGTAGTGGTGGGCCCGTGTTCGATCCACGATCCGCACGCGGCCATCGAGTACGCCCAGCGCCTGAAGCCCCTGCGCGATGCGCTGGCCGGCGAACTGGAAATCGTCATGCGCGTGTACTTCGAGAAGCCGCGCACCACGGTGGGCTGGAAGGGCCTGATCAACGATCCGGACCTGGATGGCAGCTTCAAGATCGACAAGGGCCTCCGCATTGCCCGCGGCCTGCTGCGCGATATCAACAAGCTGGGCCTGCCGGCCGGCGTCGAGTTCCTCGATGTGATCTCGCCGCAGTACATCGCCGATCTGGTGGCCTGGGGCGCCATCGGCGCGCGCACCACCGAAAGCCAGGTGCACCGCGAGCTGGCATCGGGCCTGTCGTGCCCGGTGGGCTTCAAGAACGGCACCGATGGCAACGTGAAGATTGCCGCCGATGCGGTGGGTGCCGCGTCCAACCCGCACCACTTCCTGTCGGTCACCAAGCAGGGCGGCACGGCCATCGTGTCCACCACCGGCAACCCGGATTGCCACGTGATCCTGCGTGGCGGCAAGCAGCCGAACTACGACGCGGCCAGCGTGGGCGAGGCCTGCCAGGCGCTGGCCAAGGCCAAGCTGCCGACGCGCCTGATGATTGATGCCAGCCACGCCAACAGCCTGAAGAACCCCGAAAACCAGCCGAAGGTGATCGAGGACATCGCCACCCAGCTGGAAGACGGCGAACAGCGCATCGTCGGCGTGATGGTGGAAAGCCATCTGGTCGGCGGCCGCCAGGAACTGGTGGAAGGCCAGCCGCTGGTCTACGGCCAGAGCATCACCGATGGCTGCATTGATTGGGACACCACCGTGCAGGTGCTGGAGCGCTTGGCCGCTGCCGTGCGCGCCCGTCGTGAAGTAAAGGTGTCTGAAGCCGCTTGATTGCGGTACGTGTGTGGATGGCGGCCAGCGCCTGCGGGGGTGCGGCCGCGATCAGGGTCGGTCGGAGTTGGAGACCGACCCGTCCGCACCGGCGATGCGCCTGGCGCTACGTAAGTGCGACAGCGCCAGGTACATCGCCGGGGTGGAGTGAACTGTAGATCCACGCCATGCGTGGATGATTGCCCGCCAATGACGGCTACGACCCGTCGGCGGCCACATCAGCGCCGACAGCGCGCCCCCGGCTCACGATGATCCTGCGTCTGGCAGGCCTTCATGGGGGCCGCATTTCACTGATTCCACTGAGGAATCTGCGGGCAGCAGAAGGGCCCTGTGTGTGTCCAGCGCGGTCTGCCGCAAACGACCATTCCGCTTCTTCCGTCTACGCCCCACGGTTGTCCGTGCGGGAGCCGCCAACCCACGGCGGCAGGAGCGGAAGATCGGTCATGGACTTGACGAAACTTATCACGGTGATAAATTGATGCTGGCGCTGTGGCGGATAAATCCTGCCCAGTTGCCGTGGCCTCAGGAATCCCGGCGATGGCGGCGGACAATCAATGTCTGCGGGCGGCCCCTGATTGATCTGTGTGCTTTGCAGGACTGCGCGCGGGCGGGAAGCCTTCAGCCTGACGACATCTGGGTGGCCACGTACAAGGCACAGCGGGATCTGGAGAACCTGCGCTGGACACTGGGTGATCTGTTGGACTGTCTGCTGTGCCTGCAGGCGGTGGACTACAAGGGATCGGAGTGGTGCAGGGACCAGTTGGGCCATTGGCACCCGTGTGACGCGTATGCGGTTCGCTACGACGATGTGCGCAAGTGCAGGAACAGCCGTTCGGACATCAACTACTACCTGAAATTCTCAGTTGGCCAGGACGGGACGTTGCGACTCGTCTTTCTCAGCTGCCATCTGTAGATCGCCACGTGATTGATCGGAGCACGCCATGAACAACGCCAAGCCCCGGATGTGTCCGGCCTGCCAGAACGCACGGTTGCTGGCATCCACACGCGAACGACACTTCAGCCCGCGTGGCAATGAAGTTGTTGTCGACCTGTTGGTGATGGAGTGCCCTGCATGTGGCGCTACGGCAACCAGCGAAGCACAGCAGATCGAGAACCTCAGGCGTCTGGCGGCCCGGCGCGAACATTACGGCGGCCTCTTGCTGGGTGAGGACGTGCTCGCATTTCGGCGTCGCTATGGCCTGACCCAGCGTGCAGCGGCAACGCTCTTCGGAAAAGGTGCCATTGCGTTCTCCCGCTACGAGAACGAGACGACCTATCCCGACGATGCTACGACGATGCTGCTGGCGTTGGCGATGGAAAAGCCGGATGTGGTGCGCTGGCTGGCCGAACGTACTGGCACGACGGTGCCGCTGCTGGACCCGCCGCGGGAATCTGCAACCACGCCTGCTCGGCGTGTGGCACGAAGCCGTCGTGCCATGCCCGGCACGTCAGGTAATGCAATCCGCTCCGCGCGCTGATCCGCCTTCTGCAGTGTCGAGCTTGCTCGACGGCTGTTGATCCACCGCAAAGGGCAGTCGAGCAAGCTCGACTCTACAAGGTCCCACCCGATGCAGTAGATCCACGCCATGCGTGGATGAACCGCCCGCATTCACCGCTTCGCGCGCATCCTCGCCAGCGCCAGATACATCGCCGGCGTCGTGTACAGCGTCAGCCACTGGCTCACCAGCAACCCGCCGACAATCGCGATGCCCAGCGGCTGCCTCAGTTCCCAGCCTTCGCCGTTGGCCAGCATCAACGGCAGGGTGCCCAGCAGTGCCGCCAGCGAGGTCATCAGGATCGGCCGCAGGCGAAGCCGTGCCGCATCCATCACCGCCTCCTGCGCACTCAGGCCCCGCCGCTCCCCTGCCAGGGCAAAATCCACCAGCAGGATGGTGTTCTTCATCACCACGCCCACCAGCAGGAACAACCCCAGCAACGCGATCAGGTTCAGTTCGTTGCCGAACGCCCACAGCGCCAGCAGCGCGCCGATGCCGGCCGAGGGCAGGGTGGACAGGATCACCAGCGGCTGCAGGAAACTTTCGTACAGGATGCCCAGCACCAGATAGACCGCCAGGGTGGCACCCAGCACCAGCCACAGCTGGCGAGAACGCAGCTGGTCCAGGCCACCGGCCTCGCCCGACAGCTTGGCCTGCACCGTGCGCGGCAACATCAGCTTGGCCATCGCCGCGTTGATGGCCTGTGTGGCCTGTTCCAGGCCGACGCCCGGTGCCAGCGCGAACTCGATCCAGATCGAGGCGAACTGTTCGCTGTGGTAGATGCGGTCCGGTGCCATGCCATAACGCCAGCTGGCGATGGTGGACAGCGGAATGCGCTGGCCATTGCCATCCACTACCTGCAGTCGCGCCAGCGTGCCCGGGTCCTGGGTATGCTTAGGGTCCAGTTCCATCACCACGCGGTACTGGTTGAGGCTGTCGTACAGGGTGGCGACCTGGCGCTGGCTGAAGGAGTTGTTGAGCACGTTGGCCACGGTGCGCAGGTTGACGCCATGGCGCGCGGCGGCTTCGCGGTCGATGTCCAGCACGACCTGGCGCATGCCGGCCTCGCCCTGCGCTTCCACATCCACCAGCTCGGGCAGGGTGCGCAGCGCGGCGGCAACCTTGGGCGCCCACTCGCGCAACGGCGCCATGTCCGCCGACAGCAGCTGGAATTCGTACTGGCCGCTGCTGCCGCCACCTTCCAGGCGGATGTCCTGGTCGACCCACAGGTAGAGATTGCCGCCGGGCAGCTTCGGCAGGCGTGCGCGCAGGCGGTCGATCACTTCCTGGCTGGACACCTTGCGCTCGGCCAGCGGCTTCATCTTGATCATGATGAAGGCGTTGTTGACGCCGTTGCTGCCGCCGATATATCCGATGATGTCTTCGATGGCCGGGTCGGACAGCAGCAGCGTGCGGTAGGCATCGATCTTCGGCTGCATGGCCTGGAACGAAAGCCCATCGTCGCCGCGCGCGAAGCCCCGCAGCTGTGCGGTGTCCTGCTTGGGCACCACGCCCTTGGGTACCTGCTGGAACAGCCACGCGTTGAGGGCGATGACTGCCACGAACGCCAGCAGCGGCCAGCGCAGCCGACGCAGGCTTGCCTGCAGGGTGCGCAGATAGGCGGCGCGCACGCGCTCGAACAGTGCATTGCTGCCGCGCTGCCAGCGCGACGCCTGCTGCGCGTCATCCACGAACAGGCGCGCGCACAGCATCGGCACCAGGCTGAGGGCAACCACCACCGACACGCTCATCGCTGCCACCAGGGTCAGCGAGAATTCGCGGAACAGGCGCTCGACGAAATCATCCAGGAACAGGATGGAGACGAACACCACCGCCAGTGCCACATTCATCGACAGCAGGGTGGCGCCCACTTCGGCCGCACCGCGCACGGCGGCCTGCCAGCGGTCGGCGCCCAGTTCGCGGTGGCGGGCGATGTTTTCCAGCACCACGATGGCATCGTCCACCACCAGCACCGCGGCGACGATCAGGGCCATCAGCGAAAGCGTGTTGAGCGAGAAGCCCATCAACGCCACCAGCGCCAGCGTGCCGAACAGCACCACCGGGATGGCCACGCTGGGCACCAGCGCGGCGCGCCAGTGGCCAAGGAACGCCAGCACTACCAGCACCACCAGGGCGATGGCCAGCACCAGGGTCAGCTCGGCTTCGTGCAGGGTGGCGCGGATGACCGGCGAGCGGTCCATCACCAGCCGCATGTCCACGCTGGGCGGCAGCAGCGCGTGCAGCTGCGGCAACTGCGCCTGGATGGCATCGACGGTGGCGATGATGTTCGCACCGGGCTGGCGGCTGACGATCAGCAGCACCGCCGGGCGTTCGTTGTGGAAGCCGCTGGCGTAGCGGTCTTCCACGCCATCGGCCACGGCGGCCACATCGCCCAGGCGCAGGGTGCGGTCGTCGCTGACCTTCAACGCCAGTTCGCGGTACTGCGCGGCCTGGCGCAGCTGCAGCGGTGCTTCCAGCTGCCAGTGCTGGCGGTCATCGCCCACCGCACCCAGCGGTCGCACCGCGTTGGCGCGGCCGATGGCCTGGGCCACGTCTTCCAATGCCAGCCCGGCGTGGTTGAGGGCGTTCGGGTCCAGCGATACGCGCACCGCCGGCAGGGCGCTGCCGCCCACCTGCACTTCGCCCACGCCCGGCACCTGCGAGAGCTTCTGCGCCAGTACGGTGGACGCCAGGTCGTACAGCTGGCCCGGTGGCAGCGTGTCCGAGGTCAGCGCCAGTGCCAGGATCGGTGCCTGCGAGGGATTCACCTTGCGGTACTGCGGCATGCCCGGCATGCCGCTGGGCAACTGCCCGCGTGCCAGGTTGATGGCCGCCTGCACTTCGCGCGCGGCTTCGTCGATATCGCGGCCGAGCACGAACTTCAGCTCCACCGAGGTCTGGCCCTGGGTGCTGGCCGAATCGATGCGCGAGATGCCGGGCAGGCTGCCCAGGGCGCGTTCCAGCGGTGTGGCCACGGTGGCGGCCATCGACTCGGGCGAGGCGCCGGGCAGGCTGGCGCTCACTTCGATGGCCGGGTAATCCACCTGCGGCAGCGGCGCCACCGGCAGCATGCGCAGCGCCAGCAGCC
The DNA here is from genome assembly GCF_003086895.1 of Stenotrophomonas sp. ESTM1D_MKCIP4_1. NCBI lineage: Bacteria > Pseudomonadati > Pseudomonadota > Gammaproteobacteria > Lysobacterales > Lysobacteraceae > Stenotrophomonas > Stenotrophomonas sp. ESTM1D_MKCIP4_1. Next base: position 3,912,319 of record NZ_CP026004.1, on the reverse strand, counting down.
CGGCCAGCACCAGCGCCACCGCCAGCAGGATCGTCGCCACCGGTCGCTGCACGCAGGCCTGGGCCAGGCGTGCGATGGGGCTCATGCGCGGGCCTCGCCGGGCATGGCGGGGGCGGCCGTGCGCCGCCGCTGCAGGCGGTCGAAGGCCAGGTAGATCACCGGGGTGGTGAACAGGGTCAGCACCTGGCTGACCAGCAGGCCGCCGACCATCACCCAGCCCAGCGGTTGCCGCAGTTCCGCACCGGAACCACTGGCCAGCATCAGCGGCACCGCGCCGAACAGCGCGGCCAGCGTGGTCATCAGGATCGGCCGGAAGCGCAGCAGCGCCGCCTGGTGGATCGCCTCGCGCGGGGCCATGCCACGCGTGCGCTGCGCGTCCAGCGCGAAGTCGATCATCATGATCGCGTTCTTCTTCACCAGGCCGATCAGCAGCACGATGCCGATCACGGCGATCAGATCCAGGCTGCGCCCGCTCACCCACAGCGCGGCCAGCGCGCCCACCGTGGCCGAGGGCAGGGTGGAGAGGATGGTGATCGGGTGCACGAAGCTTTCATAGAGCACGCCCAGCACGATGTACATCACCACCACGGCGGCCAGGATCAGCCACAGCGTGGACGACAGCGAACTGCTGAACGCTGCGGCCGCACCCTGCAGGCGCAGTTCGATGCTGTCGGGCAGGGCGATCTGCGTGCGCGCCGCTTCCACGGCGGCGGTGGCTTCGCCCAGTGAGGCACCCCGTGCCAGGTTGAACGACAGCGTGGCCGCTGGGAACTGGCCCACATGGTTGCGCAGCAGTGCCGCCGGCCCCAGTTCCACCCGCGCTACCGCGCCCAGCGGTACGGTCTGCCCATCGCTGTTGCGCACGCGCAGGCCACTGATGGCGTCGGGCCCGGGCTGGCCCGAGGGATCGGCTTCCAGCACCACGCGGTACTGGCTGGCCTGGGTGAAGATGGTGGAGATCTGCCGCTGCCCGTAGGCGTCGTACAGCGCATCGGCCACCGCTTCCACGCTCACGTTCAGGCGCGCGGCGGCATCGCGGTCGATGTTCACCCGCGCCTGCCGGCCCTGCATCTGCAGGTCGCTGGCTACATCGCGCAGCGCCGGCTGCTGGCGCAGGGCGTGCAGCAGCTTCGGCGTCCAGGTTTCCAGCGTCTGCTGTTCGGGCGTGGTCAGGGTGAACTGGTACTGGTTGCGGCTGATGCGGTCTTCGATGCCCAGTTCCTGCACCGGCTGCAGGTACAGGGTGATGCCGGGAATTTTCGACACGCGGTGCTGCAGCCGTTCCATCACTACGGCGGCGCCTTCGCGGTCGCCATGCGGCTTCAGTTCGATCAGCAGGCGGCCGGTGTTGAGCGTGGCATTGTTGCCGTCCACACCGATGTACGAGGACACGCTGGCCACCGCCGGGTCGGCTTCGATGGCCGCTGCCAGCGCCTGCTGGCGCTCGCGCATGGCCTGGAAGGAAATCGCCTGCGGTGCTTCGCTGATGCCTTGCACCAGGCCGGCATCCTGCACCGGGAAGAAGCCCTTGGGCACGGCGAAGTACAACGCCACGGTGAGCGCCAGCGTGGCGACGGTGGCCAGCAGCATCAACGGCTGGCGCTGCAGCACCCACTGCAGCTGGCGGTCGTAGACGGCGATGATGCGGTCGAAGACATCCTGTTTTGGGGTCGGAGCCCTGGCGGGATCCGACCCCTGGGCCGGGGGCAGATCCCCTTGGGGCTCTGACCCCTTCGCATGCGGCTTCAGGAAGCGCGCACACAGCATCGGCGTCAACATCAGCGACACCAGCAGCGAAATGCCGATCGCTACCGCCAGCGTCACCGCGAACTCGTGGAACAGCGCGCCCACCAGATCGGCCATGAACAACAGCGGGATCAGCACCGCGATCAGCGAGACGGTCAGCGAGACCAGGGTGAAGCCGATCTCGGTCGCACCCTTCAGCGCCGCCTCGCGCGGGCTTTCACCGTCTTCCAGATGGCGGGCGATGTTTTCCAGCATCACGATGGCATCGTCCACCACGAAGCCGGTGGCGATGGTCAGTGCCATCAGCGTGAGGTTGTTGAGCGAATAGCCGGCCAGCAGCATCACCGCGAAGGTGCCGATGAGCGAGAGCGGCACCGCCACGCTGGGAATGAGAGTGGCCGGCAGGTTGCGCAGGAACACCCAGGTGACCAGCACCACCAGGCCGATGGCCAGCACCAGTTCCTTCTGCACGCCGCGCACGGAGGCGCGGATCGATTCGGTGCGGTCACTCAGCACGGCCATCTGCACGCCCGCCGGCAGCGTGGCCTGCAGCTGCGGCAGCAGCGTGCGTACCTGTTCAACCACGGCAATCACGTTCGCACCGGGCTGGCGCTGGATGTTTACCAGTACCGCCGGCGTGGTGCCGCTCCAGGCGGCCAGCTGGCGGTTCTCGGCGCCATCGGTGATGGTGGCCACATCGCCCAGCCGCAACGGGGCACCGTCGCGCCAGGCCAGCACCAGGGCGCGGTACTCATCCACGCTGCGCATCTGGTCGTTGGCATCGAGCATCACCGCGCGGATCGGGCCATCGAAACTGCCCTTGGGCAGGTTGACGTTGGCCGCAGCGATGGCGGTGCGGATGTGGTCCATGCCCAGGCCGTTGGCGGCCAGTGCAGCCGGGTTCACCTGGATGCGGACGGCGGGGCGCTGGCCACCGGCCAGGCTGACCAGGCCGACGCCCGGCAGCTGCGAAAGGCGCTGCGCGATGCGCGTGTCCACCAGATCGTGCACCTGTGGCAGGGCCAGCGCCTGCGAGGTCACCGCGAGGGTAAGGATGGGCGTGTCGGCCGGGTTGACCTTGCGGTACACCGGCGGCACTGGCAGATCATCCGGCAGGAAGCTGCCGGCTGCGTTGATGGCGGCCTGCACATCCTGCTCGGCCACGCCCAGCGCCACATCCAGGCCGAACTGCAGGGTGATGACCGAGGCACCGCCGGAACTGGTGGACGACAACTGCTTCAGGCCGGGAATCTGCCCGAGCTGGCGTTCCAGCGGCGCGGTGATCGTGCGCGTGGTCAGTTCCGGACTGGCGCCGGGGTACAGCGTGGTGATCTGGATGATCGGGTAATCGACCTGCGGCAGCGCCGCCACGGGCAGCAGGCGGTAAGCCAGCACGCCGGACAGCAGCAGCGCCACCATCAGCAGCGTGGTGGCTACCGGGCGCAGGATGAACGGACGCGACAGGTTCATGCGCCGGCCTTGGCCGCCTTCGCTGCAGCAGCGGGTTCGGCGATGATCTCCACCGCGGTGCCGTCTTCCAGCCCGTCGATGCCTTCGATCACCACCTGGTCGCCAGCCTGCAGGCCCGAACGCACGGCCACGCGGCCCTCATCGGCCGGGCCCAGCACCACGGTGCGGCGCTGTGCCTTGTTGTCCTTGTCGACGATGTGCACGTAGTTGCCCTGGCTGCCGAACTGCACGGCGGCATCGGGAATCAGCAGTGCCGGGTGTTCGCCCAGCTGCAGGCGCACGTTGACGAACTGGTTGGGGAACAGGGCCAGGCCCGCGTTGTCGAACTGCGCGCGCAGCTTCAGCGTGCCGGTGGCGGTGTCGATGCGGTTGTCGACGCTGGACAGCGTGCCCTGCGCCAGTGCCTTGCTTTCGCTGCGGTCCCAGGCTTCCACCGGCAGGCCGGCCTGCGCCTGCACGGCGTCGAGCAGGGCCGGCAGTTCCGGTTCGGGCACGGTGAACAGCACGCTGATCGGAGCAGTCTGCGCCAGGGTCACCAGGCCGTCGGTGTCGCTGGCGTGCACCAGGTTGCCGACATCGAGCCGGCGCAGGCCGACGCGACCGCTGACCGGTGCGGTGATGCGGGTGTACTGCAGTTGCAGGCGCGCTTCGTCCACCGAAGCCTGATCGCTGATGCGTCGGCCCTGCAGCTGGCGGACTTTGCTCTGCTGGTCGCTCAGTTCCTGCCCGGACACGTAGTTCTGCTTCTGCAGTTCGCGGTAGCGCTGCAGCTGGCGTTCGGCGTTTTCCAGTTCGGCCAGGTTCTGCTGCTGGGTGCCCTGTGCCTGCGCCAGCTTCACTTCATAGGGGCGCGGGTCGATCTGCGCGAGCAGATCACCGGCCTTGACCTGTTGGCCTTCCTGGAAATGCAGGCGCAGCAGTTCACCATCCACGCGGCTGCGCACCACCACGCTGTGCAGCGGGGTGACGGTGCCGACGGCCTTCAGGCGCAGCTGCAGCGGTTCGGCGCTGGCGCGGGCCACGCGCACCGGTACGGTCTTGCCCGGCCCTTCGGCCACGTCCGCATCGGCGCGCGGCCACGCCCACCAGGCCACCAGGCCGATCACGATGATGGCGGCGGGAATCGCCCACCTGCGGTGGGAACGCGACGGGGTGCTACGGGACGGCTCAACAGCGGACATGGGGCATCCTGCGCCCTGCGGGCACGCAGGGACATGTACGCCCGGTCACGCTTCATGCGCAGCGGGCAGCGGGGGAGGGGAGTTGTCTGGCGGGGCCGCGAGCGCAGCGTGGCTGGATGCCGTCGCGCGTGCGACGGGGCGTCAATGGTAGCCAATCAGACCGGCGAATGCCGCATGACCTTGGTCATGTCCTATCACCGGTAGTGCCGGCCGCTGGCCGGCAACCTGCTGGAATTTGTGGGCGTGTGCAGCGTTGCCGGCCAGCGGCCGGCACTACCGTCAAACGGTCAATGCACTTCGTCGTGGTACACGAACTTGGGCATTTCCCAGCGGTAGTGGATCGCCAGCAGGCGCACCGCGAAGCCGCCGCCCAGGCAGCACAGGATGGCGGTGGCATCGGCCACGCCCCAGCGCAGCAGCAGCAGGTACACCGCGCCGGTCAGCAGCGAGATGATCGCGTACAGCTCCTTCTGGAAGATCAGGGGCACTTCGTTGCAGAGGATGTCGCGCAGCACGCCGCCGAAGGCACCGGTCAGCATGCCGGCAATCAGCACGATGGGCATCGCATGGCCGGCCTCGCGTGCAATCGAGCAGCCGATCAGGGTGAAGGCAATGAGCCCCAGGCCATCCAGCACCAGGAAGGTGCGGCGGAAGTGATGCATCCAGCGCGCCACCCAGGTGGCGATCAGCGCCGCGCACACGGTGAAGCCCAGATACTCGGGGTGCTTCACCCAGCCCAGCGGGTAGTGGCCCAGCAGGATGTCGCGCAGCGAACCGCCACCGAGGGCGGTGACGCAGGCGATCATGACCACGCCGAACAGATCCATGCGACGGCGGCCTGCGGACAGGGCGCCAGTCATGGCTTCGGCGGAAATGGCGACGAGGTAGATGATGGACAGCAGCATGGGAAAGGCTCCGGGCGCGGTGGGGCCGGCCATGCGCGTATACCGCCACTGCCTGCGCAATGACGGGATGACGATGACCGGTGCCGCTCCCGCTGTCCTTTTGCCTGAGAGTTCAGCGGGATGAACCGCGTGCCCCTTCGGCGGATCGTGCCGGGCGTGCCCGGTGACCTCTCTCCAGCTCGGCGAGTCGAATGCATGGTTGGTGGGATTCCAGCCCACCGGCCTGAGCGATCATGGGAGCCTGCGCCTTCGGCGGGCGCCAGCGTGGCGCCTCTCTCCTGCATTCGGCCGCCAGTATATCCGCTGCAGTGCAGCACGCCATAATCTCCCCATGACCCGTCCGCCCGTGCCCTGGTTCCTGTATCTGCTTGAGTGCCGGGATGGCAGCTATTACGCCGGCATCAGCACCGACGTGGCGGCCCGTTTCGCCGCCCACCAGGCCGGCAAGGGCGCCCGCTACACACGGGCCCGGCCGCCGCTGCGCATCCTCGCCGTGCGCGAATACCCGGACCGCGCCGCTGCCTCACGTGCCGAATGGCAGCTCAAGCAGCAGCCGCGTGAACGCAAGCTGGCCTGGCTGCAGGCCCCGGCCCAGGCCGTCCCGTAGATCCACGCCATGCGTGGATGGGCGCCGATGAAATGCGCCTGATGCAGTAGATCCACGCCATGTGTGGATGGGTGCCGCACCCATGCCATCATCGCCAGACGCCCAGCGCTGGAGACCCGGAATGCCCACGCTTGCCCTGCTGTTTGCTGTTGCCGGTGCGACGAGCCCGGCCGCCGACCCGGCCACCCTCGCGGCCATCGAAGCCACCTGCCACGACTACGTGGACGGCCAGTTGGAGGCCGACCCGCAGCGCGTGGCCCGGTCCCTGCACCCGGACGTGGCCAAGCGCGCGGTGCTGGGCGATACGCCGGATGAGCGACTGGGCCTGCGCCGCATGTCCAAGGAAGAACTGGTGGCTCTGACCAAGCAGGGCGCGTTGAAGACTCCGAAGGAGCAATGGGACCGCCGCTGCACGGTGCTGGATGTCACCGGCAACGCGGCCTCGGTGCGGCTGGAAACCCCGTGGTTCGTCGACTACTTCCACATGGGTCGTTTCGACCAGCGCTGGGTCATCGTCAATGCGCTGTGGTATCCGAAACCGAAGGCGGAGTAGATCCACGCCACGCGTGGATGGCCTCGCCGCGCTCAGCTCTCCATCGAAACGCCAAGCACCTCGCCGTCCTCATCGAACTCGACACTCAGCACATACTGCGAGACGTCGCCCGGCAGCTCGAAATCGACGTGCACCGATCCATCGTCTCCCCAGGGCGCGCGCGGCTGCAGCAGGCCCAGCACCGCGCTGGCCGCCGGCGTGGCCGTGCCCAGTTGCGCGTTCCAGTACCCGGCTTCGATCTCGTCCAGATGATGCTGGATGAACAGGTCGACGCTGTCCTCGCCTTCTTCGGTGCCCAGCAACTGTTCAAGGGCGGTGCGGGCGCGCTTCTGCTGGGCGTCAGGGGTGGTCATGGCATTCCTTTGCGTAGTGGTTGAGAGGCGGGGTCAGAGCCCTTTCCTGCGGAAAGGGATCCGACCCCAGGGTCGTGCAGGCCATTACCTCGGCCGTCGGTCTTCCTGATCATCGCCGAAGATGATGCGCGCGCTGCGCTGGTAGCTCCAGTACGCCACCGCCCAGTTCAACAGCACCACGATGCGGTTGCGGAAACCGATCAGGAAGAACACGTGCGCGGCCAGCCAGAACCACCAGGCCAGGATGCCCGACAGCTGCAGCTTGCCCAGGTGCACGATGGCGGCCATGCGGCCGATGGTGGCCAGGTTGCCGTAATCGGCGTACTTGAACGGCCCCGGCGTCGGCTTGCCATGCAGGCGCGCACGGATCACATCGGCCACGTACTTGCCCATCTGCTTGGCGGCAGGCGCCACGCCGGGCACCGGCTTGCCGTTGGCTTGGTTCACGGCGGCCAGATCGCCGGCCACGAACAATTCGGGATGGTCGGGCAGGGTCAGGTCGGGCTGCACCAGCACGCGGCCGGCGCGGTCCAGCGGTACGTCCAGCGTGCGCGCCAGCGGCGAGGCGGCCACGCCAGCGGCCCAGACCACGGTGCGTGCGGGCACGAACTGCTCGCCCAGCTTGAAGCCCTGGCTGTCGATGTCGCTCACCGGGGTGCCGGTCAGCACTTCCACGCCCAGCTTTTCCAGCTGCCGGCGCGCCTTCAGCGAAAGCACTTCGGGGAAGGAGGACAGCACGCGCGGGCCCGCCTCGACCAGGCGCACCGTGGCGCTGGCCGGGTCGATGTGGCGGAACTCGTTGCGCAGGGTGTGGCGGGCGATCTCGGCCAGGGTGCCGGCCAGTTCGACGCCGGTCGGGCCGCCGCCGACCACGGCAAAGCTCAGCCAGGCGGCCTTCTTCGCCGGGTCCGGTTCGGCCTCGGCGCGCTCGAAGGCCAGCAGCAGCTTGCGGCGCAGGGCGATGGCATCGTCCAGGGTCTTCAGGCCCGGCGCATCGGCCGCCCACTGGTCGTTGCCGAAATAGGCATGGGTGGCGCCGGTCGCCAGCAGCAGGCTGTCGTAGCCCAGGGTGCTGCCATCGGCCAGCTGAACCTGGCGGGTGGCCTTGTCGATGGCGACGACCTCGCCCAGGCGCACTTCCACGTTGCGCTGGTGGCCGAGGATATGGCGCAGCGGGGCGGCGATATCGGGGGCGGACAAGCCGGCGGTGGCGACCTGGTACAGCAGGGGTTGGAACAGGTGGTGGTTGCGGCGGTCGAGCAGGGTGATCCTGATCTTCTCGCGGGCCAGGGCCCGGGTGGCCCAGAGGCCCGCAAAACCGCCGCCGATGATGACCAGGTGGGGGACTGGTTCGCGGCTCATCGACGTACTCCAGAGGGGGATGGATGTCGCCCTGCATCATCGCACGTCACATGGCGGGCAGTGGCCATGGGTGATACTCCGCTCAGCCTGCAGCCCACCGAGGAAATCATGTCTGAACCGGAAAAGCGCATCGCCCTGCTGATCGACGCCGACAATGCGCCGGCATCGAAGATCGACGAAGTCCTGGCCGAGGTCGCCCGCTATGGCGTGGCCAACGTGCGCCGTGCCTATGGCAACTGGAAGAGCCCGCGGCTGAAAGGCTGGGAAGCGGTGCTGCACGAGTACGCCATCCGCCCGATCCAGCAGTTCGCCTACAGCAAGGGCAAGAATGCGTCGGACATGGCCATGGTCATCGATGCGATGGACCTGCTGTACGCGCGCAACCTCGATGGCTTTGCCATCGTGTCCAGCGATGCCGACTTCACCCCGATGGTGATGCGCCTGCTGACCGATGGCGTGAAGGTCTATGGCTTCGGTGAAAAGAAAACGCCGGAGCCGTTCGTCAATGCCTGTTCCAAGTTCACCTACCTTGAAGCGCTGGGCCAGACCCATGCCAGTGTTCCCGATGTCGAGGCCGGGGCCGAACAGGTGCCTGCCGGGCAGGTGGGCAGCGATGAAGTGCGCCCGCGCAAGAACAGCGCGGAACTGCGCAACGACACGCGCTTGGTGAAGATGCTGCGCCGTGCGGTATCGGCGGCCGAGGGCGAAGACGGCTGGTCGCACCTGGGCCCGGTCGGCAGCCAGATCGGCAACCAGGCCTCGTTCGATCCACGCAACTACGGGTATGGAAAACTCAGCGATCTGCTGGCAGCCATCGGCCTGTTCGAGCTGAAGAAGGACGGCAAATCGTCCTACGTGCGCGCGCTGCCGAAAAAGAACCGGTAGCGCCGGCCGCTGGCCGGCACATCAGAGAGACCGGTAGTGCCGGCCGCTGGCCGGCACATCGACGCCGCGACTCAGATCACCCGCGCATCGGAACCCGCATGGCCGTCGGCAAACCCGGCGGCGAAATCCTCGACGCCATTGAAGGCCAGCAGCAACAGCCCCGCACACAGCAGCTGGTTGCGGCTGGAACGGCGGTAGCCCAGCACCAGCATCACCAGCCCCGCTGCCAGCAGAACGTAGTTCAAAGCATCCCATGCAGTCACGTCGTCTCTCCCTGTGGATGGGCGTATCGTAGCGGCTCCGCGCCACCGTGGCGCACCGCTGCAGGCAAGGGAATCCGCAATGTTGAAGATCTGGGGCCGCCGTAATTCCAGCAACGTCCGCAAGGTGCTGTGGTGCGCCGAAGAAATCGGGTTGCCGTACGAATGCATCGAAGTGGGCGGCAGCCATGGCGGCACGCAGTCACCCGAGTACGTGGCGATGAATCCCAACAGCCTGGTGCCGGTGATCGAAGACCACGGCCTGCCGCTGTGGGAATCGAACACCATCGTGCGCTACCTGAGCGCGCGCTATTCGCTGGGCACGCTGTACGCCGAAGATGCGATGGAGCGTGCGCAGGCCGAGAAGTGGATGGACTGGAGCACCTCGCGGATGGCATCGCTGTACTCCGAACTGATCTGGGGAATCATGCGCACCGCCCCGGCCGACCGCGATGAAGCACGCATCAACGCCGCCATCGTGCGTGCCGGTGATTACCTGGCGATGGCCGATGCAACCCTGGCCAGGCAGCCGTGGCTGTCGGGCGAGACATTCGCGATGGGCGACATTCCGCTGGGCTCGTTGATCTACGCCTGGTACGAACTGCCGATCCAGCGCCCGGACCTGCCGCACCTGGCCGACTGGTACGCCCGCCTGCGCGAGCGCCCGGCGTACCAGCGCGGCGTGATGTCGCCGCTGACGTAAGCGGGGGCGACCGGGGTCGGGGTCGGATCCCACCTGAAGGGTGGGCTCTGACCCCAGCGCCGATCCTCAATACAGATCCGTCGGATCCACATCCAGCGACCAGCGCACCTTGCGTGCCTCCGGCAGCGCGTACAGCTGCGGCACCAGTTGGGCCAGCACGCCGTGCAGCGGTGGCCGCTGCAGCGCCGACAGCAGCAGCTGCGTGCGCTGGTAGCCGGCGCGGCGTGGCATCGGCGCCGGCATCGGCCCATAGGCCTCCACGACGTTCTGCTCCCCCAGCAACTGACGCGCCGCCAGCAGGAAGGCGTTGGCATGTTCCACCTGCTGGGCTTCCGCACGCATCAGCGCAAGATGCGCGAACGGAGGAAAGCCGGCGGCCTGGCGCTGGTTCAGTTCAGCCTGCGCGAACGGGTGGTAGCCACCGTTCACCAGGGTTTCCAGCAGTGGATGACCGGGGTGGTGGGTCTGCAGCCACACTTCGCCGGGATCACGCGCGCGGCCGGCACGCCCAGCCACCTGGATCAACTGCTGCGCCAGTTTTTCGCTGGCACGGAAATCGGCCGAGAACAGGCCCTCGTCGATGCCCACCACCACCACCAGGGTCAGCTTGGGCAGGTCGTGGCCCTTGGCCAGGATCTGCGTGCCGACCAGGATGCCGGGCTGGTCGCCCAGCTTCGCCAGCTGCTGTTCCAGCGCATCGCGGCGCGCGGTGGTGCCGCGGTCGATGCGCACCACCGGGTAATCGGCGAAGGCGCTGACCAGGTGTTCTTCCAGGCGTTCGGTGCCGATGCCCTGCGGCTGCAACGCGAGGCTGGCACAGGCGGGGCAGGCCAGCGGCGCCGGCTGGCGCGCGCCGCAGTGGTGGCACTGCAGGCGGCGGCCACCGCCGTGCACGGTCATCGGCGCATCGCAGCGCTGGCAGGGCGCGGTCCAGCCGCAGTCGTGGCACAGCAGTACCGGTGCGTAGCCGCGGCGGTTCTTGAAGACCAGCACCTGCTGCCCGCGCCGCAGATGCTCGCCGATGCCGGCCAGCACGTCGTCGCTGAGGCCATCGTGCAGCGGCCGCTTGCGGACATCCAGGATGCGCACGCGTGGCGGCCGCGCATCACCTGCGCGCTGCTTCAGGCGCAGATGGGTGTAGCGGCCTGCGTAGGCGTTGTGCAGGGTTTCCAGCGAAGGCGTGGCGCTGCCCAGCAGCACGGGAATGCCCAGTGCCTTGGCCCGCACCAGGGCGAAATCACGGGCGTGGTAGCGGATGCCATCCTGCTGCTTGTAACTGCCGTCGTGTTCCTCATCGACGATCAGCAGGCCGGCGTGTGGCAGCGGGGTGAACACCGCTGAGCGGGTCCCTACGATCACCCGCGCCTCCCCGCGCGAAGCGGCCGCCCAGACGCGCGCGCGTTCGTTGTCGCTCAACCCCGAGTGCAGGGCGTGTACCGCGATGCCCAGGCGGCCCCGGAAGCGCGCCAGGGTCTGCGGGGTCAGGCCGATTTCCGGCACCAGCACCAGCGCCTGCTTTCCCTGCGCCAGGCAGTGGATGATGGCCTGCAGGTAGACCTCGGTCTTGCCGCTGCCGGTCACGCCATCCAGCAGGAACGCATGGAACCCGTCGGCGGCGCTGATCGCGGCCACGGCTTCGGCCTGTTCGGCATTGAGGGTGGGGCCGGGCAGGGGCTGTGCATGCTGGGGCGCCACGCTCAGAACCACGCGCTCGGCCAGTTCGCGCTTGGCCAGGCTGCGTGCGGCCGTGCGCCAATCGTCCATGCGCGCGCCCAGCACATCCTCATCAACCACGGCCTCGCCCAGCAATTCGGCCAGTTGCCGGGGACGGCTACCGGCGCGCAGCTTTTCGCGCTGGGCCTGGCCGGCGGCGGTCAACTGCCAGCCCCAGTGATGGGTGTCGGGCAGGGCTTCGCCGTGGCGCAGCGGGCCGGGCAGGGCCGTGTTCACCACCTCGCCCAGCGGGGAGTGGGTGTAACGGGCCAGCCATTGCAGGCTCTGCCACAGCTCACCCTGCAGCAGCGGCTGCGGGTCGCACCAGGCCAGCGCCTGCCGCAGGCCTTGGCCGTCGTCCACCTGGCCATGGCCGGCCACCATCCCCACCAGCTCGCGGTTGCCGAACGGCACCTTCAGCCGGCAGCCGACCGGCACGGCCGGGCCGGGGCCTTCCGGGGGCAGGTAGTCGAACAGGCGCGGCAGCGGGACGGGCAGGGCGACCTGCAGGGTCGGGATGGGGTCGAGCATCGGCGCAGTGTAACGGGCCGGGCGGGAGCCGATGGCAGAGCGGAGGACGGCGCCCGCAGTGGCCGCGGAATCATAAATGTCACCTAAATACAGGTGGCTATTAGAGATTCAGTCTTATCCACATCTTCTGTGGATAACGTTGTGTGTTACCGGTCAGCGGAACCGCATGAGGCCGATGGCGACAGCTTTACACTCGGGTTGGTCAAAAAATAGCCATACTTAAAACATCATTGAAATCAATGATTTGAGTGTGAAACATTGCTGAAACAGGGTGAATGCGCTGGCTCAGCCCGGTTCGTTGCCCGGCACGATTGATGCTGTGCACAACCTGCAGCACGAAGTAGCCGCGGGTGCAAGTCCTGCCGGCCGCCGATGGGCTGCCGCTATCATGCCGGCAGACCTTTGGAGTAACCGATGACGGCTGTGCCCGCCCCTGTTTCCTCGACCGCGGCCGGCGCGCTGTCGGCGTTCCTGCGTGGTGTCGAGCGCCGCGCACTGGTGGTTGCCGAACTGCAGTGCGGTGACCCCGCCCGTGCCGAGCAGACCCTGGTTGCGGTGATGCGTGCTTTTTCCGCCGTGGCCAGTGATCTGCCGATGGCGCAGTGGCCCACCCGTTTCTGGACCCTGCTGGGCCAGCGCCAGGCGCTGCGCGAGCCGGCCGCGGGGCAATGGCCGCTGCCGCTGGCTGCCCTGGGCGAGATGCCGCCGTTGCCGCGTCTGGCCCTGCTGCTGCGGGTCGGCGGCAGCCTGGATGAAAGCATTGCCACCCGCGTGCTGGACATCGAGGAGGACGGCTACCAGCAGCTGCTGGCCGCCGCGTGCCCGCGTGACGCCCACGGCCAGCCCGACGCCGCCGCATGGCGCGGTCTGGCCGAGCAGGTGCAGCTGCGTATCCGCGATCTGCCCGCCAAGCGCCTGCAGCAGCTGCAGCAGCCCTCGGCGCCGGCGACCAACAACCAGGCCCCTACGACCAGCTGGCGCGCGCCGGCCCGCGAGGAGCGCAGTGCGCCCAAGCGCCGCCGTGCTGCCGGTGGCGCACCGCGCTGGCGTGGCCCGGTCATCCTGCTGGCGACGGTCGCGGTGCTGCTGGCCGCCGCCCTGGGCTGGCGCTACTGGCAGACCCGTGCGCCGGCCAGCGATGCGCCGCTGCCGGAAGGCGTGGTCGCCGAGGCCGGTCCGGTCACTGTCGAAGCCCTGCCGGCCACCGATGTGCAGCCGATGGCCGGCGCCGATGGCCACGCGGCCGAGGACGCCGCCATGCTGGCCGACCGTGACTATCCGCTGGCCGCCGATGCCGATCTTTATGCGTGGAGCGCCGCAGGTGGCCCGCTGCCGGTGGACGAATCCGAACCCAAGCCGACCCGCCCCGAGCCGGTTGGTGCCGCGCTGGAAACGGCCGCTGCCGATGAATAAGTTCCTGCTGACCAGCCTGCTGCTGGCACTGCCGTTGTCGCTGGCCGCCGCGCCCCCTTCGCTGCAGGTGCCACTGCCCCCCGCTGCACCCGGCACAACGCCAGCACTGGCTGCTGATACGAGCTCACCCGACGCTTTTGCCCAACTGCGGCCCGAGCAGCAGCGCCAGCGTCGTGCCGATTACGCTGCGTGGAAGGCGTTGCCGGAGGGCGAGCGCGAACGCATCCGCCAGGCCGCTGCCCGCTTTGCCGCGCTGCCGGCTGCACAGCAGCAGCGCCTGCGCGAGCAGTTCCAGGCCCAGGACCAGTCCTTCCGCGATGGCTGGCGGCTGGGCCCGCAGCTGGGCATGCAGTTCCCGAAGCTGCACGGCCTGTTCGGACTGGTGCCGCCGGAGCAGCGCGAACCAGTGTTGGCCGTGCTGCGCCAACTCAGCGCCGCGCAGTTGACGCAATTGGCGCTGGTTGCCCAGCGCACCCCACCGCAGGAACGCGACGCCGTGCGCAGCGCCTTCCTGGCGGTGCCGGCCGCCGAACGCGACGCCTGGCTGAAGCGACAGGCCGGCCAGTAAAATCAGGGGGATCCGACCGGGATCCGGTCGGGATTTCGGCGGGGATTCGACCGGGATTCAACGGGGTAGAGTCGACCGTTGGTCCACTACCGCGCGCAGCGCGGGGGGGCCTGCGCGGGCCGAATGAAGCGCAGTCGACCAACGGTCGACTCTACCGGGCATGCGGCGTGGCATCGTTTGGCCGTAAAATGGCCGCCCCCAACCCGGTGCCTGTGCCCTTCGCGCGCAACCGCAGTTGGCGTTCTGTACCTCCATGTCTACTGCAACCTCCACGCCGCGCTTCAGCAAGGAAGTCGGCGCGACCGGTCTGCTCGCCCTGCCTCTGGTGCTGGGTCACGTATCCACCGGTCTCATCTCCTTCGTCGACAACGTCATTGCCGGCCACCACGCCACGGCAACCCTGGCCGCGGTGACCATCGGCACGGCCCTGCTGTGGCTGCCGATGCTGATCCCCATCGGCACGCTCATCTCGCTCACCGCATCGGTGTCGCAGCTGCACGGCGCCGGCCGCGAGCGCGAGATCGGCCCGCTGTTCCGCCAGGCGCTGTGGCTCGCACTGGGCCTGGGCCTGATCATGTTCACCTTCCTTACGGTGGTGCCGCCGCTGCTGCCGGCGTTCGGCATCGCCCCGGACATCGTGCCCGGCGCGACGGCGTTCCTGCACGCGGTGCGCTGGGGGGGACCGGCGCTGACCCTGTACTTCTGCATGCGCTACCTCAGCGAGGGCATGCACTGGACGCTGCCGACCATGCTGCTCGGCTTCGGTGGACTGCTGGTGCTGGCGCCGATGGGGTACGTACTGGCCAATGGCAAGCTCGGCTTCCCGGAAATGGGGGCGGAAGGCCTGGGTATCGCCTCGGCGGTGATGATGTGGCTGCAGGCCATCGCGTTCGCCACCTACCTGTGGTTCACCAAGCGCTTCGCCCACCTGCAGCTGTTCGCCCACTTTGAAGGCCCGCGCCCGGCGGCAATCTGGGACCTGCTGCGTACCGGCCTGCCGATCGGCATCACCGTGCTGATGGAAGGCGGTCTGTTCATCGTCACCGCGCTGCTGATTGGCCGCCTGGGCGCCAACGAGGCGGCCGCGCACCAGATCGCGATCAACGTGGCGCAGCTGTGCTTCATGATCCCGATGGGCGTGGCCGAGGCCACTACCGTGCGCGTGGGCCATGCGGTCGGCCGTGGTGATGGCTTCGGCGTGCGCCGCGCGGCGTGGGCCGGCTACGCGATCATCATGGGCACGCAGACGCTGTCGGCAGCAGTGCTGCTGTTCGGCCACGATGCCATCGTCGGTGTCTACACCAATGACCTGGCCGTGGCCGGCCTGGCGTCCACCCTGCTGCTGTACGCGGCCACCTTCCAGTTCCCCGATGGCATCCAGGTGCTGTCGGCCGGCGCGCTGCGCGGGCTGAAGGACACCCGCGTACCGATGTTCATCGCCATGTTCGCCTACTGGGGGCTGGGCATGCCGCTTGGCGCCGGGCTCGGGTTGGGCCTGGGCATGGGCCCGCAGGGCATGTGGATCGGCCTGATCGTGGGCCTGACCGCCGCCGCCATCCTGATGGGGTGGCGCCTGCGCCGCAGCAGCCTGCGCATCGGCCAGTCGGCCCTGAACTGATCGTCGCGCCCGTCACCACAGACCGTGACGGGCGATCCCCTGACTTGTGTCCGATGCCGCCTCACACGGCACCGGCTATGCTGTTACCACGGCAAGAAGCCATCCGGAGCGTTCCATGAACCAAACCGTGCCCCCGCTGCCCCCGGCACGTCGCAACCCCGTCGCCAGTTTCTTCATCGGGCTGTGGGACGTGATGAATTTCACCCGCCGGCTGATCCTCAACCTGGTGTTCTTCGGCCTGTTGCTGCTGTTGCTGGTGATGTTCATCGTCGCCGCTGGCATGGGTGCCTCCGCCAGCAAGTCGCTGCAGGACCGCACCACGCTGGTGATCGCGCCGGAAGGCCGGCTGGTCGAGCAGTTCAGTGCCGACCCGGTCAGCCGCGCGCTGGCCAAGGCCGTTGGCGACAACGGTGCCGAGGAAGTGCAGCTGCGTGATCTGCTGCGGGTGATCGAGGCGGCCAAGACCGACAAGAAGATCGAACGCGTGGTGCTGGAACTGGACAAGCTGCAGCCGTCCGGTTTCGCCTCGCTGCGTGAAGTGGCCGGTGCGCTGCAGGACCTGCGCGCTTCGGGCAAGCAGATTGTCGCTTTCAGCCAGAGCATGGGCCAGTCGCAGTACCTGCTGGCCGCGCAGGCGGATGAGGTCTACCTGGACCCCATGGGGTCGGTCGTGCTGGAAGGCCTGGGCCGTTACCGCCAGTACTTCCGCACCGGTCTGCAGGACAAGCTGGGCGTGGACGTGCACCTGTTCAAGGTGGGTGAGTACAAGTCCGCCGCAGAGCCGTACGTGCTGGATGCGGCCTCGCCGGCATCCAAGGAAGCCGACCTGTTCTGGATGAATGATGTGTGGCAGCGCTACCTGGGCGACATCGCCAAGGCGCGCCGCCTGGATCCGGCACAGCTGGCTGCGGGCATCGATACCCTGCCCGAGGGCGTGGCCGCAGCCGGTGGCGATCTGGCCAAGTTCGCCCTGCAGCAGAAGCTGGTGACCGCGCTGAAGACCCGCGAGGAATTCGAGGATCTGATGATCGAGCGCGGCGTGGCCGATGAAGATGCCGATGGCGGCTTCCGCAACATCGACTTCGCCTCCTACATGGGCCAGCTCGACGCGCGCCGCAACCCGGTGGACAACCGTCCGCAGGTGGCCGTGGTCGTGGCTTCGGGTGAGATCAGCGGTGGCGATCTGCCGGCCGGCCGCATCGGTGGTGAATCGACCTCGGCCCTGCTGCGCGCCGCACGCGACGACGAGCAGGTCAAGGCGGTGGTGCTGCGCGTGGATTCGCCGGGCGGTGAAGTCTTCGCCTCCGAGCAGATCCGTCGTGAAGTAGTGGCCCTGCAGGCTGCCGGCAAGCCGGTGGTAGTGTCGATGGGCGACCTGGCGGCATCCGGTGGTTACTGGATCAGCATGAACGCCGATCGCATCTACGCCGATCCGTCGACCATCACCGGTTCGATCGGCATCTTCGGCATGATCCCCAACTTCAGCCGCGCGCTGGACAAGTTCGGCGTGCACACCGATGGCGTGGGCACGACCCGCTTTGCCGGTGCCTTTGATGTCACCCGTCCGATGGACCCGGCCGTGGGCCAGGTCATCCAGTCGGTGATCAACAAGGGCTATGCCGACTTCACCGGTCGCGTGGCCGAGGCGCGCAAGAAGCCGGTCGAGGCCATCGATGAAGTGGCCCGTGGCCGCGTCTGGAGTGGTGCGCAGGCCAAGGAACGCGGCCTGGTCGACGCCTTCGGCGGCATGAAGGACGCCGTGGCCGATGCAGCCAGCCGTGCCAAGCTGGGCAATGAAGAGAAGTACCGCGTGCGCTACATCGAGAAGCCCGCTACCCCGTTCGCGCAGTTCATCACTGGGTTCGCCGGCAGCCACGCCGGTGCCTGGATGCTGTCCGACTCGGGCATGGCGCGGATGATGCTGGCGCGCACGATGCCGGAAGTCGATACGCAGCTGCGCTTCGTCGAGAACGCCGCGCGCGAGAAGGGCAACGGCGCCCCGGTGAAAGCACTGGCGTATTGCTTCTGCGGGTTCTAAGCAGACCGGGGTCAGAGCCCTTTGCGCCGCAAAGGGCTCTGACCCCACCCATCATTGAGTTGCTTCTGCCTCGGCCTTCCGCTCGCGTTCGGCGCCGTCATCTACGGTCTGCTGCACGCTCTTGGCGCGGTCCAGCGGCTGGTTGATGGCCTTGGCCAGCGCCTGCGGCTCCGGCGGCTTTTCGGGGTTGGGCGGGGCCGGCTTCTGGCAACCCGCCAGCAGTGCGACCGACAGGCAGACAGGGATCAGCAGACGCATGGTGGTGCTCCTGGGCAGGTGATGCGGCAGTGTCGCACTGTCGGCAGCGGCCTGCTGTGACGCGTATCCTTGCCGCATCGAAATACAGCGGGCGCGGCCCCGGAGGACTCATGACCCAGCAACGGTGGCGCCTGGACGGGCAGACCGCTCTGATTACCGGCGCCAGCGCCGGTATCGGCCTGGCAATCGCACATGAACTGGCCGGTTTCGGCGCCGATCTGATGATCGTCGGCCGCGATATCGACATGCTGGAAACCGCGCGCGATGAGCTGCTGGACGTGCATCCGCAGATGCAGGTGCATGCGCTGGCGGCCGATGTGTCTGACGATGAAGACCGCCGGCAGATCCTGGACTGGGTGGAAGACCACAGCGATGGCCTGCACATCCTGGTCAACAACGCTGGCGGCAATGTCACCAAGGCCGCGACCGAGTACTCCGAGGATGAGTGGCGGCAGATCTTCGAGACCAACCTGTTCTCGGCGTTCGAGCTGTCGCGCTATGCGCACCCGCTGCTGGCCCGCCACGCCTCGTCGGCCATCGTCAACGTCGGCAGCGTATCGGGGCTGACCCATGTGCGCAGCGGCGTGGTGTACGGCATGACCAAGGCGGCGATGCACCAGATGACCCGCAACCTGGCAGTGGAGTGGGCCGAGGACGGCATCCGCGTGAACGCCGTGGCGCCGTGGTACATCCGTACCCGGCGCACGTCCGGCCCCTTGTCCGATGCCGACTACTACGAAGAAGTGATCGCACGCACGCCGATGCGCCGCATCGGTGAACCGGACGAAGTGGCCGCCGCCGTAGGGTTCCTGTGCCTGCCGGCATCGAGCTACGTCACCGGTGAGTGCATCGCCGTCGACGGCGGCTTCCTGCGCTACGGGTTCTGACCCCAGCACCGGTCAACCGGGGTCGGATCCCTTTCCGCAGGAAAGGGCTCTGACCCCACCACCGACCGCATCACCGGTAGTGCCGGCCGCTGGCCGGCAGCAACGGACCAAACAACCGCCGGCCAGCGGCCGGCCCTACCCGGGTTGCGATGCTCATTCCGGTACCCGGCAATCACTCGCGGTCAGAACCTCCTGCAGCCGCTCGCGCTCCGCGCGTGCAGCATCGCGGTTCTCTGCCGAGGCAAAGCGTTCGCGGCCGCGTGCAGTGCGGAAGCGCTGTTGCCAGCTGCCACAGCGCTGCGCTTCGGCGACTTCGGTGCAGCGGTCGCTGACCACCTCGCAGCTGGCTGCGTTGACCGGGGTGGCCCCGCCCAGGCCGTTGATGTTCATCAGCTCGCAGCGGCCCGGTGCAGCCTCGTACTCATGCAGGTACTGCCCGCCCTGTGAATCGAGGCATTGGAAGATCGGTGGCAGCGGCGGCTTGGGCGGCGCATCGTTGTCGACCGTCGCATCACCGGGGCGGGGCAGCAGGGCGCTGTCGAGGATGGCATCGCCTCCGTCGCGCTCGACCATGTAGGCCTCGCTGATGATGCGTTCCTGTCCCGCGCGGGGCGGTTCGGGGGTGTTCGTCGGCGGCGTGGCGGTGGCTGCGGGCTCGGCGGCGGCCTGGGGCGGGGCCGGAGCAACGGGTTCCGGGGCGGCGGCCGACGCGGGCTGCGCAGATCCCGGCAGGGTCACGATCGACTGTTTCATGCCCGCAGCGCACGGCACGCGCTGCACCACGGGAACGTCGCTGCTGCCGGTGCAGCGGTAGATCACCATTTCGTCGGCGGCCGCAGCGCCGGGCAGCAGGCCCAGCGCCAGCCAGATCAGTTTCTTCATGGCAGCAGCCTACAGCAGCGGCCACCGCCCGGTAGATGCCAACCTTGGTTGGCACACGCGGTGGTCGATGCCCCGGTAGATGCCAACCTTGGTTGGCGCACGCGGTGGTCGGTGCCCCGGTAGACGCCAACCTTGGTTGGCGCTGGCAAACAGCGGCGCCCACCAAGGTGGGCAGCTACCAAAGCAGGAGCAGGGCGCCAACCAAGGTTGGCATCTACCAAAGCAGGAGCGGAGCGCCCACCAAGGTGGGCAGCTACCAAAGCAGGAGCGGAGCGCCCACCAAGGTGGGCAGCTACCAAAGCAGGAGCGGAGCGCCCACCAAGGTGGGCATCCACCAGGGCAGGAGCAGGGCGCCAACCAAGGTGGGCAGCTACCAAAGCAGGAGCGGAGCGCCCACCAAGGTGGGCATCTACCAAAGCAGGGGCGCTCAGCCGCCGCTGCAGTCCTGCGACAGCCGCGCGTCGATGCCGCGCTGCTCGTTGCTGATCGCGGTGCGTTCGCTCTGCAGGGCGCTGTTGTAGCGGCGGTCCAGTTCCCAGCGGCGGTCGCGCAGGCGCGAGCAGACTTCGCGTGCGGGAAGCTGGCTGCAGGCATCGCGTACCAGCACGTTGCCGCCGGGCACGTTCACCCCATAACCCAGCGGAGGCCGGTGCACCGGAATGCCCGCGCCGCCGGGTGGTGGTGCGATGCCGATGGCACCGCCCCCAGGGCCGGGTGCGGGCGGCCGCGGACGCGGTCCGCCATGTGGCCCCGCCGGGTACCACACGGTGGTCCAGACCGGCACCCAGCGCGGATTGCCCTCGTTGTTGTCACTGGTATAGCGGCTGCCATCGTCACGCACGCACTCGTACATCGGCTGCGGCGGCTGGATGTACACGTGGCGCACTTCACGCACGCCCATGTCCGGCGTCGCTGCGGGTGCCGGTGCGGGGGTGTCGGTGCTGACCGCGCGTGGCGGCGGATCGCGGGGGCGCTGCAGGTCACGCACTTCCTGGCGGCCGCTGCTGCAGGGCTTGTCCTGCAGGGCGACGGCACCGTTGCTGCCGACGCAGCGGTAAACCCGCACGTCATCGGCGGCGACAGCCGTCAGTGGCATCAACAGAGCCAGGCACAGGGCAGGGCGCAGCAGGTTCATGGCTGCAGCCTGCGCGAATTGCCGCAGCAGTGCAATCGACGCGTCAGGAACGCAGGATGCTGCCACTGAGCGCGTCGCGGATGGGCGTCGGCTGGGCCAGGCCACCGGTCTGGCCATCGAGGATGCCGTCCAGCAGCCGCAGCAGGCGCGGATCCAGTTCTTCGCGGCTGCGCGCCGGCGGTTCGCCGGCCAGGTTGGCGCTGGTGGACACCAGGGGGCCGCCCCAGGCGCGGCACAGCGCCGCCACGAGGGGGTGGGCGCTGATGCGCACGGCAATGCCGCTGTGTTCGCCGGTCACCCAGCTGCGCGCGCGTGGGCCTGCGGGCAGAATCCAGGTATTGGCACCGGGCCAGCTGGCCAGCACCGCGCGCTGGCGGGCGTCAGGCAGGGCCTCCAGGCGCACCCAGCCTTCCAGTTGTGGCAGGTCGGCGGCGACCAGGATCATGCCCTTCTCGACCGGGCGCTGCTTCAGGCGCAGCACCATGTGGACCGCCGCTTCATGCGCCGGGTCGCAGCCCAGACCCCAGACGGCTTCGGTCGGGTAGGCGATCACGCCCCCCGTACGCAGCGTGGCCACAGCAGTATCGAGGGTGAGATCTTTCATGGGGAAGGGCCGGCCCGACGTGGGCGTCCATTATCCCCCCGATGCGTGCAGAAGGGGTGGTGGGGGGTGACGGTAGTGCCGGCCGCTGGTCGGCAGGTGCATCACCCGGGCTGCCGGCCAGCGGCCGGCACTACCCTCAATCATGGGGCGGTGGGTGCGGACCGTTGGTCCGCACATCATGGCAGAGCATCCACGCATGGCGTGGCAGAGCATCCACGCATGGCGTGGATCTACTTGGCGGCCTTCTTTACGGCTTTCTTCGCGGGCGCCTTTTTGGCCGCTTTTTTGGCGGGAGCTTTCTTCGCCGGGGCCTTCTTGGCAGCCGCCTTCTTCGGCGCGGCTTCCTTCTTCACCGCCGCCTTCTTCGCCGGGGCCTTCTTTGCCGCGGCCTTCTTGGCACCGAATCCCTTGCGCACCGGCTTGCCGGTTTCTTCCATCAGCTGCTGCACTTCGGCCAGGGTCAGCGAGGCCGGCTCGCGATCCTTGGGGATCTTGCCGTTCATCTTGCCGTCGCTGATGTACGGGCCGAAACGGCCATTCAGCACCTGGATCTCGCTGCCCTCGAATTCCTTGATGATCCGGTTGCGCGCGATCTCTTCCTTCTCTTCCACCAGGAACACGGCACGGGCCAGGTCGATGGTGTACGGGTCGTCTTCCTTCTTCAGCGAGGCATAGGTGCTGCCGCGCTTGGCAAACGGTCCGAAGCGGCCGATGCCGACGCTGACCGGCTCGCCGTTGTCCTCACCCAGCGCACGCGGCATCAGGAACAGCTCCAGCGCGTCTTCCAGGGAGATGGTGTGCATCGACTGGCCGGGGCGCAGCGAGGCGAACTTCGGCTTTTCCTCGGCGTCCTCGGCGGTGCTGCCGATGGCCGCGTACGGCCCGAAGCGGCCCAGGCGCACGCTGACCGGCTTGCCGGTCTTGGGGTCGGTACCCAGTTCGCGGGCACCGCTGGCCTCGGCGCGGTCGACCGATTCCTTCTTGTCTTCCACCAGTTCCTTGAACGGCTCCCAGAAGCGGGCCATCAGCGGAATCCACTCTTCCTCCCCGCGCGAGACGGCATCGAGCTCGTCTTCAAGCTTGGCAGTGAAGTCGTAATCCACGTACTGGGTGAAGTGGCTGGACAGGAACTTGGACACCGCACGGCCGACGTCGGACGGGCGGAAGCTGCGGCCTTCCATTTCCACATACTTGCGGAACAGCAGGGTCTGGATGATCGAGGCGTAGGTCGAGGGACGGCCGATGCCGTACTCTTCCAGCGCCTTCACCAGCGCCGCTTCGGTGAAGCGCGGCGGCGGCTGGGTGAAATGCTGTTCGGCCAGGATGCGTTCCAGCGGGATGCGGTCGCCCGGCTTCATCGCCGGCAGCTTGCGGCCTTCGTCCTCGTCCTCGGCGCTCTTGTTGTCCTTGCCTTCCTCGTACACGGCCAGGAAGCCGGGCACCACCACGGTGGTACCGCTGGCGCGGAACACGTGTTCGCTGCCGGCGGACAGGTCGACGCTGACGGTGTTGAGCGTGGCCGGAATCATCTGGCAGGCCACCGCACGCTTCCAGATCAGCTCGTACAGGCGGCGCTCGTCATCGGTGAGGAAGCGGGCGACCTGGGCCGGGGTACGCAGGGCCGAGGTCGGGCGCACGGCTTCGTGCGCTTCCTGGGCGTTCTTGGACTTGGTCTGGTAGGTGTTGGGCTGGTCCGGCAGCGACGCGATGCCATAGTCACGGGCGATCACGTCGCGGATCTCGGCCAGCGCGTCCTGCGACAGGTTCACCGAGTCGGTACGCATGTACGAGATCAGGCCGACGGTGCCTTCGTCGCCGATGGCCACGCCTTCATACAGCTTCTGCGCCACCTGCATGGTCTTGCGGGTGGTGAAGCCGAGCTTGCGCGAGGCCTCCTGCTGCAGGGTGGAGGTGGTGAACGGCGGCGCCGGGCGGCGCTTGCGCTCCTTGCTGGCCACGTCGGTGACGTGCAGCGAGCCCTGCGCGGCCTGCTGGATGCGCAGGCGGGCGGCCTCGGCGGTGTCACCGTCGGTGACGGTGAACTGCTCGAACTTCTGCCCGTCCAGCTTGATCAGCTTGGCGTTGAAATGCTGGCTCGGGTGCGCGCATTCGGCGCCGATGGACCAGTACTCGCGGGCGATGAAGGCTTCGATCTCTTCCTCGCGCTCGACGATCATGCGCAGCGCCGGGCTCTGCACGCGGCCGGCGGACAGGCCGCGCTGCACCTTGCGCCACAGCACCGGCGACAGGTTGAAGCCGACCAGGTAGTCCAGCGCGCGGCGCGCCTGCTGGGCGTCCACCAGGTCGCTGGCAATGGCGCGCGGCTGGTTGATGGCTTCCTTGATGGCGCGCGGGGTGATCTCGGTGAAGACCACGCGCTGCATCGGTTTGTCCTTGACCAGCCCGCGTTCCTTCAGGATCTCGGCGATATGCCAGCTGATCGCTTCACCCTCGCGATCCGGGTCGGTCGCCAGCAGGATGTCATCGGCGCCCTTGGCGGCCTTGGCGATGGCATCGACGTGCTTCTCGTTCTTGTCGATGACGTCGTAATGCATGGCGAACCCATTGTCCGGGTCGACCGCGCCTTCCTTCGGGATCAGGTCGCGCACATGCCCATACGAGGCCAGGACGGTGTAATCCTTGCCGAGGTATTTGTTGATCGTCTTGGCCTTGGCCGGCGATTCGACGATGAGCAGGTGCTTGGGCATGTCGGGAAGGGTCTGTGGGCGAACCGGGGGAAGGGGCCGCTAGGGTGGAGCAAACGGCCGCATTAGTGAAGCGGCCACGGGCAAATCCATAAACTGAACGCCCGGTAATGTGCCGGGCGTTCAGGTTTCCTTATTAGAAAAATCACGCCCGGACCGGCCCTGTCAAGGGGCGGGGCGTGATGACGGCGGCCTGCCAGCGCCGCCGCCAGGGCTCAACCGGCCATGTTGGCGATCACGCCGACCGCCACGATCATCAGGATCAGGCCACCCACGACCATCAGGCCGCCAAGCACCAGCATCACCACGGTGACCGTACCCAGTTCGCGGCGCTGCAGGTGCGGCTGGTCGGTATAGGCCCAGCGGTCCACCACGACGGTGTCGCAGATCATGTCGTGCAGGGCCTGCTTGCGGTCGGTGAACGCCGCCATCAGGTAGCCGATGCACAGGATGATGCTGCTGAGGATGGTGGCGAAGTAGCGGCCGATGCTGCGGCCCAGGGTGAGACGCTCGCCGTTGCCGCGCACGACCTTGATGCCGATGGCCATCTTGCCGGGCGTGGCGCCGCCCGCGGAGGCGTGGAACCAGCCGTAGTAGGCCAGCGAGATGACCAGGCCGGCCAGGCCGCTGACCAGCTGTGCGACCAGCCCGGTGGCGGTATCGCCCCCTCCCGCCGCGCCCATGCCGACACCGATGCCGACGCCGAGGATCATGCCGATGATCCAGCTGGGGATGAGCAGGATGAAGTAGTCGATGAGGTAGGCCGCGAACCGCTTCCAGAAGCCGGCATAGACCACCTCGCCACCCTGCACGGCCTGTGCGTAGTCGCCGCCGGTTGCGCCCGGGGCGCTGTAGGGGGAGCTGCTCAGGGCGCCGGTGCCCGGCAGCGGCGCGGTGCCGCTGTCGATGGCGGCGTAGTCACCGCGCAGGTCGAAGCCGCCCGAGGCACTGGTTTCGGTGGCGTCGGCCAGGGTCTGCAGGCCCAGTTCGTCCACGACCTGGCGCAGGGCGGCCCACTGGCCCATCCCCTCGCGCCACACCAGCGTGTCCAGGGTCAGCTGCCCGCGCTGGAAGCGCTGGCGGATATCGGTGACCGGGAACGGTCCCTGGCGTTGCTGTCCTTCGGCGAAATACCACTCAGTCATTGCGTTCCCCTGTTGGGTCGTCCTTGGATGTCATGCAGCCTGGAGTGCCGACGGCTCAGCCGCGGCACTGCACAGGCAGATACTTGTCGTCGCTTTCGCCGGTGCATTCCCAGCGTCCGCTTTCGCGGTCGTATTCCTGCCACAGCAGATCGCCGTCGATCGTCTTGCCGGGTGCGGCCAGGGTGGCTTCGATACCGCAATGGCCATTGTTGAAGCGGCCGATGTGCACCGCCGACAGGCCCTGGCTGGCAAAGCTGCCTGCGTCGGGGAAACCGGCATCGTTGGCGCCCGGGCAGCGTCCCTGGTCGTCGGCGAAGCGCTGGACCTGTTCCTTCAGCGGCTGCAGGGCGGTGATCGCACCGGCAACCTTGGCCTTCACGGTGTAGTCGTTGTAAGCGGGCAGGGCGATCGCGGCCAGGATGGCCACGATCGGCACCAGCACCAGCAAAGCGGCGCCCGCGATGATTGCGGTCAGCGCGCAGCCGGACAGCCCTTTTTTGGGGGGCGGCAACGTAGCGCTGGCGGCGGCGCGGTAAGGCGTTTCCGGCGGCAGGATGGGCGGTTGCGGGGCGGCCGGTGGTGGCGGTGCAGTGGCCGGTGCATCCACGGCCGGCACGATCAGGCCCAATTCGTCGACCACGCTGCGCAGGGGCTGCCATTGCGGCAGCCCGTCGCGCCAGACCAGCGTGTCCAGGGTGATTTCGTTGCTGCGGAAAAGCTCGATCAACTGCTCCGCCGGCAACGGGCCTTGCTGGCGGTTGCCTTGGGCGTGAAACCACTCACTCACGGGGACGCTCCTGAATGCGCTCGGTCCCCCAAGTGTACGGTCAGTGCAGGGGTTCTGGCTCGTCCATGAACATCTGCGTTTCCATCCAGGCATAGGCCGCTTCGGCGCCCGGCTGGTTGAACAGCACCATCAGCACGACCCACTTCAGGTCGTCCAGGTCCAGCTCGTCCTGGTCCAGGGCCATGGCGCGGTCCAGCACCAGCTCGCGCTGGTCGGCATCCAGGATGCCGTGCTGTTCCAGGTACAGCAGGAAGCCGCGGCATTCCACGTCCAGCTTGTCCAGCTCGGGGCCGTGGAAAATGCGCACGGGGCCGTCGACCCGGGCCTGCGCCACGCTGGGCCGCTGGGCCGCCAGCGCGTCAAGCCAGTCGAACGCCTTGTTGATCTCGGCGGGGCTGAAACCGGCCTGGATCAGGCCATTCTGCAGGGAATCGCGGTCACGGATCAGATCAGCATCTTCGCTGAAATAGTGTTCAAACAGGTACAGCAGTACGTCCAGAATGCTCTCTTTCATTGCCCCTCGGCCTGCGTCGCGCGACGCTGTGGAGGTGAAGAAACTAGGGAGTCCGACAGTAGCGGCCGTGTACGCACACCACGATTCCCGCCAGTTCCATGGCCAGCAGCATGGAGGACACCTCAGGCGCCGTCAATCCACAACGCGTGATCAATGAATCCATACTGCTTGGGTTGTCGTCCAGTGCCCGCCACAAGCTCTGGTAGTCAGGGTCGTTCACCCACCGGTCCGGCAGGTCTGCCGGCGGTGCCTGTTCAGTGGGGGTGCCCAGGCGGCTTTGCAAGCCGGGCAGCTGCTGGCGCAGGGCAGGGGCCAGCAGCTCCAGTACGTCCTCGGGGCGTTCGATCAGGGCCGCGCCCTCCCGGATCAGCCGATGGCAGCCGGCGGCCCGCGGGTTCAGCACCGAACCGGGCACCGCGCCGACCTCGCGGCCGGCCTCTGCGGCCAGGCGGGCAGTGATCAAAGCGCCAGAGCGCTGGGCGGCTTCGACGACCACGGTGGCCAGGGCCAACCCGGCCACCAGCCGGTTGCGGGCCGGAAACTGTCCCGGCCGTGCCGGCGTGCCCGGTGGGTACTCGCTCAGCACGGCCCCTTCGGCGGCGATGTGGGCCTGCAGGCGGGCATTGCCGGGGGGATAGGTCAGGTCCGGGCCGGTGCCGATGACAGCCACCGTGCGCCCGCGCGCGTCCAGTGTGGCGCCATGGGCGGCCGCATCGATGCCGGCGGCCAGGCCGCTGGTCACCGCCAGGCCGGCCTCAACGAAGCACTGGGCGAAGCGCGTGGCCAGGGCGCGCCCGGTGGGCGTCGGCGAGCGGCTGCCGACCACGGCCACCGACGGGTGCCAGGCGACGTTGGGGTCGCCGGCCACGAACAGGGCCAGCGGCGGCTGCGGGATGTCCTGCAGCAACGGCGGAAATGCGGGGTCGGTGCAGCCCAGCAGCTGCTGGCCGGGTTGCTGCAGCCAGCGCAGCGTGGCGGCCAGCGCGGTTGGGTCGGGCTGTTGCAGCGCCGCGCATTGTTCGGCGGAACAGCCATGGGCGCGCCAACCGGCCACCCCCAGGGAAAGGGCGGCGGCGGCATCGCCGCTGGCCAGCAACAGGGCGCGGCGTGGCGCCAGCGGCCCGCCGGCCAGGACCAAGCGGGCGAGGGCTTCGGGGGCAGGTTCGGAGCGGGGCATCGGCCGACTATCCGGCACGGGCGACGAAGGCGCCCTAGGGCGCCTTCGCATGGTGGTGTAAGGGGAATCCGCCGCGGCGGGGTGGGGTCGACTACCGCGCGCGGCGCGGGGTTTCGTGGGCCGATCGAAAAGCAGTCGACCAACGGTCGACTCTACCGGGAGAATCCGCCGCGGCGACCGCTGTCGGGGGTAGAGTCGACCGTTGGTCGACTTCCGCGCGCGGCGCGGGGTTTTCGCGGGCGGATCGAAGGGCAGTCGACCAACGGTCGACTCTACCGGGGGAGTCCGCTGCGGTGGGGTGGGGTCGACTGCTGTCGGGGGTAGAGTCGACCGTTGGTCGACTTCCGCGCGCAGCGCGGGGTTTTCGCGGGCCGCCACAAACAACGAAGGCGCCCTGGGGCGCCTTCGCGTAGTGCTTTCAGACCGCTGCGCTTACTTCGCGTCCGGGTGCTGGGCGCTGTAGCCCACCTTCACTGGCTTCACGCCCTGCATCACCAGCGCGTAGCTGACGTTGTCGAAGGTGCGGAACACCATCGCGTGGGCGGCATACTCGTCCGGCAGGCTGACCCGGCCCGCGCCGGTGGACGGTGAATCGTCCATGCGCGAGGAGTTCGGGTACTTCATGCGGTGGGCGACATGACTGCCCTGGCGCCACAGCGAGAACACGGTGCCGTTGTCCACGCCCTGGCTGCGGCCGGCCGAGATGGCGATGACGTCGCGCGGGCCGCCGGCATTGAACATGTCGGCCACGGCCAGCACACGCACGTCCAGGCCTTCCAGGCTGGCGGCCGGTACATGCGGGAAGAACTGCAGGTCGTACGGCTGCGCTTCCACCTGCACCAGGCGGTCACCGGCGCGTACTTCACGGCCGTTGCTGTTGGCGTCCAGCATCAGGGTGGAGGCTTCGGTCCTGCCGCCGGCCACCTGGGTGATGGTGCCGACGCCAACCTGGGCCAGTTCATAGCCCAGCACGCCGCGGCGATGGTTCGGGGTGTTGTAGGCCTTCCACAGATTGCCGCTGCCCGGGGTGACATCCCCATTGGCGGTCAGGTCCTCGGTCGGCTTGGGCTGGCCGTAGCGCACCGTCGGGCGGACCACCGCCCAGCGCTGGCCAACCTGGGCATCGGCCAGGCGGACATAGGCGGCCTGGCCGCTG
This sequence comes from Stenotrophomonas sp. ESTM1D_MKCIP4_1, assembly GCF_003086895.1. Classification (NCBI taxonomy): domain Bacteria; kingdom Pseudomonadati; phylum Pseudomonadota; class Gammaproteobacteria; order Lysobacterales; family Lysobacteraceae; genus Stenotrophomonas; species Stenotrophomonas sp. ESTM1D_MKCIP4_1. Next base: position 3,883,163 of record NZ_CP026004.1, on the reverse strand, counting down.
GTGGCGCGCAGGCGGTTCTCTTCCAGGCCGACCACGTAGGGCAGCTGGTCGATGCTGTCGACCACGCTCAGCTGCTTCAGGAAGGGTTCGACCTCCGACAGCGGCACGCCGGTCAACGGGGCCTCCGTGCGCGGGCCGGGCTGGGCCGTCACGCGGTCCAGGTAGGCCAGGCTGAGCACGTCGCCCGGGTAGATGAGATGCGGGTTGGCGATCTGCGGGTTGGCCTGCCAGATCTCCGGCCACAGCCAGGGCTTCTGCAGGAAACGACCTGCAATGTCCCACAGCGTGTCCCCTTTGCGGACCACATAGGTGTCCGGGTGCCCGCCGTTCACTTCAACAGCGGTAGCATAGGCAGCCACGGTCAGCATCGCCGCAGCGACGACCGTACGAAAACGAAGCAACATAGGTGCGAAGCCCTGATTCCCCAACAGGTTCGCGCACTATAGTCCAGAAACCGGGGCGCAAGGCAAGCGTTGCAGATAGAATCTGCGACGTATGCCGGCGTATCCCCGGCCCCCAACCCGGAAACAGCCATGGCCCTGCTCCCCATTCTTGAGTTCCCCGATCCGCGCCTGCGTACCAAGGCTGCGTTGATCGACGCCGCCGAGGTCACCACCCCGGCCTTCCAGACCCTCATCGACGACATGTTCCAGACCATGTACGACGCCCCCGGCATCGGCCTGGCCGCCAGCCAGGTGGACGTGCACAAGCGCTTCATGGTCATCGACGTGAGCGAAGAGAAGAACGAGCCGCGGGTCTTCATCAACCCGGAAATCGTCGCCAAGGACGGAGGCCAGGTGTACCAGGAAGGGTGCCTGTCGGTGCCGGGCATCTTCGCGGACGTGACCCGTGCCGACACCATCACGGTGAAGTACCTGGACCGCCAGGGGCAGCCGCAGGAGCTGAGCACCGACGGCCTGCTGGCCGTGTGCGTACAGCACGAGATGGACCACCTGGACGGCAAGCTGTTCATTGATTACCTGTCGCCGCTGAAGCGCGAAATGGTGCGCAAGAAGCTGGCCAAGCAGCGCAAGCACGTGGCCTGACCGCCATCGCGGGCCGCCCTTCGCGGTGGCCCCCGCCTGCGCTTCCCGCGCGGGCTGCACGGCGCCGGCCGACGGCGCCGTTGTTCTTTCTGCACGAATCCATCCTGCAAGTGGGGTAGCCATGAGGATTGTCTTTGCCGGTACGCCGGAATTCGCGGTGTCGTCGCTGCGTGCGGCCGCGCGCCATCACGAGGTCGTGGCCGTCTACACCCAGCCCGATCGCCCGGCCGGCCGTGGCCGTGGCCTGGCGCCGTCGCCGGTCAAGCTGGAAGCGGTGGCCCGTGGCATTCCCGTCTACCAGCCGGAAAGCCTGAAGGACGCCGCCGCCGCCCAGCAGCAGCTGCGTGATCTGCAGCCCGACCTGATGGTGGTGGTGGCCTATGGCCTGATCCTGCCCAAGGCGGTGCTGGCCATTCCGACCCATGGCTGCTGGAACGTGCATGCCTCGCTGCTGCCGCGCTGGCGTGGCGCCGCGCCGATCCAGCGTGCGATCCAGGCCGGCGATGCCACCACAGGCGTGTGCCTGATGCAGATGGAAGCCGGGCTGGATACCGGCCCGGTGCTGCTGCACCAGGAACTTCCGATTGCCGCCACCGCCACCGGGGGTGACCTGCACGATGCGCTGGCCGCACTGGGTGCGCAGGTGCTGTCCGATGGCCTGGGCCTGCTGCGCGCGGGCATCAAGCCGATCGCACGGCCGCAGCCGGCGGAAGGTGTCACCTACGCACACAAGCTGGACAAGGCCGAAGCGAAGCTGGACTGGGCGCAGGACGCACAGGCCCTGGCGCGTACCGTGCGTGCGTTCAACCCGTGGCCGATTGCCGAAGCGCAGTTGGCCGGCGAGCGCGTGCGCATCCACGGTGCGGTGGCGCTGGACCTCGCCCATGGCCAGGCCGCTGGCACCGTGCTGGCGGCCGGCCGCGAAGGCATCGACATTGCCTGCGGGCAGGGCGCCCTGCGCCTGCGCGTGCTGCAGCGCGAGGGCGGCAAGGCGATCACCGCCGCCGACTACCTCAATGCGCGCCGCGACCTGCGCGTGGGAGCGTAAACCGGTGTCGAAGCAGAACGATTTCTCCATTGCCAAGGCCGCGCCGGGCGCTGCGACCCGCATGCTGGCCGCCCGCGTGCTGGCCCAGGTCTTCACCCGTGGCCGTTCGCTGAAGGCCGAACTGGCGTGGGCCCTGCCCAAGCTGGCCGACACCCGTGACCGCGCGCTGCTCGAAGCCCTGTGCTTCGCCGTGCTGCGCCGTCGCAGCACCTACGATGCCGCGCTGCAGGCGTGGATGCAGAAGCCGCTGTCGGCGCGCGATGCGGACCTGCGCACCCTGTTGATGGTGGGTTTCGCCCAGCTGGACGTGCTGGAGCTGCCGGCCCACGCGGCCCTGTCAGCCACCGTGGATGCCGCGCGCGCGCTGGGCCGCGAGCGCCAGGCGGGCCTGGTCAACGCCATCCTGCGCCGTGCGCAGCGTGAGGGCTTCCCCGAACAACCCGCGCGCGACGCGTTCCCGGCCTGGTTGGCCGAGGCGGTCGAGCGCGACTGGCCGCAGCAGGCCGAGGCGATCTTCAGCGCCAGTCTGCAGCCGGCACCGCTGTGGCTGCGCGCCAACCGCCAGCAGGGTGGCCGCGACAAGGCGCTGGCCGCACTGGCCGAGGCCGGCATCGCCGCCGAAGCCAGCCCGCTCAGCGACGATGCGCTGCGCCTGGCCGAGGCCAGCCCGGTCAATCAGCTGCCGGGCTTTGCCGACGGCGCGCTGTCCGTGCAGGACCTCTCGGCGCAGTGTGCGGCCGATGCCCTGGCGCCGCCGGCCGGTGCGCGGGTGCTCGACGCCTGCGCCGCACCGGGCGGCAAGTCGGCACACCTGCTGGAACGCGACCCGAGCCTGCGTCTGCTGGCGCTGGACATCGACGCCCGCCGCCTGGCGCGGGCCAAGGACACCTATGCACGCACGGGTGTCGGCGAACACGTGCAGACCCAGGTGGCCGACGCCAGCGACACGGCAGCGTGGTGGGACGGCACCCCGTTCGACGCGATCCTGCTGGATGCACCGTGCTCGGCCACCGGCGTCATCCGCCGCCAGCCCGACGTGATGTTCCACCGCCGTGCCGAGGACATCGAGGCACTGGTGGGCGTGCAGGCGCGCCTGCTGGAAGCCTGCTGGGCGATGCTGCGGCCTGGTGGCGTGCTGCTGTATGCCACCTGCTCGATCCTGCGGGCCGAGAACGTGGACCAGGTGCGTGCCTTCCTGAAGTGGCACCCGGACGCCGAAGCGGCACCGCTGGGTGACGCATTTGGCCTGGACTGCGAGGGCATCGCCCGCCAGCGCCTGCCGGGTGAAGACGACGCTGACGGATTCTTCTACGCGCGTCTGCTAAAAACGGCCTGACCTCTCCGCTGTCCGAGTTCCCATGCTGAAAACCCGCGCGTCACGCGAAACGGGGTTGTTCGTAGTGATGGCCCTGCTGGTAATCGGTGCGGGGCTCGGATTGCGCGACCCCTGGCCGTCGGACGAGCCCCGCTTCGCCCTGGTCGCCAAGCAGATGGTGGACAGCGGCCAGTGGCTGTTCCCGCACCGGGGGCTGGAGCTGTATTCGGACAAGCCGCCCATGCTGATGTGGTGGCAGGCCACCGTGTACAGCCTGATCGGCAACGCGCGGGTGGCCTTCCTGCTGCCCTCGCTGATCGCCGCGCTGGGCACCTTGTGGTGCGTGGTCGACCTGGGCCGGCGGCTGTGGACGCGGCGGGTCGGCCTGTACGCCGGCTGGGCGTTGCTGTTCGCACTGCAGTTCACCTTCCAGGCCAAGAAAGCGCAGATCGACCCGCTGGTGGTGCTGTTCATCACCCTGGCCAACTACGGGCTGCTGCGCCACCTGCTGCTGGGGCCGGCCTGGCGCTGGTGGTGGGCCGGGTGGTTCTTCGCCGGCATCGGGGTCATCACCAAGGGGGTCGGGGTGATCGCGCTGCTGATGATCCTGCCGGCGGCCATCGCCTCGGCGCTGCACTGGCCGCGGGTGCGCCTGCACGCACGCGACCTGCGCTTCTGGCTGGCGCCGCTGGCCTTCGTGCTGGCCCTCGCGCTGTGGCTGGTGCCGATGGTGATGACCGCGCTGGCGGCGAAGCCTGGCGAATACCAGGCCTATCTGGACGACATCCTGTTCCGGCAGACGGCCAAGCGCTACACGCAGTCCTGGGACCACCACCAGCCCTGGTGGTACTTCCTCGGCACGATGCCGTCGATGTGGATCCCGGCGTTCCTGGCCCTGCCGTGGGCGATCCCCGCGTGGCGGCGGCGCCTGCAGCGACGCGATGCGCGCTACCTGCTGCCGCTGGCCTGGTGGCTGATGATCGTGCTGTTCTTTTCCCTTCCGCACGGCAAGCGCGACGTCTACATCCTGCCGGCGCTGCCGATGTTCTGCCTGGCCCTGGCGCCCTTGATGCCGGGCCTGCTGCGCCGTCGCGACATGCAGTGGGTGCTGGGCGGCTTCACCCTGCTGCTGGCGCTGGGCACCCTGGCTGCCGGCGCGTCGGCCCTGCTGGGTACGCCTGGGTTCGAGGCGCGGCTCGTGCAGGAACGTGGCCTGGCACCGGGCGCGATGGAGGCGTTGGCGTGGGCGGCGCTGGCCATGGGCGGGGCGGGCATTGCCGGCCTGCTGTTGTTCGGCCCGTCGCGCCGCCACCTGGCGCTGGTGTCGATGCTGACGGTGGTGTGGGTGCTGTACAGCCTGGTCGGCTATCCGGCGCTGAACGATTCCAGTTCGGCGCGCGGCCTCATGCATTCGGTGGGCACGCGCATCGGCGCCGATGCGGAGCTGGGCCTGGTGGCCTGGAAGGAGCAGAACCTGCTGATGGCCGACCGGCCGGCAGCGACCTTCGGCTTCAACGTGCCCTGGCACGAGCAGTTGCAGGCCGGGGTGCAATGGCAGCGGCTGTCGCCGCAGCGGCGCTGGCTGCTGGTGCGTGAGGATGCGCTGCTGTCCTGCGTGGAGCGCAGCGGGGCGGTGCTGGCCGGTGTCGCCAACCGCCGCCGTTGGTGGTTGGTACCGGCGTCGGCGGTGCACGGCCCCTGCGAGCCCAGCGAAGCCGAACTGAAACGTGAACGGTGGTTGCAGAAAAGTGAGCAATAACGTGGCCGCTGGCTTGTCCAGACTGCCCAAGCGTGGACAAAGGCAGTAAAACATCAGGCGGGCGGCCCGCGACACGGCCGCCGTTTTCTTCCGCATGACCGCAGCGATCATTCCCGACGTGCCAGCTTCACCGGACAACCTGAGCCCTTCCCACGCCCATCCGCTGCCCGCGCCTGCGGGCGGCCGCCTCGGCGCCGCGCACTGGATCGCACAGATCGGCCTGTTCTGCATGCCGGCGCTGGTACTGACCGTACCGGTGAACCTGTTGCCGTATGCGCTGACCCTGCTGGTCAGCTCGCTGCTGGCGCCCGAACTGCTGTGGCGCGCGCGGGGCATGGGCGGCACCCCCGTGCGTGCGCTGACCTGGATGATGCTGGCGGCGGTGGCGCTGGGCCTGCTGTCGGTGCTGCTGTTCGAGCAGGGGCTGCGTGACGTCGACAACCGTTCCCGGTTCCTGGTGATCCCGTGGATCGCACTGTGGGTCTGTGCATTGCGCCCGGACCTGCGCTGGTTGTGGCGCGGCGCGCTGGCCGGGTTGCTGGCCACCTTCGTGCTGTCGCTGGTGCAGGTGCTGCAGGGCGCGCCGCGTGCCGAACTGAGCACCAACGCCATCGTGCTGGCCGACATCGTGGTCATGCTGATGGTCCTGCTGGTGTTCTGCCGCCCGTCGCGGCGCTGGTCGCTGGTGATCGTGGGCATGGCGGCCGGCTGCGGCACCATCGTGCTGACCGGCAGCCGTGGCGTGTTCGCCGCCCTGTTGGCGCTGCTGGTGGTGCTGGCCCTGAGCCTGCGCTGGCGGACCGGTGTGGCCCGCCTGTCGGTGCTGGCCGGCATGTTGGCCATCGGCGCCACGCTGCTGCTGTCGGTGCCCGAACTGCGCCACCAGGTGCGCCTGACCGAGCTGCACAGCGATGTGCAGAAGCTGGAGCAGGGTGACGTCGATTCCTCTGCCGGTGCGCGCGTGGAGCGCATGCAGGTGGCCTGGGAGACCTTCCTCGATCATCCGTTGACTGGCGTGGGCATTGGTCACTTCGACAGCGCCATGCAGCGCGTGCCGGTGTGCCGGGACGACCCGGCCGAAGTGCGCTGCCACTTGGGCCATGCGCACAACGATGTGGCCGAATGGGCCGCCACCCAGGGCCTGCCCGGCCTGTTGATGCTGATCGCGGTGTACGGCGTGCCGCTGTGGGTGTTCGTTTTCCTGCACCGGCGCAGTGGGCGGGTCACCTTCCGTGGGCCGGCGGCGGCCGGGGTGATGATCGTCATCGCCTACGTGCTGTGCGGGCTCACCCAATCGATGTTCGCCCACCAGATGACGGCCAGTTTCTACGTGACCATCGTCGGCCTGCTGACCGGCCTGTCGCTGCTGGAAGGCGCACGCCACCGAGCGAAGGCCTGACGTCTGCAGCGGTAGGTGCCGACAGAGTTACCGGTAGGTGCCGACCGTTGGTCGGCACAGGGGTTCTGCAGTGGTGGGTGCCGACCGCTGGTCGGCACAGATGCCGGATCAATCGTTGCGCGGGTCGGCCACGGCCTGTCCGTTGCCCAGCATCCACAGCATGATGGTCTTCTGCCGCACGTAGTTGGCGCGCACGTAGGCGTACACCAGGCCGTGCCAGCCATCGCGGAAACCGCCGCGGAACACGAAGCCGCGCCAGAACCGCCAGGCCGGCGCCAGCACCAGCTTGCCCAGGGTGGCCCGCTTGCCACGCGCGAACTCGTGCTCGGCCATCATCCGCGCGTACTTTTCGGTCTTGGCCAGCTGCTGCTGCAGGGACCGGTACGGGTAGTGGATGAGATCGCCCCGCAGGGTGCCGACGCTGCCATCGACGCTGGCGGCTTCGTGGATCTCGCGCTTGCCGCGCCAGCCACCGCGGCGGCGGTCGAACAGGCGCATCACCCGGTCCGGGTAGGCGTTGCCGTGGCGCAGGAATCTGCCGAAGTACTCCGACAGGCGCGCGAAGCGGTAGCCGGCGTGGCCAGCGAATCCGCCCTCGCGGGCCTGCTCGATGGCCGCGCGCAGTTCCGGGCTGATGCGCTCGTCGGCATCCAGGCACAGCACCCAGTCGTGGCGGGCCTGTTCGACGCAGAACGCCTTCTGGCTGCGGAAGCCATCGAACGGACGCTGCAGGACGCGGGCGCCTGCGGCCTCGGCGATGGCCACGGTGGCATCGGTGGACTGGGAATCCACCACCACGATCTCATCGCAGAAGGCCAGCGAGGCCAGGCAGTCGCCGATGCGCCCGGCCTCGTTGAACGCGATAATGCAGGCCGAGATGCGAGGCCGTTCGATGGGAGCGGTCGTGGAGGACATGATGGCCGGGTACCTGTTGTTTGCGACGGAGCGCTATGCGCTGCCTATTCTCGCCCCGTTGGCGCAGGCGTTGCACGCGTCCGGGCAGGAAGTGGCCGCCTGGTTCGAGGGCGGCGCGGCCGGCAGCCGCCTGCCGGGTGTGCCTAATATCGGCCTGAAGCAGGCCCTGGCCATGCGCCCGCGCGCGGTGTTCAGCGCGGCCAACTGGGTGCCGACCTTCCTTTCCGGGGCCAAGGTGCAGCTGTTCCATGGCTTCAACGTGGAGAAGCGGGACAGTGCGCGTGGCCATTTCCGGGTACGCGGCATGTTCGATCTGTACTGCACGCAGGGGCCCGCCACCACCGCGCCGTTCCGGCAGATGGCCGAGCAGCAGGGGCACTTCGCCGTGGCCGAAACCGGCTGGCCGAAGCTGGATCCTCTGTTCCGCGACGATGGCGGCGAAAGCGCCGCGCTGCGTGCGCTGGCTGCCGGGCGTCCGGTCATCCTGTTCGGCTCGACGTTCACCGAGCGCCTGAGCGCGGCCCCGCACCTGCTGGCGCCGATCGCCGCCGACATCGCTGCCGGTGATCACTACTGGCTGCTGACCCTGCATCCCAAGTGCCCGCCGGAACTGTTCGAGCGTTACCGCGCGCTGGCCGGCGCCAATGCGCGCTTCGTCGAACCGGAGCAGGTGATGGCCGCCCAGCGCGCGGCCGACGTGCTGGTGTCGGATACCTCGTCGATCGTTTCGGAGTTCATCGTCCAGCACAAGCCGGTGGTGACCTTCCGCAACCGCGTGCCCAAGCCGCACATGATCGATTTCGACGATGCCACGCAGCTGCCGGCAATGCTGCAGCGCGCGCTGCATCCGGACGCCGCGCTGCAGGCCGAGATCGTGCGTTATGCCGATGCCATCCATCCGTTCCGCGATGGCCGTTCGAGCGAGCGGGTGATTGCCGCCACCGAGGATTTCCTGTCCGGCGAAATGGGCGCGCTGCGCCGCAAGCCATTCGGCAGCTGGATGCGCGACCTGCAGATCCGCAAGGACCTGGGGTATTGGGGCCCGTCGCAACGGTGAGATATTGCCGGCCGCTGGCCGGCAACCTCGGGGATGCATACGGTTGCCCGGTAGAGTCGACCGTTGGTCGACTGCTGTTGATCCTCGCCGCGAAAACCCCGCGCTGCGCGCGATGGTCGACCAACGGTCGACTCTACCGGCGGTTTTTCACGCACGCGGTGATGTCCGGTAGATCCACGCCATGCGTGGATGCCTGCGTTGCCGGGTAGAGTCGACCGTTGGTCGACTGTTGTTGATCCTCGCCGCGAAAACCCCGCGCTGCGCGCGATGGTCGACCAACGGTCGACTCTACCGGCGGTTGTTCACGCACGCGGTGATGTCCGGTAGATCCACGCCATGCGTGGATGCCTGCGTTGCCGGGTAGAGTCGACCGTTGGTCGACTGTTGTTGATTCTCTGCCCGAAAACCCCGCGCTGCGCGCGATGGTCGACCAACGGTCGACTCTACCGGCAGTTGTTCACGCACGCGGTGATGTCCGGTAGATCCACGCCATGCATGGATGCCTGCGTTGCCGGGTAGAGTCGACCGTTGGTCGACTGTTGTTGATCCTCGCCGCGAAAACCCCGCGCTGCGCGCGATGGTCGACCAACGGTCGACTCTACCCGCGGTTGTTCACGCACGCGGTGATGTCCGGTAGATCCACGCCATGCGTGGATGCCTGCGTTGCCGGGTAGAGTCGACCGTTGGTCGACTGTTGTTGATCCTCGCCGCGAAAACCCCGCGCTGCGCGCGATGGTCGACCAACGGTCGACTCTACCGGCGGTTGTTCACGCACGCGGTGATGTCCGGTAGATCCACGCCATGCGTGGATGCCTGCGCTGCCGGGTAGAGTCGACCGTTGGTCGACTGCTGTTGATCCTCGCCGCGAAAACCCCGCGCTGCGCGCGATGGTCAACCAACGGTCGACTCTACCGGCAGTTGTTCACGCACGCGGTGATGTCCGGTAGATCCACGCCATGCGTGGATGCCTGCCTTCACCAGCGCAGCTTGCGCCGCGCCAAGGCCGCCGCCAGCTGCTCCATCACCTGCTGTGCCTGCGCCTGCGGCAGGTAATTCAGCGCCAGTGCCACATCGCCATGCGCGCCAGCCGTGTCCAGCTGCAGGCTGGCGGTGCCCAGCAGCTTGTCCAGCGGTGATCGCTGCAGGCGCAGGCCCTGCACCTTGTCCAGTTCGGCCCAGCGCCACCATCGTTTCCACCAGCCGCCGCGCACGGCCACGTACTGGTCGTCCAGGTGCCAGCCCATGCGCGCCATCTGCCGCTGCGCCACCAGCAGCGCCACCGGCAGCCACGCCAGCACCAGCAGGCCCCACGGCCCCCAGCGCCAGTACGCGCCCGCCGCCAGCAACGGCACCAGCACCAGGCTGCCCAGGCTCAACCGCCACCAGCCGCGCTGCGGCAAGGCATGCCACTGTGCGGGAGGCCATTGCAGCTGCGGCAGCAGGTGCCGGACCAGCCCTTCGCAGGTGGCCGCCGCGGCCAGTGGTGCCAGTTCGCGCAAGGCGCGGTCGTCATCGCGGGAAGGACCACCTGCCGCGCTGTCGATGCGCAGCTGGCGCAGGCCAAACCAGCGCTGCAGCGTGCCTTCGCGCAGGGTCCAGGCCTGGATGCGCCGCCGCGCCACGCTGCTGCGGGTACGGCTGAGCAGACCGGTGGACACCGTCAGCCTGCGTTCGCGTTCGCTCAGGGTGAAGCCGTGATAACGCAGCACGGTCAGCACCACCGACAGCACGCGCAGCCCCAGCCAGCCCAGCAGCAGCGCGGCGGCCACCAGCAGCAGCGTGCCGGTCAGGCCGGCGTGCAGGTGGCTGAAGTAACCGAAGGCCTGGCGGCCGCCACGCTGGATCGCATCGTCCATCATCGGCCGCGGCACGGTCTGGAACAGCACGCCGACCGCGGCGGCGGCCAGCGCCCAACCGCGGTTGGACAACAGGCCCATGCGCACGACGTCCCACGCCGACAGGCGCAGCAGTACCTGTTCGTCTTCGTCGCTGGGTGCGTCCTGCGGCGCATCGCTGGCCACGGCCTGCGGTGCCTGCCCGCGCTGGCGCACCAGTCGTTCCAGGGCGAGTGCCTGGTCCAGCTTCAGTACCCGCATCTCGGCTTCCGGGCGCACGCCACCGGCCGATTCCAGGCGAAGCTCGGCCACCCCGAACAGGCGGTGCAGCGGGTTCTGCCGCACTTCCACGTTGTGGATGCGGGCGAAGGGAATCTCGCGCCGGTTGCGCGACAGCAGGCCGCTGCGCACGGTGATGGCATCGTTGCCGATGCGGTAGCGGTAGCTCAGGTACTGCAGCACCGAGACCAGCACCAGCGCGGCGATGGCCAGCAGCGGAATCAACTGCGCCCACATCGGGTCGCGGTCGCCGCGCTGGCCAAACACCAGCAATGCCACCAGGGGCAGCAGGTAGTGGCGCAACTGCATCAGCAGCACGAACAGCCACGACCACGGGTGCAGGCGATGTTCGTGGCCGTCGCCAGGCAGCGACGGCGGCAGGGGCGGTGGCTGGCTCACAGGGCGTCGGCGTCCTGGTCGAGCTGGTGCGCCAGGGTGTCGCGCAGGCGCTCGGCATCGGCGTGGTCCAGGCCACTCACCGTCACCGCACTCAGGCGGGTGCCGGCGGTGTGCACGATCAGCGTGGCCAGGCCGGCGCGACGTTCCAGCGGGCCACGGCGCAGGTCCAGGTGCTGCACGCGGGAAATAGGAATGCGGGTTTCCAGCTGCCACATCAGGTCGCGGCGCAGGCCCAGCCCCTGTGCGTCCAGCCGCCACCGCGTGCGGGTCAGGCGGCGGTGGCCAAGCCAGGCGCCGAACACCAGGCCGACCAGCAGGCCAACCGGCGCACCCCACAGGCCCCCCGGCAGATCGAAGAACCACCAGGCGGCGGCCAGTGGCGCGCCGGGCACGAACAGGCCGCCGAAGGCGCCCTCGAAGGCGGCCATGCGCGCGGCACGGCGTGGCAGCGGTTGCCAGTGGTCCAGGGGCGGGGCAGGCGAAGGCAGTTCGGTCACGCGGGCGTCCGTCGGCAGCAGGGCAGGGCGGTGGCGGCCGCAGCCGCCCCGCGCAGACGGTAGCAGGTCGGCCGCGTTACTGGGCGGCCTGGATCAGCGCGTCGACGTCGAGCATGTGGCCGGCACGGTCGGCCTTGGTGCGCAGGTACTGTTCGTTCTCGGCGGTGATCTCGCCGGTCACCGGAATGCAGTCCAGCACTTCAATGCCGGCATTGCGCAGGCGCTGGGCCTTGGTGGGGTTGTTGCTGAGCAGCGCCACGCGCGAAATGCCAAGGCCGCGCAGCATCGCCACCGCGCTGCCGTAACGGCGTTCGTCGGCACCAAAGCCCAGCTGGGCATCGGCGTCGATGGTGTCCAGGCCATCGTGCTGGTAGCCGTAGGCGCGCATCTTGGCGGCGATGCCGGTGCCGCGGCCTTCCTGGTCCAGGTACAGCAGCACGCCGCCACCCAGTTCCTTCAGCTTGCGCAGCCCGCGCCGCAGCTGGTCGCCGCAGTCGCACTTGAGCGAACCGAACAGATCACCGGTCAGGCAGGAGGAATGCACGCGCACCGGCACCACGGCCGACAGGTCCGGCTCACCCACGATGATCGCCACCTGGTCGCGCTGGGCCACGCCGCCGCGGAACACCGCGAAGGTGGTCATGCCCACATCGCGCAGCGGCACCGGCGAGCGCGCCACCAGTTCGTAATCGTGCGCCGCATGGGCCGCGCCCTCGGCCAGGTCGCACAGGGCCACCTCGGCGGCACCGTCGAAGGTGGGGTCATCGGCCTCCAGGCGCACGGCCACCATCGCCGGCAGCAGCAGGCCCAGCCGGGCCAGTTCCACCGCCCCGGCATCAAAGGCATCGCCGGCACTCCAGCCGTCCGGCATCGGGCCCGGCTCGCGCAGGTAGCCCAGCGAGGGCAGCGCATCGAAGGCCACACCGGCCAGCGGCAGCCGTGCACCCTCGGGGGCCTCCACGCCAAGCACGCGTGCCCGGGTGGCGGTCAGGAACAGGTAGTGGCGCTCGCGCGCGGCGCTGGCGAAGGCGGCGAAGCTGCTGGCCGTTGCACTGTCCAGCGCGATCACCGCCAGGCGTTGGCCGTGGCCATCGTGCAGCAGCACTGGGCGACCGGCACGCAGCTCGGCCACCGCACGTTCGCAGCGGATCGCGGCGGGATCGCCGAACAGGGAAGAAGCAGGCATGGCAGGACCGGGGGAGGCGGACATCGCAGTCTCTATGGGGGCGCCAGCGTTGTATTCAACGCACGGGCGGGGCGGCCTCTAGTGAGGGTGCGCCTCGGTCGCGTACGGGTCATCCTCGCCACTGCCCGGTGGGCGCAGCGTGTAACGCTTGTAGGTCCACTGGTACTGGGTGGGGTCGCGGCGGGCGATGCGCTCGATGCCGGCATTGAGCGCGGTGGCGGCCACCTGCGGGTCCGGGTCGGCCACCGCAGGATCAGTGGGTTCGATGTGCAGGGCGAATTCCATGTCCGGCCCGATGCGCTCGCACCAGCCGTACAGCACGGTGGCGCCGGTGCGCTCGGCCAAGCGGTTGACCAGGGTCATGGTCAGCGCCTGCACCCCGAAGAACGGCACGAACACGCCGTCGCCGGCCTTGGGCTGCTGGTCGGGCAGGATGCCGGTGGCGCCGCCGTCCTTGAGCACCTTGAACAGCTGGCGCACGGCCGGGCCTTCGGCACGCACCTGCTGCACGTTCTGGCCCCCGCGCACCAGCTGCAGGAAGGCATCGCCGGCCTCGTCCTCCGGCGGCTTGTAGACGATGGCGATCTGCCCGCGGGACGCCAGCCACTGGTTCAACAGCTCCCAGTTGCCGAAATGCGGGGCGGCCACGATCACGCCCTTGCCGCTGGCCAGGGCGGCGTCATACAGGGCCGCGCCGTGCTGCTCCTTCAGGTGCAGGCGCAGGTTGTCGGCCGGCTTCTGGCTCCACAGGCGCAGGGTTTCGATGGCCTGCAGCGCGGTCGAACGCAGCAGCTCGCGGTGCAGGCGGTCGCGCTCAGCGCCGGTGATGTCCGGGTAGGCCAGTTCCAGATTGCGCCGGGTCACCCGGCTCTCGCGGGCGTTCACGCGGATCCAGGCCCAGGCCAGGGCGTGGGCAAACCCCCGCAGCAGCGGCCAGGGCAGGCGGGCGAACAGGGTGGTGGCGCGGTAGACCAGCCGGGCTTTGCGTTGCGGATTCATTGGCCCCAGTTTAGCCAAGGGCGCTGCTATCGTGGCCGGCCCCGTTATCTGGAGCCCTTCGATGCTTGTCCTGATCCAGCGCGTCACCCAGGCCGCCGTGCACGTGGAAGGCGAGGCGGTCGGGCAGATCGGCCCCGGCCTGCTGGCCCTGGTGGGCATGGAGCCGGGCGACACCGAAGCGCAGCTCACGCGGATGGCCGAACGCCTGCTCGGCTACCGTGTATTTGCAGATGAGGCGGGGAAAATGAACCGTTCGCTGCGGGATACCGGGGGCGGGCTGCTGCTGGTCAGCCAGTTCACCCTGGCCGCCGAGACCCGGTCGGGCATGCGCCCCAGCTTCACCAGCGCTGCCCCGCCGGACGAGGCTGAACGCGGGTTCAATCGATTTGTCGAGATCTGCCGTGAAAATCACGCCCCGGGGGTGGAAACAGGCCGGTTTGGTGCCCATATGGTCGTCAGCCTGGTCAACGATGGTCCCGTGACCTTCCTTCTCAGGCCCTGAGCCGCCGGGACCACCGCCCGGCAGGCGGGGCCCCGGGCTGGTATAATGCTACGTTCCCTATTTCTCCCTAGCCGGTGGCGCGAGCACTACATGGCCAACGAACGTCCTGCCCAATCCGAAATCAAGCAACTGATCAGCAAGGGCCTGGAACAGGGCTACCTGACCTACGCCGAAGTCAATGACCATCTGCCGGACGACATGGTCGACCCGGAACAGATCGAAGACATCATCGGCATGATCAACGGCATGGGCATTGATGTCCATGAAGTTGCGCCGGATGTGGAAACCCTGCTTCTCAACGACGGCAACACGGGCAACCGTGAGGTCGACGACACCGCGGCCGAAGAAGCCGCCGCAGCGCTGAGCGCGCTGGACACCGAAGGTGGCCGCACCACCGACCCGGTGCGCATGTACATGCGCGAAATGGGCACCGTCGAGCTGCTGACCCGCGAAGGCGAAATCGCCATCGCCAAGCGCATCGAGGAAGGCCTTTCGCAGGTGCAGGCCGCGCTGGGCCAGTTCCCGGTGTCGGTCGAATCGCTGTTGAACGATTACGACGCCCACAAGGAAGGCAAGAAGCGCCTGGCCGAAGTGATCGTCGGCTTCAACGACCTGGCTGACGAAGAACCGGCGCCGCCGGCCGCCGCGGCCTCCGATGACAGCGACGATGCCGACGCCGACGCCGACGAGGACGAGGACGATGATGTCGACGGCGGCGATGAAGAAGCCGCACCGACCGGTCCGGACCCGGAGGAAGTCGCCGCACGCATGCAGGCGCTGACCGACGCGTTCAATGCCTTCAAGAAGGCTGCCGCCAAGGGCGACAAGAAGAACCTGCCCAAGCTCCGCGAGGAGATGTCGGCGGTGTTCGTCACCCTGAAGCTGCCGCTGCCGCTGACCGACGTGCTGACCAAGCAGCTGCGCGACACCATGGCCGACATCAAGTCGCATGAGCGCCGCGTGCTGAACCTGGCCACCGTCACTGCCCGCATGCCGCGCAAGGACTTCATCCGTTCCTGGGAAGGCAACCAGACCAACCTGGAATGGGTGGAAGACGCACTGAAGCGCAAGCAGAAGTGGTCTTCGGCGCTGCGTGAGGTGAAGGACCAGATCGTGTCCGAGCAGCAGGCCACCATCGACATCGAAAAGCTGACCCTGCTGGACCTGGACGAGCTGAAGGAAATCAGCCGCGCCATGGCCTACGGCGAAGCCAAGGCCCGCAAGGCCAAGAAGGAAATGGTCGAGGCCAACCTGCGCCTTGTCATCTCCATCGCCAAGAAGTACACCAACCGCGGCCTGCAGTTCCTCGACCTCATCCAGGAAGGCAACATCGGCCTGATGAAGGCCGTGGACAAGTTCGAGTACCGCCGCGGTTACAAGTTCTCGACCTACGCCACCTGGTGGATCCGCCAGGCGATCACCCGCTCGATCGCCGACCAGGCACGCACCATTCGTATTCCGGTGCACATGATCGAGACGATCAACAAGTTGAACCGCATTTCCCGCCAGATGCTCCAGCAGTACGGCCGCGAGGCTACGCCGGAGGAGCTGGCCAAGGAAATGGACATGCCGGAAGACAAGATCCGCAAGGTGATGAAGATCGCCAAGGAGCCGATCTCGATGGAAACCCCGATCGGCGACGACGAGGATTCCCATCTGGGCGACTTCATCGAGGACACCAACGTGGAGTCCCCGATCGAGAACACCACCAACATCAATCTGTCTGAAACCGTGCGCGACGTGCTGGCCGGCCTCACCCCGAGGGAAGCCAAGGTGCTGCGCATGCGCTTCGGCATCGACATGAACACCGACCACACGCTGGAAGAGGTCGGCAAGCAGTTCGACGTGACCCGCGAGCGCATCCGCCAGATCGAAGCGAAGGCCCTGCGCAAGCTGCGTCACCCGAGCCGCTCGGAACAGCTGCGCAGCTTCCTGGATATCGACTGATATCCGGGTACCGCTGATGTGTTGAGAGAAACCCCGCTTCGGCGGGGTTTTTCTTTGGTAGTGCCGGGCCATGCCTGGCGGACTGCATGAAGAATTCATAACTTTTACGTAACACTATTTTTGATGCCTCTCCTCGCTTTTTCCACAAAAGTCCTTGTGAAACAATGATTTTTAAGCTTCGTTAGGCTTGCCCTCTGCGTTATTTTGCGATAAATACGTAACACTATTCGTCCCGTAGGCCCTGCCATGGCCCGCCGCGCGCTCCTGCAGCCCGAAGATCTGATCGCCCAGCTTCCCCCCGGCCAGCCGCAACCGGCGGCCGTGCTGGCCGAGCACCTGGGCGTGAACCGCATGACCCTCAGCCGCCTGGTCGCGGCCAGTGGCGATCAGGTCGTGCGGCTGGGCCAGACCCGCGCCACCGCCTATGCCCTGCGCCAGCCCTCCCGCGCCGGCAGCGAATGGCCGCTCTACCGTCTGCGCGAGGACGCCACTCTGGAAGAGCTGGGCCGGGTGATCGCCCTCAGTGGCGATACCTTCCACGTCGACACCAGCCGCGCGCGTCCCAACCTGCTGCGCGCACCGGACGGCGATATCGCCGCCTTCTTCCCAGGCCTGCCGTGGTACCTCGACGACCTGCGCCCACAAGGCTTCCTCGGCCGCAGCTTCGCGCATGGCCGCGCGCGCGGGCTTGGACTGCCTTCGGATCTGACACGCTGGCAGCGCGACGACGTGCTGGTGGCGCTGGTGCATGGCGGCGGCACCGAGACCGGCGATCTGCTGCTGGGCGGCGAGCCCGTGCAGGCGGCCCTGGCCGCGCTGGATGCACCGCCTGACCGCGTGGATGCACGTGACCGGCCGCAGCAGTACCCGCAACGCGCCCGCGCCGCGCTGGGTGGCGAAGACGTGGGGTCGTCGCCTGGGGGCGAGCAGCCCAAGTTCACCGCCACCGTGGAAGGCGACGGCGGGCGCCGCGCCGTGATCGTGAAGTTCGCCCAGCCCGAGGGTGGCGACGCTGCGCAGCGCTGGGCCGACCTGCTGGTGTGCGAACACCTCGCGCTGGGAACCCTGCGCGCCGCCGGCGTGGAGGCCGCCAGCAGTGAGTTGCTGCAGACGCCCACGCATACCTTCCTGGAAGTGACGCGCTTTGATCGCAGCGCCGATGTGCTGGGGCGCCGGGGCTTCGTCTCGCTCCTGTCGCTTTCGGCCGCGTTTACCGGCGAGGCGACTGCGGAGTGGCCACGTGCGGGTGCGCTGCTGCAGGCGTCGGGTTGGCTGTCTGCCGATACCGTGCAGGCCATGGCAAGGCTGCATGCGTTTGGCCGGTTGATCGGCAACAGCGATATGCATCAGGGCAACATCGGTTTCCATTTCATTGATCGCGGCGCGCTGCCGTTGGCGCCTGCGTACGACATGCTGCCGATGTCGTTGGCGCCATCGCGGTTGGGGGTGTTACGGGCGGATGTGGCGTTGGAAGCGGTGGCGCCGCGTGGCAGTGGGGAGCTGGAACACCTGCGCTGGGCCGCGCCGCTGGCCAGTGCGTTTTGGGAGCGGGTTGCGGGGGATGCGCGGGTGGGTTCGGTTGGGCTGCGGGAATTGGCGGCGGCTAATGCCGAGAGGGTGAGGGCGATGGGGGCGCGATTTGGGTGATTACACCCGATGTCGCATCTGCCATTTGAACTCTCCCCGCGACAGCCCCACGCTGGTAGGGCAGATGCTCAACACATCGCGTAGGCGGGCCGGATCTTCACCGGCACCGATGCAGACAGGCAGCAGGCCATGCACACCAAGTGCTGCCTGTTGCACGGATCCCTTATGCATCTGGAGTTACGCCATGAATGTTGTCGAACACGAAATACCTGATCCCCTGCAGGCCGACTTCTCGCCGCTGCTGGATTGGGAGGGAGTGGAGCAGGATGAGCGCGAGGATCGGCTGGGGTTCGCCCGCCGCACGACGCAGGCGCTTCTGACGCGGTCTGGCGCGCAGCTGGTTGAGGGCTTTGGTGGTCGCAACCAACCCGGGCTGGAAGCGGCCAGAAGGACGGTTGCGTTGTACCACGCACACCTGCGGCAGATGCAGCACTTCGCGGAGATTGCGGAAGTGCGGCTGGAGCGGGTGGCCAAAGCACTGGCAGTGATGCCTGAGTAGCCGGGCAGGGGCGCGGTCCACTACACTGTGACGCTGCGCAGGGCCTATAGCTCAACGGTTAGAGCAGGGGACTCATAATCCCTTGGTTCCAGGTTCGAATCCTGGTGGGCCCACCAACAAATCAGGCACTTGGGATCAACCGCGAAGCCCTCGTCGTTGAGTCAGCATCATCTGGTGACTGCTTGGTGACCGTTTACGATCGTTGCCAGCACAGTCGGCTATCGACCGCGAGGCCGTGCTCCGAGCCTCAATCCATCGCCGAGCATCGCTCTGAAACGCGAGCCCTTGCTGGCGCCGATCAGCCGCCAAAAGGCGGTCGCAGGTCTTCTGGATGGAGGTCCTGCAGCCCATAGGTCGCAGGCAACATCGCCGTCTGATCAAGCGACAAGAATACGGACGTTGGCAGCAAAGAATACTGAGGAGCGCATGATTGCATTCACCGTGACGAGACGTCGAACAATCTTTCGCCATAGGTAATGACATGTCTGCTCGATCTGCCATTCTTGAATTCCACTCCGGAGCGGGTCACTGCATAAGTTGGACCCGTGAGCTCGCTTAGAAATGGCTTTGTTTTTTCAGCGTCAGGTTCAGAGCCTTTGACAAAAACGTAGGGCAGCGTTGAGCCAGTGGCTGCACAGTCGGCTGCCGAAGAAGTGGTCTTCAGCTGAATCTTCTTGCGATTGTCGGCGGAGTATTCCAATTGGCCACAGATCGTCGCCCGACTTGATTCTAGAATCATGGCAGCGTATCGGCCGATGCGTGACACGAAATGGTCCTGCGACTCCCCCTCCTTTGAGGTCTCCTCCCAAAGCGTTCTTGTCAGTCCAAGCTTGAGCGCATGCTCAACCGTCCCCGTCATATGTATCCACTGATACGCCTCCGCTGGCGGTACTGGAGGGGAGGGTGGGCGGGCAACTGTTTGAACGGTTGCTGGGACGGTCAGAATGGAAAGAACAACTGGGAGTACGATCGAGCGCATGCTGGTCTACTTCGGCAGTCCTGTTGTCACCAGAGTAGCTGCAACAGCGCTCTGAACCACGCGCCACCCATTGCATTCTTCGTAATGCTTAGCCTGTCGCCCGCGAGGCCAGTCGACGGAACTCATTGATCTGCGTCTGTTCGTTGAACCATGCTTTCGGGAAAACCTCGAACATGACGTCCGAATGGTAGAGAAGCAGCAGCTCATCACTTTCCCGCATCTTGATGTAATCCGACCACCGCCGTTTGGCCTGCACATGCTCCGATGCAACGCTGAGCCACTCGTCGTCCCAGCTGTAGGTGTAGTGCGCGTGCAGGCTCGCCTGCTGACGATGGATCTTGGCGATCTGGCGTGGCAGCGCCAGCCTGGACTGGACGAATGCACCGACTACTCCGCAGAGGCTGCCGCCAACCAAGACCAGGCCGGGGAAGTGATGGCCCACGGCGAGCGCGGCAATGCCGACAACTGCGCACCCCAGCAGCACCCCTACCAGCACCTTTACGGCCTTCCGCCGATGCAGGCGAAGTGCGTGGAGATGCTGCTCTTGAGTAAGTATTCCGGAGATCATCAGCCCTCACCTGTGATAACGCACTGAAACGAGATCCTCCTGAAAATTGTGCCATCCCGTGGAGGCGCCGAATATGAAAATATTCAAAAAAAGGGTTGAAACATAGTCCCGTGCGCGTCACCCCAAGGCGCCAAAACAGGAATGGCTGCAGAGCGTAGAGTTTCGCTGGAAATGTTCTGCAACAGTAAAGAAAACTTGACACCCAGCCCGCCGCAGTAGACCTTTCCCCGCATGACTATCAATATCGAATCGCTCAGCCTCCGGGAGCTGGGCGCACTGGTGGCTGCGGCTGAACAGCGCAAAGCCCTGATCACCACCCGCCGCCCGGCCGCCGCCGTGCGCCGCCTGCTGAAGGTCGCCGCCGCTGAAGCCGGTTACACCATCGAAGAACTCTTCGGCGATGAAGCCGCAGAAACCGCCGCACCCGCGCGTAAACCCGCCCGTCGTAAAACCGGCAAGGTCGCCGCCAAATACCGCGATCCGGAATACAAGCGCCTGACCTGGACCGGCCGTGGCCGCATGCCGCGTTGGCTGGCACACAAGGTGTCCATGGGCCACAAGGTCACCGATTTCCTGATTCCGGGTCTGGCCAAACCAACCGCCGGCAAGACCAGCAACATCGGCAAGCGCACCGTCATCAAGAAAGCCTGAGGCCTGCGTCCCATTCCCGCGCACGGGGTGGGGCCGCCTTCGCATTCCGCATCTGAATCGATCTAATATGCTCCCATCTATCCAGCACGGGAGCGCACGGCATGGCGTTGGGCAAGTGGATGATGGCCGCCTGCATGGCAGCGGCACTGGCATCGGGCGCGCAGGCTGCGCCGCCGGCCACCTCGGGTAATCCGATCCTGAAAGGGTGGTATGCCGACCCGGAAGCAGCGGTATTCAACAACCGCTACTGGATATTCCCGACCACCTCCGCCGAGTACGACGCGCAGACCACCTTCGATGCGTTTTCGTCGCCCGATCTGGTGCATTGGACGAAGCATGCCGATGTCCTCAACGCGCGGAACGTTCCCTGGGCCAAGCGCGCGATGTGGGCGCCATCCGTGGTGGAAAACAACGGCAAGTACTACTTCTTCTTCGCCGCCAACGACATCAAGACCGAAAGCGAACCGGGTGGCATCGGGGTGGCCGTGGCCGACCGCCCGGAAGGGCCTTACAAGGACCTGCTCGGCAAGCCGCTGGTCGGCGCTTTCCATAATGGCGCGCAGCCCATCGACCAGTTCGTGTTCAAGGATGACGACGGCGCCTGGTACATGATCTACGGCGGTTGGAAGCACGCAAACATCGTGCGCCTGAAAGATGACTTCACCGGCGTGCTGCCGCTGGCCGATGGCACGCTGTTCAAGGAAATCACGCCGGCACCGGAATACGTGGAAGGCTCGCTGATGTTCAAGCGCGGTGGCCGCTATTACTTCATGTGGTCCGAGGGCGGCTGGGGTGGCCCCGATTACTCGGTGGCCTATGCCATTGCCGATGCACCCACGGGGCCGTTCAAGCGTGTCGGCAAAGTGCTGCAGCAGGACGCGTCCATTGCCACCAGCGCGGGCCACAACTCGGTCATCCAGGTGCCGGGTACCGACCGCTGGTACATCGTTTACCATCGCCGCCCGTTGGGTGACAGCGCCCGCGACCACCGCGTGACCGCCATCGAGCGCATGGAATTCGATGCGCAGGGCCACATCCTGCCGGCGAAGATCACCCATGAGGGCGTGGCGGCCGATCCGCTGCGCTGACCCACTTCGCCGGCAATCACGCTACGCTGCCGGGTCTGCACAGCACAGGAGCGTGGCGTGGCACACACCGGCAGCATGACAATTCCACCGAAGGTTCTGTACACGGCCGCCGCGGTGGCCGTGCTGATCAGCCTGTTGGCCTGGGCAATTGAATGGAGCGGGCTGGCCTATGTCTGCCCGTACTGCCGCGTGCAGCGCACGGTCATCGGCCTGCTGGGGGTGCTGCTGCTGTTCGCGCGGCCCGGCGGCATCGTGGTGCCGTGGCTGGCCTACACCTCGGGCGGTTTTGCGTTCGTGGTCGCGGCCATGCAGCACTTCAATGGCTGGAAGCGCATTTCCGCCGGCAGCTTCAGCTTGAATGAGCAGTGGTACATCGATCCCTGGCTGCTGTCAGGCGGTGCGATGCTGATGCTTGTGGCGCTGATGATGCTGGTGCAGGCGGCCTGCCGCCGCACTTGATCCGTGCGTGACTGCGGCATGCCTTCATGTCCGCCGCGTTGCTACGCATTCTGGTACACCGCCAGCTGCGCGGCAAACGCGCGCTGGTAGGCCGGCCGCGCCGTCGCGCGTGCCACGTAGGTGGCCAGCAACGGGAAGTCATCGACGATGCCGCTGCTCTTCAGGCGCAGCAGCACCGACACCATCAGCAGGTCGCCGGCACTGAACGCGCCGTCCAGCCACGGGCCGTCGCCCAGTCGCGCTGACAATTCATCCAGCCGCCGCCGCACGCGCTCATCCAGCATCACCAGCCGCTGCGCGTACCAGGGCTGTTCGCGTTCCAGCACCCAGGCCATGGAGCGTTCGACGATGGGCGGCTCCACGGTATTCAAGGCGGCGAACATCCACATGATGGCGTGCATACGCCCCGTCGCGTCGCTGGGCAGCAGGCCGGGGTGTTGCTCGGCCAGGTGCAGAATGATCGCGCCCGATTCAAACAGCCGCAGATCGCCTTCCTCGTAGGTAGGAATCTGCCCGAACGGATGCCGCGCGCGGTGTGCAGGCTCCTTCATCTCGGCGAAGGTGAGCAGCTGCACGTCGTAGGCGATGCCCAGTTCTTCCAGAGCCCAGCGCACGCGCATGTCGCGGGCCAGGCCCTGGCCACGGTCGGGGAGGTGGCGAAAGCGGTGATGGTCGGGTGCATGGCGGTGCTCCTGCAGGCGAAGGGCCTGCCTTTCCCGTTCCGACGAATGACAGGCGGGGAAATCGACACCGCCTCTTCAGCCCATTGACGGGCCAGGAGGTCGTGCGCCGATACTGCAGGCAGTCCACTGCAAGCCTCGGCACATGAAAATCCGTCGTCCGGCCTTGGTGCCGCTTCCTCCCGTCCTCGATTCCGCACCTCGCCTCTCTTACGCCTCCTTCCTTGAAGAGGAGTATGAAGTGTTCAAAGCGCTCCTTCCTCAGCGGGAATGGCACGAGACGTTTGCTGCGTGGGAGAGGGATGTTGAACGGCACATGTGGATAGCGAGAGTCAACGGGGCAGATCCCCTCCGGGTGACGGTCCCAGTAGCCGATTTCGTGGAGTGGTGCATGGCGAGCGATCTGCCGATTGAGCAGTCTTCATTGTCGAAATTCGCCTCTGCCCACGCACGGCGTTGAACACGGTTGGCAGTCGAGAAACATTGTCTTGGCGTGAACGCTGCGCAACGCTGCGTGAACAGTCAGGTGCTATTCCACGCCGTGATTTCCACATCAATCGCTGCTCACCCGCGCCCCACATGCACTCCTCCACTCTGGTCCTGCAGGCAACGGACACACCGCTGCCCTCATCCCGCAGACCCGATCAAGGAGAACCACCATGAGCACCCAGTCCACCATCGAACACCGCCTCAACGACCTGATCGAGATCGCCCGCGACGGCAAGTCGTTCTACGAAGAAGCCGCGACCAAGGTGAAGGACACCGAGCTGTCGGCCCTGTTCGTGCGCATTGCGGGCGTCAAGGCACGCATCGTGTCCTCGCTGAGCAGCGCCGTTGCAGCCACCGGCGGCAAGCCGGCCGAGCACGGCACGATGGTCGGTTCCATGCAGCAGTTCTACGGCAAGGTGCGCGCCGCCTTCGGCGATACCAACTATGGCTATGTGGCCGAGCTGGAAGAATCGGAAGATCGCCTGCTGGCGGCCTTCAAGGATGTGCTGAATGACAACGATCTGCCGCCGGCCGTGCGCCAGGAAGTGACCGCATGGCTGCCGGAAGTGCAGGACTGCCACCGCGTGATGCGCGACCGCAAGCATGCGATGAAGGCGGCCTGATCGCTGCAGCCGCATGGCCCAGGCCGTGCGACGGGCCCCGCTGCGAGCGGGGCCTTTTTGTTTCCCCGGAGCCTGCTCCCGCAGGCCGTGGCGGCCTGACTGCGGTCGCGCTAGGATGCGCGCACGAACCCCTGGGGCGAAATGCATGAAAAGGATGTCATGCGTGGGTGGCGTGCTGTTGCTGGCGCTGACGGGCTGCAAGGTGGCGTATGTGAAACCGGATTCGGTGCTCGCGCCGGACCAGGGCGTGGTGCTGGTTTCCACCCACTGTGGCCGTGGGGTCAATATCCTGATGGTGCATGCCAGCGGCACCGCGCCCGTGCAGGGTGGCCACGTCATCGAGTTCGCGTGCCGTGGTGGGCTGATGGCTGTACCGATGAAACAGGGCCGCTATTACCCGGGCGTCCTGTTCGAGAACCCCATGGTCAGACAGGAGATTCATGCCGAGCCGGCGTCCGTGTCGTTCACTGTGGTCCCCGGCCAGGTTACTTACATCGGTGAAATCAATGCCACGTGGCGCAGCGCGCCGATGGACGTGACGGGCGGCACCCTCTACGTGAGCGACCGGGCAGATGAATCGTTGCAGCTGGTAAAGCGCCGGCAGCCCTGGCTGCTGGAAAGACATCCGTTCAAAGTGCAACTGGCACGCGCAGCAAGCGGCCAGCCATCGCCAGCCGGGGTGGATGCATTGCGTGCCAGTTGCCCTGACGAGGCTTGCCGGGAAAAGGTGGCCCCGCCGCTGGACATGCATTGCCCCACCCGTGGGTCATGCGCCGCGCCGTGATGAGAGGCCGATGATCTGCCATCGCTGGTGCGGGTGAGGCCGGGCACTGTCAGCTCTGCTGCCCGGGTGTGGAGCGCGGCCAGGTCGATGCGGCAGGCGTCTGTTGCTCCTGCTGCCGCTGCCGCTGCGCATTGGCATGCCGTGCATGGCCGCCCTCGCGGCCGATGGCCGCCATGTGCTGGCGGTTGCGGCTGATTGCCACGCCGCCCTTGCGACCCGCCACGCGTGCCTCGGCTGAGTTGAATTCATGGGCGTTGCCGGACGCGTGCGCGGCGCGCCCGCCCTTGGCAGCGATCGCACGTTGTTTATCTTCATCCATCGAGGCAAAACCGCGGTTCTGTGTGCCGTGGGGTGCAGTGGCCATGCTGTGTCTCCTGTGCGGAAGGGACGCCGCCAGCTTCGACGACCGGTTCCATGCTGCACAGGCCGGGCTAATGGCAGGTGGACATCGCCACGGCAGCTTTCACGTGGGCCATGCAGGCGGTTGACGCTGCGCCATCACGCCACGCACGTGAACAGGCTATCGCCGCGCGGGCGCGCATGCCTAGAATCAGGTCATCCCGGTAGCTCCCGGGCGATGTCGAGTGAATGGATTCAATGAAGATCCTGTTGACCGGAAGTTCCGGGCGGATCGGTCGCGCGATTTTCGGTGCGCTGGCTGCCGAGCATGACGTGGTGGGGTTGGACCGCAGCCCGTTCAACACCACCCGCATCATTGCCGATATCACCCACCGCCAGGCGCTGGAGCGCGCCGTGCAGGGGGTGGATGCGGTGATTCATACCGCAGCCCTGCACGCGCCGCATGTCGGCCTGGTGCCGGATGCGGTGTTCGAGCAGATCAATGTGGAGGCCACCGCGCAGCTGCTGCAGCTGGCCCGGCAGGCCGGCGCGCGCCGCTTCGTGCTGACCAGCACGACCGCGCTGTACGGGCACGCGGTGGTGGCCGGTGGTTGCCGCTGGATTGACGAAGCCACCGAGCCGCTGCCGCGCACCATCTACCATCGCACCAAGCTGCAGGCCGAAGCGCTGGCCGAGCAGGCGGCGGCGCCGGGCTTCCAGGTGCGGGTGCTGCGCATGGCGCGCTGTTTCCCTGAATCGCCGGAGCGGATGGCGATATTCCGGCTGCATCGTGGCATCGATGCGCGCGACGTGGCCAGTGCCCATGCGGCGCTGCTGGTGGACCCGGGCGGGGATTTCGAGCGGTACCTCGCCTGCGCGGCCACGCCGTTCCAGCGCAGCGATTGCCTGGAACTGGCCGCCAACCCGCGCCAGGTACTGGCCCGGCGCGTGCCGCAGCTGCTGGCGGAGTTCGACCGCCGTGGTTGGCCGCTGCCGCTGAGCATTGACCGTGTGTACGACAGCAGCCGGCTGCGCCAAGTGCTGGGCTGGCGGCCACGCTTCGGCCCGGAGGGCGTGCTGCAGCAGTATGCGGCGGGCAGCATCGAAGTGCTGCCGCGCACGCAATGGATAGGCGACCGCGTGGACCTGTAGCGTCGAGCCAAGCTCGACAGGCTTTTGTAGAGTCGAGCTTGCTCGACTGAAAGGCCAAGAGCAGTCGAGCAGGCTCGACGCTACCGGGCCTGGCTGACCAGGTTCAGGTTCCAGTCCACGGTTTTCCTCAACCAGAACCGTCGGCGGCCGTTAACCCGGTGCGCGCGGTGCCGTCGTGGTGCCGGTTGTCCTGAACTGCCTGCGGACCCCTCCATGCCTCCTTCCCGCTCTGCCGCTGCCCGTCGTCCGGGCAGCATCGCCCACAAGCTGATGCTGGGCACTGCCGTGATCGCGCTGCTCTGCTTCGGCGTGACCGCCTTTCTGATCTACCGCCAGGCCAGTGCCAGCCTGGTCAATGCTTCGCGCCAGACGATGGGCAGTGAAGCCGTTGCCGAAAGCCGCAAGGTCGCCGCCGATCTGGGCACCGCCTTTGCCAGCAACGATGCCATGGTGGAAGCCGTGCTCGCCCAGCGCGCCCGCGGGGATGTCCCCGACCGCGCCGCCCTGGCCGCGGTCGTTGGCCAGCAGCTGCAGGCGCACCCGGAATGGGTGGGCAAGAGCACCATGTGGGAAGCCAACGCCTTCGACGGCAAGGATGCGGAGTTCGTCGACACCGAGGCGCACGATGCCACCGGTCGCTTCATGAGCTACTGGGCCTGGGAGAACGGCAAGACCCAGCAGTCGCCGATGACCGCCTACACCGATCTGCCCGACGGTTCGGGTGACTGGTACATGGGCCCGAGCCGCGACAAGCTGCCCAAGGTCAGTGAACCCTACTCCTATGCCATCGGCGGCCAGCAGGTGCTGATGAGCACGCTGAGCACGCCGATCGTGGAGAACGGCACCTTCCTCGGCGTGTTTACCGTCGATTTCTCGCTGGCGGCGCTGCAGAAGCACCTGGCCACGTTGGCCCCGATGGGCGCTGGCCGGGTCGAGCTGCTCTCGCCCAAGGGCGTGGTGCTGGCAGCGGCGAATGCGGCCGAGATCGGCAAGCCGCGTACCGATGCGGTGACCCGCAGGATGCTGGCGCAGATTGCCGAGGGCAGGACCTTCGAGGCGTTCGAGCCGGATGCCGAAGGCAACGTGCGTTTGTATGTGCCGATGCAGGTGGGCGATGCCCCGCAGCACTTCGCATTGGGCGTGGTGGTGCCGCACGCGGTGATCGTGGCCGAAGCCCGGCAGCTGCTGTGGCTGACCCTGCTGGTCGGTGTGATCGCGGCGCTCACCCTCAGTGCGGGTGTCTACGTGCTGCTGCGCCGCTTGGCCATCGCCCCGCTGGCGCAGGCCGTGCGCATTGCCGGTGACGTGGCGGCTGGCAGGCTGGACACGGCGCTGCCGCCGCGTGGCAACGACGAAGTGGGGCGCCTGCTGGAGGCCATGCAGGGCATGCGCGGCACGCTGCAGGCGGTGATGGCCGCGCAGGCGGAGATGGCGCAGCGCCACGATGCAGGGCAGATCAGCTACCGCATGGATGCCAGTGCCTTCCCCGGCGAGTACGGCCGCATGGTGTCCGACAGCAACGAACTGGTGGCATCCAGCAACGCCGTCACCCAGCGCCTGGTAGAGGTGATGCAGCGTTACGCGGTGGGCGACCTGAGCGTGGACATGGATGCGTTGCCGGGCGAAAAAGCAGTGTTCACTGCGGCCATGGCCACCACCAAGGGCAACCTGGCGGCGATCAACGAGCAGATCCAGCAGTTGGCCGCAGCGGCGGCCGCGGGCGATTTTGCGGTGCGTGGCGATACCCAGCGCTTCGAGCATGATTTCCGCCGCATGGTGGAAACGCTCAACACCATGATGCAGGTGAGCGACCACAATCTGGCGGCGCTTTCCACGCTGCTGCGCGCGATTGCGGCCGGTGACCTGAGCACGCGCATGCAGGGTGAGTTCAACGGCGTGTTCGCGGTGATGCGGGACGATGCCAACAGCACCGTGCAGCAGCTGACCCAGATCGTCGGCCAGATCCAGCAGTCGGCGGCCAGCATCCGCCTGGCGGCGGGCGAGATCGCCTCGGGCAACAGCGATCTGTCGCGCCGTACCGAACAGCAGGCGGCCAACCTGGAAGAGACGGCTGCGTCGATGGAGGAGCTGACCTCCACCGTGCGCCAGAACGCCGAGCATGCGCAGCAGGCCAACAGCCTGGCGGCGTCGGCGGCCGGCGTGGCCAGCGAAGGCGGGCAGGTGGTCAGCCAGGTGGTGCAGACCATGGAGCAGATCGAGACCTCGTCCCAGCGCATTGCCGAAATCATTTCGGTGATCGATGGCATCGCGTTCCAGACCAATATCCTGGCGCTCAATGCGGCCGTGGAAGCGGCGCGTGCCGGCGAGCAGGGCCGCGGTTTCGCCGTGGTGGCCAGCGAAGTGCGCGCCCTGGCGCAGCGCTCGGCGGGCGCTGCCAAGGAGATCAAGGCGCTGATCGACGTTTCGGTGGCCCAGGTCGGTGCAGGCGCGCAACTGGTGCATGGTGCGGGCCGCACGATGCAGGAGATCGTGGGCCAGGTCGGCCGGGTGAACGACATCATGGCCGAGATCTCGGCCGCCTCGCGCGAACAGTCGGCCGGCATCGAGCAGGTCAACCAGACGGTCGTGCAGATGGATGAAACCACCCAGCAGAATGCCGCGCTGGTAGAGGAGGCCACGGCTGCGGCACGGGCGATGGAAGACCAGGCCGAGCAGCTGGCGGTGGCGGTATCGCGCTTCCGTCTGCAGGCCGAGGTGCCGGTGGCGGCCACGCGGCGCGCGGCCTGATGCTGCAGACGGCGACGCCCGGCCGGAGCCGGGCGTCGTCTGCACTGCCTGCCGGGTGGGCCCGGCGCGGGCGGCGGTTTAGAACATGCCCTCGAAGGGGTTCCAGCTGGTGCTGCCCTTCACGCGATCGAGGTAGTAGCTGTAGTTGGTGCTGGAGGCGACCAGGAAGTTGGTGGCGATCCAGAGCATGCGGGCCACGATATCCGGCAGCATGAACGACAGGATGGTCAGCACGACGTAGATGCCAAGTACCACCAGCGCCTTGCGCCACATGCCCAGGATCAGCAGGTAGATCCAGTTGAAGAAGAAGGCGAAGAAGTTGAGGTTGATCTTCAGGCGGTCGCCAAAAGAGAGGGCCTTCCAGGCCTGCTTGAAGCCCGGTTCCTTGGGCGCGCCGTGCTGCTGGAAGAAGTTGAAGCGGAACTGCCACTTGGGGCTGTACTGGGAGAGATCGACTGCATTCATGAATGGGACGTCCGTGTAGGAAAACGTTTTCATGATAAATGCGTCGCATTCAGCCGACCACACCGTTCCGTCAAAAATGTGACGCTGAACCAGTTAAGGCCGTGCGCTGGATCGCGCCGCCGTCACCCACCCGCCTTCTTTTTAGGATAGGGTGCGCAGTCCCGCTCGCCCGATGGCCTTGGCTTGGCAGTGGCGGGATGTCCACGGAGGTTGCATGTCCACACCTGTTACACCGGAAAACGCACCGGGCCCGGTGCTTCTGCCGACACCTGAAGTGGTGCAGGCACAACAACTGCTCGCCCGCCAGCAACTGGCGGTGGCGATGGACCGCGCACGCGCGGCCGCCAGCCGCGATCCGGCTGCACCTGAGACAACCTTGCCCTGACGGGCGCCAACCAAGGTTGGCGGCTGCCAGGTCTCTCAATTGCGAATCGTTATCATTTTGCTCGATCCAGTTTCCGCCGCGTCAGCGTATGCGCGGCATGCTCGGGCCTGCCATCTCCCGCTGTTTGCTGAATGGGGAAAATTCCCGGCGTAGACCTTCGCGCCCGGCTTACATTTGCCGCCATAGACTGGGCCGCATTTTCGATTCCGCCCCGTTGGAGATCGTGTGGGTTCCGGTAGTGACAGACATCGACTGCGCGGCGTGATGCCGTCGCAGGCAGGACAAGTGCGGGCGCCGGGAATGCGCGCGGGGAACCCTGGTGCATGCCGCCTGGCCAGGACGGCCAGCTGTGCAGCCTGGGCGGAGTAAACGTGATGGAAGCTCAAACCACCTCCCACGCAGGCCCGGGCAACCCCGAGCTGGATGCCGGCTGGGCGCTGTTGCCGCCCGAGGCGCCGCTGGAGATGCCGGAGCAGACCCTGCGCGAAGGCACGCTGAAGGTCCGTCGCCACCGCACCTCTCCGCGCATGATCAAGCTGCGCCGCCTGTATATCTTCGGCGGCACTGCGGCAATGACCGCCGTGGCCACGCGGATGATGTGGCGGGTGCTGTCGGGCAATGGCATTACCGTGCTTGAGGCCTGCCTGCTGGTGCTGTTCGTCGGCCTGTTCGCCTGGATCGCGTTGTCCTTTGCCAGTGCCGTGGCCGGATTCCTCACCGCCGTGTTCGACCGTGGCTACCGCCTGGGCATCGACCCGGACAAGCCGCTGCCGATCGTGCATAGCCGCACCGCGCTGCTGATGCCCACCTACAATGAAGACCCGCGACGCCTGCTGGCCGGTCTGCGTGCCATCTATGAATCGGTGGCTGCCACCGGGCAGCTGGAACGCTTCGATTTCTTCGTGCTCAGCGACACCCGCCGCGAGGACATCGCCCGCGCCGAGGAACAGGTCTTCAACGAGCTGCGTGAGCTGGTGCCCGATGGCCGGGTGCGGCTGTTCTACCGCCGCCGCAGCGACAACGGCGCGCGCAAGGCCGGCAACATCGCCGACTGGGTGCGACGGTTCGGCGGAGCCTACCCGCAGATGCTGATCCTGGATGCCGACAGCCTGATGACCGGCGACAGCATCGTGCGCCTGGTGGCCGGCATGGAACACAACGCCGACGTCGGCCTGATCCAGACCCTGCCGTCGGTGATCGGTGGCCGCACGCTCTTTGCCCGCATGCAGCAGTTCGGTGGCCGCGTGTACGGCCCGGTGATCGCCCGCGGCGTGGCCTGGTGGCATGGTGCGGAGAGCAACTACTGGGGCCACAACGCGATCATCCGCACCCGTGCCTTCGCTGACCAGGCCGGCCTGCCGGCGCTGCCGGGGCGCAAGCCGTTCGGCGGCCATGTGCTCAGCCACGATTTCGTCGAAGCTGCGCTGATGCGCCGGGGCGGCTGGGCCGCGCACATGGTGCCCTACCTGGGCGGCAGCTATGAAGAAGGCCCGCCGACCCTGACCGACCTGCTGGTGCGTGACCGCCGCTGGTGCCAGGGCAACCTGCAGCACGGCAAGGTGGTGGGTACCCGCGGCCTGCACTGGATCAGCCGCGTGCACATGCTGATCGGCATCGGCCACTACTTCACCGCGCCGATGTGGGGCATGTTGATGCTGATCGGCATCGCCATCCCGCTGTTCCAGGAAGGCATCGATTTCAATGCGCTGCTGCACCTGTCGCCCAGCGTCTACTGGCGCGCGCAGGATGAGGAGCAGGTGGTGCGCCTGTTCGCCGCCACCATGGCCGTGCTGCTGATGCCCAAGGTGCTGGGTTACCTGGCCATGCTGCTGGACCCCGTCGATCGCCGCGGTTGCGGCGGGGCCATCCGGGCGTTCGTGTCGATGCTGGTGGAAACCGTGCTGGCGGCGCTGATGGCACCGGTGGTGATGTACGTGCAGTCGCGTGGCGTGGCCGAAGTGCTGTCCGGCCGCGATTCGGGCTGGGATGCGCAGCAGCGCGACGACGGCGGTATTTCCTGGTGGACCCTGGTCCGCAGCTATGGCGGCCTGGGCCTGTTCGGCGCCTTCATGGGCGTGCTGGCGTGGTCGGTTTCGCCGGCGCTGGCCGCCTGGATGGCACCGGTGGTGATCGGCATGGTGCTGGCCATTCCGGTGGTGGCGCTGACCTCCTCGCGTGGCCCGGGTGCGTTCCTGCACCGCCTGGGGCTGCTGGACATCCCTGAGGAGAACACCCCGCCGACGGTGCTGGTGCGTGCGGCCGAACTGCGCCGCGAAGCCGCTGCGCAGCCGCCGCTGTACTGATCGCCCCACGGCGGCGGCATAATGCGGCTCGAACTTGAAGGAGCCGCATCATGCTGCAAACGGTGGAACAGGAAACCGGCGCTTCGCCGCAATGGTCGGTGATCTGGCTGCATGGCCTGGGTGCCGATGGCCACGACTTCGCGCCCATCGTGCCCGAGCTGGTGCGCCCGCACTGGCCGGCGCTGCGCTTCGTGTTCCCGCATGCACCGGTGCGGCCGATCACCATCAACAACGGTGTGCCGATGCGCGGCTGGTACGACATCGTCGGCATGGATTTCCGTTCGCGTGCCGACATGGCCGGCGTGCGCGAATCGGTGGCCCAGCTGGATGCACTGATCGCGCGTGAGATCGAACGCGGCATCGCCGCCGACCACATCTTCCTGGCGGGCTTCTCGCAGGGCGGGGCGGTCATCCTCAGTGCTGCGCTGGAACGTACTGCGCCGCTGGCGGGCCTGATCGCATTGTCCACCTACCTTCCCGATGCCGAAGCGGCACGCCGGGTTGACGGCGCGGTCGATGTGCCGGTGTTCATGGCGCACGGCAGTGGCGATCCGGTGATTCCGCTGGCGGTGGCCGAGCACAGTGCACAGGTGCTGCGCACGCTGGGCCTGTCGCTGCAGTGGCAGCGCTACCCGATGGCGCACCAGGTCTGCGCCGAGGAAATCCAGGCGCTGGGTGACTGGCTGCAGGAACGGCTGGGCGTGGCCTGAGCCATGGCTGCCAGCACCAGCGCCCCGTGGATGCCGGAACTGTGCCGCCTGCCGCGCGTGCTGGCGATGCTCGGCCTGGCCGAACTGGTGGTGGTGGTGCTGGCCCTGGCGCCCGATGGCAGCCGCCATTGGACGCTGGGTGAGCTGGTTTCGGCCAGCGGTTTCGCACTGTGGCTTTCGTTGGCGGTCAGCGGCTGCCTCTGCCTGTTGCGACGCGCGCTGTCGACGCTGCCCGAGGCGATCGGCGCGGTGCTGGCCATCGTCCTGTCGGCGCTGATCGCGGTGGCCTGTGCGGGGGTGGTCCATGCCTTGTATGCCGTGCTCGGCGACAACTTCACCCGCGGCATCAGTTTCTGGCGCTTCACCCTGGGCAGTGCCGCGACCACGGCGCTGATCACCGCGCTGGCGCTGCGCTACTTCTATGTCAGTGATCGCTGGGCTGCGCAGGTACAGGCCAATGCGCGCGCGCAGGCGGACGCACTGCAGGCGCGCATCCGCCCGCATTTCCTGTTCAACAGCATGAACCTGATTGCCAGCCTGCTGCATCGTGACCCGGCAGTGGCCGAACGTGCGGTGCTGGACCTGTCCGATCTGTTCCGCGCTGCGCTGGGTGCCGGTGAAGGCGATTCCACCCTGCAGGCCGAGTGCGAGCTGGCCGAGCGCTACCTGTCGATTGAATCGCTGCGGCTGGGCGACCGCCTTCAGGTGCGCTGGCAGCGCGAGGAACCACTGCCGTGGGACCTGCCCCTGCCGCGCCTGGTGCTGCAGCCGCTGGTGGAAAACGCGGTGCTGCATGGCATTTCGCGTCTGCCGGAAGGGGGCACGATCGAGTTGGTGCTGGTCTGCAAGGACAATGAGCTGCAGATCACAGTTCGCAATCCGGCGCCGGACCCGCAGGCCCCAGGGTTGGCCTTGGCACGGGGCGCCGGCCACGCGCAGCACAGCATCGGCCATCGGCTGGCATGGCGCTTTGGTCGTGCGGCGCGGATGACGGCTGGCTGGAGCGAAGGCTACTATGCCTGTCAGGTGACAGTGCCGATCCAGTGAGGGAATGAGCGTGAGGGTAGTCATCGCCGATGACGAACCGCTGGCCCGCGAGCGCTTGCGCAGCTTGTTGGCGGCGCAGGAGGGCATTGATGTGGTGGCCGAGGCCGGCAACGGCGAACAGGCCCTGCACGCCTGTGCGGAACTGCAGCCGGACCTGGTGCTGCTGGATATCGCCATGCCCGGCCTGGATGGCCTGGAAGCGGCGCGTCACCTGGCCAGTTTCGAGCCGCGTCCGGCGGTGGTGTTCTGCACGGCTTACGACGCGCACGCGCTGTCGGCTTTTGAAGCGGCAGCGATTGATTACCTGATGAAGCCGGTGCGGGCCGAGCGCTTGGCGGCGGCGATCGCACGCGCGCGGACGTTCCTGGCCGGCCGCGATGGCCATCCCGAGCACAGCGGTGGCCAGGCGCGCAGCATGTTGTGCGCGCGCCTGCGTGGCAGCCTGCGGTTGATTCCGCTGGATGACATCCACTATCTGCAGGCGGAAGAGAAGTACGTGGTGGTGCACCACGCGCGTGGCGAAGATCTGATTGAAGAATCGCTGAAATCGCTGGAAGAGGAATTCGCCAGCCGTTTCGTGCGCATCCATCGCAACTGCCTGGTGGCCCGCCATGAGCTGGTGGAGCTGCGGCGCGGTGTGGGTGGGCAGGTGCAGGCGGTGCTGCGGCATGGCAAGCAGCCGCTGGAAGTGAGCCGCCGCTGCGTGGCGACGCTGAAGCAGGAACTGCGGCATCTGTGAGGTTCCGCGCGGCCTGCGGCCGCGACTGCTTACGAGCAACATCTGAAGCAACAGCAACAGCAACAGCGGGTTGGTCGGCTCGTTGCTTTTACGTGCTGGGTCGGGCCGGGGTGGGGTGGCGGGACACGCTGCAAGTACATCCATGTAAGCTCGTAGGCGCCATCCATGGCGCCTGCGGTCCCGCCACCCCACCCCGGCCCGACCCTCTCGTTTTTCCTGTGCCGGACGGCAAGAGCAGAGCATTGTTGTTATCGGGTGGGGGAGAGGGGTCAGATCCCTTTTCCTGCGGAAAAGGGATCTGACCCCGGAAGCCGCCGGCTGCTGCCTTTGCTTTTGCTCTTTTCTTTTGATCTTCCGTGGCTGGCGCGCACGGAAACTGTCAGGGGCCGGGGCGGTGGGGTCAGGCGGGGTGTCCGCGGCATGGATGCCGCGGCCAAGCCCCCATGGATGGGTTCACGGCGTCCCCGCCTGACCCCACCGCCCCGGCCAAGCACGCCTTCCAACCGCGACCCGCACCCGCCACGAGGGGCTCCGCCGTTGGCCGTATCCCGCCGATAGGCGCGATAATGCCCGGATGGAAACCGTCCGCATCGCCACCCGCAAGAGCCCGCTCGCCCTCTGGCAGAGCGAACACGTCGCCGACCGACTGCGCCAGGCCTACCCCGGCCTGCACGTGGAACTGGTGCCGATGAGCACCCGCGGCGATGAAGTGCTCGACCGCTCGCTGGCCGCCATCGGCGGCAAGGGCCTGTTCCTGAAGGAACTGGAGCTGGCCATGCTGCGCGGCGACGCCGACTGCGCGGTGCATTCGCTGAAGGATGTGCCGATGGAACTGGATGCACCGTTCGCGCTGCCGGCCATGCTGACTCGCCACGATCCGGCCGATGGCTTCATCTCCAATCTGTACGCCTCGCTGGATGCGCTGCCCATCGGCGCGCGCGTGGGCACGTCCTCGCTGCGCCGGCAGGCA
The DNA here is from genome assembly GCF_003086895.1 of Stenotrophomonas sp. ESTM1D_MKCIP4_1. Classification (NCBI taxonomy): domain Bacteria; kingdom Pseudomonadati; phylum Pseudomonadota; class Gammaproteobacteria; order Lysobacterales; family Lysobacteraceae; genus Stenotrophomonas; species Stenotrophomonas sp. ESTM1D_MKCIP4_1. Next base: position 3,847,655 of record NZ_CP026004.1, on the reverse strand, counting down.
CAGCTGCGCGCACTGCGCCCGGACCTGCAGCTGCTGGATCTGCGCGGCAACGTCAACACGCGCTTGGCCAAGCTCGACAACGGTGGCTACGACGCCATCGTGCTGGCCGTGGCCGGGCTGGAACGCCTGGGCCTGGGCGATCGCATCGTCGCCCGCCTGCAGCCGCCGCAGTGGCTGCCTGCACCGGCACAGGGCGCGGTGGCGGTGGAGTGTGATGGTGGCAATGCGCGGCTGATGGAGTTGTTCGCCCGCCTGGATGACGCCGACACGCGAGCCTGCGTGGAAGCGGAGCGGGCCATGAACCGCGCGCTGCACGGCAGCTGCCATGTGCCGGTGGCGGCCATCGCGCAGTGGCAGGGCGCGGATCTGCACCTGCAGGGCATGGTCGGCAGCGCCAGCGATGGTCGCGCTGTGCGTGCCGACGCCGTAGGCCCGGCCAGCGACCCGGAAGCGCTGGGCCAGCAGGTGGCGAAGATGCTGCTGGACGGCGGTGCAGGCGAGCTGCTGAACGTCTGAATCGCGCGCCTGTAGAGTCGAGCCATGCTCGACTGAGGCATTCGTAGAGTCGAGCCATGCTCGACTGTCTGGCCAACAGCAGTCGAGCAAGCTCGACTCTACAAAAGAAGACGGGCGCCTGGGGCGCCCGTTTCTCATTTGAACTTGTAGACCACGTTCATCGTGGTCAGGGTATCGGTCCTGCGCTTGTCGTCGGCCACGTCGCTGTTGTAACGCGCCTGCCAGCCGGCCTTCAGCGCCAGGTGCTCGTTCATGCTCACCGACACGCCGAAATCGTTCTGGCCGAAGGTGTTGTACGAACCCGATTCCACCAGCAGGTTGTTGACCAGATCGGTGTTGCCGGTGATGGCGTACTTCAGCTCGAACTGACCCTGGCCGATCAGGCCGGTGCGCGTGCGGTCGTCCTCGGTGCTGTGGGTGCGGCTGACACCCGGGCCCAGCAGCGCATCGAACGAAAGGCGTTCGGTGTTGATCAGGCGGGTACCGTAGCCCAGGCCGAACGAGCTGCGGCGATCGTAGGTGGCGAAGTCATCGCGCTCGGTACGCACCTTGGCGAACAGCTGGCGGTGTTCACCCAGCTGCAGCGCGCTGCCGGCTGCGCCGGTGTAGCGGTTGGCCGTGGTGTTGTCGCGGCGGCTGGTGGTGCCGTCGTCGTTGGTCTCGGTGACCTTGGAACTCGAGCGCAGGCCGAACAGGTCCATGCTGTGCACCCAGTCGCCATCGGTGTAGCGCAGGCGCAGGGCGCCGTTGAAGCTCTCGGTGCTGCTGTTGCCGCTGGCGGCGGCAAAGCCCAGTTCGCCACCGCTGCCACTCCACGGCGAGGTCATCGCCGCCAGTTCGGAGGCGTCCTGGGCATACGCCAGCGGCGCGCACAGCAGCAGGGGCACAAGCAGGGACACGCGCAGGGACATCAAGGCTTCTCCGAAGCGGTTAACAACCCGTGATGATACTGGAAGCGCCATGGCCACCAGAACGCGAGCGGCGTCGCGCTTCAGCAGGCGTTATTGCCATCGCCCATTCAGGGGCGCTCGATACGCAGGGCCGGGTCGTTGAAACGCGAGTAGCGCAGGCGCAGCTGGTAGGGGCGGCCCTGGTTGCTGCCGCTGCGCACGATCTGCCGCGGCAGTCCCTGGTCGTCCACCCAGTATTCCAGGCGCTCGCCGGCCGCGCCGAGCAGGCGGTAGTGGCGGGTGTCCACGCCGTCCAGCGACTGCCGGCCCAGATCCTCGGCCTGCAGCTCAGCTGCGGGTGCGCCCGTGGGCAGCGGGTTGCGCCACTGCTCCATCAGGCCCGGCGGGGTCGGCACCTGCTGGATGGCGCCGTCGGCCTGCAGGAACATGGTGTCGCCAATGATCGTCTGCGGCCCGGCCGGGGTCTGCACCCGGAAGCGGTCGGGGGCGACGAAGTCCATGGCGCTGCGCACCGGCTGAGCCGCACCCTGCAGGTCCAGTTCGGCGTGGAAGCTGCGGAGGCCGGCCAGGCGCTCGCTGGCGGCCAGCACCGCCTGCGCAGGATCGGCGGGCGGTACCGGGGCCTCGGCCGGTGCCGCCGCCGGTGCCGGGGCGCGGTCGCAGGCCGCCAACAGCAGGCAGGCCAGCAGCAGGGGCAGGGCAGACAGGCGGCGCATCGGGCGTTCCGTGGGGCAGGGGGCACCCACGATAGCCCAAAGGCCCCGCACAACGCCCGCGACTCGGACATAATCGGGGGCATGGACCGATACGAACGCATCACCGCCCTGCATCGTCTGCTCAAGTCCGCACGCTATCCGGTGACGGTGGCGACCCTGCAGGACAAGCTCGGTTGTTCCCGTGCCACCGTCTACCGTGATCTGGCCTTCCTGCGCGACGCGCTGATGGCCCCGATCGAGGGCGACGGCGAGGCGGGCTTCCGCTACCAGGCCGACGAGAGCGACCGCTTCGAGCTGCCCGGCCTGTGGCTCAGCTCCGAAGAGCTGCACGCGCTGCTGGCGTCGCAGCACCTGCTGGCGCGTACCGGCGGCGGTGTGCTGTCCTCGGTGCTGGCACCGCTGCAGCAGCGTATCGAAAGCCTGCTGGCCGCCCAGGCCGGCGTGTCCAACTGGCCGGTGGACCGGGTGCGGGTCATTCCGCACCGCGGCCGCAAGTTCGACGAAGGCAGTTTCCGCACCGTCGCCTCTGCGGTGCTGGAGCGCAAGCAGCTGGCGTTCGAGTACCGCGCCCGCTCCACTGACGAATCGACCCGACGCACCGTCTCGCCGCAGCGCCTGACCCATTACCGCGACAACTGGTACCTGGACGCGTGGGACCACGACCGTGAAGCGCTGCGCAGCTTCGCCGTGGACCGCGTGCACAAGGCGCGGGTGGTCGACAACGGTGCCCGCGACGTGGCCGAGAGCGAGCTGGACGAACAGCTGGGTGCCAGCTACGGCATTTTCTCCGGCCCACCCAAGGGCTGGGCGACCATCCTGTTCAGTGCCAAGGCGGCGCGCTGGGTGGCCGATGAGCACTGGCATTCCAAGCAGCAGGGCCGTTTCCTGCCCGACGGGCGCTATGAACTGAAGGTGCCCTACAGCGTTTCGCGCGAGCTGCTGATGGACGTGCTGCATTACGGTTCCGACGCCGAGATCGTCGAGCCGGTGATGCTGCGCGAGCAGGCCAAGGCGCTGCTGGACCTGGCCCTGACCAACTACGAAAACTCCTGATCCTCCCCCCGAGAGACCCGTTGCCCCCATGAAGAAGACCCTGTTGCTGCCCCTGTTCGCCGCTGCGCTGGCCCTGACCGCCTGCGGCAAGTCCGGCGAGCCCTCGCAGAAGCTGGTGGTGGCCGCCACTGCCGTGCCGCACGCGGAGATTCTCGACGTGGTCAAGCCGATCCTCAAGGCCGAAGGCGTTGATCTGGACGTGCGCGTGTTCAACGACTACGTGCAGCCCAACGACCAGCTGGTGCAGAAGCAGGTGGACGCCAATTACTTCCAGACCGAGCCTTACCTGGATGCCTACAACCGCGACCGCAAGACCGACCTGACCAAGGTGATCGGCGTGCACATCGAACCTTTCGGTGCGTACTCGCGCAAGGTGAAGTCGCTGGCCGAACTGCGCGAAGGCGCCGACGTGGTCATTCCCAACGACCCGAGCAACAACAGCCGCGCGCTGATCCTGCTGCACAAGGCCGGCGTGATCGAGCTGAAGGACCCCAGCAATGCGCTGTCGACCCAGCGCGACATCATTGCCAACCCGAAGAACCTGAAGTTCCGCGAGCTGGATTCGGCGATGCTGCCGCGTGTGCTGGACCAGGTCGACTTGGCCCTGATCAACACCAACTACGCACTGGACGCCGGCCTGAACCCGACCCAGGATGCGCTGGCGATCGAGAGCAAGGATTCGCCGTACGTGAACTTCCTGGTGGCGCGCCCGGACAACAAGGACGACGCCCGCGTGCAGAAGCTGGCCAAGGCCCTGACCAGCCCGCAGGTGAAGACCTTCATCGAAACCAAGTACAAGGGCGCCGTGCTGCCTGCATTCTGACCTTCGCGCCGTCACGTTGCCATGTAGAGCCGAGCCCACGCTCGGCTCTGTTTTTTGCGGCGCCCCACCCAGGGCAGCCAAGCATGGGCTCGGCTCTACCGGTTCAAGGATGTCGCCGGGCATAGCCCGGCGCTACCGCCCTCAATCGACGTGGAAGGCGAGGGTGGCTGCCACGGCCTGCTGCCACCCGGCATACAGTTTCTCGCGCCGCGTTGTATCCATCTGCGGCTCGAAGCGGCGGTCCAGGCCCCACTGCGCGGCAATCTGTTCGCGGCTTTCCCAGAACCCCACCGCCAGCCCGGCCAGATAGGCCGCGCCGAGTGCCGTGGTTTCGGTCAGGCGCGGCCGCAGCAGTGGCACGCCGAGAATGTCGGCCTGGAACCCGGCCAGGAAGTCGTTGCTGATCGCACCGCCGTCGGCACGCAGTTCGCTCAGGGCAATGCCCGCATCCGACTGCATCGCATCGAGCACGTCCCGGGTCTGGTAGGCCATCGCCTCCAGCGCGGCGCGCACGAAGTGGGCCTTGCTGGTGCCACGGGTCAGGCCGAACATCGCCCCGCGCACGTCGCTGCGCCAGTACGGGGCACCCAGGCCGACAAAGGCCGGTACCAGATAGGCACCGCCGCTGTCGTCCACCTTCGCTGCCAGCGCCTGGCTGTCGCTGGCGCGGTCGATCATGCGCAGTTCGTCGCGCAGCCACTGCACCACCGAACCGGCGATGAAGATCGACCCTTCCAGTGCATATTCCACCCGCCCACCGATGCCCCAGGCGATGGTGGTCAGCAGGCCATTGCGCGAACGCACCGCCTCCGTTCCCGTGTGCATCAGCATGAAACAGCCGGTGCCATAGGTGTTCTTGACCATGCCGGGCTGGAAGCAGGCCTGGCCGAACAGCGCCGCCTGCTGGTCCCCGGCGATGCCGGCGATCGGTATCGGATGATCGAAGAAAAACTGCGGCCGCGTATGCGCATACACCGCACTGGAATCGCGCACGCTGGGCAGCATTGCGCGCGGGATGTCCAGCAGCGCCAGCAGGTCGTCATCCCATTGCAGGGTGTGGATGTTGAACAGCAGCGTGCGTGCGGCATTGCTGTAGTCGGTCACGTGGGCCTGGCCACCGCTGAGGTTCCAGACCAGCCAGCTGTCGATGGTGCCGAACAGCAGTTCGCCACGTTCGGCGCGCTGCTGCGCACCGTCCACGTGGTCGAGGATCCAGCGCACCTTCGTGGCCGAAAAGTAGGCATCGATGAGCAGGCCGGTGCGTTCGCGTATCAGCGCTTCGTGGCCCTCGGCGCGCAGCCGTTCGCAGATGGCCTGGCTCTGTCGTGATTGCCAGACGATGGCATTGTGGATCGGCTGGCCGGTGGCGCGGTCCCACACCACGGTGGTTTCGCGCTGGTTGGTGATGCCCAGCGCGGCAATCTGGCGCGGGTCGATCTGCTCGCGGCTGAGCAGTTCGGTGATTGTGGCGTAGACGCTGGAGAGGATCTCGCGCGGGTCATGTTCCACCCAGCCCGGCTGCGGGAACAACTGGCTGAACTCACGCTGCGCGCTGCCGACGATGTTGCCGGCCCGGTCGAAGAGGATCGCGCGCGAACTGGTGGTGCCCTGGTCGATGGCCAGCACGTAGCGGGGCGTCATGGGGCGTCTCCGGTGGCGATGGGGAAATCCTACGACATGGCGATGGACGGCGCGGTGTGCGTGGGGGATGGCCTGGGGTCTGTAGAGTCGAGCTTGCTCGACTGCTTTTCGCGGCAGTCGAGCAAGCTCGACTCTACGAAGAGCACAGTCGAGCAAGCTCGACTCTACGAAGAGCGAAACGCGGGGTCAGAGCCCTTTCCGTTGGAAAGGGATCCGACCCTGCATCCATGCCTGCAGGCGTGCCACCTGCGTCGGGTCCAGGCGCAGGCCCAGCTTGCTGCGTCGCCACAGCACGTCTTCGGCGCTGCGTGCCCATTCGTGCTGCTGCAGCCATGCGACTTCGCGCGCATGCAGGCCAGCGCCGAAGTCTTCGCCCAGATCGGACAGCGTCGTCGCGTCGTCGAGCAGTGCCACGCTGCGGCTGCCGTAAGCCGCTGCCCAGCGCCGGGCCAGTGCGGCGGGCAGCCAGGGGGCGAGATCCTGCAGCCGCCCGCGCGCTGCATCTGCATCGCCCCAGTCGCTGCCGGGCAGGGCAGCGCCGTGCGCCGTCCACGCCGGGCCAATGTGCGGCAGCTGCGTGCGCAGCAGATCCAGGGCTTCCTCGGCCAGTACCCGGTAGGTGGTCAGCTTGCCACCCAGTACGTGCACGGCCGGTGCGCCGCCGCCCTGCAACTGCAGTCGATAATCGCGGCTCAGCGTTGCCGCCTGCGGATCGGAGGCGGCCAGCAGCGGGCGCACCCCGGCGAACTGCCAGACCACATCGCCGGCGCTGATCGGTTCGCGCAAATAGCGGTTGGCGGCCTCGCACAGGTAGTCCACTTCCGAAGGCAGGACGCTGCAGCGCGCCGGGTCCCCGCGGTAGTCGGTATCGGTGGTCCCCACCAGCAGGTGGTCATGGGCGAAGGGCAGCAGGAACACCACGCGCCCGTCCGGCTGCTGCAGCAGGCAGGCGCTGTGCTCGGGCCAGGGCCGGCGAAGCACGATGTGGCTGCCCTGCACCAAGCGCAGCGCAGGTGCGCCATCGCCCGGCTGCATGCGCTGCAGCAGGCCACCGGCCCAAGGCCCTGCGGCATTGATCACGGCCTTGGCCTGCACCCTGCAGACCTCACCGTCGCCGCCTTCCAGCGTCGCCAGCCAATGGCCAGGCGCCTGTTCCACACCCGTGCAGCGTGTATCGGTGAGGATGCGCGCGCCGCGCTGGGCGGCATCGAGTGCATTGAGCACCACCAAGCGGGCGTCGTCCACCTGGGCATCGGCATAGCTGAAGGCATCCTGCAGGTGCGGCGCCAGCCACGTGCCAAGCGCATCGCCGTGCAGCTGCAGCGAGCGCGAGGCGGGGAAGGCGGCGCTGCGCTGGCCCAGATGGTCGTACAGCCACAGGCCCAACCGCAGCATCCAGCGTGGGCGCAGGTGCGGCTCCCAGGGCAGCACGAAGCGCAGCGGGTGGACCAGGAAGGGCGCTTGCCGGCGCACGATCTCGCGCTCGCCCAGGGCCTTGCGTACCAGGCCGAACTCGCGCTTTTCCAGATAGCGCAGACCCCCGTGTATCAGCTTGCTGCTGGCGCTGGAGGTATGTGCGGCCAGGTCATGCTGTTCGCACAGCAGCACCTGCAGCCCGCGGCCGCTGGCGTCGCGAGCGATACCGGCGCCGTTGATGCCACCGCCGATGACCAGCAGATCTACTTCGTGCATGGTGCCCCCAAACCGTCGGTAGAGTCAGCTTGCTCGACTGCCCTGAAAAGCAGTCGAGCAAGCTCGACTCTACGGGTTCTGCGCAGTCGAGCAAGGATCCGTTGCAGGTAGCGGAAACGACGACGGGCCCCGCAGGGCCCGTCGTTTCACCACAGTGGATCGGCAGGGCGCTTAGAAGCGGGCGCCGATGCCGAAGCCCACGGTCCACGGATCAAGCTTGGCTTCGCCGACCTTCTGGCCGGCCACCTTCAGGTCCGGGCGCGAGTGCATGTAGCGGGCATCGGCGCGGGCAAACCAGGTGGAGTTGATGTTCATGTCCACACCCACTGTGCCGATGGCGCCCTTGGCATCCTTCAGGCGGATGTCATCGCCGCCGGCGAAGTTCTCGTTGCTGAAGGACGACTGGAAGTAGCCCACGCCCACGAACGGACGGAACACGTTGTCGGCCTGGCCGAAGTGGTACTGGCCGCTCAGGGCCACCGGCTGCTGCTCGACGCTGCCCAGGCGTGCGTTGCCCGGACCCTTGACGCGGTGGTCGAACTTGTCGGCCGCGCCCCACAGTTCAACGGCCCAGTTGTCGTTGACGTAGTAGCTGAAGCTGACGGTCGGCGCCGGGCCGCCATCGACCTTCTTGATGCCGTCGATGGGGTCGTTCTTCGGCTGCAGCAGCGACACGCCGCCAACCACGGCAAAATGCTTGCCCGAGGCGGTGTCAGCGGTGCTGCTGTCCTGCGCGAAGGCAGCAGGTGCGAAGGCAGCGGAGGTCAGCAGGGCGAGGGTCAGAATACGGATGGAACGCATGGGGGAATCTCCTGTTCTTTCTTGTTTTTGGCCCCCGATTGCGGGGCGACCTCACCGTAATCGCCTCAACATGAATCGAATCCGACGCGCGTTAAAATTTGGTTTCCATTGTTCAGCGGGCAGAGCGAAAGCGCTGTTTTAAAGGGGTTTCATGCATATGCGGGCGTTCATGCTGTTGGAGGAAATGTGAGCAGCGATGCGTTCTGCACGGGGCTGCCCGCGCAGGTGGACGTCGATTGCCGCGTGCTTGTGCTTGGCTCGATGCCGGGTGTGGCATCGCTGCAGGAACAGCAGTACTACGCGCATCCGCGCAACCGTTTCTGGCCGCTGATGGGAGATCTGTGCGGGTTCGATCCATCCCTGCCGTACGCGGCGCGGCTGCGCGCGCTGGCCGCGGCCGGCGTGGGTGTGTGGGATGTGATTGGCCAGTGCCAGCGGCGCGGCAGCCTGGATGCGGGCATCGTGCGCGGATCGGAAGTGCCCAATCCGCTGCCGGCACTGATCGCCGGCCTGCCACGGCTGCGCCTGGTGGCCTGCAACGGTGGTGCGGCGTGGCAGGCGCTGCAGCGCTGGGTTGTGCCGGATCTGGCGGCAGCGCCGCCACTGCTCGCACTGCCCTCCACCAGCCCTGCAAACGCCGCGTGGTCCTTGCCGCGCCTGCGCCAGGCCTGGCAGCCGCTGGCTGACGCGCTGGCGACATGAAGCGGACATGGTCGGGACAATACGCTACCGACTGGAAGTGCCCGCAGGCCTTTGGCAACAGCGTGTCCCGACGGCGTGCGTACTGAAAACACCTGTAACGGTTGGCGCTGGCCCCCTCTGGCCGCACAATAGACGTTTCCCTACACCAGATTGCCGGAGTTATCCCCATGGCCGAAATCAAGGAAGCACTTGTCCCCGATATCGGTGACTACAGCGATATCCCGGTAATCGAGGTGCTTGTCGCCGTCGGCGACACGGTCAAGAAGGACCAGGGCCTGGTGACGCTGGAAAGCGACAAGGCCACCATGGAAGTGCCGTCCTCGGTCGCCGGTGTGGTCAAGGAAATCAAGGTCAAGGTCGGCGACAACCTCTCCGAGGGCAAGGTCGTGGCCCTGATCGAAGTGGCCGAAGGCGAAGCCGCCAAGCCGGCCGCTGCAGCCCCGGCCCCGGCCAAGGCTGCCGCTCCGGCCGCCGCCACCCAGAGCGCCCCGGCCCCGGCCGCAGCACCGGCAGCACCGGCCGCCAGCGGCGGTGCCGTTGAAGCCCTGGTGCCGGACATCGGCGATTACACCGACATCCCGGTCATCGAAGTGCTGGTCGCCGTTGGCGATACGGTCAAGAAGGACCAGGGCCTGGTCACGCTGGAAAGCGACAAGGCCACGATGGAAGTGCCGTCCTCGGTCGCTGGCGTGGTCAAGGAACTGAAGGTCAAGGTCGGCGACAACCTGTCGCAGGGCGCCGTGGTTGCCATCATCGAGGCCGAGGGCGCTGCTGCCCCGGCCCCGACCAAGGCTGCCGCTGCCGCCGCTCCGGCCGCTGCCGAGACCGCCACCAAGGTCGAGCCGGTAGCCGTTCCGGCCCAGCCGGACAAGCTGGCTGCCCGCGAGATCGCCTCGGCCGGCACCCCGTCCAGCCCGCCGGTGCAGTTCAACGCCGATGGCGTGCTGCCGGCCAAGGTGCCGTATGCCACCCCGGCCGTGCGCGTGTTCGCCCGCGAACTGGGTGTGGACCTGCTGCAGATCAGCGGCACCGAGAAGGGCGGCCGCATCACCAAGGGTGACGTGCAGAAGTTCGTCAAGGCTGCCCTCAGCGGTGGCGTCCCGGCGGCCGGCGGTGCTGCCGCCGCTGCCGGTGGTGGCCTGAACCTGCTGCCGTGGCCGAAGGTCGACTTCAGCAAGTTCGGCGAAACCGAAGTGCAGCCGCTGTCGCGCATCAAGAAGATTTCCGGCGCGAACCTGGCCCGCAACTGGGCGATGATCCCGCACGTCACCCAGTTCGAGCAGGCCGACATCACCGACCTGGAAGGCCTGCGCGTGGCGCTGAACAAGGAAAACGAGAAGGCCGGCATCAAGCTGACCATGCTCGCCTTCCTGATCAAGGCCAGCGCCGCAGCGCTGAAGAAGTTCCCGGAATTCAACGCCTCGCTCGATGCCAGCGGTGAAAACCTGACCCTGAAGAAGTACTTCCACATCGGCTTTGCCGCCGATACGCCGAACGGCCTGGTCGTGCCGGTCATCCGCGACGTGGACAAGAAGGGCGTGGTGCAGATCGCGCAGGAAACCGGCGAACTGGCCAAGAAGGCGCGCGACGGCAAGCTGGGCCCGGCCGACATGAGCGGCGGCTGCTTCTCGATCAGCTCGCTGGGCGGCATCGGCGGCACCGCGTTCACCCCCATCGTCAATGCACCGGAAGTGGCCATCCTGGGCGTGTCCAAGTCCTCCATCCAGCCGGTCTGGAATGGCAAGGAATTCGCACCGAAGCTGATGCTGCCGCTGTCGCTGAGCTACGACCACCGCGTCATCGATGGCGCCCTGGCCGCACGCTTCACCACGTACCTGTCGCAGGTACTGGCCGACATGCGTCGCGTGCTGCTGTAAGGCACCGCTTCGCCCCCACCGTGCGGCCGCTGCCCCCTGGCGCGGCCGCGTGAACAGATGCAGTGACAGCCCGCCGGCCACCCCGGCCGGGCATGAGGAAAACCACCATGGCCACGATTGAAGTCAAGGTTCCCGACATCGGCGATTACAGCGATGTGCCGGTGATCGAAGTGTTGGTCGCCGTCGGCGACACGGTGAAGAAGGACCAGGGCCTGGTGACCCTGGAATCGGACAAGGCCACGCTGGAAGTGCCGTCCTCGGCCGCCGGCGTCGTCAAGGAAATCAAGGTCAAGCTGGGCGACACGCTGTCCGAAGGCGCCGTGGTCGTGGTGCTGGACGCTGAAGGCGCTGCCGAAGCCCCGGCCAAGGCAGCTGCCCCGGCCCCGGCGGCGGCCGCCCCGGCCAGCAAGCCGCCGGTCACCCCGTCGCACCGCGCCCCGGCCGAACCGGCCGCACCGAAGCCGGCGCTGTCCAGCGGCAAGCCGGCCGATATCGAATGCGAAATGGTCGTGTTGGGCTCGGGCCCGGGCGGCTACACCGCCGCCTTCCGCGCCGCCGACGTCGGCCTGGATACCGTGCTGGTCGAGCGTTACGCCAGCCTCGGCGGCGTCTGCCTCAACGTGGGCTGCATTCCGTCCAAGGCCCTGCTGCATGCCGCCGCGGTCATCGACGAAGTGGCCCATGCCGGTGATTTCGGCGTGGAGTTCGGCAAGCCGACCATCACCCTGGACAAGCTGCGCCAGTACAAGGAAAAGGTCGTCAACCAGCTGACCAAGGGCCTGGCCGGCATGGCCAAGCAGCGCAAGGTCCGCAACGTGCAGGGCGTGGGCAGGTTCGTTTCCGCCAATGAGCTGGAAATCACCGCCGCTGACGGCAGCACCCAGCTGCTGCGCTTCCAGAAGTGCATCATCGCCGCCGGTTCGCAGGCGGTGAAGCTGCCGAACTTCCCGTGGGACGACAAGCGCGTGATGGATTCCACCGATGCGTTGGAGCTGGCCGAAGTGCCGGGCTCGCTGCTGGTCGTCGGTGGCGGCATCATCGGCCTGGAAATGGCCACCGTGTATGGCGCGCTGGGCAGCAAGGTCACCGTGGTCGAGTTCATGGACCAGCTGATGCCGGGTGCCGACAAGGATCTGGTCAAGCCGCTGGCTGACCGCCTGAAGAAGCAGGGCATCGAAGTGCACCTGAAGACCAAGGCGTCGGGCGTCACCGCCGATGCCAAGGGCATCACGGTCACCTTCGAGGCCGCCGAAGAGGGCCAGGCGCCGGCATTGGCGCAGGGTACCTTCGACCGCGTGCTGGTGGCCGTGGGCCGCTCGCCGAATGGCAAGAAGATCGACGCCGAGAAGGCCGGCGTGCAGGTCACCGACCGTGGTTTCATTCCGGTCGACCGGCAGATGCGCACCAACGTGCCGCACATCTTCGCCATCGGTGACATCGTCGGTAACCCGATGCTGGCCCACAAGGCCACGCACGAAGGCAAGCTGGCCGCCGAAGTGGCTGCCGGCCACAAGAAGGAATGGGTCGCCCGCGTGATTCCGTCGGTGGCTTACACCAACCCGGAAATCGCCTGGGTGGGCGTGACCGAAACCGAAGCCAAGGCCAAGGGCCTGAAGGTCGGCGTGGCCAAGTTCCCGTGGGCCGCCAGCGGCCGCGCGATCGGCATTGGCCGTACCGAAGGCTTCACCAAGCTGATCTTCGACGAAGAGACCCACCGCATCATCGGTGGTGCCATCGTCGGCGTGCATGCCGGTGACCTGCTGGCCGAGATCGGCCTGGCCATCGAGATGGGTGCCGAAGCCGAAGATATCGGCCACACCATCCACGCCCACCCGACGCTGAGCGAATCGGTGGCGATGGCCTCGGAAATCTACGACGGCACGATCACCGATCTGTACATGCCGAAGAAGAAGTAACGCGGCGGTGTGCTGTTGACGAAAAACCCGGCGAAAGCCGGGTTTTTTGTAGGTAGAGTCGACTGTCAGTCGACTGCTTTTGCCATCCGGGCGCGAAATTCCCGTGCTGCGCGCGATAGTCGACTGACAGTCGACTCTACCGGCCTCATGCGGCGCGTGCTGCGCGCGATAGCTGCTTGGGTAGAGTCGACTGTCAGTCGACTGATTTTGCCGTCCGTGCACGAACTGCCCGCGCTGCGCGCGATAGTCGACTGACAGTCGACTCTACCGGCCTCTCGATTGACAGTCGATTCAACCATTCCGCTGCGGCAGACATGAAAAACGCGGCGCCGGTTGCCCGGGCGCCGCGCTGGAGAGATCAGGTTGCGCGCGATCAGAAGGTCAGGCTGACGCCCGCGATCGGGCCCTTGAACTCCTGCTTCAGGCCCACCACACCGTCGCTGCCCTTCTGGTCGACGTCCAGCTTGAACCAGTCATAGCCGGCGAAGACACCGAAGGTCTCGGTGAAGCGATACTCCACAATGGCGTTGGCGCGGCTCAGGTCGCCGTCGTAGTCATCGAAGCTGCCCCACTTGGTGTTCAGGTACTGGCCCTGGATGTTGATCAGCCAGCGCTCGGCCGGATTGAAGCTCAGGCGCGCGCCCACCACCGGGGCCACGCCGCTTTCGCTCTCATCCAGGAAGCGACCGTTGTAGACGTTGCCCAGGTCGGCAAAGCCCTTGGCGCTGACCTTGGCCCATTCGGCACCCAGTTGCAGGCCCAGGTCGAACTTTTCGGTGTCCACCACCGAGTAGTCGTACACCAGGCTGGCGACCTGGTACTTCAGTTCGGCCTTGACGAAGCTGCCGTCCGGCACGTTGATCTGGCCGAAGGCAATGCCGTCATCCAGCGTCTCGCGGCGGTCCTTGTCCCACTTGAAGTAGTCGAAGATCAGGCGCTGGCGGTCGCTGACGCGGAACACGCCATCAATGCGCGGCTCCCACTCCTTGCCGCCCATCTTGAAGTCTTCGCTGACGTTGACGTCCTGGCCGGCAACCGTGGTGTTGCCGCGGATGGTGTTGTCGTTCTCGATGTTCATCGCACCCACGCGCAGCGTGAAGCGCGGATCGCCCTCCGCAGCGTGGGCAGCATTGGCAAACGACGCGCCAGCGGCGAGCAGCGAGAGGGCGAGCAGGGTGGGTACAGGGCGCATCGCAGAGTCCTTGCAGTGGTTAATTCGGAATGAAGGCCACTGTGCCGGACGTGCTCGTCCACCCTACGTGAACGTATGGTCCACGTTGCGTGGACGGTTCAGCGCCGTCACGGCGCTGCAAAGAAGATGGCCCCGGAGCGGACTACGGGGCCATCCTGGGACCTGCGGGGCGAAGCGTCGACGAGGTTGCTGCGGGCAGGTCGGAAGGTAGGACACATCCGGCGCTGGAAAGTTCCGGGGCCTGCGACCAAAGTTGAATACGCTGCACCGCAACATGGCGTGGACGCTATTGTCCCCCCTGTGGGCGCTAAAAATCCTGCCGATTCGGCAACTTGCGGCCTCCGGGATGAACAGGCAGCGGTTGTCTCGCAAATTGTCCCATTGCTATAATTTGGCGGCTCGATGAGGCACGCACGCTGTAAGCGCCTCCGCCCTTCACCAGAACCATGTGGGACATCCTGTGCTGAACTCCGTTGAAGCGGGTCGGCGACTGATGCTGCGCGCCGCGGTCTATCCGCTTGTTGCAGTGGCTGTCCTGGCTCTGGCATTCCTGCTGCTGGCAGGGCAGAAAGCCGCACTGGGTGCGCTGCTGTCCGGCGTGGCGGTCTCGGCAGGGGGATGGGTGGCGGCGCGGATGGCACTGAGCGGGGGCGCGGTCGCGGCAGGTTCGGCGATGGCTCGCCTGATCATTGCCGTGGTGGCGAAGTGGGCAGTGGTTTTCGGCGTCCTGCTGGCGGGTTTCCTGGTCTTCAAGCTGCCTGCATTGGCGCTGTTGGCCGGTATCGCCGTCGGTTTGATGTTCCAGGTCCTGGCTCTGGCCAGGCGTTGACAGAATTCAATTAACTAAGGTTCCGGACACATGGCGGGCGAGGCTCTAACCCCTACCAGCTACATCCAGCATCACCTGCAGAACCTGACCGCACCGGTCGGCAACGGCGAAGGGATGTTCTGGCACATCCACGTCGATACCTTCCTCACCGCCGTCCTGATGGGCCTGGTGATCGTGGTCGCGTTCTGGATGGGTACCCGCAAGGCCACCGCCGGTGTGCCGGGCAAGTGGCAGGCCTTCGTGGAAATCTGCCTGGAGTTCGTTGACCGCCAGGCCAAGGACACCTACCACGGCAAGAGCAAGCTGGTCACGCCGATCGCCATCACCATCTTCTTCTGGATTCTGCTGATGAATCTGCTGAAGATGATCCCGGCCGATTTCATCGCCAAGCCGCTGGAGATGGCCGGTATCCACTACTGGAAGCCGGTGCCGACCGCTGACGTCAACGCCACCTTGGGCATGGCCTTCAGCGTGTTCTTCCTGATGCTGTTCTTCGCCCTGCGTGCGAAGGGTCTGGGCGGTTTCATCAAGGAATTCCTGACGGCGCCGTTCGGCAAGTGGATGATGCCGTTCAACCTGATCCTCAACATCGTCGAGTGGCTGAGCAAGCCGATCTCGCTGGCGATGCGACTGTTCGGCAACATGTTCGGCGGCGAAATCGTGTTCCTGCTGATCTGGGTGCTGGGTGGTGCCGGTTTCTTCGGTGCCATTGCCGGTGGTGCATTCGGTCTGGGCTGGATGCTGTTCCACCTGCTGGTGATCCCGCTGCAGGCCTTCATCTTCATGATGCTGTCGATCGTGTACCTGAGCCTGTCGGAAGACGCTCACTAAAGTTCCAAGCTTCAACGCGTTTCAACCTTCATCCGTTTCATCACCCTTAGCAACTTAGTTCCTGGAGATAACCATGTACTTCGCCGTCCTGACCAACTTCGCGCAGATTCAGAGCTCCACCGCCCTTGCCGTCGGCATCATGATCGGCCTGGCCGCGCTGGGCGCCGGTCTGGGTCTGGCCATCATGGCTGGTAAGTTCCTGGAGTCGGCCGCCCGCCAGCCGGAACTGATCCCGGTCCTGCAGGTCCGCATGTTCATCACCGCCGGCCTGATCGACGCCGCGTTCATCATCTCGGTCGCTGTCGGCCTGCTGCTGGCCTTCGCCAACCCGCTGTCGGCCGCCTTCGCTGGCGCCGTCACCAAGGCTCTGGCCGGCTGATACAGCGGTTTGAGACGACCGGGTGCTGATGCACCCGGTTTCGGATGAAGGCCGGATGCGCCGCTACGGCGGCGCGTCCACCCCGAAACCAGCGATCGAGCTAACCATGAATATCAATTTCACCCTTCTTGCGCAGGCGCTCGCCTTCGCTGGTCTGATCTGGATCATCGCGACCAAGATCTGGCCGCCGCTGATGAACGCGATCGAAGAGCGCCAGCAGAAGATCGCTGAAGGCCTCGCTGCTGCCGACCGCAGCCAGAAAGATCTGGCCCAGGCGCAGGAGAAGGTCAACGAAGCGCTGAAAGAAGCACGCACCAAGGCCAACGAGATCATCGACCAGGCCCACGCGCGCGCCAACCAGATCGTTGATGCTGCCCGTAACGAAGCGATCACCGAAGCCACCCGTCAGAAGGAACTGGCCCAGGCTGAAATCGACGCCGCCGCCAACCGTGCCCGTGAAGATCTGCGCAAGCAGGTGTCCGCGCTGGCCGTGACCGGTGCCGAAAAGCTGCTCAAGCGCGAAATCGACGCCAACGCCCACAAGGCGCTGCTCGACGAGCTGGCCTCGGAGATCTAAGGATGAGCCAGGCCCTCACGCTTGCCCGCCCGTACGCCCGCGCCGCCTTCGCGACCGCGCGCGACGAAGGCACGTTCGCGCCGTGGTCGGACGCCCTGGCGTTCTCCGCCCACGTCGCCGCCGATCCGCGCGTGGCGGCCCTGCTCGCCAACCCGGAGCTGGGTCGCGACGACGCTGTCGCACTGCTGGCGCCGGAAGCCCACGGTGAAACCTACGCACGTTTCCTCGCCGTGCTGGCCGAATCGCATCGTCTGCCGCTGCTGCCGGAAATCGCAGGCATGTTCGACGCCCTGCGCGCCGAAGCCGAGCACGTGGTCAAGGCCACGGTGACCTCGGCGGCCGAACTGTCGGCCGGTGAGCTGGACGCGATCAAGGTCGCACTGCGCAAGCGCTTCAACCGCGAGGTCGAAGTGACCACCGCGGTCGATGCCTCGCTGATCGGCGGTGCCGTCATCGACGCCGGCGACGTGGTCATCGATGGTTCGCTGAAGGGCAAGCTGGCCCGTCTGCAGACCGCGCTCGCTAACTGAATTCATTTAACGTCCGGCCCCGCTGCCGGCACTAGGACTTGACGATGGCAACCACGCTCAACCCCTCCGAAATCAGCGAACTGATCAAGAACCGCATCGAGAAGGTCAAGCTGGCCGCGGAATCGCGCAACGAAGGCACCGTGACCAGCGTGTCCGACGGCATCGTGCGCATCTTCGGTCTGGCCGACGTGATGCAGGGCGAAATGATCGAACTGCCGAACAACACCTTCGCCCTGGCCCTGAACCTGGAGCGCGACTCGGTCGGCGCCGTGGTTCTGGGTGACTACGAGCACCTGCGCGAAGGCGACGTCGCCAAGACCACCGGCCGCATCCTGGAAGTGCCGGTGGGTCCGGAACTGCTGGGCCGCGTCGTGAACGCGCTGGGCGAGCCGATCGACGGCAAGGGCCCGCTGGGCACCGACCTGACCGCTCCGGTGGAGCGCGTTGCTCCGGGCGTGATCTGGCGCAAGTCGGTCGACCAGCCGGTGCAGACCGGTTACAAGTCGGTCGACGCCATGATCCCGATCGGCCGTGGCCAGCGCGAGCTGATCATCGGCGACCGCCAGACCGGCAAGACCGCGATGGCCATCGATGCGGTGATCAACCAGAAGGGCACCGGCATCAAGTGCGTCTACGTTGCGATCGGCCAGAAGGCTTCGACCATCGCCAACATCGTGCGCAAGCTGGAAGAGAACGGCGCGCTGGCCCACACCATCGTGGTTGCCGCCACCGCTTCCGAATCGGCTGCCATGCAGTACATCAGCGCCTACTCGGGCTGCACCATGGGTGAGTACTTCATGGACCGCGGCGAAGACGCCCTGATCGTGTACGACGATCTGTCCAAGCAGGCCGTGGCCTACCGCCAGATCTCGCTGCTGCTGAAGCGCCCGCCGGGCCGTGAAGCCTACCCGGGTGACGTGTTCTACCTGCACTCCCGTCTGCTCGAGCGCGCTGCCCGCGTGTCCGAGGAATACGTCGAGAAGTTCACCGAAGGCAAGGTCACCGGCAAGACCGGTTCGCTGACCGCGCTGCCGATCATCGAAACCCAAGCTGGCGACGTGTCCGCCTTCGTTCCGACCAACGTGATCTCGATCACCGACGGCCAGATCTTCCTGGAAACCGACCTGTTCAACGCCGGCATCCGCCCGGCCGTGAACGCCGGTATCTCGGTGTCGCGCGTCGGTGGCTCGGCCCAGACCAAGATCATCAAGAAGCTGTCGGGCGGCATCCGTATCTCGCTGGCCCAGTACCGTGAACTGGCTGCGTTCGCGCAGTTCGCTTCCGACCTGGACGAAGCGACCCGCAAGCAGCTGGAGCGTGGCCAGCGCGTCACCGAGCTGATGAAGCAGAAGCAGTACGCGCCGATGTCCATCGCCAACCAGGCGCTGTCGATCTACGCCGTCAACGAGGGTTACCTCGACGACGTGCCGGTGAACAAGCTGCTGGCCTTTGAAGAAGGCCTGCACGCCCACTTCGCCAACACCCAGGGCGAGCTGGTCGGCAAGGTCAACGCCACCGGCGGTTGGGACAACGACATCGAAGGTGCCTTCAAGAAGGGCATCGCCGAGTTCAAGACCACCGGCAGCTGGTAAGACGGACGTGTGGCGGGGCCTGGCCCCGCTGCACCGTTGAATGCAGCGGGGCAACGGCCCCGCTCTACGGGAATCAAAGATGGCAAGCGGACGCGAAATCAAAACCAAGATCAAGAGCGTGCAGAACACCCGCAAGGTGACGCGCGCCCTGGAAATGGTCTCGGCCTCCAAGATCCGCAAGGCGCAGGATCGGATGAAGACCTCGCGTCCGTACGCGCAGGCGATGAAGCAGGTGATCGGCCACCTGGCCCAGGCCAGCACCGATTACCAGCATCCGTTCCTGGTCGAGCGCGAGCAGGTCAAGCGGGTCGGGTTCATCGTGATCTCCTCCGATCGCGGCCTGGCAGGCGGCCTGAACAACAACCTGTTCCGCAAGATGCTGGGCGAAGCCAAGGCATGGCAGGACAAGGGTGCTGAAGTGGACCTGGTGACCATCGGCCAGAAGGCATCGACCTTCTTCCGCCGCGTGAAGGTCAACATGGTCGGCAGCGTGACCCACATCGGCGACGTGCCGAAGCTGGAATCGCTGATCGGTGTGATCAAGGTCATGCTCGACGCCTTCACCGAAGGCAAGGTCGACCGCGTGTACCTGGTCTACAACCGCTTCGTGAACACCATGACGCAGAAGGCCAGCTTCGATCAGCTGCTGCCGCTGCCGCCGGCTGAGAAGCAGGTCGCTCACCACGACTGGGACTACCTGTACGAACCCGATGCCGCGACCGTGCTGGAGCACGTGATGACGCGTTACATCGAGTCGCTGGTGTACCAGGCACTGCTGGAAAACGTCGCCTCCGAGCATGCTGCACGCATGGTTGCGATGAAGGCGGCGAGCGACAACGCCAACAAGCTGATCGGTACCCTGCAGCTCGTCTACAACAAGGCGCGCCAGGCAGCGATCACCCAGGAAATCTCCGAAATCGTCGGCGGCGCGGCAGCAGTCTGACCGCGTTCGTTCAAAGCACACATTAGAGGATGCAGCAATGAGTCAGGGCAAGATCGTTCAGATCATCGGCGCGGTCGTCGACGTCGAATTCCCGCGTGAGTCGGTGCCGAAGGTGTACGACGCACTGAAGGTCGAAAACACCGAAATCACCCTCGAAGTCCAGCAGCAGCTGGGCGACGGCGTGGTGCGTACCATCGCCCTCGGTTCCACCGACGGCCTGAAGCGCAACCTGGTGGCCATCAACACCGACCGCGGCATTTCCGTGCCGGTCGGCGCCGGCACCCTGGGCCGCATCATGGACGTGCTGGGCCGTCCGATCGACGAAGCCGGCCCGGTGGCCGCCAGCGACAGCTGGGAAATCCACCGTGCGGCCCCGTCGTACGAAGACCAGTCCCCGGCCACCGAACTGCTGGAAACCGGCATCAAGGTCATCGACCTGATGTGCCCGTTCGCCAAGGGCGGCAAGGTCGGCCTGTTCGGCGGCGCCGGCGTCGGCAAGACCGTCAACATGATGGAACTGATCAACAACATCGCCAAGGCGCACAGCGGTCTGTCCGTGTTCGCCGGCGTGGGTGAGCGTACCCGTGAGGGCAACGATTTCTACCACGAAATGAAGGACTCCAACGTCCTGGACAAGGTGGCGATGGTGTACGGCCAGATGAACGAGCCGCCGGGCAACCGTCTGCGCGTCGCCCTGACCGGCCTGACCATGGCTGAGTACTTCCGCGATGAGAAGGACGAAAACGGCAAGGGTAAGGACGTCCTGCTGTTCGTCGACAACATCTACCGCTACACCCTGGCCGGTACCGAAGTGTCGGCACTGCTGGGCCGTATGCCGTCCGCCGTGGGTTACCAGCCGACCCTGGCCGAGGAAATGGGCGTTCTGCAGGAGCGCATCACCTCGACCAAAAACGGTTCGATCACCTCGATCCAGGCCGTCTACGTTCCCGCGGACGACCTGACCGACCCGTCGCCGGCGACCACCTTCGCCCACCTGGACTCGACCGTCACCCTGTCGCGTTCGATCGCCTCGCTGGGTATCTACCCGGCCGTCGATCCGCTGGATTCCACCAGCCGCCAGATGGACCCGCTGGTCATCGGCCACGAGCACTACGACACCGCCCAGCGCGTCCAGCAGACCCTGCAGAAGTACAAGGAACTGAAGGACATCATCGCCATCCTGGGCATGGACGAACTGTCCGAAGAAGACAAGCAGGCCGTGTCGCGCGCCCGCAAGATCGAGCGCTTCTTCAGCCAGCCGTTCCACGTGGCCGAAGTGTTCACCGGTTCGCCGGGCAAGTACGTGCCGCTGAAGGACACCATCCGTGGCTTCAAGGCCATCGTCGATGGCGAGTACGACCACCTGCCGGAGCAGGCGTTCTACATGGTCGGCGGCATCGAAGAAGCGGTTGAGAAGGCCAAGAAGATGGCTGAGAAGGCCTGATCATGAGCACCATTCGTTGCGACATCGTCAGCGCTGAACAGGAAATCTTCCGTGGCGAAGCGACCCTGGTCGTGGCGACCGGTGAGCTGGGCGAGCTGGGCATTGCGCCCAAGCACGCCCCGCTGATCACCCGACTCAAGCCCGGCAAGGTCGTGGTCACCACGCCCAACGGCGAGCAGCTGGATTTCGCCATTTCCGGCGGCATTCTGGAAGTGCAGCCGCAGGTGGTGACCGTGCTGGCCGACACCGCGATCCGCGCGCAGGACATCGACGAAGCCTCGGTCCGCAAGGCCAAGGAAGAAGCCGAGCGCATCCTGGCCAACCGCGGTGAAGCCATGGAAATTGCCGAGGCCCAGCAGAAGCTGGCCGAAGCCGTGGTGCAGCTGCAGGCGCTGGAGCGCCTGCGCAAGACCCTCAAGCACTGAGGTTCGCGCCACACCCGCAGAAACGCCGGCCTAGTGCCGGCGTTTTTGTTTGAGCCGCCGGCGCTGGAATGGGCTGGCGCGTTACCGGCGGGGTAAATCCAACGGCGCGACACATCGACCGGGCAAAGTACGACGGGGAAAAACCGACCGGAAAAACCGTACGGGAAAAAACCGTACGGGAAAAAAACGTACGGGAAAAAAACGTACGGGAAAAAAACGTACGGGAAAAAAACGTACGGGAAAAAAACGTACGGGAAGAACCGACGGGGTAGAGTCGACCGTTGGTCGACTATCGCGCGGAGCGCGGGTTTTCCGCGGCACCCCGGAAGAACAGTCGACCAACGGTCGACTCTACCCGTCCCTCAGCGATACACCACGTAACGCAGCAGCACGAACGACACGCACGCCAGCCCGCCTTCCACCAGCGGCTTGGCCAGCCACGCGTACTGCAGGCCCAGCGCATGATGGGCGGTGGAGACCAGCAGCGTGCTGGCCGCCGTCAGCAGCAGCCACAGCGGCAGGAACCGGGCAAAGCGCCGCCAGCCCAGGCGCTGCTGGCCCTGCGCATCGGCAAAGGTGATCCGCCCGTTCAACCAGAAGCCCAGCAGCATGCCGGCCACGCGCCCGGCGATGTTGCCCGGCGCCACCGGCACACCTGCCGCCGTGAGGGCGACGAACACCAGCCAGTCCAGCAGCAGCTGCAGCAGGCCGATGATGATGTAGGCGCTTCCCTGGCGGAGCAGGCTCATGGTGGAGATCGTGGCGGGCAGGCCGCCATGTTAACGGCCGACGCTCTAGAATCACCGGCAACGAACCACGGACCGCTGCCCATGACCCAAGCCCTGCACGTCATCATCCTCGCCGCCGGCGCTGGCAAGCGCATGAAATCCGTGCTGCCGAAGGTGCTGCAGCCGATTGCCGGCCAGCCCATGCTGGCCCATGTGATCGCCGCCGCCCGCGAGCTGCAGCCGGCCGCCATCCATGTGGTGTACGGGCACGGCGGGGAAGCGGTCCGCCAGCACTTCGCCGGCCAGCCCGATCTGTTGTGGGCCGAACAGGCGCAGCAGCTGGGTACCGGCCATGCCGTGGCCCAGGCCATGCCGGACGTGCCCGATGCGGCGCAGGTGCTGGTGCTGTATGGCGACGTGCCGCTCATCCGTGCCGACACCCTGCGCCACCTGCTGGCCCAGCCGGGCCGGCTGGCGGTGCTGGTGGCCGACGTCGAAGACCCGACCGGCTACGGCCGCGTGCTGCGCGATGCCGAAGGCCGCGTCGGCTCCATCGTCGAGCAGAAGGACGCCAACGACGACCAGCTGCGCGTGCGCACCATCAACACCGGCATCATCGCCGCCGAATCGACCGCGCTGCGCCGCTGGCTTTCGCAGCTGTCCAACAGCAACGCGCAGGGCGAGTACTACCTCACCGACGTGTTCGCCTTCGCCGCGCACGAATACACCCCCGCTGAAATGGCGCTGGTGTCCGATGCGCAGGAAGCCGAAGGCGCGAACGATCCGTGGCAGCTCTCGCAGCTGGAACGCGCCTGGCAGCGCCGTGCCGTGCGTGCCCTGTGCGCGCAGGGCGCACGCGTGCTCGATCCGGCGCGGTTGGACATCCGCGGCGAGGTTACGGTCGGCAGCGATGTGCTGATCGATGTCGATGTGATTCTTGAAGGCAAGGTGGACCTGGCCGATGGCGTGACCGTGGGCCCGTTCACCCGCTTGAAGGATGTCCGCCTGGGGCCGGGCACCGAAGTGCGTGCGCACTGCGATCTGGAAGGCGTGGTGACCGAAGGTGCCGCGCAGATCGGCCCGTTCGCACGCCTGCGCCCCGGCACCGTGCTGGCCGATGGCGTGCACGTGGGCAACTTCGTGGAAACCAAGAAGGTCACGTTGGGCGTGGGCAGCAAGGCCAATCACCTCACCTACCTGGGCGATGCGGTCATCGGCAGCAAGGTGAACATTGGAGCCGGCACGATTACCTGCAACTACGACGGCGTGAACAAGTCGACCACCACCATCGGTGACCATGCCTTCATCGGCTCCAACAGCGCGCTGGTGGCACCGGTGACGATTGGCGAAGGCGCGACCATCGCCGCCGGTTCGGTCATCACCCGCAACGCGCCGGACGGCAAGTTGACCCTGGGCCGCGCGCGGCAGGAAACCATTGATGGCTGGAAGCGGCCGGTCAAAAAGTCCTGAGCCGAGGCTGGCGCGCGTCGATGATCTGGGCCTGCTGCCCGGCATCGAGCGACGCGCGGGCGAGCGGCTGAAGGGCCACCCGGCCTACACGGTGTTCGCCGCGCATGGATTGGACCTGCCAACCCTGCATGCAGGACTGCAGCGTGGACAGCTGTGGGTCGTCGAGGTTGCCGGTACCGTCGCCGGTTATCTGCTGGCCGGGCAGCTGGACAGCGCGTTCCATGTGCTGCAGATGGACGTGGATCCGGCCCATGCGCGGCAGGGCTTGGGTCGCGCATTGCTGCGCAATGCACTGGCCGTGGCCCACGCCGACGGCTTTGCGTCTGCCGTGCTGACCACGCTGTTGGATGTGCCGTGGAATGCGGCTTTCTATACGAGCGAAGGCTTCGACGTGGTGCAGCCCGGGCAGTGGGGTGCGGGGTTGCAGGCGGTGATGGCCGAGGAGGCCGCGTTGGGTTTTCCGATGCACCTGCGCGTGGCGATGCGTCGGGCTCTGTAGTGGCAGCACGTGGATGCCCGCACCGGGCCGGGAAAGCCCTCCACGCCATGCGTGGGCGCGGTCCAGTAGATCCACGCCATGCGTGGGCGCGGTCCAGTAGATCCACGCCATGCGTGGGCGCGGTCCAGTAGATCCACGCCATGCGTGGGCGCGGTCCAGTAGATCCACGCCATGCGTGGATAAGCCCACCCATCAGCTGACCGGCAGCAGGATCGACACGCACAACCCGCCGTCACCACGGTTCTGCAGTGACACGCGTCCACCATGCGCCTCGACAATCTCGCGGGTCAGCGCCAGGCCCAGCCCGGTGCCGTTGCGCTTGGTGGAATAGAACGGCATCAGCGCGTTCTGCAGCACCTGCTCGTTCATGCCCTTGCCGCGGTCCAGGACATCCAGGCGCAGCCACTGCGGCAGCCGGGTCAGCTGCACCTGCACATCGTCATTGGGCGGGTCCGCTTCGGCGCAGGCTTCGTGCGCGTTCTTCAGCAGATTCAACAGTGCCTGGCCGAACTGGGCGATGTCGATGCGGCTGCTCATCGTCTCATCCGGCTCGCGGTCCATGTGGAAGGGAATCTGCTGGCGCAGGCTGGACAGGAACGGCGCCCAGTGCACGGTCTGCAGCTGCGGCTGTGGCAGCTTGGCAAAGCGCGCGTAGCCGCGGATGAAGCCTTCCAGATGGCGCGCGCGGTCCTCGATGGTACTGAAGATCTCGGGCAGGCGGTCGAAGCGTTCGCGCTTGACCAGTTCGCCACCGGAATGCGCCAGTGAGGCAATGGGGGCCAACGAATTGTTCAACTCGTGGCTGATCACGCGGATCACCTTCTTCCACGTCTGCACTTCCTGGCGGCGCAGTTCGGCGGTCAGCTGGCGCACCAGCAGCAGGTCGTGGGGGCGGCCGTTCAGATGGAAGGCACGCCGCGACAGGTGGTAGACCTGCTCGTCGTCTTCATCCGGCTCGACGCCGTCCTCCACCTCCGCGCGCACCGCGAACAGACTGTCGCCGCCGCGTGCGATGGCATCGCGCAGTTCCACCGGCAGTTGTTCCAGCACATCTTCCATGCGCTGGCCTTCCAGTTTCCAGCCGCCGTGCAGCAGCTTGCGTGCGGCCAGGTTGGAAAACACCACCCGCGAAATGCCATCGCCACCGGCGGCGATGAGCAGCATGGCGACCGGCGTGTTCTGCACCATCGTGTCCAGCAGCAGTTCGCGCTGCACCAGGCCCTGGCGCTGCTCGCGCAGCACATCGCCCAGTTCACGGTGCGCCTCGACCAGGTCGCCCAGTTCGTCGTTGCCCGGCCAGTACACGCCGAAGTTGAATTCACCATCGCGGTAGCTGCTGGTGGTGCCGGCCAGGGCGCGCATCAGCGAACGCACTGGCGCAGTGGCACGGCGCAGCGACCACCACATCAGCGCCAGCAGCACGGCGGTGGAAATGCCCGTCACCCACCAGCCATGGTTCATCCAATAGGCCAGCAGCCACGGCAGCGCGGCGGCCAGCGCCAGCACCGGCAGCAGGCGCAGGAACAGGCGGAAGGTGAAGGAGCGTCGCTTCATTCGCGCGGAATACCGTGGCGGTCCATGCGACGGTACAGCGCCTGGCGGCTCAGGCCCAGTTCGGCGGCCGCCTGGGCGATGACGCCGTGGTTGCGGGCCAGCACGTCTTCGATGCGCGCACGGTCGGGGTCGTTGCCGGCGCTGGCGGCGGGGCGTGGTGCGGCCGGGGCGCGCGGCAGGTTCAGGTCGGCCACTTCGATGCGGTTGCCGCTGGCCAGCAGTTCGGCGCGCTGGATCACATTGCGCAGCTCGCGCACGTTGCCCGGCCATGGGTGGCGCTGCAGCGCCGCCGTGGCAGCGCTGGACAGCGGCTTGCCAGCGGTGAGGAAGCGCTCGGCCAGCGGCACGATGTCGCCGGGGCGTTCGGCCAACGGCGGCAGTACCAACTCCACGGTGTTGAGGCGGTAATAGAGATCTTCGCGGAAGCTGCCATCGCGGATCATCGCCGGTATGTCGGCGTTGGTGGCGCTGACCACCCGCACCTTGACCTGTCGTTCGCGGTTGGAACCCAGGCGCTCGAAGCGACCGGTTTCCAGCACGCGCAGCAGTTTCATCTGCCCACCCAGCGACAGGTTGCCGATCTCGTCCAGGAACAGCGTGCCGCCATCGGCGGCTTCAAACTTGCCCTCGCGCGCCTTGTTGGCGCCGGTATAGGCCCCAGCTTCAGCGCCGAACAGTTCGGCTTCGATCAGTTCGGAGGGCAGGGCACCGCAGTTCACCGCCACGAACGGACCCTTGGCCACCAGCGAATTGGCCTGGATGATCTGCGCGATCTTTTCCTTGCCTGCGCCGTTGGGGCCGGTGATGAGAACGGGCAGTTCCGAGCGGGCGACCTGGCAGGCCAAGGCGATCACACGCTCGCTGGCGGGATCGGCAAAGACCGCGTCGCACAGCGCGTACTTTTCTTCCAGCGCATGGCGCTGGCGTGCCTCGCGCGCACGCCGCTGGTCCAGCTCGCGACGGGCTTCGGACAGTTCCAGCAGGTTGTTGACCGTGGTCAGCAGCTTGCGGTCGTCCCAGGGCTTGGCCAGGTAATCGGCGGCGCCGGCCTTGACCAGATCCACCGCGCTGCTGAGGTGCGTCCACGCCGTCAGCAGGATGACCGGCAGGTCCGGGTGGCGCGCGCGGATCTGCGCGAACAGGGCCTCGCCTTCCTCGCCGGAGGTGGTGTCCTCGGTGAAGTTCATGTCCTGGATGACCAGGTCGACGGCATGTGCTTCCAGCATCGCCAGGCCCTCGGCTGGGCTCTGCGCCTGCAGGGTGTCGATGTCATGCAGGGAGAACAGCACGTCCAGGGCGGTGCCCACGCTGGCGTTGTCGTCGATGATCAGGATCGCGGGCATGGAAGCGTTCTGGGAAAGGGATGGGCAGCGCCGAGAGAGCCGGGACCGGCAAGCGCTACCCATCAAGCATAGCCAAACCCGTGGCCCCGCAGGAGCCGGGGAATTTCAGCGCCCCGGCGGCGGGGGCGGTGGTGGTGGTGGCGGCGGGGCGGGCGGTACCAGCACCGCTTTCCAGGGAGCCACCGCCACCGGCACGCTGAAGGTGCGGCCGTCGCGGCGCAGCAGCAGGTAGGCCTGCGCCTTGCCGGTCGTACCCAGCGCGGCGGCCAGCTGGTCGATCTGCCGCACCGGGGTGTCGTCCACGCGCAGGATGCGGTCGCCGCGGCGCACGCCGAAGCGGGCCTCGGGCCTGGCCGCCTCGACCTCCACCTGGCCTTCGGTGGAACGCAGTGCCAGCCGCGCGCCATCCTGCTGCCAGTTCATCGTCTGCACCGTGCTGCTGCCGGCAAGCGCCGGCACCGGCAGGGTCAACGCAATCGCCAGGGCCAGGGCGCGCATGTCAGGCCCCCCGCGTGGCGACGGCGGGCGGCACGGCGGCGGCGCGCCGCGCCGGGCCGAACACGGCAATCTGGCCCAGCACCCACAGCAGCACCGCGCCCAGCGGCAGGTACAGCAGCGGCATGCGCGGCAGCTCGTACATGTTCATCAGCGCCAGGTTGATCGCATACGCAGCCAGCATGCCCAGCACGATGCCCAGTGTGGCCAGCAGGAAGTTCTCGGTCTGGAAGTAGCGCAGGATCTGCCCACGGGTGGCACCCAGTGCACGGCGGATGCCGATCTGCTTGCTGCGCTGCTGCACCCAGAAGCTGGCCAGGCCGATGATGCCCAGCGCGGTGACCACCAGCAGCGCGATGCACACCGTCACCAGCAGGCCGACCATGGCGCGGTCGTTCTTGAAGTAGTCGTTGCGCTGGTCCTCGTAGGTCTTCTTGTCGCGCATCAGGCGGTTGGCATCGTTGCGCTCCAGTGCGGCCACGGCGGCCTTGAGCACTTCATCGCGGCGCTCCGGGGCGGTACGCAGCATGTAGGTGCCGCCTTCGTCGAAGCCACGGCGCAGCGGCAACAGCATCGACTCGTTCCAGTTGTCATCCCAGCCGGTGGGCGTGGTGAGCGTGTCGACGATGCCGATGACGTGCAGCGGCTGCTTGCCCATGTAGTAGGTCTTGCCCAGCGCGCTGCCATCGGGCTCCATCTTCGCGGCCGTGGCCTGGCTGAAGATCACCGGCACGGCCTGGTCCGTGGAGCCCGCCTTGGAGACGACGGCATAGTCCATGTATTCGTCAGGCCGGAAGTCACGCCCGGCGATCACATTGATGCCCATCGTGCGGATGCCATCCTCGGACATCGTGTACATCGATGCTTCAGTGGTCGGCCGTTCCTGGTCCTGCTGGCGCTGGATGCTGCTGCTGGACGAGCCGCCACGGAACGGCAGCTGGTTGATGATGGTGGCGCTGGTGACACCGGGAATGGCGCGCAGCGAGGCCAGGTCCTCGCGGGTGCGGGCCATGCCATTGGTCTGCTTGCCGATGCCGCTGACGCGGACCATCACCAGTTCGTTTTCGGCGATGCCGCTGGGCATGCTGATCTTTTCCACGCGCTGGCTGACCAGGAACAGCGCGTTGCAGACGATGGCGCAGGTCAGGGCGACTTCCAGCACGATCAATGCGGCGGCGGTCTTGTGCCGGCGCAGGGTGCTGAGGATGGGGCGGATGTCCATGGGAGTCCTCGTTCCGGTACTTACTGCGACTTGAGCTGGATGGCCGGGGTGACCTGCATCGCGCGCCAGGCCGGCAGGAAACCAGCGGCAATGCTGGCAAACAGGGTCAGGCCGATGGCCAGCAGCAGCATGCTGCCGTCCAGGTGGGCCAGCTTGGCGTAGTCCACCGGCTGCTGGCGCACGGCGAACAGGCCCAGCAACGCCACGCCGATACCGAGTACGCCGCCGACCACGCCCACCGCACCGGCTTCCACCAGGCACTGCAGGAAGATCTGGCCACGGCTGGCACCCAGCGCACGGCGCACGCCGATCTCACCGCTGCGGCGCAGGAACTTGGCCAGCAGCAGGCCCACCGTATTCACCAGGCACACGCCCAGGAAGCCCAGTGCCAGCCACAGCTGCAGGCGCACATCGCTGGGCACGGCACCGTTGAAGTCCAGCCACTCCATCACGTTGCGCAGGCGCACATTCGGCGGGCGCTCGAAGCGGCCGGCCTCGCGCTGCTGGCTGGAATAGTTTTCCAGGTAGCGGCGGAAGTCATCGGCCTTGGCCGGATCCACCTCGACCCAGTACTGCAGCCAGGTGCACGGCGCGTTCAACGAATAGCTGTCACGGTCCGGGTTCTCGCCGAAGCAGTTCATGTTGCCGTTGCTGCCCAGCTTCATGTCGAACGAGGTGGTGACCGGCAGCAGCAGATCCTCATCCTTGCCGTAGCTGCCGGTGGTCAGGTCGAAGAACTGCGGTTCCGGGTTCCATTCCTTCATTACGCCGACAATGCGGAAGCTCTGGCCATCCATGCGGATGTCCTTGCCCACGCTGTTGCCGCCCTGGTACAGCTTGTCGTTCAGTGCCTTGGAAATGACCACCACGCGCGCGCGGCCCTCGTCATCCTGGCGGGTCCACGGGCGGCCGTACTGCATCGGCACGTTGAACATCGGGAAGAAATCGGCCGAGGTCCAGCGGGTATCGATCGTGAACGGCTGCAGGGTGCTTGCGTCCGGCTCGATGGTGCCGCCGCCGCCGCTCATCAGCGCCTGGCGTTCGGCCTTGGCCTCGCGCAGCAGGGCCTCGCCATCGAAGCGGGTCATCTGCGAATTGGGTTCCTCGCCGGGCACGTAGCCACCGCGGGGGCCCGGGTCCAGCTGTACGTAGAACAGGCGATCGCTCTTGTCCGGAATCGGATCGCCGGAAAGCACGTGGAAGACGGTCAGGGTGGTCATCGAGGCGCCGATGCCCAGCGCGATGGCCACCACCATCAGTGCGGTCAGCACCTTGTTGCGGAGGAAACTGCGCGCCGCCAGTCGGGCGTAGTAGGCAAACATGGTCAGGCCCTCACTCGTTCACGGCAACGATGCGGCGCGGCGTGGCCAGCACCGGCTCACGCACCAGGTCGGTCACCTGGCCATCGACGATGTGCACGTTGCGCTGCGCACGCGCGGCCAGTTCCGGGTCATGGGTGACCATGACGATGGTGGTGCCGGCCGCGTTGATCTCTTCCAGCAGTTCCATCACGCCACGCGCCATCTGTGTGTCCAGGTTGCCGGTCGGTTCGTCGGCCAGCAGCAGGCGCGGGCTGCCGGCCAGGGCGCGGGCGATGGCGGCGCGCTGCTGCTGGCCGCCGGACAGTTCGTTGGGGTAGTGCTTCATGCGCGAGCCCAGGCCCACCTGGGTCAGTGCCTTCTCGATGCGCTCGCGGCGTTCGCCGGCGCTCATCTTGCGGTAGCGCAGCGGCACGTCCACGTTGTCGAACAGGTTCAGGTCGGGAATCAGGTTGAAGCCCTGGAAGATGAAACCGATCTTCTGGTTGCGCAGGCGGCTGCGCGCATCGTCGCCCAGCGTGCTGACGTCCTGGCCGTCGAGCATGTAGGTGCCGCTGGTGAAGGTTTCCAGCAGGCCTGCGATGTTGAGGAAGGTGGTCTTGCCCGAGCCCGACGGGCCGGTGACGGCCACGAACTCGCCTTCCTTCACCTGCAGTTCCAGCGAGCGCAGTGCGTGGGTTTCCACCTGTTCGGTACGGAAGACCTTGGCGACCGAACGCATTTCAAGCATGTACATGGGGTGTCCTCTCTCCAGGATGTATCAGTTGACGGAGACGCGTTCGGCGTCCTTGAACAGGTCGCTGCCGGAGACCACGATGCGGTCGCCCGGCTGCACACCCGACTTGATTTCCACTTCGCCCAGGCTGCTGACGCCCAGTTCCACCGGCCGGCGCACCGCAGTGCGGCCGTCCATCACATAGGCCACGCCGTTGCCCTGTTCCACGAACGGGCCACGCTCGACCTTCATCACGTCCCTGCGCGTATCCAGCAGCACGCGCACCGACATGCGCTGGCTCTGGCGCAGGCCTTCGGGCTGCGCGGCGGCAAAGCGCACGCGGGCGTTCACCTCACCGTTGACCACTTCCGGCGACACCGCGCTGATCTCGCCCGGGAACGGCTTGCCGTTGCCGCCGGTCAGCTGCGCCGGCATGCCGATGGCCAGGTCGCGGGCAAAGCTCTCGGGCACCTTGATCTCCACCTCGAACTTGGACAGGTCGACCACGCCCAGCACCGGCGCGTTGGCCACCAGGTTGGTGGCCTGGGTGGCCTGCACCTGGCCCACCTGGCCATCGAACGGCGCACGCAGGGTCAGTGCATCCACCTGGCGCTGCACTTCGGTCACCACCGCCTTCTGGCGGTCGGCCAGCAGGCGCTTGTTGCGTGCATCCAGATCGGCGCCCTGGCTCTGCAGGCGGGCATCGGTGGTGGCATTGGCCAGGGTGATGTCGGCCTTCTTCAGGCTGTCCTGGGCTTTGGCCAGGTCGATCTGCGGCACCGCACCGCCGTCATAGCCGCGCTGGTAGCGCTGCAGGTCGCGGTCGGCGGCCTGCCGTTCAATGCTGGCCTGGTCGGTTTCCTTGCGCGACTTGGCGCGGGCCAGGGTGGCATCCAGGGCAGCGCGGCTGGCTTCGGCTTCCAGGCCGGCCAGGGTGGCCTGTTCCTGGGCCAGCTTGCTGCGCAGTTCCGGGCTGTCGATGATGGCCAGCTCCTGGCCCTTCTTCACCACATCGCCGGCCACCACCTTCAGGTCCACCGTACCTGCGGAGATGGCGTACAGGGTGGGACTGTTGGCGGCGATGACGCGGCCATCGGCGGCGATGTCGCGCACCAGGTCGCCGCGCTGCACTTCGGCGATGCGCACCCGGCTGCTGTCGAAGGAGCGGCTGGCGTTGGACCAGGCGTGCACGGCCCAGCCAATGGCGGCCAGCAGTGCGACCGCGCCCAGCGCCGGCCAGCGGTAGCGGTGCCAGGCCGCACGGGGGGCGCTGGCGGAGGGGGCGGAAACGATCTGGTCCTGTGCAGAGGTGTCGCGGATCATCGGGAGCGTGCCTGTCGGTGGTGCCAGAGATAAAGCACGCTCCGTGCCAACTTTATTTCACGCAATTTCAATGGCTTGCGTTATGGTGCCCTGTGTCCGGGTGTCCGCGGACACCGCGGCGGACACTTTCATTAAGCGGACAGGAGGGACGGCGTGGACACCCACGCTAGAATGCGGCGACCGTCTTCAAGGAAAAGCGCGACATGTGTGGAATCGTGGGTGCGATCGCTGATCGCGATGTGGTGCCGGTGCTGATCGAAGGACTGAAGCGGCTGGAGTATCGCGGCTACGATTCCTCCGGCATCGCGGTGATCGACCGTGCCGAGCGCCCGGATGTGCGCCGCGTGCGCCGCACCGGTCGTGTCTCGGAAATGGCCATGGCCGCCGAAGCCGAGAACTTCCATTCCCAACTGGGCATCGGCCACACCCGCTGGGCCACCCATGGCGGGGTGACCGAGGCCAATGCGCACCCGCACATCAGTGCCGGCGTGGCGCTGGTGCACAACGGCATCATTGAAAACCATGAAGAGCAGCGCGAGAAGCTGCGGGCGCTGGGCTACACCTTCGAGTCGCAGACCGACACCGAAGTGATCGCCCACCTCATGCACCACCACCTGAAGGGCGGCGACAGCCTGCTGAGCGCGCTGCAGCGCACGGTGAAGGAACTGACCGGCGCCTATGCGCTGGCCGTGGTCAGCCGTGCCGAGCCGGACCATTTCGTCTGCGCACGCATGGGTTGCCCGCTGCTGGTGGGCCTGGGCGAGGGTGAGAATTTCGTCGCCTCCGACGTGTCGGCGGTGATCTCGGCCACCCGCAAGGTCATCTTCCTGGAAGAAGGCGACACCGCCGACGTCCGCCGCGATGGCGTGCAGGTGTTCGACGAGCACGACCAGCCGGTCGAGCGCGACGTGCACCTGTCCGATGTGTCGCTGGCCTCGCTGGAGCTGGGCCCGTACCGCCACTTCATGCAGAAGGAAATCCACGAACAGCCGCGCGCGCTGGGCGACACCATCGAAGCGGCGATCGACGCCGGCGGTTTCCCGGCCGAGCTGTTCGGCAAGAATGCCGAAGCTGTGCTGGCCGGCATTGAAGGCGTGCAGATCCTGGCCTGTGGCACCAGCTACTACTCCGGCCTGACCGCGCGCTACTGGATCGAATCCATCGCCGGCCTGCCGTGCAGCGTGGAAATCGCCAGCGAGTACCGCTACCGCGCCGCCTATGCGAACCCGAAGCACCTGATCGTGACCATTTCCCAGTCCGGCGAAACGCTGGATACGATGGAAGCGCTGAAGTACGCCAAGTCGCTGGGGCACAAGCACACGCTGTCCATCTGCAACGTGCCGGAAAGCGCCATTCCGCGCGCCAGCGAGCTGGTCTGCTACACCCGTGCCGGCGCCGAGATCGGCGTGGCCTCGACCAAGGCGTTCACCACCCAGCTGGCTGCGCTGTTCCAGCTGACCGTGGTGCTGGGCAAGCTGCATGGCCGCGTGGAAGCCGCACAGGAAGCGGATTACCTGGAACAGCTGCGCTTCCTGCCGGGCAGCGTGCAGCACGCGCTGAACATGGAACCGCAGATTGCCGCCTGGGCCGAACGCTTCGCCCGCAAGAGCAGCGCGCTGTTCCTGGGCCGTGGCCTGCATTACCCGATCGCGCTGGAAGGCGCGCTCAAGCTGAAGGAAATCTCCTACATCCACGCCGAAGCCTACCCGGCCGGTGAGCTGAAGCACGGGCCGCTGGCGCTGGTGGACGAGGACATGCCGGTGGTGGTGATCGCGCCCAACGACAGCCTGCTGGAAAAGGTGAAGTCGAACATGCAGGAAGTGCGCGCGCGTGGTGGCGAACTGTTCGTGTTTGCCGACCAGGACAGCAACTTCAGTGAATCCGCAGGCGTGCACGTCATCCGCACCCCGCGCCATGCCGGCGTGCTGAGCCCGGTGGTGCACACCATTCCGGTGCAGCTGCTGGCGTACCACACCGCGCTGGCGCGCGGCACCGACGTGGACAAGCCGCGTAATCTGGCCAAGAGCGTTACGGTGGAGTAAGGCCGCTTTGGCTGATGGTCGCCGGGCATGGCCCGGCGCTACCAGGACACCGTAAACATCGGTAGCGCCGGGCCATGCCCGGCGGAACGGCCTCAGGCAGCGTGCACCTGCACATCCACATATTCGGACAACCCGCGGCAGGCCAGCAGCAGGCCTTCGCGCACGTCGTTGCCGATCTGCTGAGCGTCGTCGCCATCCACGCGGACGCGCTCGCTGGCGTGCAGCAGTTCCAGCAGGACGGTCAGCCCAGCGTTGGCCCGGTTGATGCGCGCCAGCGCCATGCATTGCCCCGCGCTGCGTCCGTTGCGCTGCAAAGGCTGGCCATCGGCGGCTTCCACCTGGCGGATGCGCCGCAGGCTACCCAGCAGGGTGATGCCATCATCGGTCTGCTGGGCAGCAAGGGTGGTTTCCAGCGGCTGGGCGAGTTCATCGGGCAGCGCGTTGGCGGCCTCGCCCAGTGTGGCGAACAGATACGGGTAACGCGTGGTGCTCATGTCGGCTTCCTTCTGCATGCGGCAAAGAAGCCACCCGGCTTGACAGCGAGGGTGGCGGACGGTGCGTGGTTGCAATACCGGGTAGCAGCAGCCGGCGGGCACGAGGCCCCCACGCACCGCCCGCCATAACTGCGCGAGCAGAATGCCTGCCGGCGCCACCCACAGGGATGGGCGACGCCGGCAGACAAGCGTAACCAACAACTGCTACTAACGGGATTGCAAGCCCGTGCCACCCGTTTTCGGTGGCGGTCCATGTTTCGCATGGATGGCTTTGCCCGCCAATGAGAAAAGTTGGAAAGTTCGAAAGTGTTGCAAGTCTTCAAGTTCTTGCAGGCGCAGGGTCTCCCGTGCCGATTGCGACATTCCATTCCGGCATGGCACCATCTGCGCACGCTGCTGCCCGCATCACGGAGGATGCCCACGCCACGCTCGATTTCCCGATCCGTCCACCCGCCTGCGCAACCGCCGCAGCGCCGAGGTGGCGTCGATTTACCACGCCCGTTCAACACGGGTGCGATACCAGAATTCATTCCGCGTGCATTGCACGCATTACAGGGGGCGGTAGATGGGTAAGTGGCACGTGGTTGCAATGGCGGCGGCGATCAGCCTGCTGTCTGGCTGTGCGAGTGTTCCGATGTCGGACAAGGGCCAGCTGGACGTGGCCAAGAGTTTCCCGGTGCCCGAGGAGGGCAAGGCCGGCGTGTATGTGTACCGCAACTCGTTCGTCGGCCAGGCGCTGAAGAAGGATCTGCGCATCGATGGCGAGTGCCTGGGTGAGACGGCCAACAAGGTGTTCTTCTACACCCTGGTGCCGGGCAACCAGGAGCACGTGATCTCCACCGAGTCGGAGTTCTCGCCCAACGACGTCAAGCTGTACACCGAAGCCGGGCGCAATTACTTCATCGAGCAGTCGATCAAGATGGGCGTGTTTGTGGGTGGCGCCAAGCTGACGGTGATGCCCGAGGCCGAGGGTCGCCGCCAGGTGGCGCAGTTGAGCCTGGCCCAGCACGGGCGCTGCTCGCGCTGAACCAGGTGGGTCGTTCCCCGGTGGCGGTGGCTGATGGGCCATCGCCGCCGGACCGCGTACCCTGTTGCTTCCGTACCGGCATCAAGGACCGATCCCGTATGAACACCCTTTGGCACCGCGCGACCCTGCTGTTGCTGCTGGCCTGCGCCATGCCCGCACTGGCACAGACGGCGCGCAAGCCGTCGGCGTATGAGTACCGCCCCGACGCTGCACAGCAGCCGGCCGAGGGCCCGGACTATCTTTCGCGCATCGACAGCCGCGCGCAGTTCATGCAGATGGCCCGGGTCTACAACGCTGGCACCGCGCTCGAAATGCCGCACCTGATCTTCGTGATCGACCGGCAGGCGGATGGCAAGGTGTACTACATCAATACCCGCCGCCACGCGCTGCACGAAGCGTTCGTGCGCCAGCAGCGGCTGGTGCGTTCGATGGACAAGGCGACGTTGAACGCGCAGTACCGCGACCCACAGCGCCGGTTCCTGTTCGGTACGATGGCCTGGCAGCGGGATCTGCCCGGCTACACCTATGAATTCTGGGAGGGCGACCGGCTGACGGCGCCGCTGCTGCGGCAGGCCGATGAGGTGCTGCACGCATCGTTCGCCGATCCGATCCGGTTCAAGACCAATTCCACCGCGCACGAGCAGCTGGCCCGGGGGATGGCGCTGCCCTATGTGAGCCAGGAGGCGCTGCTGCGCGAACAGCGCTTCCTGCCGCTGAACACCGGGCGCGCGGAAGGGCGCCTGCGCATCGTGCGCAGCGAAGCGCAGCTGGCCACGCTGTCGCCACGCGACATCCCGGTGCTGGATGAAGTGCCCATTGCGCTGGCCCCGGTGGCTGGCTTGGTGACGCAGCGACCGTCGACGCTGCTCTCGCACGTCAACCTGCTGGCCAAGGGCTGGGGCATTCCCAACGTGTACGTGCGTGACGCACAGAAGACGCTGGGCCCGTACGACGGCCGCTGGGTGGCGCTGGAGGTGACCGGCAGCGACTACCGGGTGACCCCGCTGGCGCGGCCGGCGCGTACACCGTCGGCCAGCGCGGTGCGTCCCATCCAGCGCAACCTGCCGCGACCGGATCTGGGCGTGGTGGCACTGAAGCCGCTGGCGGCGCTGCGCGCGCGCGACAGCACCTACTGCGGGGTGAAGGCGGCGAACCTCGGCACGCTGCGGGCGGTGCTGCCACCGGCTGCGCGGGTGCCCGATGGTTTCTGCGTTCCGTTCTCGCACTACCAGGCCATGCAGCAACGGCTGCAGATACCGCAGCGCCTGCGCGAGCTGCAGCAGCGGCCGGGCTTCAACAGCGACCCGGCGGTGCGCCGTGAGGCGCTGGCGTCGCTGCGTCTGCAGATCGAGAACGCGTCCGCCGATGCCGCCTTCCTGCGCACGCTGGAAAACCAGTGGCGTGGGCAGTTGCAGGGTGCGCCGGTCTTCGTGCGCAGCTCATCCAATTCCGAGGATCTGCCGGGCTTCAGCGGGGCAGGGCTGTACACCACGGTGCCCAACGTAACCCGCCTGGAGGCGGTGGCCAAGGCCGTGCAGACGGTGTGGGCCTCGGTCTACAACTTCGAGGCCTACGAAGCGCGCACGGCGGCCGGCCTGCCGCAGGATGCGGTGGCCATGGCGGTGCTGGTGCAGGTGGTTGCACCGTCGGACAGCTCCGGGGTGATGATCACCCGCGATCCCTTCGATGCCGCACGCCGCCACGTCACCTACATCTCGGCCAAGCGCGGGCTGGGCATCCGCGTGGTGGAAGGCAAGCGCCAGGCCGAGCAGGTGATGTACTCGTCGTGGTCGAAGGCAGTCCAGGTGCTGAGCCGTTCGGCCGAAGACACGCAGCTGGTGGCGCGCGCGGGTGGCGGCGTGCGCGAGGTGCCGATCACCGGTTCGCGGCAGGTGCTGACCGATGCACTGATCGCGCGGTTGGCGCGCATTGGTGGCCGCACAAAGCAGGCCTTGGGCGGTGCCGACCAGGACATCGAATGGGCCGTGGTCAGCGATGAGGTACTGATCCTGCAGTCGCGCCCGTATGTGGAGGGTAGCGCGCGCTAGCCCTGCCGGGACAGGGCCACCGCGCATTCCACGCGTCGCTTACGGTTCCTGGTAGTCGCGCTCGTCGTAGGCGCCATACACCAGGCAGGTCAGCTGTGCCGATCCATCCTGGGCGATCGACAGCACACCCATGCTGGTATCGCGCTCGGGCTTCCTGCCCAGCTTGGAGGCGTTGCGCACCGCCGCGGCATTGGCCGAGAGCTTGCTGGTGTAGCTGGCCCCCAGGTCACCGTCGGGATCGATGTAGACCGAGAAGTAGCGGACCTGCAGGCCGAACACGGTGAACGGCACCGGCGGCTTGATCGGTTCGTCGGTGCCTTCCACATTGCCTGACAGGCCTGCAAGGGCCTTGGCTGCGGCATCCGGGTCCGCGCGGCATTCCAGTGCAGCCTGCAGCGTGGGTGCCAGCTTCTGCCACTGCGCTGCGTCGATGGTCGTTGCGGCATGCGCCGTAGGTGCAGCCAGCAGGGCGGCGAAGATCGGGGCGAACATCCGGGTGGGGGTCAATGTCATGACAGTCATTCCTTTGCGTGGGGGCGGGAATTTTACGCAAAGGTGCAGGGATGAACATGGCCATATTGCGGCGCAGCATCGAAAGCGTACAATCCGCTTCGGCCAGTCGGCTGCTGTAACCCGCCTCCCGCCGTACCCCCTGCAACGCACAGTGCCGGGGCATTCCGGGGACGACGCTACGGACCAGCGTACTCCCCAGGACCCACGCGTCCGCATGACCTGCCTGTCCCGCTGTCGGGGCCGGGCGCAGTGCTGCGCGTGCCTTTCAACCCATCGCCTTCTGTTGTCGTCGCCCCCATGTACGGCTTCCGCGCGCTGCGCGCCTCCGCGTCACCCCATCTTCCAACCCTCATCGGCGCCAGCGCCGTGCTGCTGTGGAGCCCGACGCTGGGCATGCTGCGCACGATCACTGAGATCTTTGGCGCCGTGGGTGGCGCCGCACTGATCTTCAGCGCTGCCGCCGTGTTTTCGGCGCTGATCCTCGGTGTGCCGCGTCCCTCGCAGCTGCCGCGCCGCTACCTGCTGATCGGTGGCGCATTGTTCATCGGTACCGAAGTTTCGCTGTCGCTGTCCATCGGCCTGGCCCATCACCGCGGGCAGGCGCTGGAACTGGTGATGATCAATTACCTGTGGCCCTGCCTGACCGTGCTGCTGACGGTGCTCACCCGCATGCAGCGCGGCAACTGGCTGCTGCTGCCGGCCACGGTGCTGTGCCTG
This sequence comes from Stenotrophomonas sp. ESTM1D_MKCIP4_1, assembly GCF_003086895.1. Lineage (NCBI taxonomy): Bacteria > Pseudomonadati > Pseudomonadota > Gammaproteobacteria > Lysobacterales > Lysobacteraceae > Stenotrophomonas > Stenotrophomonas sp. ESTM1D_MKCIP4_1. Next base: position 3,808,756 of record NZ_CP026004.1, on the reverse strand, counting down.
CTGGGCGTGGTGCTGGTCATCACCGGTGAGGGCGCGTGGTCGCCGGCGATGCTGCTGGCCAACCTGCGCAGCAATCCGCTGGCCTACGCGCTGGCGCTGGCCGCCTCGTGCATGTGGGCCACCTATTCGCTGGTGACCAAGCGCATCGGCGGTTCGCGCAATGCGGTGCCGTTGTTCATGATCGCCACCGCCGTGGTGCTGTGGCTGAAGTACGCGCTGGGGGATGCGCCGCCGCTGCACCGGCACTGGGGCGGCCTGGCCCAGGTGGCGGTGTTCGGCCTGCTCACCGCCACCGCCTACTCCTGCTGGAACCATGGCCTGCAGCACGGCAACGTGACCTCGATGGCGATCTTTTCCTACTTCGCCCCGGTGCTGTCGGTGCTGTGGAGCAGCCTGTGGTTGTCGCTGCACCCGGGCCTGGGCTTCGTGCAGGGCGTGGCCTGCGTGACCGCAGGTTCGCTGCTGTGCTGGTGGGCGACCCGCGCGCGCCCGCTGCCCCCGCCAGCCCCACCGGCCGCGCATACCGCCTGACGGCGTGTCCGGCTGGGTGCTGGCACCCCTCGATTCCCAAAGCGCGCAGGCACTTTGCCGGTGCCTGCGGTTGTCTTGCTGCACCGCATGATGTGTCCGTTCGATGACGCTGCTACGTTTCGTGTCCCCCGGTGTCATAGCTCTATCGACACCATCGACCGCCAGTAGCAGTGATTGCAAGGGATTTTCATGACGCACAGGCTGAATCGCAGAAAGACACCGGTTACCTTCGTGGCCAGCACGCTGGCCAGTGCCGTGCTGCTGGCGCTGGCCGGCCCGGCCGCCGCCCAGGACGCGGCACCGGCCAACCCCACCGAACTGGATGCGGTGACGGTGACCGGCTACCGCGCCAGCGTGGAAAAGGCGCTGGACATCAAGCGCTCGGAAAAGGGAATGGTGGACGCGGTGGTGGCCGAGGACATCGCCAACTTCCCCGATCTCAACCTGGCCGAGTCGCTGCAGCGCATCCCCGGCGTCACCATCACCCGCGATGCCGGCGAAGGCCGCAATATTTCCGTGCGCGGCCTGGGGCCGGATTTCACCCGCGTGCGCATCAACGGGCTTGAGGCGCTGACGACCGTCGGCGGCTCGGACCAGTCCGGCGGCACCAACCGCAGCCGTGGTTTCGACTTCAATGTGTTCGCGTCGGATCTGTTTTCGCAGCTGATCGTGCGCAAGACCGCGTCGGCCGATGTGGAAGAGGGCTCGCTGGGTGCCACGGTGGACCTGCGCACCGCGCGCCCGTTCGACTACGACGGCTTCACCTTCGCTGCCAGCGGGCAGGGCAGCTTCAATGATCTTTCCGAAAAGGCCAGCCCGCGCGCAGCGGCGCTGATTGCCGATACCTGGGCCGACGGCCGATTCGGTGGCCTGCTGTCGGTGGCCTATTCCGAACGCAAGGTGCGCGAGGAGGGCAGCAACACCGGCCGCTGGTACAGCGCCAGCAGCAATGGAGGCTTCAGCCCCAGCTCGCCGTTCACTGCCGGTCTGGCCGATGGCGTGTGGCACCCGTACTTCCCGCGCTACACGCTGCTGGAACACGACCAGAAGCGCCTGGGCGTGACCGCCGCGCTGCAATGGAAGCCGACCGACAACACCGAGTTCGCGCTGGATGCGCTGTACTCGAAGATCGATACCGTGCGCAGCGAGAAGTACATCGAGGCGATCTCGTTTGCCTACTCGGCGCAGAAGCAGAACATGGTGCTGCGCGACGGCTATATCGATCCGACCTCCGGTGCGCTGCTGTACGGCGTGTTCGACGGCGCCGGCGTGCGTTCGGAACAGCGTCGCGATGAGTGGAGCACCGAGTTCAAGCAGGTCTCGCTCAGTGGCGAGCATCGCTTCAGTGATGCGTTCAAGGTCAATCTGCTGGTCGGCCATTCCAAGTCCGAGCACGCCAACCCGGTGCAGACCACGCTGATCATGGACAAGGCCAATGTGTCCGGCTACAGCTACGATTTCCGCAACAGCGCCACTCACCCGACCTTCAACTACGGCATCGACCCCACCGATCCCAACGGCTGGACCCTGGCGGAAGTGCGCCTGCGCCCGCAGTACGCCAGCAACAGCTTCGACAATGGCGCACTGGATTTCACCTGGAACTTCGGTCCGTCCTTCACCCTGCGCGGCGGCCTGCTGGCCAAGGACTATACGTTCGACACCAGCGAGTACCGCCGCCGGACCGAGACCGTGGTGCCGGCCTTTGCCGATGGCAGCTACACCGTACCGGCGGCGCTGGTGGACATCGCCCGCCTGGGCGGCGTGGCCGGTTCGCCCGATGCCTGGGCCGTGCCTGACCTGGCCGCGCTGTCGCAGCTGCTGGGCATCTACAGCGGGGAGGGCATCTACCAGTTGTATGAACGCAATGCGACGCGCCGCAGCGTGGAAGAACGCGACCGTGGTGCGTGGCTGATGGGTGAGTTCGGCTTCGATGTCGGCAGCGTGCCGGTGTCGGGCAACGTGGGCGTGCGCCGGGTCAAGACCTCGCAGTCTTCCACCGGCTATTCCACAGTGGATGGCGCGATGGTGCTGACCCATGTTTCGCGCGACTACACCGATACGCTGCCGTCGCTGAACCTGGTGGCCGAGCTGTCGCCGGACCTGATGCTGCGCTTCGGTGCGGCCAAGGTGATGGCCCGCCCGGGCCTGTCCTCGCTTACGCCGGGCACGACGCTGAGCCTGTCCAGCGGCCACCGCTACGTCAACGGCGGCAACCCGAACCTGGACCCGATCCGCGCGCGCACGCTGGACCTGGGCGTGGAGTGGTACTTCCAGGAAGGTGGCCTGCTGGGCCTGGCACTGTTCCACAAGGACATCGAAAGCTTCGTGCAGGGCACCAGCACGGTCATGCCGTTCACCGCCAGCGGACTGCCGGCCAGCCTGCTGGACGGTACCGGCGTGTCGCCCAACGAGGACTTCACCTTCACCCGCCCGTTGAACACGCCCGGTGGTGACCTGAAGGGCGCTGAGTTCAACTACGTGCAGCCTTTCAGCTTCCTGCCGGGGCGCTGGAGCAACCTGGGCCTGCAGCTGAACTACACCTGGGTCGATTCGCAGATCCAGTACCTCACGTCCACCGGTGCGACATCGCTGAAGACCGACCTGACCGGGTTGTCGAAGAATTCTTACAACAGCACGCTGTTCTACGAAGGCGAGAAGCTGGGTGCGCGCGTGTCCTATACCCACCGCGATGGCTACTACACCCAGGTGCCGGCCAGCGTGCAGGGCTTCAGCTTCCACGGCATGGATGCGGTGGACACGGTGGACGCCTCGATCAGCTGGAAGATCGACGACCATCTGGAAGTGAGCCTGGAAGGCATCAACCTGACCAACGAAACCAGCAACGAATGGGTGGGGACCTCGGCCTGGAAGCTGCCGCTGACCTACACGCAGACCGGCCGTGAGTTCCTGCTGGGCCTGCGCTACAAGTTCTGATGGTTGCCTTTGGATCGCGGCCGGCCTGCAGTGCCGGCCGCGTATTGCCCTTCTTCCCTGCAGGACGCCGCATGCCGAACAGACGCCGTTTCTCTCTCCCCCTGGCCGGCCTGCTGGTGCTGGCGGCGCTGCCGGCCGGCGCACGCGATTGGGTGGTGGCCGCCGATGGCAGTGGCGATTACCGCAGCGTGCAGGCGGCCATCGATGCGGTACCCGATGGCAACCGCACGCGCCAGGTCATCGTGCTGCGCGAGGGGCTTTACCGGGGCGTGGTGAAGGTGCCCAAGGAAAAAACGCGGGTGACGCTGCGTGGGGCCGGTGCCGGTGCGTCCATCCTCAGCTGGAACAACTACGCCGATCTGGTCGACCCGGCCACCGGCAAGGCGATGCGCACCAGCGGCTCGGCCACGGTGTACGTGTATGGCGATGAGTTCATCGCCGAAGACCTGACCATCGAAAACACTGCCGGCAACGTCGGCCAGGCACTGGCGCTGTACGCGGCGCCGCCGCGTGGCGGCTTCCGCAACGTGCGCCTGCTCGGCAACCAGGACACGCTCTACACGCACGAAGGCAGCGTGTTGCACTTCAAGGACTGCTACATCGAAGGCACGGTGGATTTCATTTTCGGCGCGGCCACCGCGCTGTTCGATGACTGCACGATCGTCTCCAAGGGCAAGCTGGGCTGGGTGACGGCCGCGTCCACGCCGGAAGGGCAGCGCTTCGGCTATGTGTTCCGCCGCGCGCTGCTGCGTGGCGAAGGTGTGGGCACCGCGTACCTGGGCCGGCCGTGGCGGCCGTTCGCGCGCACGGTGTTCCTGCAGTCCAACCTGGGCCCGCATATCGTGCAGGCCGGTTGGCACAACTGGGACAAGCCGGATGCCGAACGTACCACTTACTACGGTGAGTTCGGCAGCGTGGGTACCGGCGCTTCACCGGAAGAGCGCGTGCCGTGGTCGCACCACCTGTCCGGTGATGAGGCCGCGCAGTACACCACCGAAGCGGTGCTCGGCAGTTGGCGGCCGTTCCCCTGACTTTGCTGGGTCGGGCGGTTGCACGTGCCCCGGCCGCGGGGATGCGAACTTGAGTGGCTTGAAACCGCTGCATTCAGCGCCGGTTTCAGCGCAGGTGCGATTCTCGGAAGCGTCGACAGGTTCCACGACAAAGCGTCCCATCGGTGCCGGTAGCGGCCGCGCAGGACGCTCGTAGAATCGAATCGTCCGGGGCCCCTGCGGGTTCGCCTGCCACTGGCCTCGTTCGCGTTGCAGCACCTTGCCGGCCGATGCCGTACCGCGGCCGCAACGTGCGCCAGACGTGCGCTGAAAGGTCTGTTCCCGGGGAGGGGGCGAATCGGAAGAGCACACTTTTTTGACTTCAGTGACCTGCATCAGGAAACAAGAATGAACGTCCGCGAACTCCTGCAATCCAAGAAAGAAGCTGTCATCACCATCGATTCGGAAGACACCATCGGTGCTGCCGCCCACAAGATGAGCGCGAATAAAATCGCTGCCCTGGTGGTGATGAAGGATGAGGTGCCGGTCGGCATCATCTCCGAGAAGGACATCGTGCGCAGCCTGGCCGACGACGGCCCGCAGGCGGGGCGCCGGGTGATTTCCACCGTGCCGACCACCGGCCTGGAAGGCATCGCGCCGGAGGCGACCCTCAAGCAGGCCATGTCGCTGATGACGTACTCGCGTCGCCGCCATCTGATGGTGACCGATGGCAACCGCCTGATCGGCATCCTCAGCCTGGGTGACATCGTGAAGAACCTGCTGGGCGAGCTGGAGCTTGAAAAGGCCGTGCTGCAGGACATCTACATGGCGGCCCACTGAGACATACACGCTGCAGATGGAAAAGCCGGGCAATGCCCGGCTTTTTCGTTTAAACGCGGGTGGACCTAGAAGGTGACCTTCACCGAATCCGCGCTGTACTGCGCCGGCCCGTGGTAGACCACTTCGATGTTGTTGCCATCCGGGTCGAGCACGAAGGCGCCGTAGTAGCCGGGATGGTACGGGCGTTCGCCGGGTGCGCCGTTGTCGGTGCCACCGGCGGCCAGCGCAGCGGTGTGGAAGGCATCGACCGTGGCCGCGTCGCGTGCCTGGAAGGCCAGATGATGCCGCCCGGTCAGCTGGCCGGCGGCGGCCTCGCTGCTGGCGGTGGAAATGAACAGTTCGTCGGCCCAGAAGTAATCCGGGCCTTCGCCGGCAACGGGAATGCCGATGCTGTCGAACACGGCCTGGTAGAAACGGCGGCTGGCGGGCAGATCGCGCACCACCAGCTGCAGATGATCAATCAGGCGTCCGCGATGCAGTTCCATCGTTTCCATGCGCACCTCTACAAAAAGGGGACGGAGGGGATCAAGGCGTTTCCAGCCCCATAGTGCCAGAAACGCCTTGATCCCCTCCGTCCCCTTCTTGGATCAGGCGTTGGCGATGATTTCGACCCAGTAGCCGTCCGGGTCCTTGATGAATGCGATGTTCTTCATGCGACCGTCGGTCAGGCGCTTCTGGAACGCCACGCCCAGGTTCTCGAAGCGCTGGCAGGCCGCTTCCAGTTCCGGCACCGACACGCAGATGTGGCCGAAGCCGCGCGGGTCGCTGTTGCCATCGTGGTAGACCGGGCCGTCCTGGGTCTCGGTGCCGTGGTTGTGGGTCAGTTCGAGCACGCCCGGCAGGCCGGCCATCCACACGCGGCGGGTGGCATCGTCTTCCGGCACGGCCACGCCGGCCGGCACGTAGGCCAGGAAGTACAGGCTGAACTGGGCTTCGGCGAAATCGCGCTTGTCGATGAGCTGGTAGCCCAGCACGCGGGTGTAGAAGTCCAGCGAGGCGGTGATGTCCTTGACCCGCAGCATGGTGTGGTTGAACACGAAGCCGTGGGTTTCGGCCGGGGCCTGGGCAGCCACGCCGGGAATATCGCGCAGGGCGGGAAGGGTCATGGGGGAAGGTCCTTCAGACAGGGCCGTGATGGCCGGATGCCGCCATTCTACCGGCCGCCACCTGACGGCACCGCGACGTACAATGGACGGATCGCACCGTTCCGTCCTGACAACGATTGCCCGCCATGTCGCAGCGTGAATGGGTGGCCGCCGCCATCCGCAAGATCGAAGCCGATTTCAACCGTTCCGCCGATACCCACCTGATCCCGCTGGCGCTGCCCGGGTTCGATGGCATCGACGTGTACCTGAAGGATGAATCGAGCCACCCCACCGGCAGCCTGAAGCACCGCCTGGCGCGTTCGCTGTTCCTGTACGCGCTGGCCAATGGCTGGCTGCGCGAGGGGCGGCCGGTGATCGAGGCCTCCAGCGGTTCGACCGCAGTTTCCGAAGCCTATTTCGCGCGTCTGCTGGGCCTGCCGTTCATTGCGGTGATGCCGGCCACGACCTCGCCGGAAAAGATCGCCGCGATCGAATTCCACGGCGGCCGCTGCCACCTGGTGGAGCGGGCCTGCGATCTGAACAGCGATTCCGAACGGCTGGCGCGCGAGACCGGCGGCCACTTCATGGACCAGTTCACCTACGCCGAACGGGCCACCGACTGGCGCGCCAACAACAACATCGCCGAATCCATCTTCAAGCAGATGGCCGAAGAGCCGAGCCCAATTCCGGAATGGATCGTGTGCAGCCCCGGTACCGGCGGCACCGCGGCCACCCTGGGCCGCTATGTCAGCTACCGCCGGCACGATACGCGCATCCTCTGCGCGGACCCGGAAGTATCGGTGTTCTTCGACGGTTACCAGGCGGCCGTGGCGGGCCAGCCGGACTGGCGCGGGCTGACCTGCAGTGGTGGTTCACGGGTGGAAGGCATCGGCCGGCCATGGGTGGAGTCGAGCTTCATCCCGACCAGTGTCGATGCGATGGTGAAGGTGCCCGACGCGCTCAGCCTGGCGGCGATGCGCCACGTCAGCCGCCAGATCGGGCGTCGCGTCGGTGGTTCGACCGGTACCAACTTCATCGGCGTGCTGCAGGCCGCGCAGTGGATGCGCGAGGCTGGGCACCAGGGCAGCATCGTCAGCATCCTGTGCGATGCCGGTGAGCGCTATGCGCACAGTTACTACGACCCGGCGTGGTATGGCCGCCAGGGCATCGACGTGGACGGCGCCGATGCACAGCTGGCTGCAGCGGTGGCTGGCGAGGGCCTGCCCGAACTGCCGTGGTGCAGCCTGGAAGCGTTGTAAACACAACGGGGGAGAGGCAACGGGGTAGAGTCGACTGTCAGTCGACTGCCCTCCGTTCAGATCGCGAAACCCCGCGCTGCGCGCGAACGCCGGCCGGTAGCGTCGACTGTCAGTCGACTGCTCTCCGTTCAGATCGCGAAAGCCCGCGCTGCGCGCGAAAGTCGATCGGTAGAGTCGACTGTCAGTCGACTGCTCTCCGTTCAGATCGCGAAACCCCGCGCTGCGCGCGAACGCCGGCCGGTAGAGTCGACTGTCAGTCGACTGCTCTTCGTTCAGATCGCGAAAGCCCGCGCTGCGCGCGAAAGCCGACCGGTAGAGTCGACTGTCAGTCGACTGCTCTTCGTTCAGATCGCGAAAGCCCGTGCTGCGCGCGAAAGTCGACCGGTAGAGTCGACTGTCAGTCGACTGCTCTCCGTTCAGATCGCGAAAGCCCGTGCTGCGCGCGAAAGTCGACCGGTAGAGTCGACTGTCAGTCGACTGCTCTCCGTTCAGATCGCGAAAGCCCGTGCTGCGCGCGAAAGTCGACCGGTAGCGTCGACTGTCAGTCGACTGCTCTCCAATCAGATCGCGAAAGCCCGTGCTGCGCGCGAAAGTCGACCGGTAGAGTCGACTGTCAGTCGACTGCTCTTCGTTCAGATCGCGAAAGCCCGCGCTGCGCGCGAAAGTCGACCGGTAGAGTCGACTGTCAGTCGACTGCTCTCCGTTCAGATCGCGAAAGCCCGCGCTGCGCGCGAAAGCCGACCGGTAGAGTCGACTGTCAGTCGACTGCTCTCCGTTCAGATCGCGAAAGCCCGCGCTGCGCGCGAAAGTCGACCGGTAGCGTCGACTGTCAGTCGACTGCTCTTCGTTCAGATCGCGAAAGCCCGTGCTGCGCGCGAAAGTCGACTGACAGTCGACTCTACCGTCCGCCGTGCCCGTTCCCCGTTCCCCGTTCACCAGCCACCGTTCGCGGGCCGTGCTCAATACCCCGCATCCATGAACGCATCCAGCAGCACATCACGCAGTGCGGCGGGCAGGGACTCGATATCCATCGCGCGGTCATCCATATGCAGGTGCGGGTCCAGAACGCTCGCGCGGCCCTGGGCCAGCGCCTGCAGCCACAGCAGCACGCAGATGACGAACTCGCGCTCGTGCCCCGGCTGCAGGTGACTGGCGCCGCGTTCGATCACCTCGAACGGATACCACTCCTGCGTCTCGCTGAGGCGACCGCCCTGACGCTGCAGGGCCTTCAACTGGGTCAGGTGGCGTCGCGCATCATCGCCGGCATCGCATAGGGCGGCGATCCATGACAGCTCGTCCGTGGTGGCCGTCAGGGCCAGCGAACGGACGGTTGGGGCGGTGGTGCCTGGAGCCAGACCTTCCATGTGGGGCCTCCTCGTGACGTACCGCTGCGGTTTCCCCCGCACCACCAGCTTCGGCGCGGGCCCGTAAGGCGGACGTGAATGCCGGGTGGACCCGGCCCCTTGTCTGCGGGCCCCGCCAGCGCCATATCGACAAGGCTGCCCACCTGCCGGGCCCGTACTCTGGAGATCTGCCGTGACCGTTGCCAACCCCCTGCTTGATGCTTCCGGCCTGCCGCGCTTCGAGGCGATCCGCCCCGAGCACGTGGCCCCGGCACTGGATGTGCTGCTGGCCGACGCTGAAGCGGCGGTCAGTGCGGCCGAGCAGGTGCAGCCGGTCACCTGGCAGACCTTCGTGACCCCGCTGGACGATGCCACCGAACGCCTGTGGCGCGCCTGGGGCCTGGTGGGCCACCTGCAGGGCGTGGTGAACACGCCCGAGCTGCGTGAGGCCTACAACAGCAACCTGCCGCGGGTGACCCGCTTCGCCAGCGCACTGGGGCAGAATCTGGCGCTGTACCGCCAGTACCAGGCGCTGGCGGCCAGCCCCGAAGCGGCGGCTTTCGATGAGGCCCGGCGCAAGGTGCTGGACAACACCCTGCGTGATTTCCGCCTCGGCGGTGCCGAACTGGACGCCGAGGCCCAGCAGCGCTTCGCGGCGATCAAGGAAGAGCTGTCGGCGCTGTCGGCGAAGTTCTCGCAGAACGTGCTTGATGCCACCGATGCCTGGTCGCTGATCGTGGAGGACGAAGCGCGCCTGGCCGGCGTACCGGATGACGTCAAGGCTGCTGCCCGCGCCGCCGCTGAAAAGGACGGCAAGCCCGGCTGGAAGCTGACGCTGCAGATGCCGTGCTACCTGCCGGTGCAGACCTGGGGCGAGGACCGCGACCTGCGCGAGATCCTGTACCGCGCCAGCGCGCAGCGTGCCTCCGAATTTGGCGATGACGCGCTGGACAACGGCGGCAACATCGACCGCATTCTTGCCCTGCGCACCGAACTGGCCGCGCTGCTGGGCTTTGCTTCGTATGCCGATTATTCGGTGGCGACCAAGATGGCGCAGGACCCGGCCGAGGTGCTGGCCTTCCTGCGTGACCTCGCCGCCCGTGCGAAGCCGTTCGCGGGCAAGGACCGTGCCGAGCTGGAACAGTTCGCCCGCGAACAGTTGGGCATCGACAGCCTGCAGGCCTGGGACCTGGCCTTTGCCGCCGACCGCCTCAAGCAGGCGCGCTACAGCTATTCCGAGCAGGAAGTGAAGCAGTACTTCACCGAGCCGAAGGTACTGGGCGGGCTGTTCGCGGTGATCGAGCAGCTGTACGGCCTGCGCGTGCAGCCGGACAGCGCGCCGGTATGGCATGAGGATGTGCGCTTCTTCCGCCTGGTCGATGCAGAAGGCGGCCTGGTTGGCCAGTTCTACCTGGATCTGTATGCGCGCGAAGGCAAGCGCGGCGGCGCGTGGATGGATGATTGCCGCAACCGCCGCGAGCGCGCCGATGGCAGCGTGCAGACCCCGCTGGTCTACCTGGTGTGCAACTTCGGCCGAGGTGCCAACGGCAAGCCGGCCACCTTCAGCCATAACGAAGTGACCACGTTGTTCCATGAAATGGGCCATGGCCTGCACCAGCTGCTGACCCGCATCGGCGAACTGGGCGTGGCCGGCATCAACGGCGTGGAATGGGATGCAGTGGAACTGCCCAGCCAGTTCATGGAGAACTTCTGCTGGGAGTGGGACCACCTGCAGGGTATGACCGCGCACGTGGAAACGGGCGAGCCGCTGCCGCGTGCGCTGTACGACCGCATGCTGGCCGCACGCAATTTCCACAGCGGCATGGCGACCGTGCGCCAGCTGGAATTCGGCCTGTTCGACATGCTGCTGCACAGCCAGTTCGAGCCGGCGCAGGATAGTGTGCTGGCGTTGCTTGACCGCGTGCGCGGCGAGGTGGCGGTGAACCATCCGCCGGCCTGGAATCGCTTCCCGCACCAGTTCAGCCACATCTTTGCCGGTGGCTACGCAGCCGGCTACTACAGCTACAAGTGGGCCGAGGTGCTCAGCGCCGATGCCTACGCGGCGTTTGAGGAATCACCGCAGGCGCTGGCTGAAACCGGAGCGCGCTTCCGCGACGAGATCCTGTCGCGCGGTGGCAGCCGCCCGGCGGCGGAGAACTTCAAGGCATTCCGTGGGCGCGCGCCGCAGATCGACGCGTTGTTGCGCCATTCGGGCATGGCGTAACCGCTCTGGCGTGATCCACCCGCGTGCCGGCCAGCGGCCGGCACTACCGGGTCAGGTGCCAACCTTGGTTGGCGCGACCGGAAACCGGTCAATCGGCGTAGATCATCTTCCGGGTCATGCCGCCGTCGACGATGAAATCCTGGCCGGTGCTGAAGCCGGACAGCGACGACAGCAGGTAGACCGCCAGTGCGCCGATGTCCTCGGGTTCGCCCACGCGGCCGACCGGGTGTTGGCCGTGGTCGGTGGCCGAATACTGCGGTGGGTGCCGGCGCGACGGCGCCTGCCAGGCCGTGGTGCCGATCCAGCCGGGGCTGATGCTGTTCACCCGTACCGCCGGGCTGGCGCTGATCGCCAGTGCATGGGTGAACGCCACCAGCCCGCCCTTGGCCGCTGCATAGGCTTCACTGTTGGCTTCCGACTGCCAGGCGCGGGTGGAGGCCACGTTGATGATCGAACCGGCCTTGCTGGCCATCAGTGCCGGCAGCGCGTGCTTGCTGCACAGGAACGCGCCGTGCAGCGAGGACAAGCGTCGTTGCCACTCGTCCCAGTCCATGTCCTGCACCGTGGTGCCGTGCGGCCCGGCGATGCCGGCGTTGTTGACCAGGCCGTCGATGCGGCCGAAACGCTGCTGTGCCACCCCGATGAAGGCACGCACGCTGGCCTCGTCGGCGATGTCCAGGCGCTGGAACGCGGCATCGTCGCCACGCTGCCATTCGTCCAGGCAGGCCTGCCCCGCTTCCACGTCCAGATCGCCGATCAGCACGCGGCCGCCGGCGCCCAGCACGGCTTGCGCAATGCCACGACCGATGCCGTTGGCGCCGCCGGTGACCAGCACCACTTTGCCGTGCAGCGGTGTGGCCGGCCAGGCTGCAATGGGCGGGGCCGCGCTCACGACAGGTCTTCCCCGCGCAGGCGGCGGTGCCAGCCGGCCACGCCGATGCGGTCCAGGGTCTGGATGTTGCGCTCGACGATCACATCCGGGTCCGGGAAGGCCTCCACCGCACGTTCCACGCTGTCTTCGCGCAGCAGGTGCAGGGTGGGGAAGGGCGCGCGGTTGGTGTAGTTGCTGGCATCGTCGGCAGCCACGCCATCGAACTGGTAATCCGGGTGGAAGCTGGCCACCTGCAGGATGCCCTGCAGGTCCAGCGCCTCGATCGCCGCGTCGGCGTTGTCGAGGAAATCGTTGTAGTCGAGGAAATCGGTCAGCACCTGCGGATGCACGATCAGCGTGGTGTCGATCTGCTCGGCCGGGGTGTCGCGCAGCAGCACCAGTTCTTCGGCCAGCTGTTCCACCAGCGCTTCGGGCGTGGTCGCATCGCTCAGCACGAAGCGGACCTGGTCTTTCACGTAGACCGCCTTGGCGAACGGGCACAGGTTCAGGCCGATCACGATGCGCTCCAGCCACAGGCGGGTGGCGGCGATCGGGTCGTCGGTGGGCAGGGCGGTATCGGTCATGGCGGGCGCTTCGGCTGGCGGGGCCGCCATTGTAGGCGCGCGGTCACCGCCGCGCTGTTCACTGTCCACGCACTGGACAGTGGCGATGCTGGAAAATCCCATCCATTCAAACCCTTGCCGCTCCCGCACCGATGGCCGATTGCCTGCGCAGCGGGCCAGGCGTGCAATGGACGCACGACACAGGAGGACACCTCATGACTGCATCTTCCCCTTGGCTGCCGGACGAACTCTGGTCCGGCGCCTTCTTCGACGGCCAGTGGCAGGCCGCCGCACAGCGCCAGCCGGTGATCGAACCGGCCACCGGCCAGACCCTGGGCGAGGTCGGCCTGGCCGACGCCGCGCAGGTCGCCACGTCGGCCGCCACCGCTGCACAGGCGCAGCAGGCCTGGGCTGCCGCGCCGTACGAGCAGCGCGCCCAAGTGCTGCGCCAGGCCGCGCGCCTGGCTGAAGAGAACATCGACACGCTGGTGGACTGGCTGGTGCGCGAAAGCGGTTCGACCCGCCTGAAGGCCGGCTTCGAGGCCAAGGTGACCATCAAGGCGCTGCAGGAAGCCGCCGCGCTGCCCTCGCGCAGCACGGGTGAAATCCTGCCCTCCGAGCCGGGCCGGCTGAGCCTGGCCCGCCGTCGCCCGCTGGGCGTGGTCGGGGTCATCTCGCCGTTCAACTTCCCGCTGTACCTGGCCATGCGTGCGGTGGCGCCTGCCATCGCGCTGGGCAATGCCGTGGTGCTCAAGCCCGACCCGCGCACGGCCGTGTGCGGCGGCGCGGTCATCGCGCGCCTGTTCGAGCAGGCCGGGCTGCCGGCGGGCGTGCTGCACATGCTGCCCGGCGATGGCGCGGCAGGGGCTGCGCTGACCAGCGACCCGCACGTGGCAATGATCCAGTTCACCGGTTCCACCGCCGCCGGCCGCAAGGTGGGCGAAGCGGCCGGCAAGCACCTGAAGAAGGTTTCGCTGGAACTGGGCGGCAAGAACTCGCTGATCATCCTCGACGATGCCGACCTCGACCTGGCCGTGGCCAACACCGCCTGGGGCGTGTACCTGCACCAGGGCCAGATCTGCATGGCCACCGGCCGCGTGCTGGTGCACAGGAAGATCCACGCCGCTTTCCTGGAAAAGCTGGTGGCCAAGGCCAGGTCGCTGAAGGTCGGCGACCCGGCGCGCGAAGACGTGGCGATCGGCCCGCTGATCAACGCCACCCAGCGCGACCATGCCGCCCGCGTGGTGGCCGATGCGGTGAAGGCCGGTGCGACGCTGGAAGCCGGTGGCACCCACCAGGACCTGTTCTTCGCGCCCACCGTGCTTGGCAACGTGGCGGTGGACAATCCGGCGTTCAACGAAGAGATCTTCGCGCCGGTGGCGGTGGTGGTGCCGTTCGACGATGACGACCAGGCCGTGCAGCTGGCCAATGACAGCGAATACGGCCTGTCGATGGCCATCGTGTCCAGCAATGTCGGCCGTGCGCTGAAGCTGGGCGAGCGCCTCCGCACCGGCCTGCTGCACATCAACGACCAGACCGTGAACGACGAAGTGATCAATCCCTTCGGTGGCGTTGGCGCGTCCGGCAACGGCACCAGCATCGGTGGCCCGGCCAACTGGGAAGAGTTCACGCAGTGGCAGTGGCTGACCGTCAAGGGCGAAGCGCCCGCCTACCCGATCTGATCAAAGGAATCCGAACGATGAGCGACAACAACGCAACGCGTGAGATCACCGCCGCCGTGGTACGCGGCAAGGAACAGCCCTTTGTCATCGAACAGGCGAGGCTGCGTGGCCCGCAGGACGACGAGGTATTGGTGAAGGTCGTGGCTACCGGTCTCTGCCATACCGATCTGATCGTGCGCGACCAGTACTATCCCGTGCCGCTGCCGGCGGTGCTGGGCCATGAAGGCGCCGGCATCGTCGAAGCGGTGGGCCCGAACGTACGCGACCTGAAGGTGGGCGACCACGTGGTGCTGACCTACGGCGCCTGCGGCCACTGCAATCCCTGCCGCGGTGGCCACGGTGCCTACTGCAAGGATTTCTTCGGGCTCAACTTCGGCGGCGACGATGGCCACGGCCACACCGCCATCACCGATGCGCAGGGCCAGCCGCTGCATGATCATTTCTTCGCGCAGTCCTCGTTTGCCACGTTTGCCATCGCGCGCGAGATCAACGCGATCAAGGTGCCTGACGATGCGCCGCTGGAGCTGCTGGGCCCGCTGGGCTGCGGCATCCAGACCGGTGCCGGTGCGGTGCTCAATTCGCTGAAGGTGCGCTCGGGCAGCAGCTTCGCCAGCTACGGTGCCGGTGCGGTGGGCCTGAGTGCGGTGATGGCGGCCAAGGTGGCCGGTGCCACCACCATCATCGCCATCGACGTGGTGCCGTCGCGCCTGGAGCTGGCGCTGGAACTGGGCGCCACCCACGTGGTCAACAGCCGCGAGGTGGATGTGATCGAGGCGGTGCGGGCGATCACCGGCGGCGGTGCGGATTTCGCGCTGGAATCCACCGGTCGCCCGGAGGTGCTGTCGGCCGGCATCGAGGCGCTGGGCGGGCTGGGCATGATGGGCGTGGTGGGTGCGCCGAAGCTGGGCACCACCGCCAGCTTCGATGTGAACAACCTGCTGCTGGGCGGGCGCAGCATCCGTGGCATTGTCGAAGGTGACAGCGTGCCACAGGTGTTCATCCCGCAGCTGGTGACGCTGTACCAGCAGGGCCGCTTCCCGTTCGACAAGCTGGTGAAGTTCTACCCGCTGGAACAGATCAACCAGGCGGCCGAGGACAGCACCAAGGGCATCACCCTGAAGCCGATCCTGCGCATCGCCGCATGAAGGCGCGGGGTCGGATCCGTTTCCCGACGGAAACGGCTCTGGCCCCGGGCTGGCGGCGCATAACGCAGGCATAGCGTTCGCGGGTGTACGCTGCGTCCATGATGGCCACCACAGTCGGGCAACAACAGCTGGTCGCCGCGCGCGCGGCGTTCGCCGAAGGCGATGCGCAGTCATTGGACCTGCTGCCCTTGCCGCTGCAGCATTCGTGGCAGCGTTCGCGCGCGGCCGGCGTGCAGCCGGGGCAGGAGCCGTACTACCCGCCGCTGCAGGGCACGGGCCATCGCTTGAGCACTGCCGAAGACCGTCGGCTCGCGCGCTGCGTGCAGCCCGAGCTGGAACAGCTGTGGGCTGCGTTCGGGGGCCGTGGCTGGACGATGTTCTGTGCCAACCGGGACGGCCTGGTGATTGCGCAGCAGGCCCATGGCCTGGAGGACGCGCCGCTGCTGCGGCCCATCCAGGTGGGGCGGCGGATGAGCGAAGCCGAGATCGGCACCACGGCGCCTGCCGTCAGCGTGGCCGATGACGTACCCGCGCTGGTGCGTGGCAACGAGCATTACCTGCAGCGTTTCGCGCCGGTGTTCTGCCTGAGCGAACCGCTGCACGATCTGGATGGCCAGGTGTGCGGGGCGATCGACATCACCGGGCTGGGCGAGCGTGATCCGGCGCTGCTGCAGGGCTACTTCCGGCAGGCCGCGCTGGCCAGCGAGAACCGCCTGTTCCAGAGCCTGGGCGATGTGCATCTGCTGGCCGTGCAGCACGATCCGCGCTGGTTGGCCTCGCCGCTGCAGGGCCTGCTGGCGGTGCAGGACGACGGTCAGGTGCGGGCTGCCAACCGCGTGGCGCGGCGCCTGCTGGGCCTGCCACGAAGGGGGGCGCTGCCCCTGCTGTCCATCGAAGGCGTGTTTGCTGGCGCCAGTGCCGCGCAGCGGCGCCGGTTGCTGCAGCCGGGCCCGGCGCATCGGGTGCGGCTGGGCGAGGGCAGTGCGGTCTATCTGCAACATCTGCGGGCACCGCGCGCGCCGCGGGTGCGCACTGTGGCACCTGCAGCGACGCAGCATGCCCCGTTGCGGGACCAGCAGCGCGAAGCGGCGCGGCGTGCGGCGCAGGCGGCCGAGGGCAATCTCAGCCTGGCCGCCCGCCAGCTGGGTATTTCGCGCACCACGTTGTACAAGCTGCTGCGCAATTGACCGTGCCGTCCGCCGGGCATGGCCCGGCGCTACCGCTGCGGCACGGCGCCATCATCAATCGCGGAAATTGTTGAACTGCAGCGGCAGCTCGAACTTGCCGGCCTTCAATACGGCGATGGCGTCCTGCAGATCGTCGCGCTTCTTGCCCTGCACGCGCAGCTTGTCGCCGTTGATCTGGCTTTCCACCTTCAGCTTGGCTTCCTTCAGCGCGGCGGCGATCTTCTTGGCGATCTTCTGCTCGATGCCCTGCTTGACGGTGATCTTCTGCCGGGCCTGGGCCAGGTTGGTCTCGATATCGCCGAACTCCAGGCTCAGCACGTCGATGCCGCGTGCAGCCAGCCGGGCGCGCAGGATGTCGTTCATCTGCTTGAGCTGGAACTCGGTCGGCGCGGACTGGTTGATGACATCGCCATCGCGCTCGAACTTCGCTTCAACGCCCTTGAAGTCGAAGCGGGTGGCCAGTTCGCGGTTGGCCTGGTCGATGGCGTTGGTCAGTTCGTGGGTGTCGACTTCGGACACGACGTCGAAGGAAGGCATGGGCATGGCTCCGCGGAATTCAGTGGCGGCCATTCTATCGCGTGGGCCGGTGCACGGCGCCCGAAGCACCGCCCGGTCGGCGATAATGGGCCATGAACGCGCAACGCTCCCCCTCGCGCGCGGTGGCCTGGATGGTTGCCGCCGTGGCCTGCTTCTCGCTGATGGATGCCGGCATGAAACAGCTGTCGGCCAGCTACCCCTCGCTGGAAGTCACGTTCCTGCGCGGTGCGGCCTCGCTGCCCTTCGTGCTGGTCTGGGTGCTGGCCAGCGCCGGCCCGCGCTCGCTCATTCCCCGCCGCTGGGGCCTGCATCTGCTGCGTGGCGGGCTGGGCATGGCGATGATCGGCTGCTTCGTGTTCGCCCTGCGCGACCTGCCGCTGTCCACCGCCTACAGCATCTACTTCGTCGCCCCGCTGTTGATCGCCGCGCTGTCGGTGCCTTTGCTGCGCGAACGGGTGGGGCCGCGGCGCTGGGTGGCCATCGGCGTCGGTCTGCTGGGGGTGATCGTGGTGCTGCGGCCGGGCGTGGGTGGCTTCATTTCCATCCCCGGCCTGATGGTGCTGGCGGCGGCGACGGCCTACGCCATTGCCGCGATCACGGTGAGCCTGCTCACCCGTACCGATACCTCGCAGTCGATGGTGGTCTGGTTCCTGGTCATCATGGCCATCGGCGCCGGCCTGCTGGCATTGCCGGGCTGGGTGCCACTGCAGCTGGCCCATGCGCCGCTGATCGCGGGCATGGGCCTGGCGGGTGCGCTGGGGCAGATCGCCCTGACCCGTGCCTTCCAGCTGGGCGAGGCGTCGATGATCGCGCCGCTGGAATACAGCGGCCTGGTCTGGGTGATCGGCTGGGATCTGGCCTTCTGGGGCCAGCTGCCCGATGGCTACACCTGGGCCGGCGCGGCGATCATCGTGGCCTCGGGCTTGTACCTGCTGCACCGCGAGCGCCTGAACCGGGTGCAGCCGCCGAAGCCGCTGGATCATCCCTGAACCTGTCCGGGATGGGGTCAGAGCCCCTGCGGGGATCCGACCCCGGGGTCAGATCCCCGCAGGGGCTCTGACCCCCACGTACCCAGGGTAGTGCAGGCCAGCGGCCGGCACTACTTCACAGCACCCTTAGAACCAAAAGGAATAACATTCTGGCCCAAGGCGCAGGCGCGGAACCGCCGGCGCTGGTAGGCTGCACGCCCCTTCCATCACCCGCCGGTGAGCCACGCCCGTGATCGAGTTCCAGCGCCTGCACAAATCCTATGCCGTTGCCGGCCGCCAAGTGAGCGCGCTGCAACCGTTGGACCTGACCATCGAGGCCGGCGAAGTGTTCGGCATCATCGGCCATTCCGGCGCAGGCAAGTCGACCCTGATCCGCATGATCAACCGCCTGGAAGAACCCAGCGGCGGGCGCCTGCTGATCGGCGGCGAGGACATCACCGCGCTGGATGCCGATGGGCTGCGCGCGCTGCGCCGGCGTATCGGCATGATCTTCCAGCACTTCAACCTGCTGTCCTCGCGCACCGTGGCCGGCAATGTCGCCTTCCCGCTGGAACTGGGCGGCATGGCCAAGGCCGAGATCGACGCGCGCGTGGCCGAGCTGCTGCAGACCGTGGGCCTGCAGGACCATGCCGCGAAGTACCCGGCGCAGTTGTCCGGCGGCCAGAAGCAGCGCGTGGGCATCGCCCGTGCGCTGGCCACCCGCCCGCAGATCCTGCTGTGCGATGAAGCCACCAGTGCGCTGGACCCGCAGACCACCGCGTCGGTGCTGTCGCTGCTGTCGAAGATCAACCGCGAGCTGGGCCTGACCATCGTGCTCATCACCCACGAGATGGATGTGATCCGTCGCGTCTGTGACCGCGTGGCCGTGCTGGATGCTGGCCAGCTGGTGGAAACCGGCCCGGTCACCCAGGTATTCCTGCACCCGCAGCACCCGACCACGCGCCGTTTCGTCAGCGAATCGGAGCATGTGGACGAAGGCACGCTGCACCGTGATTTCGACGTGGTCGGTGGCCGCATCGTGCGCCTGACCTTCCTTGGCGGCGACACCTACGAACCGCTGCTGGGCAGCGTGGCGCGGCAGACCGGCGTCGATTACAACATCCTGTCCGGCCGCATCGACCGGATCAAAGACACCCCGTATGGCCAGCTGGTGGTCGCCCTGGTGGGCGGCGACCAGTCCGCCGCGCAGGCGGCATTCGTGGCCGCCGGCGTGCACGTTGAGGAACTGCGTCGATGATCGTCGCCACTGCTGAAGGCTTCTTCCGCCACCTGGATGCGGGCAAATGGGCCGACATCGGCCAGGCCACCATCGACACCCTGTTGATGCTGCTGGGCTCGCTGCCGCTGACCCTGGCCATCGGTCTGCCGCTGGGCGTGCTGCTGTACCTGTTCGGTGCGCCGCAGATGAAACGTCGTCCGTTCGCCTATGGCGTGCTGGCGCTGGTGGTGAACCTGCTGCGTTCGGTGCCTTTCATCATCCTGATGATCGTGCTGATCCCGGTCACCCTGTTCCTGATGGGCACCTCGCTGGGGGTACGCGGTGCGATCGTGCCGCTGGTGATCGGCGCCGCGCCGTTCTATGCGCGCCTGGTGGAAACGGCGCTGCGCGAAGTGGACCGTGGCGTCATCGAAGCGACCCAGGCCATGGGCGCCACCACCTGGCAGCTGGTCACCCGCGTGCTGCTGCCTGAAGCGCGTCCGGGCCTGATTGCCGGTGCGACGGTGACCACCGTGGCCCTGATCGGTTTCACCGCCATGGGCGGTGCCATCGGCTCCGGCGGCCTGGGTGATCTGGCCTTCCGCGATGGCTACCAGCGTTCGCACACCGATGTGGCTCTGGTTACCGTGGTCCTGCTGCTGGTGCTGGTGCAGCTGCTGCAGATGCTCGGCGACCGCCTGGTCGCGCATTACAGCCGCAAATAACGGTAGTGCCGGCCGCTGGCCGGCAGAGGCGTGAAAATGCCGGCCAGCGGCCGGCACGACTCAGCGTACGTTCGGCACTTCGTAACCCAGCTTGCCCACCTGGTCGGGGTGCTGCGGTACGCGCTTGAGCTTGTCGGTGTTCACGCCGTATTCGTCGCGCAGGCGCTCGGCCAGCTCCTTGTACAGCGCTTTGTCCATGTCGGGCTGGCGGGCGAAGATCCAGGCCATCTCGCGGCCCGGGTAGCCGATCATGGCCCACGAATAGTCCGGGGCGACTTCCAGCACGCGCGAATGGGTCGGCACGATGCGATAGAACCAGGTGCGCCAGGCGTGGTTGCCGCTGTCGGCGTCGACGCTGGCACGTGCACGCACTTCCTGCTGCGGCGCACCGAAGCCATCGCGGTAGCGGTAGACGATGCCGACCTTGTTGTCTTCGCGCAGCGTGTACTCGTTGACGCTGGCCACGTGGCCGCGCTCGATGAAGTTCGGCACGCGCCCGATCACATACCACGTGCCCATGAAGCGCTGCAGATTGATCGGTGCGCCGTATTCGGAGGCCCCCGATGCGCTGGCGCGCGGCGACGGCGGGTCGCTGGCGGCCAACGCGGGGCCTCCAAGAGACAGAGCCAGCAACACGGCGCAGAACGGGCGGATCGAGGACATGCGGGAGCGCGCTCCAGTGGGTGCCCAAGCATGGTCGACTGTGTGTGCTCGATCCGTCAATGGTGTCGCAGCTCCTGAGAAGGCAACACGCGAAGCTGGCCGCCATCGAATTGCCGAGAACGCCCATGAACGCACGCTCTTCCCGTCGCCAGCCTGCTGAACGCGACAGCTTCGCTTCCGACCTTCGCCTGCTGCGCAGCGTGCAGCAGCTGGCCCTGGCAGGTCTGGCCCTGGTGCTGGTGTGGCCGGCCGCGCGCGGCAGCAGCGTCTGGCTGGGTTGGTTGCCGTTGTGGCTGGTGGGCATGCCGCTGGCGGCCTGGTGGGCACTGCTGGGCTGCCCGTTGCCCGTGCGGGCGTGGCTGCGCCGCCTGCGCGGGCCGGGCGTACAGGCCCGGCGCCTGCCAGCACGGGCACGGCGCACGCGCACGGCCACGGCCTGACCTTCGACACGGGGGCGGCCCCGGGGATCCGTGCTAGCGTTCCAGCGCTTATGACTGCCTGGAACCGCAATGTCACGATTCGCTTCCGCCTGCCTGCTGGCCGGCATGATGACCGCTGCTTCGGTGGGGACCGCCGTGGCTGCTGAAGAAACCGACCGTTACGCCTGGCTGGAGGACGTCACCGGCGACAAGCCGCTGTCCTGGGTCAAGGAACAGAATGCCAAGTCCGAGGGCCGCCTGGCGCAGACCCCGGCCTTCAAGCAGATGGAAGCCAGCATCCGCGAGGTGCTCGATTCGGACGCCAAGATTCCCGGCGTGCAGAAGATCGGCGATTACTACTACAACTTCTGGAAGGACCAGCAGCACGAGCGCGGCCTGTGGCGCCGCACCACCCTGGCCGAGTACCGCAAGGCCTCGCCGCAGTGGGAAACCGTGCTCGACCTGGATGCGCTGAACAAGGCCGAAGGCGAGAACTGGGTCTGGCACGGCGCCGATTGCCTGCGCCCGGATTACAGCCGCTGCCTGATCGCGCTGTCGCGTGGCGGTGCTGATGCCGATGTCACCCGCGAATTCGACCTGGCCAACAAGACCTGGATCAAGGACGGCTTCTTCCGCCCCGAATCCAAGGGTGGCCTGGGCTGGATCGACCGTGATTCGGTGTTCGTCTACACCGATTTCGGTGCCGGTTCGATGACCACCTCCGGCTACCCGCGCGTGGCCAAGCTGTGGAAGCGCGGTACGCCGCTGTCTTCGGCCAGCGTGGTCTACGAAGGCAAGCCGGACGACATGTACATCGCGGCGATGCACGATGACACCCCGGGCTTCGAGCGCAATCTGGTCAGCCGCACGCTGGCCTTCTACAACAACGAACTGTACCTGCGCGCCGACAACGGCACGCTGACGAAGATCGACGCGCCGAACTCGGCCGAAAAGGGCCTGCACAAGCAGTGGTTGACCCTGGAACTGCGCGACCCGTGGACCGTGGGCGGCAAGACTTACGCCTCCGGCTCGCTGCTGGCCACCAAGCTGGATGACTTCCTGGCCGGCAAGCGTGATTTCGAGGTGCTGTTCACCCCGACCGCGACCACCTCGCTGGCCGGTGCGACCTGGACCCAGCACCACCTCGTGCTGAACGTGCTCGACGACGTCAAGAACCGCCTGTCGGTGCTGACCCCGGGCGCCAGCGGCTGGCAGAAGAGTGACTTCGTCGGTGCGCCGGCCTTCGGCACCCTGGCCGTCGGCGCGGTGGACAGCAACGACAGCGACGCGGTGTGGCTGACCGCCACCGACTACCTGACCCCGACCACCCTGGCCCTGGCCGAGATCGGCAAGGCCCCGGAAACGCTGAAGACCATGCCGGCCTTCTTCAATGCCGAAGGCAAGGTGATCGAGCAGCACTTCGCCACCAGCAAGGACGGCACCCGCGTGCCGTACTTCGTGGTGCACGACAAGACGATGAAGCTGGACGGTTCCAACCCGACCCTGCTGTACGGCTACGGTGGCTTCGAGATCTCGCTGACCCCGAGCTATTCCGGCGGCATGGGCCGTGCCTGGCTGGAAAAGGGCGGCGTGTACGTGGTGGCCAACATCCGCGGCGGCGGCGAGTACGGTCCGCGCTGGCACCAGGCCGCGCTGAAGCAGAACCGTCACAAGGCCTATGAAGACATGGCCGCGGTGGCGCAGGATCTGGTCACCCGCAAAATCACCTCCGCCAAGCACCTGGGCGTTCAGGGTGGCAGCAACGGTGGCCTGCTCACCGGCAACATGCTCACCCAGTACCCGGAACTGTTCGGTGCGGTGGTGGTGCAGGTGCCGCTGCTGGACATGAAGCGCTACAGCCACCTGCTGGCCGGCGCTTCGTGGATGGCCGAGTACGGCAACCCGGACACCAGCGACTGGGAGTTCATCAAGACCTTCTCGCCGTACCACCTGTTCGACGCGAAGAAGACCTACCCGCCGGTGCTGTTCACCACCTCCACCCGCGATGACCGCGTGCATCCGGGCCATGCCCGCAAGATGGCGGCCAAGATGATCGACGCCGGCAAGGACGTGACGTACTACGAGAACATCGAAGGTGGCCACGGCGGCGCAGCCAACAACGCGCAGGCCGCGCACATGTCGGCCCTGGCCTACAGCTTCCTGTGGGAGCGGTTGGGCGGTAAGTAAGCAGAACGGAAAACGCCGCCCTCGGGCGGCGTTTTTCGTTCTCGGGTCGTGCCGGCCGCTGGCCGGCAAACCGCTGCCGGCCAGCGGCCGGCGCTACCGGAAATGTTTCAACCCGCGCGCGATCCGCTCCACCGCCTCCTGCAACCGCGGCACTTCCTGCGTATACGCCAGACGCACATGCTGGTTGGCGCGGTGGAAGCCGAAATCCAGGCCCGGCGTAAAGGCCACGTGTTCGGTTTCCAGAAAGTGCGCGCAGAACGCCTGCGCATCATCGGTGAACGCGCTGACGTCGGCGTACAGGTAGAACGCACCCTGCGGTTCCACCTCGATGCGGAAGCCCAGCTCGCGCAACGCAGGCAGCAGGAAATCGCGGCGCTGCCGGAACGCTTCGCGGCGCTGCTCGAAGATCGCCATCGATTCTTCGCTGAAGCACGCCAGCGCTGCGTGCTGGGCAATGCTCGACGCGCTGATGTACAGGTTCTGGGCAAGCTTTTCCAGATCGGGCACGGCCGCCGGTGGCGCCACCAGCCAGCCCAGCCGCCAGCCGGTCATGCCGAAGTACTTGGAGAAGCTGTTCAGCACGAACGCGCTGTCATCCACCTGCAGCACGCTGGGCGCGTCCAGGCCGTAGGTCAGGCCGTGGTAGATCTCGTCCACCACCAGATGGCCACCGCGCGCATGCAGCGCCTTCGACAGGGCAGCCAGCTCGTCGGCTGACAGCACGGTGCCGGTGGGATTGGCGGGCGAGGCGACCAGCGCGCCCACGCTGTCGTTGTTCCAGTGCTGGTCCACCAGTGATGGGGTCAGCTGGTAGGCGGTGTCCGGCCCGACCGGCACCAGCTGCGCGCCGCCTTCCACCAGGCGCAGGAAATGGCGGTTGCAGGGATAGCCAGGGTCGGCCAGCAGCCAGTGGCGGCCGGGGTCGACCAGCAGGCTGCTGGCCAGCAGCAGCGCACCGGAGCCGCCCGGAGTGACCAGGATGCGTTCGGGGTCGATGTCCAGCGCGTAGTGGCTGCGGTAGAAGCCACTGATCGCCTGACGCAGGGCCGGCAGGCCGCGCGCGGCGGTGTAGCGGGTATGGCCGGCGGCCAGTGCGGCCTGGCCGGCGCGCACGACCGGCGCGGCCGTGGTGAAGTCCGGCTCACCGATCTCCAGATGGATCACATCGTGGCCGGCCTGTTCCAGCGCCTGGGCGCGGGCCAGCAGGGACATCACGTGGAAGGGGGCGATTTCATGGCTGCGCCGGCTGTAGCCCGGCGTGTGGGGCAGGGTGCTCATGCAGCCATGGTACGCCGCACGACGGGGTCGGATCCCTTTTGCCTGCAGAAGGGCTCTGACCCCAGCAAGGTCGCGGTCGTGCCGGCCGCTGGCCGGCAACCTCGGCCGGCCAGCGGCCGGCACGACCGGCAGGCATGGCCACCATGACGATCCGCAGGCTTGCCGCCCCGCCGCGATTGGGGTCAGATCCCTGTTCGGGAAAAGGGATCTGACCCCGTCGAAGACCATTGCATTGATGCTCCTGGAGCCTTATTTCATGAAATCCACCCTCTGCCTGTTGCTTGCCAGCCTGATGACCAGCACCGTTACCGCCGCCACCCCGCCCGTTCCGCCGGATGCCGCCAAGCACCCGCACGAGGTCAAGGCGCCGTTCGGCGCCACCCGCAACGACGACTATTACTGGCTGCGCGACGACAAGCGCGAGAACAAGGACATGCTGGCCTACCTGCAGGCCGAGAATGCCTACACCGACCAGCTGCTGGCGCCGCTGAAGCCGCTGGAAGACACCCTGTACAAGGAAATCGTCGCCCGCATCAAGCAGGACGATGCCAGCGTGCCGGCGCGCGAGCGCGGCTACTGGTACTACAGCCGCTTCGAGACCGGCCAGGACTATCCCATCCACGCACGCCGCAAGGGCAGCATGGACGCGGCCGAGGAAATCCTGCTGGACGTCAATGCGATGGCCGCCGGCAAGGGCTATTTCAGCGTCGGCTCGATGGAAGTCAGCCAGGACAACCAGCTGCTGGCCTGGGCCGACGATGACGTTGGCCGCCGCCAGTACACCATCCGTTTCAAGGATCTGGCCACCGGCAAGGTGCTGCCCGACGTCATCACCGGCAGCTCCGGCGATCTGGTCTGGGCCGACGACAACCGCACCGTGCTGTACGTCGAGAACGATCCGGAAACCCTGCTGACCGTGCGGGTGAAGAAGCACGTGCTGGGCACCCCGGCCAGCGCCGACACCGTCGTCTACGAAGAGAAGGACGACAGTTTCTACATGGGCCTGGGGCGCACCCGCGACGACCGCTTCATCACCATCGGCGTGCACAGCACGGTGTCGTCGGAAGAGCGCTACGCCCCGGCCAGCGACCCCACCACCTTCACCGTGCTCGCCCCGCGCCAGCGCGATGTCGAGTATGACGCCGACCATTACGACGGCCGCTGGGTGATCCGCACCAACGATGGTGCGAAGAACTTCAAGCTGGTCACCGCGCCGACCGATGCCACGTCACGCGCGCAGTGGAAGGATTGGATCGCGCACGACACGGCGGTGTTCATCGAAGGCTTCGAGCTGTTCGACAGCTACACCGCCATTGCCGAGCGTTCCGAAGGCCTGGAGCGCGTGCGCCTGCTGTTCAAGGACGGCCGCACCGAATACGTGAAGGCCGATGAGCCGGCGTACTCGATGGGCCTGGGCGACAACACCGAAGCCGATACGCCGTGGCTGCGCTATGTCTACACCTCGATGACCACCCCGACCACCGTGTTCGAGCTGAACACCGGCACCGGCGAGCGCCGCACGCTGAAGGTGCAGCCGGTGATCGGCTATGACGCCTCGAAGTATGAAACCGACCGCGTCTGGATCACCGCGCGTGACGGGGTGAAGGTGCCGGTGTCGCTGGTGTACCGCAAGGGCTACCAGAAAGATGGCAAGGGCGCGCTGTTCCAGTACGCCTACGGCAGCTACGGCATGTCGATGGACCCGTACTTCAACCAGACCGCTGTGAGCCTGCTCGACCGTGGCGTGGTGTACGCCATTGCCCATATCCGTGGCGGCCAGGAAATGGGCCGTGACTGGTACGAGAACGGCAAGCTGCTGCACAAGCAGAACACGTTCAACGACTTCATCGATGTCACCCGTGGCCTGGTGGCGCAGGGCTGGGCGGCCAAGGACCGCGTGGCGGCTTCCGGTGGCAGCGCCGGTGGCCTGCTGATGGGCGCGGTGGCAAACCAGGCCCCGCAGGACTACCGGGTGATGGTGGCGCAGGTGCCGTTCGTGGACGTGGTCACCACCATGCTCGACCCGACCATCCCGCTGACCACCAACGAATACGACGAGTGGGGCAACCCGGAGCAGAAGCCGTACTACGACTACATGCTGTCCTACTCGCCCTACGACAATGTAAAGAAGCAGGCCTACCCGGCGCTGTTCGTGGGCACTGGCTTGTGGGATTCGCAGGTGCAGTACTGGGAGCCGGCCAAGTGGGTGGCCAAGCTGCGTGACGACAACACCGGGCACTTCCCGATCGTGTTCCGCACCAACATGGAGGCTGGCCACGGCGGCAAGTCCGGGCGCTTCCAGCGTTACCGCGAACTGTCCGAATCGTACGCGTTCGTGCTGCAGCAGCTGGGCATCGTCCAGCCGTGATCGTGGCAGGGTGCCGGGCACTGCCTGGCACCCTGAACCGGTATCCTTGCGGCCATGACCGCACCCACGCCGCCCCCTCCGGATGACACCCCGCCGCCGCGGGTGGTGCGTTTCCGCTGGGCGTGGTGGCTGCTGGCCTACGCCAGCCTCGGCACCGGCATCGTCGGCATCTTCGTGCCGGGTCTGCCGACCACCGTATTCATCCTCATATCGGCCTGGGCCGCTTCGCGCGGCTCCGAGCGGCTGCACCGCTGGCTGCTGCAGCACCCGCGCTTCGGCCCGGCCATCGCCAATTGGCAGGCGCATGGGGCGGTGAGCCGCTATGGCAAATGGATGGCCACGATCACCATGGCCGTGTGTGCCGGCATCATGCTGTGGTGCGTGCCGGTTGCCTGGGTGAAATGGTTCTCCATTGGCAGCATGACCGCAGTGGCGATCTGGCTGTGGACACGGCCGCTGCCGCCGCCCGATGACAGGCGGGCGGGGTAGCGTCGACCATCCGGAAGGAATGCTGCCGAAGGGGGTAGGGTCGACCGTTGGTCGACCATCGCGCGCAGCGCGGGGTTTTCGCGGTCAGCCAGCAGAGCAGTCGACCCACAGGAGGGTGTTGCCGGAGGGGTAGCGTCGACCGTTGGTCGACCATCGCGCGCAGCGCGGGATTTTCGCGGCCAGCCAGCAGGGCAGCCAACCAACGGAAGGGGTGTCGCCGGAGGGGTAACGTCGACCGTTGGTCGACCATCGCGCGCAGCGCGGGATTTTCGCGGCCAGCTGGCAGAGCAGTCGACCAACGGTCGACTCTACCTTCCGCTCAGCCGCCAGTGGCTATACTCGGGCGCATGAAGATCCCCCATCGCAATGCCATCCTGATTCCGCTGGCAGCGGCCTCGCTGCTGTTCCTGTCCGCCTGTGGCAACAAGGGCCCGCTGGTGCTGCCGCAGAAGCCGGTGCCGGTGGAAGAGACGGTCGAGCCGGCCGTCGCGCCTGAAGCCAGCCCGGAAGCCACCCCCGCCGCCACCCAGCCGACCAGCGATGGCAGCCCGTCGGTCACCCCGGACCCGATCAAGCCGGTGGATGATGGGAATGAGTAAGGCCGGCTCCACGGCCCTGCGCTTCTGCAAGATGCATGGCGCGGGCAACGATTTCGTAGTGATCGACCTGCGTGATGGCACGCCGGCGCCGACCCCGGAACTGGCCGCGCGCTTGGCCGACCGCCACACCGGTGTGGGCTGCGACCAGATCCTGACTGTCGAAGCCCCGCGTGCGGAAGGTTCAGTGGCCGCCTACCGGATCTGGAACGCCGACGGCTCCAATTCCGAACAGTGTGGCAACGGCGCGCGCTGCATCGCCGCCTGGCTGGTGCGCGAAGGCAGTGCCCAGGGCGATCACTTCATGATCGACAGCCCGTTGGCCAGTCACGATGTGCAGGTGCTGGGCGATGGCCGTTTCTCGGTGGCCATGGGGGTTCCCGCGTTCGAGCCGGCGCAGGTGCCGCTGGTGGGCTTCGCCCATCCGCGCGATGAGTACCTGTTGCCGCTGCAGGGCGAAACCGTGCGCTTCTCCGCCGTGTCGATGGGCAACCCGCACGCGGTCATCGAAGTGGGCCTGATCGATGCCGCGCCGGTCGAGCGCGTCGGCGCGCTGCTGCAGCAGCACGCATCGTTCCCGCAGTCGGTCAACGTGGGCTTCGCCCAGGTGGTCGGTCCGGACCACGCGCGCCTGCGCGTGTACGAACGTGGCGTCGGCGAGACCCTGGCCTGCGGCAGCGGCGCCTGTGCTGCCGCGGTCACCCTGATGCAGCGTGGCCGCCTGCAGGGCGATGCACGCATCAGCCTGCCCGGTGGCGAGCTGCGCATCCAGTGGCCGGGCGAAGGCCAGCCGGTGGTGATGGCCGGTCCGACCGCATTCGTCTTTGAAGGGGAGTGGATCGCATGAGTGAGACCGTCGACAAGCTCGGGGCCCATGACGTCGCTGCATGGTTGCGGCGTCATCCCGGCTTCCTCAAGCAGTTCCCGGACCTGGCCCTGACCCTGGTGGTGCCGCGCGATGACGGCCCCACCGCGTCGCTGGCCAGCTACCAGTTGGAAGTGCTGCGCGAGAAGAACCGCGAGCTGGCGCGACGGTTGGCCGACCTGGGTGCGACCGCCCAGGTCAATGAACGGTTGGCGGTGCGCACGCACCAGCTGACCCTGGCCCTGATGAAGCAGGGCAATGCCGCCGACACCCTGCGTGCGATGGCGGCATCGCTGCAGGAAGACTTTGCCGGCGACCTGGTGCGGCTGGTGGTGCACACCCCGGTTGCCGGCCTGGAACAGGCCGACTGGCTGCAGGTGATCGCGGCAGACGACGCGCGGTTGGCTCCGTTCCGCGATTGCCTGAAGGACGGTGAGCCGATCTGCGGGCGCCTTCAATCGGAAAAGAACGCGGTGCTGTACGGCGAACGCAGCGACGAAGTGCAGACCACCGCACTGCTGCCGTTGCCGGGCATCGGCCTGATCGCCGTCGGCAGCCACGATGCCAACCGCTTCTACCCGGGCATGGGCACGTTGTTCCTGCGCATGATGGGTGATGCGCTGGCTGCCGGCCTGAAGCGTTTCGAGCGCTGAACCGGGCGGCGCGGCCATGAGCGCGGTACAGCGTTTCCTGCAGCACCTGCAGGTGGAACGACGGATGTCGGCGCACACGCTTGATGCGTACCGCCGCGATCTGGACGCGCTGTCGGTGTGGGCCGAGCCGCGCGGCGTGGCCGTGGAAGCGCTGGATGCCGACACGCTGCGCCAGTTCGTCGCCGACGAGCATCGTCGCGGATTGTCAGCCAAGAGCCTGCAGCGTCGCCTGTCGGCCTGCCGCAGCTTCTACGCGTGGCTGCTCAAGCACGGGCGCATCGAGGTGAGCCCCGCCGCAACCCTGAAGGCGCCCCGTGCACCGCGGCGGCTGCCGCAGGTGCTGGATGCCGATGAGGCGGTGCAGCTGGTCGAGCTGGAACCGGAGGGCGACCTCGGCCGCCGCGACCGCGCGCTGCTGGAACTGTTCTATTCCTCCGGCCTGCGCCTGAGCGAAGTGTGCGCGCTGACCTGGCGCGACCTGGATTTCGACAGTGGCCTGGTGAACGTGCTGGGCAAGGGCAACCGCCAGCGCCGGGTGCCGTTCGGCCGCCCCGCACGTGAGGCGCTGCAGGCCTGGCGGGCGGAAAGCGGGGGAGGCCCGGCCATGCCGGTGTTTCCCGGCCGCAACGGGCCGATCAGCCAGCGCGCGGTGCAGATCCGCATCCGCCAGCTGGCCCAGCGCCAGGGTCTGTTCAAGCACGTGCACCCGCATATGCTGCGGCACAGTTTCGCCAGCCACATCCTGGAATCCTCCGGCGACCTGCGCGGCGTACAGGAACTGCTGGGCCACGCCGATATCGCGACCACCCAGATCTACACCCACCTGGATTTTCAGCATCTGGCCAAGGTCTACGATGCTGCGCATCCGCGCGCCAAGCGCCGCAGCGGCAACCCGGGCAGCGGAGAAAGCTGAACGTTGGCCCTGCGGCAGCCGGTCGCGGGTGGCTTGAAGGGCGCAGGGCAGTCCCCACCTCTGGTCCTGTTACCCCGGAGGCATCATGGACCCCAGTCAGAACCCCAACGTTTTCCACGCCACCACCATCGTCTGCGTACGCCGCGGCGAACACGTGGCCATTGCCGGTGATGGCCAGGTCACCCTCGGCCACACGGTGATGAAGGGCAACGCACGCAAGGTGCGCCGCCTTGGCCGTGACGGCCAGGTGCTGGCCGGCTTCGCCGGTGCCGCCGCCGATGCCTTCACTCTGTTTGAACTGTTCGAGGCCAAGCTGGAAAAGCACGGCCAGCTGCAGCGTGCCGCCGTCGAGCTGGCCAAGGATTGGCGTACCGAACGCCGCCTGGGCAAGCTGGAAGCCCTGCTGGCCGTGGCCGACAAGGAAACCTCGCTGATCATCAGCGGCACCGGCGATGTGATCGAGCCGGAGGACGGCATCATCGCCATCGGTTCCGGTGGTTCCTACGCACTGTCGGCGGCCCGCGCGCTGATGGCGCACACCGAACTCGATGCACGCACCATCGCCAGCGAAGCGATCGGCATCGCCGGCGACATCTGCATCTACACCAACCGCAACGTGGTGGTCGAAGAGCTTTGAGGGTAGTGCCGGCCGCTGGCCGGCAACCTCATGAGCCCCCGCACGCGTGCCTGGTTGCCGGCCAGCGGCCGGCACTACCGACAACGAATCCGTGAGCACATCCATGTCGAAGATCGAAGTTTCCTCCGCCACCATGACCCCGCGCGAGATCGTGCAGGAGCTGGACCGGCACATCGTTGGCCAGCACGACGCCAAGCGCGCGGTGGCCATCGCCCTGCGCAACCGCTGGCGCCGCATGCAGCTGGTGCCTGAGCTGCGCAATGAGGTCATGCCGAAGAACATCCTGATGATCGGCCCGACCGGCGTCGGCAAGACCGAAATTGCTCGCCGCCTGGCCACCCTGGCCAATGCGCCGTTCGTGAAGGTTGAAGCCACCCGCTTCACCGAAGTCGGCTACGTCGGCAAGGACGTCGAGCAGATCATCCGCGATCTGGCCGATACCGCCGTCAAGCTCTACCGCGAACAGGCCAAGGTGCGCGTGCGCACCCAGGCCGAAGAGCGCGCTGAAGACCGCATCCTCGATGCACTGCTGCCGCGCCGCAGCGGCGGCATTGGTTTCGATCCGGAGGCTGCGCGCAACGAGCCGTCGGCGCAGGACAACGAGACCCGCATCAAGTTCCGCAAGATGCTGCGCAGTGGTGAGCTGGATGAGCGCGAGATCGAACTCGATCTGGCCGCCAACGTCAGCATGGACATCATGACCCCGCCGGGCATGGAAGAAATGGGCCAGCAGCTGAAGTCCATGTTCGCCAATCTCGGCGGTGGCGCCAAGGCGCACAAGCGCACGCTGACCATCAAGGCGGCGCGCCCGCTGCTGGTGGAAGAAGAGGCCGGCAAGCTGGTCAACGAGGATGACATCCGCACGGCGGCGATCGAAGCCTGCGAACAGCACGGCATCGTCTTCATCGATGAGATCGACAAGGTCGCCAAGCGCGGCGATAACGTGGGCGGCGGCGATGTGTCGCGCGAAGGCGTGCAGCGCGATCTGCTGCCGCTGGTGGAAGGGTCCAACGTGTCCACCAAGTACGGCACGATCAAGACCGACCACATCCTGTTCATTGCCTCCGGTGCGTTCCACCTGGCCAAGCCCAGCGACCTGATTCCGGAACTGCAGGGTCGTTTCCCGATCCGCGTGGAACTGGGCGCGCTGAGCAAGAACGACTTCGTGCGCATCCTGACCGAACCGAAGGCGGCGCTGACCAAGCAGTACGAAGCACTGCTGGCCACCGAAGGCGTCAAGGTCAGCTTCACCCCCGATGCCATCGACCGCCTGGCCGAGATCGCCTTCCTGGTGAACGAGCGCCAGGAAAACATCGGTGCCCGTCGCCTGCACACGGTGCTGGAGCGCCTGCTGGATTCGCTCAGCTATGAAGCACCGGATCGTGACGGGGAAACCCTGGCCATCGACAGCGCCTACGTTGATGCGCACCTGGGTGAACTGGTGCAGGACCCGGACCTGAGCCGTTACATCCTGTAACACCGGACGGGGTCGGACGGGGTCGGATCCCTCGCAGCAGCGAGGGCTCTGACCCCCGACCTGTAATGCATGAGGCCGCCGAAAGGCGGCCTTCTTGTTGGGGGCGGATCCCCTGCGCGTGCCCATCCACGCATGGCGTGGATCTACCAGGTAGCACGGGACGGGGTCGGATCCCTCGCACCAGCGAGGGCTCTGACCCCGACCTGTAATGCATGAGGCCGCCGAAAGGCGGCCTTCTTGTTGGGGGCGGATCCCCTGCGCGTGCCCATCCACGCATGGCGTGGATCTACCAGACAGCGCGGGACGGGGTCGGATCCCTCGCGCGAGCGAGGGCTCTGACCCCGTACCTGTAATGCATGAGGCCGGATTCCCTGCGCATGCCCATCCACGCATGGCGTGGATCTACCAGGCAGCGCCGACCCTACGGCAGCGGTTCGGGAATCGAACCCGGCACGAACACGCCGTCCTTCACGTAGGCGGTCAGCGTCATGTCCAGCGCGAGCATGCCGTCGCGTTTGAGGTCCATCAGCTCCGGTTCGACCATCGCCCCGTGCAGCACGCCCAGCACAGTGGCGTGCAGCATGCGCGCGGCAATCTTCGGATCGGCGCCATCGCGCAGCTGGCCCAGCGTCTGCGCCCGGCGCAGGGCGCGCTCCATGCGATCCAGCGCATCGCGGAACCCGGACTGCTGCAGTTCGGCCAGCGCCCGGCTTTCGGAGGAGGCATCGCTGCGCAGCATGATTTCCATGGTCTTGCGCAGGCGCTCGTCCTCGGACAGCTCGATGAACGAGTAGATCATCACCGCGCGCAGGTCGTGTATCGGTGTCTGCCGTTCGTCGCTGGAAGTGCGCTCCAGCTCCTGCATGAAGGGCAGGTGCACCCGCTGGATGATCGCGGCCAGCACTTCGGTCTTGTTCTTGAAGTGCCAGTAGACCGCGCCGCGGGTGTAGCCGGCGCGCGCGCCGATCATCTCCAGCGTGGTCCGGGCCACGCCGTGTTCATGGAAGCAGCCTTCGGCGGGATCAAGGATGCCTTCGCGGGTGGCCTGGGTGTCCTCTTTGGTCTTGCGCGCCATGGGTCCGTGAGTGGGCACGAGTGCCGGTGAAACCTGGCTGAATTGTACCGCTTTACAAACAAACAATCATGTATGTATATTTCGCATCCACGCTCCCCGCCGTGTATGCGCGCTCGCTGACGCCCGCGCCGTGCGCAGGGATGCCTTCCCGATGCGACAACCGCGCCCCTCTACGGGGAGGCGGCTGCGTATCACGGCAGGCTGAGAATATTTTCCCTTCCCCGAGCCCCGCCCCATGCCCCTGACCCGAATCCGCCCCTTCCTGCTGTCGCTGGCCATCGCCGCGACCGTGGCCGCCTGCGGTGGCCAACCCGAACAGCCCCAGCAAGGACCCGGCCAGGTGACCGTGGTCACGCTGAAGTCGGAAAGCGTGGGCCTGACCCGCGAACTGCCGGGCCGCACCAATGCCTTCCTTGTGGCCGAAGTGCGCCCGCAGGTCAGTGGCATCGTCGCCAAGCGCCTGTTCACCGAAGGTGGCCTGGTGAAGGAAGGGCAGCCGCTGTACCAGATCGAAGACGCCAGTTACCGCGCCCAGGCCAACAGCGCCCGCGCCCAGCTGGCCCGCGCCGAGGCCACGGCCAACGCCGCGCGCCTGAGCGCCAAGCGCATCACCGAACTGGCCAAGGTCGACGCGGTCAGCCAGCAGGACCTGGAAAACGCCATCGCCGCGCAGAAGCAGGCCGAAGCTGATGTCGGTGCCGCCAAGGCGTCGCTGGATGCCGCCAACGTGACGCTTGGCTATGCCCGCATCACCGCGCCGATCAGCGGCCGCATCGGCAAATCCAGCGTCACCCAGGGTGCGCTGGTCAGCGTCGGCCAGGCCGATGCGTTGGCCACCGTGCAGCAGCTCACCCCGATCTACGTCGACCTGACCCAGTCCTCGGCCGAGCTGCTGCAGCTGCGCCGCGAACTGGCCGCCGGCCGCCTGCAGGACAACCAGACCCTGCCGGTCACCATCCTGCTGGAAGACGGCAGCGAGTTCCCGCACAAGGGCGCGCTGGAATTCTCTGAAGTGAGCGTGGACCCGACCACCGGCAGTTACGCGCTGCGGGTGAAGGTGGACAACCCCGAGGGCCTGCTGATGCCGGGCATGTACGTGCGCGCGGTGATCGGTGGTGGCGTGCGCGCCGATGCCGTGCTGGTGCCGATGCAGGGCATCGCCCGCGACGCCAAGGGCGATACCAGCGCCATGGTGGTGGGCAAGGACAACAAGGTGGAAGTGCGCCCGGTGAAGGTCAGCCGCGCGCTGGCCGACAAGTGGCTGGTCGAGGACGGCCTGCAGCCGGGTGACAAGGTCATTGTCGAAGGCCTGCAGAAGATCGGCCCCGGCATGCCCGTACAGGCCACCGAGAAGGGCGCCGCCCCGGCACAGCCGGGCGCTGCCCCCACGCCTGCCGCCCAGCCGGCCGGCGACGCGAAGTAAGCGGAGAATTCCATGGCACGTTTTTTCATTGATCGACCCATTTTCGCGTGGGTGATCGCCATCATCATCATGCTGGCTGGTGCGCTGGCGGTGGTGAAGCTGCCGGTGTCGATGTATCCCGAGGTCGCTCCGCCGGCCGTCGAGATCAGCGCCACCTACCCGGGTGCATCGGCCAAGGTGGTCGAGGACTCGGTGACGCAGATCATCGAGCAGAACATGAAGGGCCTGGACGGCCTGATCTACTTCTCCTCCAACAGCTCGGCCAACGGCCAGGCCACCATCACCCTCACCTTCGAGGCCGGTACCAACCCGGACATCGCCCAGGTGCAGGTGCAGAACAAGCTGCAGCTGGCCATGCCGCTGCTGCCGCAGGAAGTGCAGCGGCAGGGCATCAACGTGGCCAAGTCCAGCAGCGGCTTCCTGCAGGTCATCGGCTTCGTGTCCAACGACGGCAGCATGGATGCCAACGACATCGCCGACTACGTGGGTTCCAACATCGTCGACACGCTCAGCCGCGTGCCGGGTGTGGGCAACATCCAGGTTTTCGGTGGCAAGTACGCCATGCGCATCTGGCTGGACCCGAACAAGCTGCACACCTACAAGCTGTCGGTCGATGAAGTGACCGCCGCGATCACCGCGCAGAATGCACAGGTGGCCATCGGCCAGCTGGGTGGCGCGCCGTCGGTGAAGGGCCAGCAGCTCAACGCCACCATCAATGCGCAGGACCGCCTGCAGACCCCCGAACAGTTCCGCAACATCCTGGTGCGTGGCGGCACTGATGGCAGCGAGCTGCGCCTGGGTGATGTCGCCCGCGTCGAACTGGGCGCGGAAAGCTACGACTTCGTCACCCGCTACAACGGCAAGCCGTCCACCGGTATCGCCATCACCCTGGCCACCGGCGCCAACGCGCTGGACACCGCCGAGGGCGTGCGCACCGCACTGGATGACATGAAGGCCAGCTTCCCGGCCGGCCTGGAAACCGTCGTGCCGTACGACACCACGCCGTTCGTGCAGGTCTCGATCAAGGGCGTCATCAAGACCCTGATCGAAGCGATCGTGCTGGTGTTCGTGGTGATGTACCTGTTCCTGCAGAACTTCCGCGCCACCCTCATCCCCACCATCGCCGTGCCGGTGGTGCTGCTGGGTACGTTCGGCGTGCTGGCCGCGCTGGGCTTCTCCATCAACATGCTGACGATGTTCGCCATGGTGCTGGCCATCGGCCTGCTGGTGGACGATGCCATCGTGGTGGTGGAGAACGTCGAGCGCATCATGTCCGAAGAGGGCCTGTCGCCGCTGGAAGCCACCCGCAAGTCGATGAGCCAGATCACCGGCGCGCTGGTGGGCATCGGCCTGGTGCTGTCGGCGGTGTTCGTGCCGATGGCCTTCATGAGCGGCTCGACCGGCATCATCTACCGCCAGTTCTCGGCCACGATCGTCTCGGCCATGGCGCTGTCGGTGCTGGTGGCCATCGTGCTGACCCCGGCGCTGTGCGCGACCATGCTCAAGCCGCTGAAGAAGGGCGAACACCATGTCGCCCACACGGGCCTGCTGGGCCGCTTCTTCAACGGCTTCAACCGTGGCTTCGACCGTTCCAGCGAAACCTACCAGCGCGGCGTGAAGGGCATCATCCATCGCCCGTGGCGCTTCATGGGCATCTTCGTGGCGCTTGCCGTGGTGATGGGCGTGCTGTTCGCGCGCCTGCCCAGTTCGTTCCTGCCCAACGAAGACCAGGGCATCATGATGGCGCTGGTGCAGACCCCGGTCGGTGCCACCCAGGAACGCACCCTGGAAGCGATGGCAAAGCTGGAAGACCACTTCCTGAAGAACGAAGCCGACGCGGTCGAGTCCATCTTCGCCGTGCAGGGCTTCAGCTTCGCCGGCATGGGCCAGAACGCGGGCATGGCCTTCGTCAAGCTGAAGGACTGGAAGGAGCGCGATGCCGAACACAGCGTCGGTGCGATCACCGGCCGTGCGATGGGCGCGCTGGGCCAGATCAAGGACGCCTTCATCTTTGCCTTCCCGCCGCCGGCCATGCCGGAGCTGGGCATCGGTTCGGGCTACACGTTCTTCCTGAAGGACACCAGCGGCAAGGGCCATGACGCCCTGCTGGCCGCGCGCAACCAGCTGCTGGGTGCGGCCGGACAGAGCAAGCTGCTGGCCAACGTGCGCCCCAACGGCCAGGAAGACACCCCGCAGCTGCGCATCGACGTGGACGTGGAAAAGGCCAATGCACTGGGCCTGTCGGTCAGCTTGATCAACAACACGCTGGCGGCCGCGTGGGGCAGCAGCTACATCGATGACTTCATCGACCGTGGCCGCGTCAAGCGCGTGTACGTGATGGCCGATGCACCGTTCCGCATGAACCCGGACGATTTCAATGTCTGGTCGGTGAAGAACGGGCAGGGCGAGATGGTGCCGTTCAGTGCCTTTGCCACCAAGCGCTGGGACTACGGTTCGCCGCGCCTGGAACGCTACAACGGCGTATCGGCGATGGAG
This sequence comes from Stenotrophomonas sp. ESTM1D_MKCIP4_1, assembly GCF_003086895.1. Taxonomy (NCBI): domain Bacteria; kingdom Pseudomonadati; phylum Pseudomonadota; class Gammaproteobacteria; order Lysobacterales; family Lysobacteraceae; genus Stenotrophomonas; species Stenotrophomonas sp. ESTM1D_MKCIP4_1. Next base: position 3,771,115 of record NZ_CP026004.1, on the reverse strand, counting down.
ATCCAGGGCGAGCCCGGCGCGGGCGTGGCCTCGGGTGATGCCATGGCCGAGATCGAGCGCATCGCCAAGGACCTGCCGGCCGGCTTCGAGATTGAATGGACCGCGCTGTCCTACCAGGAACGCCAGGCCGGTTCGCAGACGCCGCTGCTGTATACGCTGTCGCTGCTGATCGTGTTCCTGTGCCTGGCCGCGCTGTATGAAAGCTGGAGCGTGCCGACCTCGGTGCTGCTGGTGGCCCCGCTGGGCATCCTCGGTGCCGTGCTGGCCAACACCTTCCGCGGCATGGAGCGCGACATCTACTTCCAGGTGGCGATGCTGACCACGGTGGGCCTGACCAGCAAGAACGCGATCCTGATCGTCGAATTCGCCAAGGAAAACCTGGAGAAGGGCGCAGGCCTGATCGAAGCAACGATGCACGCGGTGCGCGACCGCCTGCGCCCGATCATCATGACCTCGCTGGCGTTCGGCCTGGGCGTGCTGCCGCTGGCCATCGCCTCCGGCGCAGGTTCCGGTGCGCAGCGCGCCATCGGTACCGGTGTGCTGGGCGGCATGCTGGTGGGCACCGTGCTGGGCGTGTTCTTCATCCCGCTGTTCTTCGTTGTGGTGCAGCGCGTGTTCAACCGCAACAAGGGCAACGGGGGTGGCACGCCGCCGGCCCCGCGCGATGATGCTGCCCATGGAGGTTCCCATGAATAAGACCCCCTTGCTGCTGGCGCTCGTCGCCAGCCTGGGCCTGGCCGGCTGTTCCACCCTGGCGCCGAAGGACACGGCCGTGGCCCCGGCCATTCCGGCGCAGTGGCCGGCCGAAGCCAGCCAGGGCGAAGTCACCGATGTGGCTGCACTGGGCTGGCGCGACTTCTTCACCGATGAACGCCTGCAGCAGGTGATCGGCCAGGCGCTGGACAACAACCGCGACCTGCGCGTGGCGGTGCTGAACGTGGAAAAAGCGCGCGGCCAGTACCGCGTGCAGCGCGCCGACCGCGTGCCTGGCCTGGCAGCCACCGGGCAGATGGAACGGCAGGGCACCGATGCCGGTGTCACCGAACAGTTCACTGCCGGCGTCGGCGTGGCTGACTTCGAGCTGGACCTGTTCGGTCGCGTGCGCAACCTCAGCGAGGCGGCCCTGCAGCAGTACTTCGCCGTGGCCGCCAACCGCCGCAACGCGCAGCTGAGCCTGGTGGCCGAGACCGCGACTGCCTGGCTGACCTACGGCGCCGACGCGCAGCAGCTGAAGATCTCCGAGGCCACGCTGAAGACCTATGAGGATTCGCTGCGTCTGGCTGAAGCCCGTCACGAACGGGGCGGCAGCTCCGGGCTGGAGTTGAGCCAGACCCGCACCCTGGTGGAAACCGCCCGTACCGATGCGGCGCGCCTGCGCGGACAGCTCGCCCAGGATCGCAATGCACTGGCCCTGCTGGCCGGCGGCCAGATCGATGCGGACCTGCTGCCCGACAGCATCGAACCGCAGCTGCTGGCGCTGGCACCGCCGCCGGCCGGCCTGCCCAGCGATGTGCTGCTGCAGCGCCCGGACATCATGGCGGCCGAACACCAGCTGCTGGCGGCAAATGCGAACATCGGCGCGGCGCGTGCAGCGTTCTTCCCCAGCATCACCCTGACCGGCAGCATCGGCAGTGGCTCGGGTGAGCTGTCCAACCTGTTCGACAGCGGCACCCGCGTATGGAGCTTCCTGCCGAAGATCACGCTGCCGATCTTCCAGGGCGGCAAGCTGCGCGCGAACCTGGCGGTGGCCAACGCGGACCGTGATATCGCCCTGGCCCAGTATGAAAAGGCGATCCAGAGCGGGTTCCGCGAAACCTCCGACGCGCTGGCGCTGAATGTCAGCCTGGACGAGCAGGTGAGCGCGCAGCAGCGTCTGGTGGACGCGGCCGAAACGGCCAACCGCCTGTCGCAGGCCCGTTATGACGCCGGCCTGGACAGCTTCGTGACCCTGCTGGACGCACGCCGCACCGCCTACAGCGCGCAGCAGACGCGCCTGCAGGCCGAACTGGCCCAGCAGGCCAACCGCATCACCCTGTACAAGGTGCTGGGCGGCGGCTGGCACGAACGCGGTTGAGGTAAACGCGATGCCGGCCGCTGGCCGGCATTCACCAATGTTCCGGATGTCCGGTAGTGCCGGCCGCTGGCCGGCATTCCCCAATCGGGGCGCGTCAGATCGCTTCATCATCGCGCGGCGCTGCGCGGCACGCGCGTACCCGCACCAGCGCGTCGCCGGCTTCCCGCGCCATGCGTTCGTACTCGGCGCGGATTTCCTCCAGCCGCTCTTCGTCCATCTCTTCAAGGTCCAGCAGCTCGTTGTTCGCCTCGGCCGTGGCGCGGATCAACTCGTCCAGCTTGATCTGCATCGCGGCCGTGTCCGAGTTCTGCGTGTGCTGGATCAGGAACACCATCAGGAACGTGATGATGGTGGTGCCGGTGTTGATGACCAGCTGCCACGTATCGTTGAAGCCGAAGACGGGGCCGCTGATGCCCCACACCACCACGATCGCCACTGCCACCAGGAACGTCCACGGCGAACCGGTGGCGGCCGCGGCTTTCTTTGCGATCGTATTGAACAGGTTCCGTGCTTTCATCGTCGTCGTTCCACCCAGGTGACGACGATGATCGGCAGCGGCCCGTGCACGGGCCGTGCAGCCGCAGCAGGGTCAGGCGCGAAGGCGCGGGGCGTCCTGCAGCTGCACCCGGCTGGTCTGGTACACGTGCTGCCAGCAGCGGTCGACGAACTCACGGGCCTGCGCCTCGCTCAGGCGCGGCATGATCTGCAGGGCGTACTGGGTCTGGAAGGTCTCATCGCGCTCGGCGTTGCTGGCGCGCGGCTGGGTGATCAGCGAATCGCAGGCGAACTTGATCCACGGCACGTAGGAGCCGAACGAGTTGTGCGACAACGCGCCGTCGGCATGCTGCCGGCGCCAGTGATCGAGTTCAGCATCGACGTCGATAACCGGTGGGATGGCGGGGACTTCAGCGTGCATGGCATTCCAATTCGGTTGGGTGGCAGGGAGTGGGGGTTGATGCCAGTGTGGCGAGATGCCGGTGCATGCAGCGTCAGCGCGGTGTGCAGCCGGTGTTGCCATCTATGCGCTGCGCGTGCGTGACTGCGCCCAAGTCTTCGGCCATGTCGGCCATCGCGTTGCACAGCCGCACGTGGTCGCGCGGGTGATCGCGGGTGAGTTCCTGCTGCATGTCCTGGAATGCGGTCCAGAAAGGGGCGCCATTTCGATGCAGCGCGAACTGTTGCGCCAGACGGTGGCGGATGCCGGCGAGGGCAGGGTCGGGCAGGGGGTGTACGGCGTGCGCGCTCATGGGCTTGCTCCGCCGGGACAAGGGGCCCCGGTGGTTCCACCCTAGGCGCGCGCTGCGAAGGCAGTGTTAGCAGCGCGTGTGCAACGTATCCAGCTGACTGTGCGCCAGCGCACATCGACGCGCGCAGACGCAGCCGGCACAAGCCTGTGCCGGCTCTGAAGCGTTCATCTACGTGGATGCAGAACGACGGGCGAAGGCTTATTCGCCGATGTCTTCGTTCCAGATTTCCGGATGCTGCGCAATGAAGCCACCCAGCAGGTCCACGCATTCCTGGCTGTCCAGGTCGATCACGTTGACGCCGTTCTCGCGCAGCCAGTCGATGCCGCCCTGGAAGGTGCGCGATTCGCCGACCACCACGGTGCCGATGTTGAACTGGCGCACCAGCCCGGAGCAGTACCAGCACGGTGCCAGGGTGGTGACCATGATGGTGTCCTGGTAACGGCGCTGGCGGCCGGCCTTGCGGAAGGCATCGGTTTCGCCGTGCACCGACGGATCGCCTTCCTGCACGCGGCGGTTGTGACCGCAGCCCAGCAGGCGGCCATCGTTGTGGTATAGCGCCGCGCCGATCGGCACGCCACCCTCGGCAAGGCCCTGTCGGGCTTCGGCGATGGCGGTCTGCAGCAGGGCCTGGTAGTCGGGCGTGGTGATCATGCGGGGCTCCGGTGGGTCATGGGCCGCCATGATAAGGCGCGGTTACCCCGCAGCGGCCCCGGCGGTGCGATAATCAGGGCATGAGCGAATCCCCCTACAAATCCGGTACCACCCATTTCGGGTTCCGCGACGTGGCCGCCAAGGACAAGCAGAAGCTTGTCGGCGAGGTGTTCACCTCGGTCGCGCGCAACTACGACCTGATGAACGACCTGATGAGCCTCGGCGTGCACCGGGCCTGGAAGCGCTATTACGTGGCCACCGCGCAGGTTAAGCCCGGTGACCGCGTGCTCGACCTGGCCGGCGGCACCGGCGACATCGCCGCCCTGCTGAAAGAGCGCGTGGGTGCCGAGGGTTCGGTGGTGCTGGGCGACATCAATGCCGGCATGCTGTCGGTCGGCCGTGACCGCCTGACCAACCGCGGCCTGGTGCTGGGCCTGGACTACGTGCAGTGCAACGCCGAAGCCCTGCCGTTCCCGGACAACAGCTTCGATCTGGTGACCATTGCTTTCGGCCTGCGCAACGTGACCGACAAGGATGCCGGCCTGCGCGAGATGTACCGCGTGCTGAAGGTGGGCGGCCAGGCCCGCGTGCTGGAGTTCTCCGAAGTCACCGCCGACTGGTTCAAGCCGATCTACGATTTCCACTCGTTCAGGATCCTGCCCAAGCTGGGCAAGCTGTTCGCCAACGATTCGGACAGCTACCAGTACCTGGCCGAGAGCATCCGCAAGCACCCGCCGCAGGAAGAACTGAAGGCGATGATGGGGCAGGCCGGCTTCGAGCGCTGCCACTACAAGAACCTGACCGGCGGCATCGTCTCGATCCATTCCGGCTACAAGCTGTAATTCCTGCTCTGGTAGGTGCCAACCTTTGTTGGTACACGCCCGCACCGGCCATCCGCTCTGGTAGGTGCCGATCTTGGTCGGCACGGGCCTGCCGCACGCGTGGATGGGTTCGTGCCAACCAAGGTTGGCACCTACCGGGGGCGGGTGGCACCCTCCGGGCCGGGGGCGAGGTACCATTGGGGTTTGATCCCCCGTAACGGTCCCGATTCATGCGTAATCCGCTGATGCTCCTTCCGCTGGCCGTGGCCCTGGCCGCCGGCTGCTCCCAGGAGGCGGCCGCGCCCGCCGCCGCCCCGACTGCCGAAAAGGCCCCTGCCGCCCCCGTGAACGCCGAGAACCGCAGCCACGACGAAAGCTCGTACGCCGAGCCGGACAAGGTCGTCATCAAGGACATCGCGCTGGATCTGAAGCTGGACTTCGACCAGAAGCAGATCGGCGGCACCGCCACCTACACCCTGGAATGGAAGCAGAAGGATGCCCAGCAGCTGGTGCTCGACACCCGCGAACTGAGCGTCTCCAAGGTCGAGGCCATCGCCGCCGACGGCGCGCGCAGCCCGCTGAAGTTCGAGCTGGCCCCGGTCGACAAGGTGTTCGGCAGCAAGCTGACCATCGAAGCGCCGGCCCAGCCGGCCAAGGTGGAAGTGACCTACCACACCGCACCGACCGCCTCCGGCCTGCAGTGGCTGGAGCCGTCGATGACCGAGGGCAGGAAGCTGCCCTTCATGTTCAGCCAGTCGCAGGCCATCCACGCCCGTTCCTGGGTGCCGCTGCAGGACACCCCCAGCGTGCGCTTCACCTACAGCGCGCACGTGACCTCGCGCCCCGACGTGATGGTGCTGATGAGCGCCGACAACGACCCGAAGGCCGCGCGTGACGGTGATTACACCTTCAAGATGCCGCAGCCGATTCCGTCCTACCTGCTGGCCATCGCCGCGGGTGACCTGGTGTTCGAGCCGATTTCCGGCCGCTCCGGCGTCTGGGCCGAACCGACCATGGTGAACAAGGCCGCCAAGGAATTTGAAGACACCGAAAAGATGATCGGTGCCGCCGAGAAGCTGTACGGCGAATACCGCTGGGGCCGCTACGACATGCTGGTGCTGCCGCCGTCGTTCCCGTTCGGCGGCATGGAAAACCCGCGCCTGACCTTCGCCACCCCGACCGTCATCGTCGGCGACAAGTCGCTGGTTTCGCTGGTCGCCCACGAACTGGCGCACAGCTGGTCGGGCAACCTGGTGACCAACGCCAGCTGGAAGGACATCTGGCTCAATGAAGGCTTCACCACCTACGTCCAGGGGCGCATCACCGAAGCCCTGTACGGCAAGGAGATGGCCGAGATGGAGAAGCAGATCGACCAGACCGATCTGCTGGCCGAAGTGAAGGACATGAGCCCGGCCGACCAGGCGCTGGCGCTGCCGCCGCTGAACGAGCGTGACCCCGACGAAGCCCTGAGCCAGGTCGCCTACGTCAAGGGTTCGTGGTTCCTGGAGTTCCTGGAACAGCGTTTCGGCCGCGAAACCTTTGACCCGTTCCTGCGTGGCTGGTTCGATGACCATGCCTTCCAGAGCGCCAACACCGACCAGTTCGTCGACTACTTGAAGAAGAACCTGCTGCCGAAGAACCCCTCGGCGGTGAGCGAGGCCGAACTGAAGGCCTGGCTGGACGAGCCGGGTATCCCGTCGTTCGCCACCAAGGCGCAGTCGCGCAACTTCAGCAGCGTCGATGCGGCGCGCATCGCGTTCTCCGGTGCCGGCAGCCTGCCGGGCAGCCAGGTCACCGCCGAGTGGGGCACCCAGGAATGGGTCCGCTTCATCGATGGCCTGGGCGCCACCCTGTCGCTGGACAAGCTGGCCACGCTGGACAAGGCCTATCACTTCACCGGCACCGCCAATGGCGAAATCGCCATGCGCTGGTACCCGCTGGCCATCCGCAGCGGCTATCAGCAGGCCAATGACGCCGCCGCCGCGTTCATCGAGCGCGTCGGCCGTCGCAAGCTGATCATGCCGATCTACGCCGAACTGGTGAAGACCCCGGAAGGTCTGGCGCTGGCCAAGCAGGCCTTCGAGAAGGCCAAGCCGGGCTACCACCCGATCACCACCGCCTCGGTGCAGGATCTGCTGGCCAAGGCCGAAGCCAAGTAAGCAGAAACGCCGGGTATCCCCCGGCGTTTTTTTTGTAGCGTCGAGCCATGCTCGACTGCCGTTGCTCCACGCTTCTGTAGAGTCGAGCGTGCTCGACTGCTCTTGAAGTGCCAGTCGAGCACGCTCGACTCTACAGAACAGTGCACACACGAAGGACCTCCACATGAAACGTCTGATCCTGATCACCGCCTGCGCCCTGGCCCTGGCCGCCTGCAGCAACCCCGAGGAAGAGCGCAAGGCGCAGGAAGCCGCAGCCGCCGCCGCCCAGGCGCAGAAGGAGGCCAAGGCCGAAGACGTTGCCAAGCAGTACGACACCGCCGTGGCGGCACAGGACTGGGAACGCGCACGCATCCACGGCGGTTCGCTGCTGGACCAGTACAAGGACACCGCCGCAGCCGAACGCATCGCCGCCGGCTACGACGAGGTGAAGGCCAAGGCCGATGCCGCCCGCAACCTGCGCCGCCTGCAGGCGCTGTGGCAGTACAACGAGATTCCGGTCGGCAGCAAGGGCGTGCAGCGCTCCGCGTCGATCTACAGCAAGGAACGGGTGGACGTGGACGGCAGTGGCGCCAAGCCGGTGCAGCTGGTGTTCCGCGACCATCCGGAATGGAAGCGCCACGCCTACCTGGTGCTGCAGGCCGGTGATTTCCGCTGCCCGCAGTGTTCGGTGAAGGTGACCGTGGACGATGGCAAGCCGGTCGCGATGGCCGCCTGGCGCCCGAAGACCGACGAGGCCATCGCGATGTTCATCACCGACCAGAAGGCGCTGTGGAAGCTGGCCCAGAAGGGCACGTCGATCAGCATTGAATTCCCGGTGAAGGCCGGTGGCACCCGCACTGCCGTGTTCGAGACCGGCGGCGTGGACACCAGCCGCATGCCGCAGTGGTGGAAGTGACGGCCAGCGCCGTGGAGGTGGCGCCGCCTCTATCGGCCGTGCGCCACTGGGTGTTCGACATGGATGGCACGCTGACTGTGGCCATGCATGATTTCGAGCGCATCAAGCGCGAGCTGGGCATCCCGCCGGGCGATGACATCCTGGCGCATCTGGCGGGCCTGCCCGATGTCGAAGCGGCACGGAAGCACGCCTGGCTGCTGGAACACGAACGTGGCCTGGCCGAAAACGCACTGCCGGCGCCAGGCGCGGTCGAACTGCTGCGAGCGCTGGCGGCGGCCGGCTGCCGGCTGGGCATCCTCACCCGCAACGATCACGCGCTGGCGAAGCTGACGCTGGAGGCGATCGGGGTAGGGGATCTGTTCGAGGATGCGGCGATCATCGGGCGCGATGAAGCGGTGCCCAAGCCTTCGCCCGATGGCGTGCAGCAGCACCTGCGGCGCTGGGGAATCGGCGCCGACGCAGGCGTGATGGTAGGCGACCACGTCTACGACCTGGAGTGCGGTCGTGCCGCCGGCGCCCGCACAGTGCTGGTCAACCTGCCCGAGAACCCCTGGCCGGGCCGTGCCGATTGGCATTTCGCCGATTGCCGCGCACTGCTGGCGGCCTTGTAGAGCCGAGCCCACGCTCGGCTGCTCCAGGCAGTGCCGGCCGCTGGCCGGCAGGTCGACCAAGGTCGACACCCACCAGAGCGATCTACGGTAATGCCGCGCCATGCCCGGCGCTGCGGGTAGTGCCGGCCGCTGGCCGGCAGGTCGACCAAGGTCGACGCCTACCAGAGCGATCTACGGTAGCGCCGGGCATGCCCGGCGGTCCAGGTAGTGCCGGCCGCTGGCCGGCAGCGTCGACCAAGGTCGACACCCACCAGAGCAGATCCTGATGACCCGTCGGGTGGAAAGCCCCCTTGTTGTTCAAGGGGGCGCGCCGAAGGCGCGGGGATAAGGTGAAATGCGCGGTCAGTCCGGCTTACGCGCCCAGCGCGTAACCGAACTGCTGCTTGAACTGGTCGTGGAACTCTTCAAAGGTGAAGCGCTGGTTCTGCGTGCCCGGGTGCTCTACCTTCAGCGCGCCCATCAGGTTGGCCATGCGGCCGATGGTCAGCCAGTCGTAGCCCTTCTCGATGCCGTAGATCAGGCCGGCACGGAAGGCGTCGCCACAGCCGGTCGGGTCGACCACGCGGCGCTCGTGCGCCGGCGGAATGTCGTAGCTCTTTTCCGGGGTGTGGATGACCGCGCCCTTCGGGCCACGGGTGGTGATGTAGGCCTTCACCCGGCTCACGATCTGCTTCTCATCCCAGCCGGTGCGTTCCTGCAGCAGGTTCGACTCGTAGTCGTTGACCACCACGTAGTCGGCCTGCTCGATGAAATCGCGCAGCTCCGGGCCGTTGAACAGCGGCAGCGCCTGGCCCGGGTCGAAGATGAAGGGGATGCCGCATTCCAGGAACTCGGCCGCGTTCTGGATCATGCCGTCACGGCCGTCCGGCGCAACGATGCCGAAGGTGACGCCCGGCACGTCCTTCACGTGGTTCTCGTGCGAACGCATCATCGCGCCCGGATGGAACGCGGTGATCTGGTTGTTGTCGTGGTCGGTGGTGATGAAGCACTGCGGGGTGAACATGTCGTCCAGCACGCGGACCTGGCTCAGGTCGATGTCCATGCGCTCGAAGTGCTCACGGTACGGTGCGAAATCCTGGCCGACGGTGCCCATCGGGATCGGGCTGCCGCCCAGCAGCTTCAGGTTGTAAGCGATGTTGCCGGCGCAGCCGCCCAGTTCGCGGCGCATGCGCGGGACCAGGAAGGACACGTTCAGGATGTGCACCTTGTCCGGCAGGATGTGGTTCTTGAACTGGTCCGGGAACACCATGATGGTGTCGAAAGCAAGAGAACCACAGATCAGAGCGGACATCGATGTAAGCCTATGCGGTGAATTTGGGGGTGGCCAGCCGGCGTCTGCCAGCAAGCAAATGGCGCCCTTGGGCGCCCGACGGCGCAAAGGTTACCTGCTGGTGCCGCTCAGGGCCAGAACCGGGTGATGCCCAATTGGGCCGAAACCCAGCCAAGTCGCGGGTTCAGCTAGTTTTTTCCTTGCTCGCCGGGAAGCGGGTTGCTAGGCTTGTCGGCCTCGAATTCTGCCCATTTTTTCGCCATCCCGCGGCGGGCACGACACCCCTCAGGACTCCTTCCTCAGATGTTCAAGAAACTCCGTGGCATGTTCTCCAATGACCTGTCCATCGACCTGGGCACGGCCAATACCCTCATCTATGTGCGCGGGCAGGGGATCGTGCTGAACGAGCCGTCGGTCGTGGCTGTGCGCCAGGACCGTGCCATTGGTGGCACCCGCTCGGTGGCAGCCGTAGGCGCCGAAGCCAAGCAGATGCTGGGCCGTACCCCGGGCCACATCACCACCATCCGCCCGATGAAGGACGGCGTCATCGCCGACTTCACCTATACCGAGGCGATGCTCAAGCACTTCATCAAGAAGGTGCACAAGTCCCGCGTGCTGCGCCCGAGCCCGCGCGTGCTGGTCTGCGTGCCGGCCGGTTCGACCCAGGTCGAGCGCCGCGCCATCCGTGAATCGGCCGAGGAAGCCGGTGCCCGCGATGTGTTCCTGATCGAAGAGCCCATGGCCGCCGCGATCGGCGCCGGCATGCCGGTCACCGAAGCGCGCGGTTCGATGGTCATCGACATCGGCGGCGGCACCACCGAAGTGGCGGTGATCTCGCTGAACGGCATCGTCTATTCGGCATCGGTCCGCATCGGTGGCGACCGCTTCGACGAGTCGATCACCAACTACGTGCGCCGCAACCACGGCATGCTGATCGGTGAAGCCACCGCAGAGCGCATCAAGGTCGAGCTGGGCTGCGCCTACCCGCAGGCCGAGGTCATCGAGATGGAAATCTCCGGCCGCAACCTCGCCGAGGGCGTGCCGAAGATGATCAAGATCAGCTCCAACGAAGTGCTGGAGGCCCTGCACGAGCCGCTGTCGGGCATCGTCAGCGCGGTCAAGCTGGCCCTGGAGCAGACCCCGCCGGAACTGTGCGCCGACGTCGCCGAGCGCGGCATCGTGCTGACCGGTGGTGGCGCCCTGCTGCGTGACCTGGACCGCCTGATTTCCGAGGAAACCGGCCTGCACGTGCAGGTGGCCGACGACCCGCTCACCTGCGTCGCCCGCGGTGGCGGTCGTGCGCTGGAACTGGTCGACATGCACGGCAACGAGTTCTTTGCGCCGGACTGAGGTCTGCCGCCTGGTCGTTCCTGCAGCGCCCTTCCGGGGTGTGGCCCGCCGCTGCGGGCCGGCACCGGCGGGGCGCCGCCATGTTTCCCCTTCGTCCTTTGCTGGTTGAACTGTTGCCGTGCCGCCCTACGCCGGTCCTCCCGTAGCCTCCCGATCCGGTGACGCCGCCAGTCCGCTGCGACTGCTCGCCTACCTGGCCATGGCCATCACCCTGATCGTGCTGGACGACCAGGCCGGCTGGCTGGCGCGCGTGCGCGCCCAGGCCGACGCCCTGGTGCAACCGGTGTGGGCGCTGGCCGGCCTGCCCGGCAAGCTCAGCAACCAGGTGCGCGACAACGCCGCCAGCCACGGCCAGCTGGTGGCCGAGACCCGCGAGCTGCGCAACCAGCTGCTGCTGGCCAACGCGCGCCTGACCCGCCTGCAGACCGCCGCACTGGACAACGCCCAGCTGCGCGAACTGCTGAACGTCGCCGAGCGCAGCGGCCTGGACGTGCAGCTGGCGCCGATCCTCGATATCGACCTGGACCCGGTCAAGCAGCGCCTGGTGCTGGATGCCGGCAGCCGCGATGGCGTACATGTAGGCCAGGCGGTGATCGATGCTGGCGGCTTGATGGGGCAGGTGATCAGTACCACCGGCGGAACCTCCACCGTGCTGCTGCTGACCGACCCGGACCATGCCGTGCCGGTTACCGTGGCGCGCAACGGCGTGCGCCTGATCGTCTATGGCCGCGGCGACACCCTGCAACTGCGTGATATTCCGCTGAGCGCGGGCGTGGAAGTGGGCGATGAGATCGTCACCTCCGGCCTGGGCGGGCGTTTCCCGCCGGGCTTCCCGGTGGGCACCATCACCGCGCTGCGCCCCGATGACACCCACGCCTTCCTGGTGGGCGAAATGAAGCCTGCGGCCCAGTTGGACCGCGGCCGCGACGTGCTGCTGCTGCGCCCCGGCGCGGCGATCCGGATACCGCCGGAGCTGCGCCAGAGCCTGGAAGGCACCGCCGGTGGCCCCGCAGAAGGTGACGCGCTGCCCGCAGGCGCCGCGCCCGCCACGGCCCCGGCGACGCCCCCGGTCGTGCCGGCCGCTGGCCGGCAACCGCCCCCGCCTGCGGCGCGGGCGGTTGCCCCCGCATCCTCCCTTAACCCCGCGCCTTCGGCGCGCCCCCTTCAACAAGAAGGGGGCTCTCCACCCGACACAAGGTCGGCCCCGGTAGTGCCGGCCGCTGGCCGGCAGCCGCAACCCACCCAACCCACTTCGCAGGAGCCCGCACGATGAGCCGCCTGCGCGACAACCCCTGGGTGCTGCCGGCCAGCCTGGTCGTGGCCCTGCTGCTGGGCCTGCTGCCGCTGCCCGCGCTGCTGCAACCGCTGCGCCCGTACTGGCTGGCCCTGGTGCTGGCCTACTGGGTCATCGAAGCGCCCGAGCGCGTGGGCCTGGGCATCGCCTTCACCAGCGGCGTCATCGCCGATCTGCTGTATGGCGGCGTGCTCGGCGAACAGGCCATGCGGCTGGTGATGCTGGCCTTCATCCTGCAGCGCTTCCGCGCCCGCATCCGTTTCTTCCCGATGTCCCAGCAGATGCTGGCCATCGGCGGCCTGCTGTTCAACGACCGCATCGTCAGCGCACTGGTGCACATCCTGGTGGGTGAACCCACCCTGCCGTGGTCGTACTGGTGGGCACCGCTGCTGGGCATGGGCCTGTGGCCGCTGGTGTTCGTGCTGCTCGACGCCGTGCGTTTCGGCAAGCGCGGGCGCTGAACCATGAACTCGCGTCGCCAGGTCAAGAACCCGCACGCCGAAGCCGAACAGTTCCGCCGCCGCGCGGCGCTGGGCTTCCTCGGCGTGCTGGTGTGCCTGCTGGGCCTGGGCGGCTGGTACTTCAAGCTGCAGGTGCTGGACCACGATATCTACGCCACGCGTTCGGAAGCCAACCGCATCAAGCCGCGGCCGGTGGTGCCCGGGCGCGGCATGATCTACGACCGCAACGGACGCCTGCTGGCCGAGAACGTACCGGCGTTCCGCCTGGACGTGACCCCGGACAAGGTCAAGGACATGGACGCCACCCTGGAAGGGCTGGCCAAGATCATCAGCATCAGCCCTGAAGAGCTGGAAGCGTTCAACAAGTCGCGCAAGGCGCGCCGCAAGTTCCTTCCGGTCACCCTCAAGCTGCGCATGAGCGATGAGGAAATGGCGCGCTTCGCGGTGGACCGCTGGCGCTTCCCGGGCGTGGAACTGGAACCCTACCTGACCCGCCGCTATCCCTATGGCGATCTGTTCGCGCACATCATTGGCTACGTCGGCCGGGTCGATGACAAGGATCTGGAGATCCTCGGCGAAGGCAACGCGGCGCTGACCCACATCGGCAAGTCGGGGCTGGAGCGCTATTACGAGCAGCAGCTGCGCGGCAAGGTGGGCTACGAGCAGGTCGAAACCAATGTGCAGGGCCGTGCCATCCGCACCATTGGCCGCGTGGCCGCACAGTCCGGCGCCGACCTGCGCCTGTCCATCGATGCCGACCTGCAGCGCGCGCTGGTGGCCGCGTTCGGCGAACAGGAAGGCTCGGCGGTGGCGATGGACCCGCGCACCGGCGAAGTGCTGGCCATGGTCAGCCTGCCCTCGTACGATCCCAACCTCTTCGTCAACGGCATCTCGCATGCCGATTTCAAGGCGCTGAACGACAATCCGTCGCGGCCGCAGTTCAACCGCCTGGTGCTGGGTGGCGTGGCCCCCGGTTCCACGCTGAAGCCGCTGATCGGCCTGGCTGGCCTGGATTCGGGCGTGCGCCGCCCGGAAGACAAGGTGCTGTCCACCGGCATGTTCTACCTGCCGGGTACCTCGCGCGGCTGGGGCGATTCGCACCGCGGCGGCCATGGCTGGACCGACCTGCGCAAATCCATCGCCCAGTCGGTCAACACCTACTACTACCGGCTGGCGCTGGACCTGGGCATCGAGCGCTTCGACCACTACATGGAGTACTACGGCTTCGGCCAGCCGACCGGCATCGACCTGACCGGCGAGATCGGCGGCATCCTGCCGTCGCCCGCCTACAAGCGCAAAAGCCGCAAGGAAGCCTGGTATCCCGGCGATACGGTCAACATCAGCATCGGCCAGGGCGACTGGAAGGTCACCCCGCTGCAGCTGGCGCGCGGCGTCAGCGCGCTGGCCGATGGCCAGCTGCGCACCCCGCATCTGGTCATCCAGCAGCGCGCAGGCTTCGACCACGACTGGGTGGCCAGCGAGCCGGGCCCGAGCAAGCCGGTCAGCCCCAACCCGAACAACGTGCAGGCCGTGCGCGAAGGCATGATGGCCACGATGCTGCCCGGGGGCAGCGCCGCGCGTATTGCCGTCGGTGCGCCGTACACCATGGCCGGCAAGACCGGTACCGCGCAGGTGGTCAGCCGCAAGGGCACCGCCGCGGTAAACCCGAAAAGCCTGCCGATGCACCTGCGCCATCGCGCACTGTTCGTGGGCTTCGCGCCGGTCGAGCAGCCGGTCATCGCGCTGGCGATCGCCGTGGAAGGCGGTGGTTACGGCGGTTCGGCCGCCGCGCCGATCGCGCGCAAGGTGTTCGACGCGTACCTGCTGGGCAAGATGCCCGAGGGCATGCAGCCGCTGGACAGCGAGCGCGGCACCACCGTCATCGGCGTGACCGCGTTCGACAACGAAGATGCCAGCGCGCGCCCGGCCGGCGACGCTGCCGCCGCGCTGCTGGGCGAGCATCCCGTGCAGGTGGGCGTGCCTGCGCCGTCGCCCGTACCCGCCCCCGCACCGGGCGCCCCGGCGGTTGCCGCCGCCGTGCCGGCAAGCCCCCGACCCACGCCTGCGGAGCACGCGCGATGAGCGATTTCCTGCGTTGGGCCGGCGACATGCTGCGCCGCTTCTTCAGCACCCTGGACTGGGTACTGTGCCTGGCCCTGGGCGCCTTGATGGTGATCGGCCTTGCCACGCTGAAGAGCGCGGGCGGGGACAGCCTGGTGATGGCCCAGGGCGCGCGCTTCGTGGTCGGCCTGGCGGCGCTGTGGGGCATTTCGCGGGTACCGATCCTGCGCATCCGCTCGGCAACCCCGCTCATCTACGCGATCTCGATGATCCCGTTGCTGGCGGTGTTCGTGCTGGGCACCGGCAAGTACGGCCGGCAGTGGCTGGACCTGAAGTTCTTCTACCTGCAGCCGGCAGAACTGCTGAAGGTCAGCCTGCCGATGATGGTGGCCTGGTACCTGCACCGCATGCCGCTGCCGCCGCGCTTCAACACGGTGCTGGTGTCGCTGGTCATCATCGGCGTGCCGACCGGCCTGGTGATGCTGCAGCCGGACTTTGGTACCGGCGTGCTGATCGCCGCCAGCGGCGTGTTCGTCCTGCTGCTGGCCGGCCTGCCCTGGTGGTGGGTGGGGCTGGGGGTAGGCGGCGTGGCCGCCGTCGCCCCGGTGGCCTGGTTCTGGCTGCTGCGGCCGTACCAGAAGGACCGCATCATGATGTTCCTCGACCCGGAGATGGACGCGCTGGGTGCGGGCTGGAACATCATCCAGTCGAAGATCGCGATCGGCTCCGGTGGCTTCGATGGCAAGGGCTGGGGCGAGGGGTCGCAGTCGCATCTGAACTTCATTCCCGAGCAGACCACCGACTTCGCGTTCTCGGTGCTGAGCGAGGAGTTCGGCTGGATGGGCGTGGCCCTGGTGCTGACCCTGTACCTGGTGGTGATCGGGCGCTGCCTGTGGATTGCCAGCCAGTCGCGCGATTCCTACTCGCGCCTGTTGGCCGGTGCCACCGGCCTGGCGTTCTTCGTGTACGTGCTGGTGAACGGCGGCATGATTTCCGGCCTGCTGCCGGTGGTGGGCGTGCCGATGCCGCTGATCAGCTACGGCGGCACCTCGGCGGTGTCACTGCTGGCCGGGTTCGGCCTGGTGATGGCGGTGCGCAGCCACAACCCGGTGCACGGCGGCTACGGCTGAAACCGGCCGCGCCGCTTCTGTAGAGTCGAGCCATGCTCGACTGCGCTGCGGTTTCTGTAGAGCTGAGCCACGCTCGGCTGCTCCCGGCGAGAAGCAGTCGAGCATGGCTCGACTCTACAAACGCACGAGCCATGACAGCTTCACGCAAGCGCCGCTCGCTACCCTGCCTGGGTGGAATGGAAACGTGTATCCGGCATCTGCCGCGAGGTGGTGCGTACGATCGACCTGCCGCTGCTGCTCGCCTTGCTGCTGTTGATGGCAGCCGGCCTGGCCGTGCTGCACAGCGTGTCGGGCCCGGTCACCGGGCAGGCCGCGCGCTTTGCCGGGGGCCTTGCGGCGATGTGGCTGCTGTCGCGGGTGTCACTGCTGCGCCTGCGCGCGTGGACCCCGGCCCTGTACGCGCTGTCGATGCTGCCGTTGATGGCGGTGTACGTGATCGGCACCGGCAAGTACGGCCAGCGCTGGCTCAACCTGGGCGTGTTCTACCTGCAGCCCTCCGAGCTGCTCAAACTCAGCCTGCCGCTGATGATGGCCTGGTACCTGCACCGCCAGCCGCTGCCGCCATCGCCACGCACGGTGCTGACCGCCGCCGCGCTGATCGGTGTGCCGGGCGTGCTCATCCTGCTGCAGCCCAACCTCGGCACGGCCACCCTGGTCACGGCCAGCGGCGTGTTCGCGCTGCTGCTGGCCGGCCTGCACTGGGGCTGGGTGGCAACCGGCCTGGCCAGTGTGGCGATGGCCGCGCCGCTGGCCTGGTTCGGCCTGCTGCGGCAGTACCAGAAGGACCGCGTACTGACCTTCCTCGACCCCGCCGCCGATCCGCTCGGCACCGGCTGGAACATCCTGCAGTCACGCATCGCCATTGGTTCGGGCGGATGGGAAGGCCGCGGCTGGGGGCAGGGCACGCAGGCCACGCTGGATTTCCTGCCCGAGTACACCACCGATTTCGCGTTCTCGGTGCTGAGCGAAGAGTTCGGCTGGATCGGCGTGGCGACGATGTTCGCGCTGTACCTGTTCGTGGTCGGGCGCTGCCTGTGGATTGCCGTGCACGCGCGCGACACGCATGCGCGGTTGCTGGCCGGCAGCCTGGGCCTGGCGTTCTTTGTCTATGTCCTGGTGAATGGCGGCATGATTTCCGGCCTGCTGCCGGTGGTGGGCATCCCGATGCCGCTGGTCAGCTACGGCGGCACCTCGGCCGTTTCGCTGCTGGCCGGCATCGGCCTGGTGATGGCCGTACGCGTGCACCGGCCGGTGAACGGGTAGCGTCGGGCCACGCCCGGTGGCTTTGGCTGACGCTTTTGGCCTATCGCCGCCCGCCCCGCATCGGCTTCTGAAAAATTCGACTTTCCAACTTTTCTCATTGGCACCTATGGCTGTCCATGCAAATCATGGATGGCCACCGACAACGGGTGGCGCGGGACTCCAATCCCGTTGACCTAAGTGTTGTTTACGCTTGCCAGCCGGCGTCGCCCTTTCCTGTTCGGGCGGCGTCGGCTGGCAATCTGTCCGTGCGTTTCTGGCGGGCGGTGCGTGGAGGGCCTCGTGCCCGCCGGCGCTTTAACACTTGGTCACCGGTATTGGAGCCACGCATCGTCCGCCACCCCCGCATTCTCGCGGGGGGCTTCTTTGTCGACCGCACAAGGATGACCGCATGACCGCTTCCCGCTATCCACACCTGTTTGCCACCCTGGGCGAGGCTGCCAACGAACTGCCCGATGACATCGCCCAGGCGTTGGAAACCACCCTGACCGCCACCCAGGACACCCCGTCGCCCGGTGCCATCACCCTGCTGGGCTGCCTGCAGCGCATCCGACAAGGGGATGCCGCTGATGGCCAGCCCTGGCCCCGCAAGGGGCACACGCCGGGGCAGTGCCTGGCGCTGGCCCGCGCCAACCGCGCCAATGTCGGCCTGACCTTCCTGCTGGAGCTGCTGCACGCCGCCGAGCGGGCCCGCGTGGAGGGTGACGAAAGCCAGCACATCGGCAACGGTGCGCGCGATGAGCTGTTGCTGGCCTGCCGTGGTTTGTCCGAATACGTTGACCTGCAACTGCACGCCGCGTGACCGGAACGCTGGCGTAGACGCGCGGTGTGGTGGGAAAGATCAGTGGCACGCCTGCATCACGCCGACGAAGTTCCAAAAAAAATGTGGACCAATTCACACTTTGACGTAGCGTTGATCCGGATCAATGGACTTGTCGCAATCGGCCTGCACAATGGCGGCCCGTTCGGCATGGCGCGCCGTCTGTAGATGCAGCGCGAGGGGCGTCGGACGGGAAAGCAGTACTGGTCCAACGGATACAGGGAGCGCGGGGCACTGTCACTGGGGAGCGACAGCCGCGCAGGTATCGACAGGATCCGGTCGCCGGTTGCGCCTGCGGGGATGGGGGCGCAACCGGCCACCTCTGCCTGAATGGGGCGGGTCGATCACGACGTCTTCACATTTCCCGCTGAACGCGGGCAAATCGTTGTGATTCATGGTGTTAGGGGTTTTAATTCATCCATGACCTGCTAACCTGCGACGATGATTCGACGCTCCCTGGCCTGCTTGCTCACCCTCGGTCTGGTCGCCTGCGCGACCCAGCCGACGTCCCCGCCGACTTCACCCCAGGCCAGCAGCACGCCGCGCCATCCGGCCGGCAAGCCCCACGGCGGCCCGGCCGAAGCCGCGCCGGAAGCGACCGCAGCCACGGCGGCGCCGATTGACCTGACCCCGGTGCCGTTCGAGACCGCACGCGCCAACTTCATCGCCGATACCGCCAAGCGGTACGGGCTGGCGCCAGCCGAGATTGCCCGCGTACTCGACCAGGCGCAGGTGCGCCAACCGATCATCGCTGCCATGTCGCGACCCGCCGAGCGGGTGAAGCCGTGGAACGAATACCGCCCGATGTTCATCAGCAAGGCACGCATCGAGGGCGGCCGCGCGTTCCTCGCCGAACATCGCGCCGAGCTGGACCGCGTGCAGCAGCGCACGGGCGTGCCGGCCGAAGTGATCGTGGCCATCATCGGCGTGGAAACCAGTTACGGTAAGAACGCCGGCAGCCACCGCGTGCTCGATGCGCTGTACACGCTGGCCTTCTATTACCCGCGCAGCGGCGACCCGGCCAAGCTGGAACGCGAAGTGCGCCGCGAGCTGTTCTTCCGCGATGAACTGGCCAAGCTGTTCGAGCTGGGCCGCCAAGAGAAGCTGGACATCACCACGCTCAAGGGCAGCTATGCCGGCGCGATGGGCATGGGCCAGTTCATGCCGTCCAGCTACCTCGATTACGCCGTGGACGGCAACGGCGATGGTCGCCGCGATCTGTTCACCAGCTATGACGACGTGTTCTCGTCCATCGCCAATTACTTCGTGAAGAAGGGCGGCTGGGTACGCGGCGGCCAGGTGGCAGTGCCGGCCACGCTGGCGCCGGGACGCGAAGAATTCAATCCGACCGAGTGGATGCCCACCTGGACCCTGGCCGACCTGGCCCAGCGCGGCTACCAGCCCAGCGCGCCGGTCCCGCCGGGCGTCACCGCCACCCCGATCAGCCTGGAAGGCAGCACGGGCAAGCAGTACTGGCTGGGCTTCCAGAACTACTACGCGATCACCCGCTACAACCTCTCGAAGATGTACGCGATGGCCGTGTTCCAGTTGTCGCAGGCCATTGCCGGACAGGAGCTGCCCCCGGCATGAACATCAGATGGCTGGTCCCCGCATTCGCTGTGCTGGCGCTGGCCGCCTGCAGCAGCGTACCGCAGAAACCCAGTGCCGGCCATGGCGGCAAGGTGCCCAGCACGGTGGTGCAGGGCAAGGGCAAGGGGGGGCGCCCGGCGCACTGCCCGGACGGTTCGCCGTACGCGGCCGCCACCGAAGACCTCAGCACCCGCGGCAACTACACCGCCGGCGGCCTGTACAAGCCGGGGGTGAAGGACACCACGCCCAGCTACGTGCCCAACGTGGCCTGCATTCCCGAGCCGGAAGTGACCGCGGTCGAGCGCTCGGTCATCGGCAACAAGTCGCCGTATGTGGTGCTGGGCAAGTCGTACAAGGTGCTCGACGACACCCATGACTACGTCGAGCGCGGCACCGCTTCGTATTACGGCGCCAAGTTCCATGGACGCCTGACCTCCAACCGCGAGGTCTACGACATGTACCAGTTCACCGCCGCGCACAAGACGCTCCCGCTGCCCAGCTTTGCCCGCGTGACCAACCTGGACAACGGCGAGTCGGTGATCGTGCGCGTCAACGATCGTGGCCCGTTCCATGATGGCCGCGTGGTCGACCTCAGCTACGCCGCCGCCGTGCGCCTGGGCATCACCCAGCGCGGCACCGGCAACGTGGAAGTGCGCGCGCTGCAGCCGGGCGAAAGCAACCTGCTGGCGCAGAAGCCGTCGCGCCGCGAGCGTCGTGCGGCCGAAGCCGCTGCTGCAACCACGACCGTCGCCGCCGCACGCCCGGCAGCCACCCCGCGCGCCGCCGCGCCCAGCGACATCGACCGCCTCGTGCAGCGCCTGCCGGCCGACGGCGCACCTGCCCGTGGCCAGCCGGCCACCACCCAGGCGGCCAGCAGCGCCCTGCCTGACGTGGCCGTCAGCAGCCTGCCGCCGAGTGCACCGGCCGTGCGCAGCGCCCCCGCCCCGGTTGCCGTGGCTGCTGCCACGCCGCGTGCCACCGCCGCCCCGGTTCGCAGCGCGCCGGCAGCGGTGGTTGCCGCCCCGTCGCCGACGCTGTCGCAGCAGGTGGTGGGTGCGGTGATGGTGCAGGTGGCCAGTTTCTCCAGCCGCGACAACGCGACCCGCGCGATGGGCCAGCTCAACGCGGCCGGCATCGTGGGCGCCACCATCAGCGACATCGCTGCCGGTGGCCGCACCCTGTTCCGCCTGCGCGTACCGGCCAACGACCATGCCAGTGCCGCCGAACTGGTCGGCCGCATCGCAGGCCTCGGCCTGGGCTCGCCGCAGATCGTCAAGGATTGATCCACCCGGGTCGGTGCTGCCGGCCCCTGCCACACCGGCCGTACAATGGCCCGTCTTACAACCCTCCATTCTGGCCGTCCCCTGGAGCCTGCAGTCCAATGAATTTCCGTTCCGCCGCCACCGCCCTGGCCGCCACCCTGGTGGTTGGCCTGGCTTCCGCCCAGACGCCGCTGCCGACCCCGGCCACCCCGGCGCCCGCTGCTGCTGCCGCTCCGGCGGTCGTGGCCACTCCGCCGGCCCCGGTGCCCAGCGTGTCCAAGGCCTGGATCCTGATGGATTACGCCACCGGCCAGGTGCTGGCGGGCGAGAACGTCCATGAACAGCTGGCCCCGGCCAGCATCACCAAGGTGATGACGTCCTATGTGGTCGCCGCCGAGGTCAAGAACGGCAAGGTCCGCGCCGACGACCAGGTGATGATGAGCGAACGCGCCTGGCGCGAAGGTGGCGCTGGCACCGACGGCAGCTACAGCGGCTTCCCGGTCAACCAGACCGCGCGCCTGGAAGACATGGAAAAGGGCATGGCGATCCAGTCCGGCAACGACGCCGCGATCGCCCTGGCCGAACACGTGGCCGGCAGCGAGGAA
Source organism: Stenotrophomonas sp. ESTM1D_MKCIP4_1 (assembly GCF_003086895.1). NCBI lineage: Bacteria > Pseudomonadati > Pseudomonadota > Gammaproteobacteria > Lysobacterales > Lysobacteraceae > Stenotrophomonas > Stenotrophomonas sp. ESTM1D_MKCIP4_1. Next base: position 3,749,554 of record NZ_CP026004.1, on the reverse strand, counting down.
GCCTTTGCTTCGCTGATGAACAGCTACGCCGCCAAGATCGGCATGAAGGATTCGCACTTCGTCAACGCCCACGGCCTGAGCGCCGAAGGCCACCACAGCACCGCCTACGACCTGGCGCTGCTGGGCCGCGCGATGGTGCGTGATTACCCGGAAACCTACGCCTACAACAAGGTGAAGGAATTCCAGGTGGGCAACATCAAGCAGCCCAACCGCAACCTGCTGCTGTGGCGCGATGGCAGCGTGGACGGCATCAAGACCGGCCACACCTCCGAAGCGGGCTACTGCCTGATGAGCTCGGCCCAGCGGGGTGACCAGCGCCTGATCGCGGTGGTGCTGGGTGGTTCGTCGGAAAAGCAGCGCGCCGATGACAGCCTGGCCCTGCTGAACTGGGGCTTCCGCTTCTTCGAGACCCATCGCCTGTACGAGCCGGGCAAGGCCGTGGCCGAGCACAAGGTGTGGAAGGGTGCCACCGACAAGGTGCAGCTGGGCGTGGCCCAGCCGATGCTGGTGAGCGTGCCGCGTGGTCGCTACAACGACCTGAAGCCGAGCATCGATGTGCCCAAGACCCTGGAAGCGCCGTTCACCGCGGGCCAGCAGATCGGCACCGTCAAGGTGACCCTGGATGGCAAGGTGGTGGCCGAAGCCCCTCTGGTGGCCGTGGCTGCCGTAGAACAGGCCGGCTTCTTCAAGCGCCTGTGGGACAGCTTCTGGATGTGGTGGGAATCGGAATGATCCACGCCCCGGCGTGGTGAATGAAAAAGGCCGGCGAATGCCGGCCTTTTTTATTGGTAGTGCCGGCCGCTGGCCGGCTTCTCATGAACCCATCCGGATATGCCTGCAGCCGGCCAGCGGCCGGCAGCTTTTTGTAGAGTCGAGCCATGCTCGACTGCCGTTGCCATCAGTCGAGCATGGCTCGACTCTACAGAGCGGTTCAACCGGTGTGCCGACCAACGGTCAGCAGCTACCCGCTTCAGCCCCGGTGTGCCGACCAACGGTCGGCACCTACCTACAGCGAGCGGTTCAAACGGTGTGCCGACCAACGGTCAGCAGCTACCCGCTTCAGCCCCGGTGTGCCGACCAACGGTCGGCACCTACCTACAGCGAGCGGCTGATGGTGAAGCTGCCGAACACGGGGGCTTCGCGCTGGCCGTTGAATTCGCGGGTGCTGTGGTAACGGGCCATCGCGAACTTCCAGCGGCCGCGCATCACGGCCACGCCGTAGCCGCCGTAGGCCACCACGTGGCGCTTGTCCACGCTGTGGCTGTCGCGGAAGGTGTTGCCGTCCAACGTGATGTCGCGGATCACCCAGGCCGCATCGGTGGTGGCAAACAGGTGCCACGACCAGCCACCGGGCTTGCCGCCGCGGGTGGGGGCGGTGTTTTCGCCCGCCGGGCGCAGCGGGGTGCTGCCGAAATCATCCGGCAGCTTCCAGCCGAAGCGCACTTCACCGCCGAAATTCGCCTTGGTTTCCAGGTTGCCGATCGCGCCGCCGTAATGGCTGATCGCATCCCAGCCCCAGCCAGCGGCATTCACGCTGGCGTCGGCCGGCCAACGGCGCATGCGCTCGTGGGTGTACATCACCACCGGCTCGTTGTGCAGCTGGTTGTCCCAGCCCTGGAATTTCTCGTCGCCCAGCAGGTCGTGCACGGCGTTCTGCACCTGCTTGCCCTGCGCCCACGGGCCCACCACACCCAGGGTCAGCAGGGTGGTCTGCAGGCGATCACCGCGGCGGGCGTTGTAGCCGAAGCTGGCCACCAGCACGCCGGCATAGGGCCGGTCGTCCTCGATCAGGTCCTTGCGGGTGAAATCGGTGGGCGTGTAGATGCCCTGGCCGAGGCTGAAGATCATGTTCTGCTGCTCGAACTCACCCGGGTGCAGGCGCTCGAGGTGGCGGTTCACCCAGCGCGCCAGGCGCGGCAGGCAGGGGTCATCGGTGTAGTCCACCAGATTGGGCGAGACCAGGGTCAGCTGGGCGCCGTTGGTGTAGCCCTGGTCCTGGTCCTTGGCGCCGAACAGGTCATTGTCGACCCGGAAATTGACCTGCGGCGGGTGTTCGCGCATCGCATCGGGACCACATTGTTCAGCCGCCTGGGCGGTGAGGGGGAGGGCGGCGGCGGCCAGAAGGCCGGACAGTCCAACAGCGGCGGCAGTACGCATGGATGGGATGATCATCGGGTAGTTGGCGTGTGAAGGTCGATTTATGCAACAACACAGTACTCCCACCGCTGTGATGGAACGAGGCGCGCGCCTTCACTTGTCTGTTCTGTAAAACGCACTTGTCCCGATGCGAAAACACGGCGCCGGTCGGGGCGCTGGCTGAACCAGGCACGGCCTGCAACGCAGCGGGCTGCGGATGTGGCGTTTGACGTTGATGAATACTCTTGGGTTTGTTGCCCTGCGGCCCGATAATGGGGGCATGGAAATCAAGTCCGACAACCCCGAACACGGCTTCCAGTTCCCCGGTCAGTTCGAGCTCAGCGCGATGGGCCCGGCCAACCGTGGCCTGGAGCACGACCTCCCCCGCCTGCTGATCTCCGCTGGCGTCGACGTGGTGAACGAACGCATCAGCTGGAAGCATTCGTCCAACGGCAAGTACGTCTCGGTGCGCCTGGTGTTCCGGGCGGAGAACCGTGAGCAGTACGACGTGGCCCACCAGGCCCTGCGCGACCACCCGGAAGTGAAGTGGACGGTGTAGCCAGCAGCTGCGCGGCCGAACCTGCCCCCGGGCAGCGTCCGGCCCGTCCTGCGGTGGTGCGCGATCTCGGCCGCCAGGCCTATGAACCGGTCTGGCGCGCCATGCAGCGCTTCACCGACCAGCGCACCGACGACGACGCCGATGAGCTGTGGGTGGTCGAGCACGATCCTGTGTTCACCCTGGGCCAGGCGGGCAAGGACGAGCACGTGCTGGCGCCGGGTGACATTCCGGTGCTGCACGTGGACCGCGGTGGCCAGGTGACCTACCACGGCCCCGGCCAGATCGTGGTCTACCCGCTGCTGCGCCTGCCGCGGCTGGGCATCGGCGTGCGTGACTATGTCTGTCGCATCGAACAGGCCCTCATCGACACCCTCGGCGAATGGAACATCGGCGCCGAGCGGCGTGATGGCGCGCCCGGCGTGTATGTGGGCGACGCCAAGATCGCCGCCCTCGGCATCCGCGTGCGTCGTGGCTGCACCTTCCACGGCCTGGCCTTCAATGTGTCCATGGACCTGGAACCCTTCCACCGCATCAACCCCTGTGGTTACCAGGGGTTGCAGGTGACCTCGGTGGTAGACTTGGGCGGCCCGTCCGGGATGGACGCCGTCAAGCCGGTGCTGCTGGACCACCTGGCCCGCCAGTTCGGCCTGCTGCTGCAGCCCTCGCCCGAACTGCCCGATCTTTCTGCGGCCGCCTGACCGCCCCCCGGAACTGCCATGACTGAGACCACCGCCCGCACCATTCCCCTGCAGATCGTGCAGGCCGAGCTTCCGTCCGCCGCGCCGCTGCAGGTGGGCGTCAAGCAGATGGGCGGGGACAAGATCAACCGTTCGCCGGTGCAGTTCGCCGACGCGCCGGTGCTGCGCAAGCCGTCCTGGATCCGCGTGCGCATTCCTTCGGGCAATGCCGTGCAGAACCTCAAGGCCAAGCTGCGCGAGAACCGCCTGGTGACCGTGTGCGAGGAAGCCAGCTGCCCGAACATCCACGAATGCTTCGGCCACGGCACCGCCACCTTCATGATCCTGGGCGAAGTGTGCACCCGCCGCTGCTCGTTCTGCGACGTCGCCCATGGCCGCCCCAAGCCGCCCGATGCCAACGAGCCGGCCAGCCTGGGCCAGACCGTGGCCGACATGGGCCTGAAGTACGTGGTGGTGACCAGCGTCGACCGCGATGACCTGCGCGACGGCGGTGCCCAGCACTTCGTCGACTGCATCACCGCCATCCGCGAGAAGTCGCCGGGCACCCGCATCGAGGTGCTGACCCCGGATTTCCGTGGCAAGGGCCGCATGGAGCGCGCGCTGGAGATCCTGGCGCAGAACCCGCCGGACGTGTTCAACCACAACATCGAAACCGTACCGGACCTGTACCGCAACGTGCGCCCGGGTGCCGATTACCAGTGGTCGCTGAACCTGCTGAAGAACTTCAAGGCGCAGCACCCGTCGGTGCCGACCAAGAGCGGCATCATGCTGGGCCTGGGCGAAGAGTTCGAGCAGATCAAGGCCACCATGCGCGACCTGCGTGCGCACGACGTGGACATGATCACCATCGGCCAGTACCTGCAGCCGACCGCGCACCACCATCCGGTGCTGAAGTACTGGACGCCCGAGGACTACAAGGCGCTGGAAGACTACGGCTACGAGCTGGGCTTCAGCCACGTGGCCTCCGGCCCGATGGTGCGCTCGTCGTACCACGCCGATGTCCAGGCCAAGGGCGCAGGGGTTTCCTGAGGTAGGTGCGGACCGTTGGTCCGCACGCCTTCGCTCCGCCTTGGTGGGTGCGGACCCCTGCCTTGGTGGGTGCGGACCGTTCGTCCGCACGCCTTCGCCTGCATTCACAATTTGCTACACCGGCCCCGCTAGGCTGGTTTTCCACCGAACGCGGCCGGATGACAAACACGGCAACTTTCGGCACTGTCGGGGTGTCTGAACACCCTGCAGTCTCCCCCTTGGCAAGGCGCCTTCGAGCACGTTCATGAAATTCAAAGCCCCCGCATTCCTGATGGCCCTGGCGCTGGTCGCGCCGCTGGCGCTGGCGGCCAAGGCCGACTCGCCGGCATTGCCGGCCGCTGCCACCGCCGACCAGGTGACCACCTCCAAGCTGGTCTACGGCCTGCTGTCCGACAGCCGCTACGCCTACCGGCCGCGCGCGCTGGACGAGGCCACCTCCAAAGACGTGTTCAAGCGTTACCTGGAAACCCTCGACGGGGGCAAGCAATACTTCACCCAGGCCGATGTGACCCGTTTCGCGCCGTTCCAGGCCGGCATCGCCAACGCCATCCGTGGCGGCGAGCTGGAGCCGGCGTTCGAGGTGTTCGCTGTCTACAAGCAGCGCGTGGGCGAGCGCGTGGGCTATGCCCGCAAGCTGCTCAAGCAGGAACCGGATTTCACCACCGATGAGCGCTTCGAGTACGACCGCAAGGACGTGCCGTGGGCGGCCAGCAATGCCGAGCTGGATGAGCTGTGGCGCAAATCGGTCAAGAACGACTGGCTGCGCCTGAAGCTGGCCGGCAAGAAGCCCGACGATATCCGCAAGACCCTGGACAAGCGTTACGCCACGCTGGAAAAGACCGTCAACGAGCTGAAGGGCGAGGACGTCTTCCAGTTCTTCATGAACGCCTACACCAGCGCCGTCGATCCGCACACCGATTACTTCACCCCGCGCACCGCCGAGAACTTCAACCAGGCGATGTCGCTGTCGCTGGAAGGCATCGGTGCGCAGCTGCAGCGCCAGGACGACATGGTGGTGATCCGCGAGATCATCGCCGGCGGCCCGGCCGCCGTGGATGGCACCCTGAAGCCGGGCGACCGCATCGTCGGCGTCGGCCAGGGCAAGTCCGGGCCGCTGGAAGATGTGATCGGCTGGCGCATTGATGACGTCGTGGCCAAGATCCGCGGCGCCAAGGACACCCAGGTGCGGCTGGAGTTCATCTCCGCCGAGGACGGCGTGGACGGCAAGCACCACACCCTGCTGCTGACCCGGCAGAAGGTGCGCCTGGCCGAACAGGCCGCCAAGGGCGAGACGATGACCATCCCGGGCAAGGATGGCCAGCCCGAGCGCAAGGTGGGCGTGATCAAGCTGCCGACCTTCTACCAGGATTTCGAGGGCCGTCGCCGCAATGCCGCCGACTACGCCTCGGCCACCCGCGACGTGGCCAAGCTGCTGGCCGGCTTCAAGAACGACAAGCTGGACGGCGTGGTGCTGGACCTGCGCAACAACGGCGGTGGTTCGCTGGATGAAGCCATTGAGCTGACCGGCCTGTTCATCGAACAGGGCCCGGTGGTGCAGGTGCGCGAATCCGGTGGCCGCGTCACCGTCAACAGCGACCGCAACCAGGGCGTTGCCTGGGACGGCCCGCTGGCGGTGCTGATCAACCGCGGTTCGGCCTCGGCGTCGGAAATCTTCGCCGGTGCGATCCAGGATTACGGCCGTGGCCTGGTCATCGGTGAAACCACCTTCGGCAAGGGCACTGTGCAGAACATCGTCGACCTGGACCGTTGGCCCAGTGGCGAAACCCAGCGCTTTGGCCAGGTGAAGCTGACCATCGCCCAGTTCTTCCGCATCAGTGGCAGCAGCACCCAGCACAAGGGTGTGGTGCCGGACCTGGCCTTCCCAGCCAGCGTCGATGCCACCGAATTCGGTGAAAGCACCTACGACAACGCGCTGCCGTGGACCCGCATCGCCGCCGTGCCGCACACCCAGTACGGCAACTTCGCGCCGCTGCTGCCGAAACTGGAATCGCGCCACGAAGCCCGCATCGCCACCGACAAGGAATTCCAGTGGTGGAACGAGGACGTGCAGCAGTTCCGCACCGAAGCCGCCAAGAAGTACGTCTCGCTCAACGAGGCGATCCGCTTGGCCGAGCGTGAGCGCCAGGACAAGCAGCGCAAGGACCGCCAGGTCATCCGCAAGGAACTGGGCCTGGCCCTGGATCCGCTGGCCGATGACAGCAGCGATGACGGCCTGACCGGCAACGAGCGCGACATCGTCAAGGATGCCGCCCGCGAGAAGGCCGCCGAAAAGCGTCCGGATCCGCTGCTGCGTGAATCCGCCTCGATCCTGTCCGATGCGGTGAACCTGCTGGAAACCGACCGCCCGCTGTCGGCGCAGGTGCTACCGCAGTCCACCGGCGCCGGGCGCTGGGCTGACTGATCCGCCGCTGACGTGAAGTACCCCACGGGGTCGGCAATGCCGGCCCCGTTCGTTTTTCCGGTAGCGCCGGGCCATGCCCGGCGGACGTCGATGAACCGGGAGCAACGGGGGCGGGCGTTTCGACCTGCCGCACACGGCACCGGGGCTACCCTCGGGGCTTCCGTTCTCGCAGGAGTACCCATGCGGGCCTCCCGTCTTTCGCTGTCCCTGCTGGCCCTCGCCAGCACGTGCGTCCTCGCCGGTTGCGGTGGCCGTGCTGCCGACAACAGTCTGCTGCGCGAGTCCTTCGATTCGGGCGACACCTTCTCGCGCACCGTCGATGGCCGCCCGGCCGAGGCCTGTGAAGCGGCCCGCCGTACCCTGCTCAGCCAGGGCTATGCCATTGCACGTGCCGATGATGGGCAGGTGGAGGGCAACAAGAATTTCCAGGTGCGCGAGGATGACCATGAGCAGCTGGTGCTGCGCATTTCCTGCGCGCCGCGCGGCAGCGAGCAGGCGCTGGTGTTCGTCAGCGCCGTGCAGGACCGCTATGCGCTGAAGAAGAGCCCGACCTCGGCCAGCGTGGGCGTGGGGGCACTGGGCTCGGTGTCGCTGCCGTTCGGCAGCAACGACGATTCGCTGGTGAAGGTCGCCAGCAGCACGATCACCGATGCCGATTTCTACCGCCGCTTCTTCGACCGCCTGCACCAGTACCTGCCTGCGGTGGCCAAGCCGGCAGCGGCCCCGCAACCGGCGGCCGTGCAGGAACCGGCGCCGGCGGCCGCACCCGCACCCGTACCGGCCCCGCCCGTACCCGAGCGCCCCCCGCAACCGACGCCCCCGCAACCGACCGACGATCAGGGCTGACCGTGAAGGGCAGGGCGTTGGGGCTGGCCCTGCTGCTGAGCTGGCCCCTGCTGGGCAGCGCCGCGAGCAGCCGCTGCGAACAGGGCCTGCTGCAGCGGCTGGGCTGGCGCTTCGAGACGGCTGCCGTCGACGCACCGCAGATCGAGGGCGGACCGGTGTGCACGCGCGCATCGCTGCAGGCTGCGCAGCAGGCAGGTGACCTGCGGGTGCGCTGGCCAGCGGAGATGGCCGAGGATGCGCGGCAGGCCGTGCTGCAGCGCCTGCTGGATGACCCGGCCACGCTCTGCGCCTACACCTTCGTGCTGGGCGCCGCAGCGCAGCGTGCAGCGCAGGCCCTGCAGGACAACTCCGGCTTCCGCTTCAGTGGCCTGCAGCTGGGCTGGATTGGTTTCGGCGCACGCGGCGCAGCCGCGCAGGGCTGGCAGAACACGCGTTCCTTCGGTCGCGGTTACACGCCGCAGCACGGCAACAGCCGCGCACTGGATGCCTTCTACCATGGCAACGTGCGCGCCGAATGTGGCGTGGGCCGCCAGGTCGCGCAGCTGGCCACCCAGCGCGAGCTGTACGGTGACGCGGCCTTTGATGAAGGGTTTTCCGCCGGCGAACTGTCCATCGGCACCTTTCTGGGCCTGCACGATACCGACAGCATCCTGCTGGGCGCAAAGGCCGGTGCGTTCTTCGCCGATGGCAAGGCCGTGCGCACCGCCGCGATGGGGCGCAGCGCCTTCCTCGGCGTGCCGGGTTTCATCGAGCACGTGGGCGACAATGCCACGCTGGATGACCTGAGCAACCAGGCGGAGAACTTCATCGTCGTCGACGTGGGGGCGGAGGCAGCGCAGGCGCTGGCCACGCACGGCGGGCTGGCCTGGTACGACCAGCGCAACGCCGAGCTGTGGACGCTGGCGCAGGGCATCCCACGCCTTGGCCGCCGCTATTTCGAGCGCCTGCTGTACGAACGCGACCCGGCGCTGCGCGCGCAGCTGCAACCGCGTTACCGGGCCACGCTGGCGCGCATGGACCAGCTGCTGGACGATCCGTTCTACCAGCAGTTCGTGATCTATGTGCACCCACGCGGTATACGTCCTATCGGCTATCACATCATCCGCCTGCTCGACCGCAACCCACGCACGTCGTTTTCCATCGACCTGGCGTTGCACAATCTGCATACCACGCTCTATCGGCGTTGGCGCGAGGCGCAGCTGCGCCACTGCGCGGCGACCGGCCGGCCAGGCAGCCTGACCCTAGACCCCAACTGAAGGTGAAACAATGGACATTGCAATGATCGGCCTCGGCCGCATGGGCGCCAACATGGCCCAACGCCTGCATCGCGGCGGCCACCGCGTGGTCGGCTACGACCCTGGCGAAGCCGCGCGCCAGCGCGCTGCCGAGGCGGGCCTGGAGGTCGTCGATTCGCTGGCGGCAGCGGTTGCCGCACTGCCGGTGCCGCGCGTGGTGTGGCTGATGGTGCCGGCCGGTGAAACGGTCGACCAGACCCTGGGCCATCTGACCCCGCACCTGGCCGAGGGCGACATCGTCATCGACGGCGGCAACTCCAACTACCAGGACTCGATCCGCCGTGCCAAGGCACTCGCCCAGGACGATCTGGGGTATGTGGACTGCGGCACCAGCGGTGGCGTGTGGGGCCTGCAGGAGGGCTACAGCCTGATGGTGGGCGGTGAAGCGTCGGTGGTCGAACAGATCGCGCCGTTGCTGCGCACGCTGGCGCCGGCCGAAGACCGTGGCTGGGGCCGCGTGGGCCCTTCCGGTGCCGGCCACTTCACGAAGATGGTCCACAACGGCATCGAGTACGGAATGATGCAGGCCTATGCCGAAGGTTTCGCGCTGATGGAACGCAAGCAGGAGATGGAACTGGACCTGGCTCAGGTGGCCGAGGTCTGGCGCCACGGCAGCGTGGTGCGTTCGTGGCTGCTGGATCTGAGCACCGAAGCGCTCAAGCGCAATCCCTCGCTGGATGGCATCGCTCCCTACGTGGAAGATTCCGGCGAAGGCCGCTGGACCGTCGCCGAAGCCATCGCGCTGGACGTGCCGGCACCGGTCATCACCCTGTCGTTGCTGGAACGCCTGCGCTCGCGCGAATCCAATTCGTTCACCGATCGCCTGTTGTCGGCGATGCGCAACGAGTTCGGCGGCCACGCCATCAAGAAGTCGTAAGCCCTGCAGCGGGGTCGGATCCCTTTCCGCAGGAAAGGGCTCTGACCCCGGCACGGCAGTCGAGCATGGCTCGACTCTACAAACCATTTCCACGTCATCCACGCATGGCGTGGATCTACTGTGTCGACCAAGGTCGACACCTACCCGATCCGAGCCCGTGCCGACCAACGGTCGGCACCCACCAACAGAACCCACCATCAGCAGCAGGTTTCAACAGCCCGCGGAAACTGTCGAAGGCGGGGTGGGTCCGGTTGAGGGGGTGTGAGCGGCATGGATGCCGCGACCAAGCCCCCATGGATGGGTTTACGGCGTTCCCCTCAACCGGACCCGCCCCGCCATCCCACGGAATGCAGGCTTTTGACGTTGCCGTTGCCGTTGCCGTTGCATTGAGCAGGTGCAGGACGCAGCCCTGCCGGTCAGCCCAGCACCACCCGCCGTCCCTCGCGCGCACTCTGCAATCCGGCCTCCAGCAACTGCATCAGCTGCCGCGCCTGCAGCGCACTCACCGTGGGTTCGCCTTCGCCCTGCAGTGCCGCCGCGAACTGCGCGTACAGCCGCCGGTAGTCCCCCTGCAGGTTGTCCACGGTAGTGCGCTGCACGTTGTCCTCTGCATCGCAGCGCAGCAGCTCGCCATGCCGCGGGTCGATGCCCCAGCCGGGCGCACCCGGCGCTACGCCACGGCGAAGCTGTGCCTCCTGCACATCCAGCCCATGCTTGATCCAGCTGCCCTCGCGTCCATGCACCGCGAAGTGCGGCGTCGGCGCCGCCACCAGTGAACCGGCATGCACGATGGCGCGATGCCGCGGGTAATGCAGTACCGCGTGGAAATAGTCGATGCCGCTGCCGCCGTCGCGCTGTACGGCCAGATCGGCATCGATCGCCTGCGGCCAGCCGAACAGCACCAGCATCTGGTCCAGCAGGTGCGGGCCGAGGTCGTACCACAGGCCGCTGCCGGGCCCGGCCTGTTCGCGCCAGCGATCGCGCACGTGCGGCCGGTAGCGGTCGAAATGGGCATGGCATTCGGCCACTTCACCCAGCGTGCCTGCGGCCAGCAACGCCTGCAGGGTGAGGAAATCCGCATCGAAGCGCCGATTCTGGAACACTGTGGCGATGCGTCCGGCGCGCTGCGCGGCGGCCAGCACCGCATCTGCTTCGGCGACGTCCAGCGCGAAGGGCTTGTCCACCAGCACATGCTTGCCGGCGGCCAGCGCGGCCATGGCCAGCGGTGCATGCTGCTCGTTCGGCGTGGCGATCACCACCGCGTCGACCGCCGGGTCATCGAACACCTCCTGCGCAGTGGCGCGCACGTGCACATCGCTGAAGCTGCGCAGCAGCGTGTCGCGCTGCGAACTGACGATGCTGTGCAGGGCCAGCCCAGGCGTGTGCTGGATGAGCGGGGCGTGGAAGACACGGCCGGCCAGGCCGTAGCCGATCAGGGCCAGTTGCAGGTCGGGGCGCATGGACGGCTCCGCAGGGTGGGGGAGACAGAGCGTAGAACGTGGCTGCGGGCGAGGCAAAACTGAACCGTTGCACTTCCCGCTGAAGGGTTCACGGCAGCGTGACCAAAGCCCGACGCCTGCAACACAACGACCTGTCCAGACTGGCAGCACATCCAGAAGGAGCACCGCACGATGAGCACCCTGACCCGTACCCTGATCGCTTCGTCGCTGACCCTGGGCCTGGCCCTGTCTTCGTCGGCCGTGATGGCAAAGGATCCGCCGAAGACCACCGACCACGCCGCCATGACCCACGCCGACCGCCACGACTCCAACGAGCCGGTGACCGACAGCTGGATCACCACCAAGGTCAAGGCTGATCTGCTGGCCAGCAGCAACGTACCCGGCACCGAGGTGAAGGTGGAAACGGTCAACGGCGTGGTCAGCCTCAGTGGCACCGTGGCGACCCAGGCAGAGAAGGACAAGGCCGTGACCACCGCCAAGGGCATCAAGGGCGTCACCCGCGTCGATTCGGCCGCGCTGAAGGTCAACGCCGCCGCCAAGCGCTGATCGCCGCGGTTGCTTTGAAGTGGACAGGGGCGTCCCGCAGGGGGCGCCCCTTGTCGTGTTCTATTGCACTGACCGGCTGCGCTATATTGGCGACATCGCTTCGTTGACGATGGATCATGGCGCTGGCGTTCAGTGATGACATCCGGGACCGTTGGCGGCTGCCTGCCCTGTCATTGGCGGCTGTGGCGATCATCGTCGTCCCCTGGCTCACGCTGCGCCACCTCCAGCAGGAAAGCGAACAGGCGATGTCCTGGGTCGCCCACACCCAGGCCGTGGGTGTGGCCCTGCAGCAGCTGCAGACCGATGTACGTGATGTCGAATCGGCGGCGCTGACCCTGTCCAAGGGACTGGACGCGCCGGGTCTGCGCGAACGCATGGCCAAGGCGGACGCCATACCCGGGCGGTTGACCGAACTGGCCCGGATGACCCGCGACAATCCCGACCAGCTGATCCGCATCGGCCGCATCGAATCGATGCTGGAAGGGCGGATGGCCCTGGCCCGCGAGCTTGCACGGTCGGAGCCCAACAGCGATCAGCGCGAACTGGTCCAGGACATGAGTACGCGCTACCCGATCCGTGGCCTGGTTGAAGAGCTGCAGGCCAGCGAACGCAAGCTGCTGGCTGCCCGTGCCGAGCAGGCGGCGCGGCAGCGCCGGCAGACCGAGCTGGTGTCCTGGAGTTCGCTGGTGGTGCAGCTGAGCCTGCTGGGCCTGGTGCTGTGGCTGCTGCAGCGGCAGATCGGCCGCCGCCTGCAGGCCGAACACCAGTCGCTTCGGTCGGCCGCGCGCGCCGCTTCAGTGCTGCAGACCGTGCGCGAACCCATCGTGCTGCTCGACCGCGACCTGCGCGTGCAGCTGCACAATACGGCCTTCGCCGACCTGTACGGACTGCAGGACGAACGCGCCGACGGCACGCTGCTGGCCGATGTCGGCGAGGGCGCGTGGCAGGATCCGGTGGTGCGCCAGCGCCTGTCCGATGTGCTGCTGCGCGGGCGCGAGCTGTGGGATTTCGAGCATGAGCAGCGTACCGATGGCAGCGTGCGCTACCTGCTCATCAACGCGCGGCGCATGCCGCTGCCCGACACCGATGATGAAGTGGTGCTGATGACGATCAGCGACGTGACCGTGCAGCGCGCCGTGCAGTGGCGCGTGGAAGAACTGAACCGCCAGCTGGAAGGCAAGGTGGCCCAGGTCTCGGAGGTGAACCGCGAGCTGGAAGCCTTCAGCTATTCGGTATCGCATGATCTGCGTGCACCGCTGCGGCATGTGGCCGGCTTCTCGGACAAACTCTCGCGGCACCTGGGTGAGCGCGCCGACGAGAAGAGCCACCACTATCTGGATGTCATCTCCGGTTCGGCACGGCGCATGGCCGCGCTGATCGACGACCTGCTGGTCTATTCGCGGCTGGGGCGCGCGGCGATGCGCCAGCAGGCGGTGGACATGCAGACGCTGGTGGCCGATACGCGCGCGATGCTCGACGCCAACGTGAAGACCGATGCCGAAAGCAGCGGCGTGGCGCACCACGTGGAGTGGACCATCGCGCCCCTGCCGATCGTGGTGGCCGACGAGAACATGATGCGCCAGGTGTGGCTGAACCTGCTTGGCAACGCGGTGAAGTATTCGGGCAACCGCACCCCGGCGCGGATCCGCGTGGATTACCAGCAGCAGGCCGACGGCGGTCATCAGTTCACCGTCAGCGACAATGGCGCCGGCTTCGACATGGCCTACGCCGGCAAGCTGTTCGGTGTGTTCCAGCGCCTGCACAAGGCCAGTGACTACGCCGGCACCGGCATCGGCCTGGCCAGCGTACGCCGCGTGCTGACCCGCCACGGCGGCCGCATCTGGGCCGAAGCCACGCCCGACGTCGGCGCCACCTTCCACTTCTACCTGCCTCCCTCGCTGGATGCAGTCAACCAAGGGCCCTCCGCATGACGACGCTGCGTACCATTCTCCTGGCCGAAGACAGCCCGGCCGACGCTGAAATGGCCATCGACGCACTGCAGGAAGCCCGCCTGGCCAATCCCATCGTGCACGTCGAGGACGGCGTGGAAGTAATGGACTACCTGCTGCGCCGCGGTGCGTGGTCCGGCCGCGAGGAGGGCCTGCCGGCGGTGCTGCTGCTGGACATCAAGATGCCGCGCATGGACGGACTGGAAGTGCTGCGGCAGATCCGCGAACACGACGAACTCAAGCGCCTGCCGGTGGTCATCCTGTCGTCCTCGCGCGAGGAAAGCGACCTGGCGCGCAGCTGGGACATGGGCGTGAACGCGTACGTGGTGAAGCCGGTGGACGTGGACCAGTTCTTTGGCGCGGTGCAGACCCTGGGCAAGTTCTGGGCGTTGATCAACCAGGCACCGGAACTCGAGTAAGGCCATGCCTTTGACCGGTCCGACCCTTGGGGCACTGCGCATCCTGCTGGTGGAAGATTCAGCGGAAGATGCCGAGCTGATGTCCGAACAGATGCTCGACGCGGGCCTGGATGCGCGGTTCGAGCGCGTGGAAAGCGAGCGCGAGCTGCGCCAGGCGCTGGCCAGCTTCGCGCCGGACATCGTGCTTTCCGACCTCAGCATGCCCGGTTTTTCCGGAGACGAAGCCCTGCGCATCGTGCGCGAGACCGCGCCGGATGTTCCCTTCATCTTCGTCTCCGGCACGATGGGTGAAGAAAACGCAGTGGAGGCGCTGCAGAAGGGCGCCAACGATTACATCATCAAGCACCATCCGGCGCGCCTGCCCTCGGCGGTGGCGCGTGCCGTGCGCGATGCACGCAGCGCGGTGGAACGACTGCGCGTGGAAACCGAGCTGATGCGCGCCCAGCGTTTGGAAAGCCTTTCGCTGCTCGCCGCCGGCCTCAGCCATGACCTGCGCAACATCCTGCAGCCACTGCTGATCATGCCGGACCTGCTCAAGGCGCGTACCGACGACCCGCAGCTGCACCACCTGGCCGATGTCATCGCCGAATGCGGCCGTCGTGGCCACGAGATGGCCGAGTCGATGCTGTCCTTCGTGCGCGGTTCGCGCAATCCCAGCGAGCGGGTCTTCATCGATGATCTGTTCCAGGCCGTGGCGCTGCTGTTGCGCAGCAACGTGCCCGAGACGGTGACCCTGGAACTGGACGTGCGGGACGAGGGGCTGGCGGTCGACGCCAACTACACCGAACTGCAGCAGGTGCTGCTGAACCTGACGCTCAATGCGATCCAGGCGATGCCGCACGGCGGCCGTCTGAGCCTGACCGCTGGCCATGCCGGTGAGCGCGAAGGCGTGGATTGGCTGCGCATCGTGGTGGTCGACGATGGTATCGGCATGGATGGCGATACGCTGTCGCACCTGTTCAATCCCTTCTTCACCACCAAGGCCGACGGTACCGGCCTGGGCCTGATGTCCTGCAAGCGCATCGTGGAAGGGGCCGGCGGCAGCATCCATGTCAGCAGCCAGCTGGGGCAGGGCACGCGCTTCGAGCTGCGGCTGCCCATGCACGAACTGGCCGTGGGCGGTGAACCGGTCGAGCAGCTGGTGGCGCTGGGCAGTGGCCAGTCCATCCTGGTGGTCGATGGCGAGGCCACCCGCCTGTCGCTGCTGGGCAACGCGCTGTCCAGCCAGGGCTACCAGCTGCAGCTTGCCTCGGATGGCCCGGCCGCGCTGCGCTGGATGCAGCAGGAAGCGATGCCGGCGCTGGTCATTGCCGATGCCGGCTCCAAGCTGCTGCCGGCCAGCCAGCTGCTGGGCGAAATGGCCACGCTGGGCTATGCCGGACCGGCGCTGGTGCTGGAAGAGGCGGCGGTGGAACTGGATACCCGCGCCTTCCCGCCGGGCATCGATGTGCACGTGCTGCGCAAGCCGCTGCAGATGCAGCAGGTGTTCCGCGCGGTGGCCGAAGCGCTGGAATAACGGTAGCGCCGGCCGCTGGCCGGCTGCCCGCGCGGCAGGATGGTTGCGGTTGCCGGCCAGCGGCCGGCACTACCCGTCGGTTTCATCTATCGGTCGAGCCGGCTGGCTGGCTTCACGCGTCGGTGCCGGGCGCTTCCCACGGGAACCGCGGCAGGCTCGCTACCGCTTGTTCCAGCCGCCGCGACCAGTTGTTGTGGATTTCAGCATACAGCGGCGAATCAGCGGTGAAGCGCAGTTGCTGGGCCACCCGCAGTTCGCCCTTGCGCAGCATCACCATGTCGATCGGCAGGCCTACCGACAGGTTGGAACGCAGGGTCGAGTCCAGTGACAGCAGCGCCGTGCGCGCGGCATCTTCCAGGCGCGTGGCCGGGCCCAGGATGCGGTCGAGAATGGGCTTGCCATACTTCGATTCACCGATCTGCAGATACGGCGTCTCCGGCGAGGCGGCGATGGCGTTGCCCAGCGGGTAGATCATGTACAGCCCCGGTTGCTCTCCCGCGATCTGCCCGCCGAAGATCAGCGTGGCCTGGGTATTGACCCCATCGTGGCCGTGTTCGGTGTGCTGGCACTTCACTTGGCTGTCCACCAGCAGCCCGCCCACGTAGGCGGCGGCCTCGAAGAGGTGTCGCATCTGCCGGAGATTGGGCGTGCGTGCTTCAGTGGCATCCCGCTGCAGGCGCGATACCAGCAACTGGGTGGTGGCCAGGTTGCCAGCGGCCATCAGCACGAAGGTCGCCTCGCCGGGATACTCGAACACGTGCAGCTTGCGGTGCACGCGGACATCGTCCAGCGCGGCATTGGTCCGGGTGTCGGCGGCGAAGACCAGGCCTTCGTCCACCTCGATTCCAACGCAATAGGTCATGTGGGTGTCCTATCATGTGCGTCCCGGAGTGTAGGCAGGCCGCCGTGATGACGGCATGCCCACGCACCCCCCAGAACGCCGCCACCGGAACCGCATGACCACCGTGCTCCTGAGCCTGGGCAGCAACGTCCAGCCCCGCCGCTACCTCCACGCCGCGGTGACGGCCCTGCGCGAGCGCTTCGGCGCGCTGCGGGTGTCACCGGCCTACCGCACCGCTGCGGTGGGCTTCGATGGCCCGGCCTTCCTCAACAACGGCGTCGCGATCGAAACGGACCTGCCGCTGCAGGAGCTGGATGACTGGCTGCACGCACTGGAAGACGCCCATGGCCGCGACCGCAGCGGACCGCGCTTCTCCGACCGTACGCTGGATATCGACGTGGTGTTCTACGGCGACCTGGTGGTGGAAGGTCCCGGCCATCTGCGCATCCCGCGCCCGGAACTGAAGCACGCCTTCGTGCTGAAGCCGCTGGCGGACATCGCCCCGGAGTTCATCGATCCGGTGACCGGCCAGGATCTGGCCACGCTGTGGCGTGCGCATCGCCAGCATGGCGAAGCGTTCGAGGTTGTTGACCTGGAATGAGGGTTTGCCGGCCAGCGGCCGGCGATACCGGTAGCGCCGGCCGCTGGCCGGCAACAGGTCAACTGACCGTACGCCCACCATCAACGCGCAGGGTATGGCCGGTGACGAAGCTGGCCTCGGCCACCAGCCAGTACACGGCTTCGGCAATCTCTTCGACGGTACCGATGCGCGCCAGCGGCGTCCGGGCCAGCAGCGCCTCGCGGGCGAAGTCATCCTTGCCCTGTTCCGGCCACAGGATCGCGCCCGGTGCCACGGCATTCACCCGCACCTTCGGTGCCAGTTCCAGCGCCAGCGAACGGGTGGCCATTTCCAGCGCCGCCTTGGCCATGGTGTAGGCGATGTGGTCGCGCATCGGGTCGGTGCCGTGCAGGTCGGTCAGGTTGACGATGCAGCCCTGCTGGCGGCGCAGGTGGGGCGCAGCGGCCTGTGACAGCAGCAGGGGCGCGCGGGCGTTCACCGCGTACAGCTCATCCATCGCCTCGGCGGTGATCTGGCCCAGCGGGGTGGGAAAGAAGTTGGAGGCGTTGTTGACCAGCGCGTCCAGGCGGCCGAAGTGGGCCACGGCCTGTTCCACCAGATCGGGCAGGGCCGCGCCGTCGCGCAGATCGGCCTGCAGGGCCAGCACGCTGCCCGGGCGGATATTCTCCAGGTCGAACGCGGCCTGCTGCAGTTCGGCGCTGGACGTATGGGCGTGCAGCACCACCGACCAGCCACAGGCATGGAACTGGCGGGCGATGGCTGCGCCGATACGGCGGGCGCTGCCGGTGATCAGGGCCACGGGGGCGGTGTCACGCATGAGGGTCCTCCAAGGCTCGGCTATCCTGTGCACCATTGTCACCGCATTTGAAGACACCATGCAGCCCACGTTCCCCCTGCCCGACGCCGACGCCCTGGCCCACAGCGACCAGCTGGCGGCCGCCCTGCGTGCTGAAATCCTTGCGCAGGGCGGGGCGATCCCGTTCTCGCGCTTCATGGAACTGTGCCTGTACGCCCCCGGTTGGGGCTACTACAGCGCCGGGGCCAGCAAGTTCGGCGGCAGCGGTGATTTCACCACGGCGCCCGAGCTGGGCAGCCTCTTCGCAGGCAGCGTGGCCAACGCGCTGGCGCCGGTGTTCGGCCAGCTCGATGCACACGCGCGCATGCTGGAACTGGGCGGCGGTACGGGCGCTTTTGCCGAGGCCGTGCTGCTGCGCCTGGCTGAACTGGACGCACTGCCGGCCCGCTACGCCATTCTTGAACCCAGTGCCGATCTGCGCCAGCGCCAGCAGCAGCGCTTGCAGCAGAACCTGCCGGCCGAACTGGCCAGCCGCGTGGAATGGGTCGACCGCCCGTTCGATGACGAATGGGACGGCGTGGTGTTCGCCAACGAGGTGATCGACGCGCTGCCGACCCCACGCTTCCTCATCAAGGAGGGCGAGGTTTACGAGGAAACCGTCGAACTGGATGGGGATGGCAACTTCATGCGCGGCGCGCAGCCGGCCGACATCCTGCTCAACGGCGCGGTGCGCCATCTTGAACGCTATCTGGAAAAGCCCTTCGCCGATGGCTATCGCTCCGAAGTGCTGCCGCAGCTGCCGTACTGGCTGCAGGCGGTGGCCGGTGGCCTGCAGCGGGGGGCAATGCTGTTTGTCGACTACGGCTACAACCGTGGCGAGTTCTACCAGCAGGACCGCGATGACGGCACCGTGCGCGCGTTCTACCGCCACCACGTGCACAACGAGGTGTACCGCTGGCCGGGCCTGCAGGACATCACCGCATCGGTGGATTTCACCGCCATGGCCGAGGCCGGCCTGCACGGTGGATTCGAGCTGGCCGGCTACTGCAGCCAGTCCAGTTTCCTGCTGGGCAACGGACTGGACCAGGTGCTGGTGCTGGCCGAAGAGCGCACCGATGAAGTGGGCCGCATCCAGCTGCGCGACCAGGTCAAGAAGCTGACCCTGCCGACCGAGATGGGTGAGCGCTTCCAGGTGATCGGCCTGCAGCGCGAGGTGGATTTTGAACCGGCGTTCGAGCTGGGTGACTTGAGCTGGCGCCTGTGAGCGCGGCGTTGGCGGCCCTCAAGCCGCTGCGTCGCCCGGTGTTGTGGGCCGGGCTGTGGGGGCTGGCGGTGCTGGTGGTGATCGTGGTCTGCCTGATCCCGCCGCCGCCGTTGCAGCTGCCGGAAAACAGCGACAAGGTCGAGCACTTCCTGGCGTACTTCATCCTGTCCGGCAGTGCAGTGCAGTTGTTCCGCCGTGGCACGCCGCTGCTGTGGGCGGGGGCGGGGCTGGTGCTGATGGGCGTGGGCATCGAATTCGCGCAGGGCGCACTGACCAGCACCCGCAGTGCGGATCCGATGGATGCACTGGCCAATACGGTAGGCGTGTTGTCGGGGCTGGCGACCGCACTGACCCCGCTGCGCGACCTGCTGCTGCGCTGGCGGGGCTGAGGGTGCCGGTCCCGGGGTCAGAGCCCTTTCCTGTGGAAAGGGATCCGACCCCGTAGATCCACGCCATGCGTGGATGGCATGACCCGTAGATCCACGCCATGCGTGGATGGGGCAACGGCAGCCGAGCGTGGGCTCGGCTCTACCGCAGCGTCACCTCATCCAGCACCCACATCGCCGGGCGCGTATCGCCGGTGAAGTTGATGCACAGATCGTCCGTGCCCGACACCCCCTTCGGCAGCGCCGCGCGCAGGGTGACGAAGCCGTCGGCGTCGGGTGCGGCCGGCAGCGGCACCTGCGCGACGACCTTGCCGGTGCAGTCGCCACGACGGATCAGCATTTCGCCAGTGCGGCTCTTCGCTTTCTCGAACTTCCGCGCGGGCTCATCGTGCGCCAGCTGGAAGTAGTACGGAATGCGCCCGGCGCGTACCTCCACTGTGCTGATGCCATCCAGCTGTGCAGCCGGCCAGCGCCAGCAGGGCTGGAAGATGTCCACGGTGAACACGGTACGCGCGCCTTCGCGCGGGCCGTCGTCTTCCAGGCGCAGCACCAGGCCCTTTTCACCCACGCAGCTGCGCAGTTCCTGGCTGTGGCGGCTGAGCAGCGATTGCGCGGTGAACGCAGCCACGGTCGGCGCAGCGGCCAGCGGCTGGCCCTGGAAGAACGCAGCGGCCTGTACGGTGGCCGGCAGCGGCTGGGTCAGCGGCTGCTGGTACAGCGGCGAGGCGGCCGTCACCGGCGTGCCGTTGGTGCTGTAGCGCACTTCATAGCCCAGCGGGTTGGCCAGCGAGACTGTCACGGTGTTGGCGGCACGGTCATCGCTGTAACCCACGCCGACTTCAAACGGGGTCTGCGCATAGGCCAGTCCCCACGCGCGGTAACGCTGCAGCTGCGCGGGCAGACGGGCGAGGAAATCGCGGAAGTCGCGCTGCTCGGTTGCGCTCCAGCCGGTTTCAGCCACCGCGGCCAGGCGCGGGAACAGGTTGTGCTGCAGGCGTGCGTAGCTGCGCGTGTGCTCGGTGAACATGTTCGCCTGCAGGCCGAGGATGTGCCCGCGCTTGTCGGCGGCCAGTTCGGCCGGCACCGGCTCGAAGTTGTACAGCTTGGCCAGGTTGACCTGGGCCGGGCGGCCCGGCGGTTCGTTGGGCGAGCCGGTCTGCAGGTAATCCAGGTACAGGTGGCTGACCGGCGACATCACCACGTCATGGCCGCTGCTGGCGGCGGCCAGGCCGCCTTCGGTGCCGCGCCAGGACATCACCGTGGCCTGCGGTGGCAGGCCGCCTTCGAGGATCTCGTCCCAGCCGATCAGGCGGCGGTCGTGTTCTTCCAGGAAGGTTTCCAGGCGCTTGATGATGTGGCTCTGCATCGCCATCTCATCCTTGATGCCCAGCTCGCGCATGCGCTTCTGCACCTGCCTGGAGGCAATCCACTGGTCCTTGACCGCCTCGTCGCCACCCACGTGCACGTACTTCGCCGGGAACAGCTGGATCACTTCCTCCAGCACGTTTTCCAGGAAAGTGACGGTGCTGTCTTCCACATTGAACAGATTCGGGAACACGCCCCATTCGCTGATCGGCTTCAGCGGGGTGCTGATCGAGCCCAGTTCCGGGTAGGCGGCGATGGCGGCGGTGGCATGGCCGGGCACGTCGATTTCCGGAATCACCTGGATGTGCAGCTTCGCCGCATAGGCGATCACTTCACGGATCTGGTCCTGCGTGTAGAAGCCGCAGTACGGGTATTCCTGCTTCGTCACCGGATCGATGCCGCCGTCTCCGGCCGGCAGGCGGCAGCTGCCCACGTCGGTCAGCTTCGGGTAGCGCTTGATCTCCATGCGCCAGCCCTGGTCATCGGTCAGGTGCCAATGGAAGGTGTTGAGCTTGTGCGCGGCCATCGCATCGAGCACGCGCTTGATTTCATCCAGGCTCTGGAAGTGGCGCGCCGAGTCGAGCATGAAGCCGCGCCAGACAAAGCGCGGTGCATCCTGGATCTGCACGGCGGGCAGTTGGCCCTGGCTGCCACCGGTCGCGAGCTGGGCCAGGGTAGTGGCGCCGTAGAACAGGCCGGTTTCATTGCCGGCCTGCACCAGCACGCCCTGCGCGGTGCTTTCCAGCGTGTAGCCTTCGCCACTGTCGCGGAAGGTGGGGATGATCTGGAAGCGGATGCCACCGGCCTTGGCATCGGCCTTGCCGGTGGCCAGGCGCAGGTGCGGGCCGCCGCTGCGGGCCAGCAGATCGGCGAACTGGCCCGCTACGCGCTGCTCGGCTTCGCTGTCGGCGCGTAGGGATGTGCCTGCAGCCAGGGTGATGCCCTTGCCCTGGCTGCGCTGCACGTTGGCCGGGGCGGGGATGAGCATCAGGCTGCCGGCGCGCAGCTGCGGGCCGGGGCCGGTATCCAGTGCCGGCGCATCGGCGGCATGGACAGCGGCGGGAAGCATCGCCAGGCCCAGCAGCATGCCGGCAAGGGGGAAGGGTCGCATCATCTCACTCCTGTGGTGGGCGGCTCGCTGTGCCGCGCGTGGCCGCCGCGCAGGCGGCGATTCCGGTGTCCCATCGTACGACGGGCCCGGAAATCCGGGCCCGTCGCGATGTGCAGCTGGGTGCAGGCTTAGAACTTGAAGTGCAGGGTGGCCATGTAGCGGCGGCCACTCTTGTACTTGCCGGCCAGGTGTTCCTTGTCGCCCAGGTACTGGAAGTAGGTCTCGTCCAGCAGGTTCTGCGCGTCCACCGTCAGCGACCAGTTGTCGTTGAAGGTGTAGCCGAAGCTGGCACCCAGTTCCGCGTAGTCGTCCACGCTGGACGGGGCGGCACCGGCCACGTAACCGCCGGCCAGGTAGCTGTCACGCCAGTTGTAGGTCAGGCGCGCATTGATCGGGCCCTTCTCGTAGTACGGGCTGAACGCAATGGCATTGCGCGACTGGTACGGCAGCGGATCGCCGGTGTTGTTCTCACCGTTGGCGTAGGTGTAATTGGCGGTCAGGCCGAAGCCGCTTTCGCCGAAGGGCTGCTGGAAGCTGATGTTGAAGCCCTTGACGTGGCCGCTGCCGGCGTTGCGCGGCCGCTGGATGCTGTAATCGCAGTAGCCATCGGCGGTGCAGCCGTTGGTACCGACGAGGTTCGTCCAGGTGGCCGGCGAGGTGTCGCGGATCGAGTTGTACTGGCGCTCGATGGTGGCCGAGGTATCGATGTAGTTGTCGATCTTCTTGTAGAACACCGACCAGGCCACCACGGCCTGCGGCGCGTAGTAGTACTCGGCCGAGGCGTTGAAGTTCCACGACTCATACGGCGACAGATCGGCGTTGCCGCCCGAACCGGTCAGGGTGGTGTCGTTGAGGAAGGTGTTGTTGACCATCTGGTTGTACGGCGCCCAGGCGATCACCTTGGCCGCAGCGAAGCGGAAAACCCAGTCGTTGTCGGTGTCCCACGCGACGTTCAACGACGGCAGCACGAAGTCTTCCTTCTTGGTGCGGGTCTGCCACTTGCTGTCCAGGTCGGTCAGGGTGGGCGTACCGCCGTAGACGAAGCCGCTGCCTTCGGTCTTGGAATCGACGTAGCGCACGCCCAGGTTGCCGCGCAGCGGGCCGTTGGAGAAGTTCAGCTGCGCGTAGGCCGCGTTGTTGGTCTGGGTCAGCGCCCAGCTGTTGTTGAGGTAGCTGGCCGGATCGGGGTTGCTGTAGTCGATCGGGCTGTTGCGCACCCAGTTCAGCACGTTGTCGCGGCCGGCCTGCACGTGGCGGCCCTGGTCGGTGGTGAAGCCCTGGATGTCGGTCAGGCCGATGGTGCCCACGTCGGCCAGCGTGCCCGGGGTGACGCCGCCGTACACGTTGAGGGTGAAGGCTTCATCGTGCTTGCCGTGGCGCACGCCGAACTGCAGCTGGTTGAAGATGCTGTCGAACTGCACGTTGAAATCGAGCTGGGCGTAGGTGTCCTTGCTCTCGGTGGCGAACACGCCGTTGTTGCCGAACCAGCCGCCGGCCGAACCCCAGTTGGCCGGGTCGCGGGCGCCTGCCGGGTCATCGAAGGTGATGCCCTTGTCCATGTTCCAGCTGTAGCCGCCGTTGTAGAACGGCTCGATGAAGTACTGGGCCAAGTTCTTGTTGTCGGACTTGCTCTGGCCGGCCTGGCCGGTCACGCCCCAGCTTTCGCCCTTCCAGGCACCGCGCAGGTCCACGCCCTTGGTGACCACTTCGGACAGGCGCACGTTGTTGTCATAGATCAGCGTACCGCTGTTGGCGATGGCGCTGGCGTTGGAGTGGCCGCTGGTGGCTACGCCATTGCGCACGTCGCCGAGCTGATCGACGGCGTTGACGGTGCCCGGATTCCAGGTCAGGAAGGAATAGAGCGACTGGTTGTAGTTGTCGAACTTTTCCTTGATGTACATGCCGCTCAGGTTGAACTCGAGCTCATCGGTCGGCTTGAACTGCAGGTTGACCACAGCGCTGTCGCGCTTGCGTTCCTGCTGGAACCAGGCGGCATTGAACGAATTCGGCACGTCCACGTCGGCGGCCACGCCCGTGGCATTGGGGAACGTGCTGGCCTTGGTATAGCCGAATACTTCCTTGCCCTGGCGGTCGACGGCTTCTTCGTAGTGCTGGGCCGACACGGCCACGCCGAAGGTCTCGTCGTTGTTCTTCCAGCTGTACAGCACGGCGGCGTTCGGCTTGCCTTCGCTGGCCTGCTGGCTGTAGCTGTAGCCCACCGAGGCGGCCACTTCGTTCTGCTTCAGGTCCAGCGGCTGGCGGGTGTGCATCAGCACGGTGCCGCCGAGGCTGCCTTCGGTCAGTCGCGCTTCGGACGACTTGATGATTTCCGCGCGGCCCAGGATCTGCGGGGCCAGCAGCGTGTAGTCGAAGCCGCGGTTGGGCTGCTCGCCATACAGCCAGATGGCCTGCGCCACCGGGTGGTTGTCGAGGAAGGACAGGTTGAGGCTGGGGTCGGTGCCGTCGATGCTGACGCGCTCACCCTGGCCGAAGCGGCGGTCCAGGGTGACGCCCGGGATCTGCGACAGCGCTTCGGCCACGTTGGTGCTGGGGAACTTGCCGATGTCCTCGGCGGTGATCGCTTCGGACACACCGACGTTGTTGCGCTTGGTGTCCAGCGATTTTTCCAGGCTGGCGCGGATGCCCACCACCTGTACGGTGTCCAGGTCCTGGGGCGTTGCCTGCTGGGCGTGCGCCGAGAAGGCGAGGCAGCCGACGATGGCTGCCGAAAGCAGAGTCTTGCGGGTGTTCATGATGTCTCTCCTCATCACTGGTGTGCGTTGTCGGCGGCGAACGAATGGCAGGTCATGCCTGGCGCCAGCAGGGGCTGCCGGGCGCGATGGTGCGATTACAGCGCGTCGTGCGTACTGCGGTGCTGCGTACTGCTTGCTGCGTACTGCGGTTCAGGCGTTGGCGTGGAGCAGGAACCAGCTGGCGGCGCCGATGACGCCCAGTTGCCCGTGCTCGACCACCTTCACCGGGATGCGTGCCAGTGCTTCGCCCATCGGCCCCTTCTGCAGGTAGCGTTCGACGAAGGCGCTGGCATGGAGGTATTCGCGGATCTGCGGCAGGATGCCGCCGGCCAGGTAGACACCGCCCTGCGCGCCATAGAACAGCGCCATGTCGCCGATGGTGCTGCCGAGCAGGCCGCAGAACACGTCCAGCGCCTGGCGGGCCAGTGCATCGGTGCCGGCCATGGCTGCAGCGGTCACCGCATCGGGGCTGGCCAGTACCGGGGTCTGCCCCTGCAGTGCGCAGATGGCGTGGTACAGGTTCATCAGGCCGGGGCCGGACAGCGCATGTTCGATCGACACGTGCGCGCGCTCGCGCTGCATGTGGCGGACGATGGCCATTTCCAGTTCCGTGCTGGCCGCCAGGGTCGGCTGGCCGGCTTCCGTGGCCAGCACCACCGGGCCATTCGGCGTGGGGATCCACAACGCCGCGCCCAGGCCGGTGCCGGGGCCGACCACCAGGGTCGGGCCGCGCGCTGCGGTCTCGGGGCCGCACAGGTGCAGCACACCGCTGGCGTCGACCTGCGCGGCGGCATAGGCCACCGCTTCAAAGTCGTTGACGATGTGTACGTGCTGCAGGCCCACCTCGGCCTCCACCTGGCGGGCCGACAGCGGCCACGGCAGGTTGGCGGTGATCACCGTGCCGTCTTCGCGGGCGAATCCGGCGGTGGCCACCACGCACTGGCTGGGCCGCGCGTTGTCACCGAGGAAGTCGGTGAGGATCGCGCTCAGGCCAGGGTAGTCGGCATTGCGGTACTTGCGGTACTCCAGCAGCTGCACCGGGTGTGCGTCGTCGCCGCTGGCCTGGGCCCTGGCCACGCGCACATGGGTACCGCCGACGTCGGCGGCCAGGAACGAGGGCGCGACTCGGGACAGGACATGGGCCGGGGCGGGATGGCTGGCGGTCACGCGGGCTCCTGCTGCAGGTGGGAACCGGACCTGCGGAAGGCCCGGCGATGGGGCGAGTCTGTAACTGCGTTGACAACGATGTCAACGAGTTCGTGACACTTTCGTTGCTGCGGCGCAACGGATGCGTGGTCCGGTAAACGTTTACATGATCTTTACCCGGCCTTCACCCGGAAGCCGTTGTGGCAAGAGGCTGTAGGCACGCCGCGTATTCATCGCGGATCGGCAGGACGGCGTTGCGCAATGCACAACCGCCCGCAGCGGGTCTTGAATGAAGTTGACAAACCGCTGGGCTCCATCGAAAGAATGTGACAACGTTGTTCCCAGCCACTCTCCGACACCGCCCGCGGTCGTCGCCGCAGGAGCCCATCCGATGTCCGCCGTCACCGCCGCAAGCGCACGTCCCAATGTTGCCGCCTCCATCGCCATCGTCGGCGTGCTGTTCTTCCTGATCGGCTTCTTCACCTGGCTCAACGGCCCGTTGATCACCTTCGTCAAGCTCGCTTTCGAGCTCAGCGAAGTCGGCGCCTTCCTGGTGCTGATGGTGTTCTACCTGTCCTACTTCTTCCTGGCGTTGCCGTCGTCGTGGATCCTTCGCCGCACCGGCATGAAGAAGGGGCTCAGCCTGAGCCTGCTGGTGATGGCCGGTGGCGCGGCGCTGTTCGGCGAATTCGCTACCCAGCGCTGGTACCCGGGCGCCCTCGGCGGCCTGTTCGTGATCGGCAGTGGCCTGGCGCTGCTGCAGACCGCCATCAACCCCTACATCTCCATTCTCGGCCCGATCGAAACAGCCGCGCGCCGCATCGCGCTGATGGGCATCTGCAACAAGATCGCGGGCATGCTGGCGCCGGTGCTGATCGGCACGCTGGTGCTGCACGGCATCGGCGATCTGTCGGCCAGCGTGGCCGCTGCCGATGAAGCCACCAAGGCGCAGCTGCTCAACGAATTCGCGGCCAAGATCCACGCACCGTACCTGGCCATGGCCGGTGTGCTGGTGGTGCTGGCGGTGGCGGTGCTGTTCTCGCCGCTGCCGGAAATCAAGCCGTCCGAAGCCAACGCCACGCCAGTCGCAGCGGGCGCCGCCGAACGCCGCAGCATCTTCCAGTTCCCGCACCTGTGGCTGGGCGTGCTGTGCCTGTTCGTGTACGTCGGCGTGGAAGTGATGGCCGGTGATGCCATCGGTACCTACGGCCATGGTTTCGACCTGCCGCTGGACCAGACCAAGATGTTCACCTCGCTGACCCTGTTCGCCATGCTCATCGGCTACGTGGTCGGCCTGGCGCTGATTCCCCGCGTGGTGTCGCAGTCGCGCTACCTGACGGTTTCGGCGATGCTGGGCGTGCTGTTCTGCCTGGGGGCCTGGGCAACCCACGGCTATGTCTCGGTGGCCTTCGTGGCGCTGCTGGGCTTTGCCAACGCGATGATGTGGCCGGCCATCTTCCCGCTGGCCATCCGCGGCCTGGGGCGTTTCACCGAAACCGGTTCGGCCCTGCTGGTGATGGGCATCGCGGGCGGCGCCATCATTCCGCAGCTGTTCGCGGTGCTCAAGCAGCACATCGATTTCCAGCTGGTCTTTGTCCTGCTGATGGTGCCCTGCTACCTGTACATCCTGTTCTATTCGGTCATCGGCCATCGCGCCGGGCTGCCGCAGGACCAGGGCTGATCGGCGATGATGGACGGCAGCCAACCCCAGGAAAAACCGATGCGCAGAGCGACCATCAAGGACGTTGCCGAAAAGGCCAAGGTCTCGCTGAAGACGGTGTCGCGGGTCATCAACAACGAACCGTCGGTGATGCAGGCCACCCGCGCGCGGGTGCTGCGTGCCATCGCCGAGCTCGACTATGAACCCGATCCGTCGGCGCGCAACCTGCGCAGCGGCACCACGTTCGTCATCGGGCTGGTGTACGACAACCCCAACCCGTACCACATCATCGGCGTGCAGAACGGCGTGCTTGCCGCCTGCCGCGAAACCGGCTTCGGCCTGCAGATCCATCCGTGTGATTCCAGTTCGCCCATGCTGGCCGATGAACTGGCCGACTGGGTGCAGCGTTCGCGCCTGGCCGGTCTGGTGCTGACCGCGCCGATGTCCGAGCGCCGCGACCTGATCCAGACGCTCACCGCGCGCGGCATCAAGCTGGTGCGCATCATCGCCGCCACCGAAGATCCGGCCGACGGCGCCTGCGTGTTCGTCGACGACCGCGAGGCCGCCTACGAAGTCACCGAACACCTGATCCAGCTCGGCCACCAGCGCATCGGCTTCCTCTGGGGCGGTTCCTCGCACCGGTCATCGGGCGAACGCTACGCCGGTTACGAGGCTGCGCTGAAGGACTACGGCATGACCGTGGACAAGCATCTGGTGGTGCAGGGCGATTACACCTTCGACGATGGTTTCCGGGGTGCGCGCCGTCTGCTGGCGCTGCGCGAACCGCCCACCGCCATCTTCGGTTCCAACGACGAAATCGCGGCCGGCGTGCTGGCCGCCGCCAAGTCGGCCGGCATGAACGTGCCCTACGACCTGTCCATCGCCGGCTTCGAGGACAGCCCGTTCTCGCGCCAGTCCTGGCCGCCGCTGACCACGGCCAAGCAGGCCACCGAGGACATCGCCCGCCACGCCGCGCGCCTGCTCATCGCGCAGCTGCGCAGCGATGCCTACGACGATGCACCGGCCGCCCTGCAGAACCAGGGTTTCGTCCCGCAGCTGGTGGTGCGCGGCTCCACCGCACCGATGCGCCCGGCCAGCGTGCGCCCCCTTCCTTCCGATCCCGCCTGAGTCCGCCATGTCGCTGTCCGACCCCACCGCCACCCTGATGTTCGCCGAGGCTGCTGAAGCGGCCGACGTGGTTGCCCGCCAGTTCGCACGCAACCACGCCACGATGGAAACGCTGGCTGCCAGCCTGCGCGCAGCGCCGCCGCCGTTCGTGGTGACCTGCGCGCGCGGCAGCTCCGACCATGCCGCCACCTATGGCAAGTACCTGCTGGAAACCCAGCTGGGGCTGGTGGTCGCCTCGGCCTCGCCGTCGGTAGGTTCGGTCTACGCCGCGCCGCTGCAGCTGCGCGGTGCGCTGTTCATCGTCATTTCCCAGTCGGGCAAGAGCCCGGACCTGCTGCGCAACGCCGAAGCCGCCAAGGCGGCGGGCGCACGCGTGGTGGCGCTGGTCAACGTCGAGGATTCGCCGCTGGCACAGCTGGCCGACACGGTCATCCCGCTGCATGCCGGCGCGGAAAAGAGCGTCGCGGCCACCAAGAGCTACCTGGCCTCGCTGGCCGCGCTGCTGCAGCTGGCCGCCTACTGGAAGCAGGACAGCAGCCTGCGCAACGCGCTGGACCTGCTGCCCGATGCACTGCGTGCGGCGTGGCAGTGTGACTGGACCGCGCTGTCCGACGGTCTGGTCGATGCCACCAACCTGTTCGTGCTGGGCCGGGGCCTCGGCCTGGGCGCGGCGCAGGAAGCGGCGCTCAAGTTCAAGGAAACCTGCAGCCTGCACGCAGAAGCCTACAGCTCGGCCGAGGTCAAGCATGGCCCGATGGCCCTGGTGGGTCGCGGCTTCCCGGTACTGGCCTTCGCCCAGCCGGATGAAACCGGCGCGGGCACCCGTGCGGTGGTGGAAGAATTCAGTGGACGCGGTGCCCAGGTGTGGATGGCCGGTGCCGGTGGCAACCTGCCGGTGGCCGCCGCGCCGCACCCGCTGTGTGCGCCGCTGCTGACCGTGCAGAGCTTCTACCGCGCCATCAACGCGCTGGCGGTCCGCCGTGGTTTCAACCCGGATCTGCCGCCGCACCTGAACAAGGTCACGGAGACGGTCTGATGGCCACGGTTCTGCGCAACGCCCGCGTGCTCACCGGCGATGATTTCCGTGATGACCTGGCGGTGGTGATCGAGGACGGCCGGATCATCGCCCTGCTGCCCGATGCGGCACCGCAGCTGGGCCAGGCCGGCGAGCAGGTGGATCTGGGCGGCGGCTGGCTGCTGCCCGGCTTCATCGATGTGCAGGTCAACGGCGGCGGCGGTGCGTTGTTCAACAACACGCCCGATGTCGCATCGCTGCGCACCATCGCGCAGGCACATCGCCGCTTTGGTACCACGGCGATGCTGCCGACCCTGATCAGCGACGACGTGGAGGTGATGCGCGAGGCGATCGCCGCGATGCGCGAGGCGATCGCGCAGAGCGTGCCCGGCGTCATCGGCATCCACCTGGAAGGGCCGTACATCGCGCCGGCGCGCAAGGGCACCCACGATGCGAGCAAATTCCGCGTGCCCGATGCGGCGGAAATCGCCCTGGCCGCGTCGCTGGACAACGGCGTGACCCTGCTGACCCTGGCGCCGGAACGCGTCCCGCTGGAGACGATCCGCGCGCTGGTCGAACGTGGGGTGATCGTGGCGGCCGGGCATACCGCCGGCACCTACGAAGAAATCCGCGATGGCCTGGATGCCGGCGTGCGCGGCTTCACCCATCTGTACAACGCGATGTCGCCGCTGCAGGGGCGCGAGCCCGGCGCGGTCGGTGCCGCCCTGGAAGACCGCGACAGCTGGATCGGCATCATTGTCGACGGCGTGCACGTGCACCCGGCCAGCCTGCGTGTGGCCCTGGCCGCCAAGCCGCGTGGCCGCCTGCTGCTGGTGACCGATGCGATGCCACCGGTCGGCGCCGACGACCCCAGCTACGTGCTGTACGGCGAGACCATTACCGCCATCGACGGCGTGGTCCGCAATGCTGCGGGCGCATTGGCAGGTTCGGCGCTGGACATGGCCACGGCCGTGCGCAACACCGTGCAGCTGCTTGGCCTGCCGCTCGCCGAGGCGGCGCGCATGGCATCCACCTATCCGGCGGAGTTCCTCAACGTGGATGACCGCCTGGGCCACATCGCCGAGGGCTACCAGGCCGATCTGGTGCTGCTGGACGACGCCCTGCAGGTGAGGGGCACCTGGATTGCCGGACAGTACGAGGCGGCCTGATGAACGCTGCGCCGCCACGCCGGCTGGGCTCGATCGATGCCCTGCGCGGGCTTACCGTGGCGGCGATGCTGCTGGTCAACAACCCCGGTGACTGGAGTGCGGTGTTCGCACCGCTGCGCCATTCCGAGTGGCATGGCTGCACGCCCACCGACCTGGTGTTTCCGTTCTTCCTGTTCCTGGTCGGCGTGTCGATGGCATTCAGTGTGGCGCCTCGCGCGCATGACCTCGCCGCGCGGGGCGCATTGGCCAGGGGTGTGTTGGAACGGGCGCTGCGCATCGCCATCGCGGGCGTGCTGCTGCACCTGCTCGTGTGGTGGGCGCTGCACACGCCCCATTTCCGCATCTGGGGTGTCCTGCAGCGCATCGCCCTGTGTGCCGGCGTTGTGGGGGTGGTGGCTGTCTACGCGCGGCCACGCACGCAGTGGGCGCTGCTGGTCGCCCTGCTGGTGGGCTACACGGGGCTGCTGCTGGGCATCGGCGATCTGGCGCCATGGACCAACCCGGCCAGCCGCCTGGATACCTTCCTGTTCGCGCCGTTCGTCTACCAGTGGCAGCCTGGCACAGGCCTTGGCCATGACCCGGAAGGGCTGCTGAGCACGCTCGGAGCACTGGCCAGCACGGTGCTGGGCCTGCTGGCCGGTGGCCTGCTGCGCAATGGGCGCGCGGCGGCGCTGGCTGCACTGGGCGTGTCGGCCGGCGTGCTGGGCCTGCTGCTGGCGTCGGTGCTGCCGCTCAACAAGCAGCTGTGGACGCCCAGCTATGTGCTGTGGACCGGCGGCCTGGCGGCGCTGGCGCTGTGGCTGGCGCATGTGTTGATTGACCAGAGGGGCTGGCCCGCACTGGGCCGCCGCTTCGGTGTGAATGCCATCACCGCCTATCTGGGGGCGTCGGTGATGTCGGTGGTGTTGCTGGCCACGGGCGCGTGGGGCTGGGTGTGGCAGCAGTTGGCCACGGCGATGCCGGCGGCGCTGGAACTGGCCTCCATGCTGCAGGCCGTGGCCTTCGTCGCGCTGTGGTGGGGCGTGGCGTGGTGGCTGGACCGGCGTCGCATTTATCTGAAGATCTGAAGGGCTGCGCTATCCACACATGGCGTGGATCTACTGTAGCTCCACGCCATGCGTGGATTCCCGCACCCGTTGCCTGTGCCGGTAGCTCCACGCCACGCGTGGATTCCCGCGCCCGTTGCCCGTGCCGGTAGATCCACGCCATGCGTGGATTCCCGCACCCGTTGCCCGTGCCGGTAGATCCACGCCATGCGTGGATGCGCCATGCACTCAATTCTCGAATACATGAATGCTTTCATGCACATGCAGGCGGCGTGAGCCCCGCGCGATTTCACATCCGCAACGTGATGCATACGGCATAACGTGCCTGCACGAACCCGCCATGGCGCCCTCCCACGCCAGCAGTGTCCATATCCGCAATTCCTGATTCCCCCGGCCCAGGAGTGCTGTATGTCCGTTGCCCTGTCGAGCGCTCCGCGCGTGTGCCGTCTCACCCGCTGCCTGCTGCAGGCGTTGGCACTTCCTGCCGTCCTGGCCGCCACGGTGCCCCTCGCTTGGGCAGGCTGCGACAACGTTGCGCCCGTCGCCGGGCAGACGGTGACCTGCAGCACCGCGGCCCCCAACCCGCAGACCGTGCCCATCAGCGCCAGTGGCCAGGCCGGCATCACCGTCACTGTCGCCAGTGGAGCGCAGCTGCAGCAGGGGGGAGGCGGCAGCGCCATTTCCCTGCTGGGGGCCGGTGGCCATCAGCTTTCCAACCAGGGGGTGATCAGTTCGGTGGGTGGCGTTGCCGTGCAGCTGGGCGGAGGCAGCCGCGTCGACAACCTCGGCAGCATCAGCACCGGCAACAACACGGCACTGCAGTTTGTCGGTGCAGGTGACAGCGTGCTGGTCAACCGGGGCACGATCAGTGGCCGCACTGCGGTGCAGTTCGGTGCCGGCAATGATCGGTTGGAAATGCAGGCCGGCAACATCACCGGGGCGGTGCTGCAGGGCGATGGCAACGATGTGCTCCTGCTCAGCGGCGGCACCCTCGACAGCGTCGACCAGGGCAATGGCGCTGACCAGATGACGGTCAGCGACGGCACGGTGACCGGCGTGGTGGTGCAGGGCAGCGGCAGCGACGATTTCCTCATGACCGGCGGCACCCTCGGCGCGCTGCAACAGGGCGACAACATCGATACCTTCCGCATGAGCGGCGGCCGCATCATCGGCGCCTTCGAGGATGGCGACCAGGCATGGATGACCGGCGGCCGCATCGGCCGGGTCAACATGAAACTGGACAGGAACCTGTGGGACCAGTCAGGCGGCACGGTCGACGGCAACGTGGTCACCGGTTTTGATACCGACACTATCATCATTTCCGGCACGGCCTACATCGGCGGCAACATCAGCGTCAGCGGCGGCAATGACAGCGTGACCATCACCGATGGCACCGTGCGCGGGCAGGTGCTGCTGAGCACCGGCAACGACACCTTCAACTGGAACGGCGGCGGCATCATCTATGGCGCCATCGATGGCGGGCCGGACAATGACGTGGCCACGCTCAGCAATCTCAACCAGGCCAACCTTGGCGCGGTGCCCTTGTTCGATGGCGGCAGCGGCAATGACCGGCTCGACTTCAGCAACGTCAAGACCACGGGCGTCGCGCGCTTCCAGAACTGGGAAGCGATCAGCCTGGCCAACAGCACTGAACTGACATTCGACGGCGATCTGGTGCTCGGCGACAGTGGCACGGGCACCGGCACGCTTACCCTGGATGACACCAGCACGCTCTACGCAGGCAACGGTGCGCATGCGCTGCGGCCGTTTACTGCGGCGGCGCTGGTGGATGTGGTCAACGCCGGCCGTATCGACCTGACCGGCAGCGGCGCGGGCGATGTCTTCACTGTTCGTGGCAACTACCGCGGCGAGAGCGGTGGCCTCTATCTGCGCACCGTGCTGGCAGGGGACGGGGCTGACAGCGACCGCCTGGTGATCGACGGTGGCACCGCCAGCGGCACGACCGGCATCGGCATTCTCAACGCGGGCGGTGGTGGCGCGGCCACGCTCGCCGACGGCATCCTGGTGGTGCAGGCACTGAACGGCGGTACCACGGCGGCCAATGCGTTCTCGCTGTTCGCACCCGTGTCCGCGGGCGCCTACGAGTACTTCCTGTTCAAGGGCGGCGTCAGCGCGGGTACGGGCGAGAACTGGTATCTGCGTTCGACGCTGGTGGCCGGTCCCGTTCCGGCACCCAATGGCATCGGCATCAATGCGGTGCCTCCGCCGCCCACGCCCGATGTGGCACCGCCACCGCCCATCGCGCCGGCCCCGCCACCGCCGTCGGAGGATCCCATCGATCCGGACCTGACGGCCGGTGAGAATGCCCCGCCTCCACCCCCACCGGAGCCGGTGCCGGTGGCACCGCCCAGCGATCCCGCCGTGCCCGACGTGCCGGTGGCCGGCAGCAGCCTCCCCGGCGCCGGTTCCACTCCGCCAAGCCCGGGTGCACGCCCGGCGCAGGGCGATGTGGTGCCTTTGTATCGCTTGGAAACCGCGGCCTACACCGTCGTACCGCCGTTGCTGCGCGAGACGTCGCTGGCCAGCCTGGGCACCTTCCACGAACGCCAGGGCGAACAGCGCCTGCTGTACAGCAACGGCGCCTTCCGCACGGCCTGGGGACGGCTGGTGGGACAGGGCAGCGAGATCCACTGGAAGGGCGACGCGCAGCCGGGCTTTGATGGCGACGTGATGGGGGTACAGGCGGGGCTGGATGTGCGGGCCGCGGCCGCTGACGACCACCGCAACCAGATCGGCGTGTTCGTGGGCCGAACCCGGGCCGAAGGCAGGACGACCGGCCTGGCGCTGGGATGGGAAAACGTACAGGTCGGTCAGAGCCGGTTGGATGACAAGCACGTGGGCCTGTACTGGACGCTGACCGGCAGCGGCGGCGGCTACCTCGACGCCGTGGCGATGCAGAGCCGCTACGACGGCCGCGCGCGCTCCTCGCGCGGGCTGGGTATCGATGTGAAAGGCGATGGCACCACGCTGTCGCTGGAAGCAGGCAAGCCGCTGCTGCGGTTCGGGCAGTCGGCGTGGTGGCTGGAACCACAGGTGCAGGTGATCTGGCAGCGCAGTTCGCTGGATGACCAGCGTGACCTGGTGTCTGCCGTGCGCTTCGACAGCGACAATGCCTGGACCGGCCGCCTCGGCCTGCGCCTGGCCGGTGATTACCAGTTGGCCGACAACGGTTGGCAGCCGTACTTCAAGGTGAACTACTGGCACGGCCGCTCCGGCGAAGATCGCATCCAGTTTGACGGCGACACGATCATCAACTCGCAGCGCTCGCGCGCGCTGGAAGCCGGTGTTGGCGTGGTCGCGCGCTTCAACCGGACGATCAGCGCGTATGCCGTGGCCGACTACACGCGCGAACTGGGCGGTGACAGGAACGAGAAGCGCCGCATCATCGAAGGCAACATCGGCCTGCGTGCCGATTGGTAGAGTCGAGCTTGCTCGACTGCTCAGATTTCGTACAGCCGAGCCTGCGCTCGGCTGCTCTGTGCACCGCCGTCGCCATCCAACAGCAGTCAAGCAAGCTCGACTCTACCGGCAATGTCATGTGCCCGCACACGCATCCGCCGCCACCAGCGCGCCGGCATGGTCGGCCAGCACCATCACCGCATGCAGCGATCCTTCCTCCACCTGCGGTGGACATTGCGCCTGCGCATCATCCAGTTCACGCGCGGCCTGTGCCGCCAGCAGTACACGCCCGCACGCCGATACCGCTGCCAGGCAACGCGTGCTTTCGGCGAACGCACGCATCCGTGTATCGCTGAGCTTCCGTTCGCGCCACGGCTGCCCGTCGGCCGCATGGCCGCGTGCGCTGCCGCGCAACCGGGCAAAGAACGCAGAGGGCGGGGCATCCTCCTCGGCGTCGTTCAAGGCATTTTCCAGCACTTCGGCCGTGGCATCGGGCAAGTCCAGGCCGGCCAGGGCATCGCCCAGCACGGCATGCAGGCAGGGATAGGCAGGGGAAGGCTTTTTCATGGTGACAACCTCACAGGGCAAGGCCACCTGCGGGATGCAAGGTGGCGGGCGGTGCGGGTTGGCGTGCCGGTCAAAATCAAAGCGAAAAAAGCCGACGGATCGCGAGGATCCCCACGCACCGCCCACCATGGGCGAGCAGGTGCATTGTCGTGATTGCCGCTCAGGCGGCAACTCGATCGATTTGATGTTTGATTCAGGACGCCAATCCCGGCCAGTGCAAAGCGCGCTGGCAGAGCCACCAACGCGGTTTCAGTCCGGCAAGGACATGAGTAAAGTTGTAAAAACGCGCGGGCCTGCTGGAGTGCCAAAACCGACACGCCGCGCGCTTTTTGAAGGCGTATGCTGGTGTTTCACTCTTCCGACGAAGGAACGTCGAATGCCCGTCGATTTCCGCATCGCAACGCTGGCCCTGGCCGCTGCGGTTGCCATGAACATGCTGGCGGTACCCGCCGCAGCCATCGAACTGCCCACGCGGCAG
The DNA here is from genome assembly GCF_003086895.1 of Stenotrophomonas sp. ESTM1D_MKCIP4_1. Lineage (NCBI taxonomy): Bacteria > Pseudomonadati > Pseudomonadota > Gammaproteobacteria > Lysobacterales > Lysobacteraceae > Stenotrophomonas > Stenotrophomonas sp. ESTM1D_MKCIP4_1. The sequence continues at coordinate 3,713,077 of NZ_CP026004.1, read as the reverse complement.
GCACAGATCGAACTGGTGGACATGCTGGAGCGCGAAGCGCTCTACCGCGATCGTGTGGACTGGCCGGAAATCCGCGCGCGCATGAGCGCAGCGCAGGGCAACCCGGAAAAGATACGCGACGTACTGAAGGAGGCCATCGGCCGCAGTTCGGGAGGCCACGGCGCCTGGATCAGCGCGGAACGGATGCGGGCGGAAGGGCAGCGGATGGGTCGAGCCAACACCGCACGCGCTGCCGCACCTGGTGCGCCTGCCACCGCCATCGATGCTCCTCCTCTGGATCCTCGTATCGGCTGGGTCAGCATCGGCGGATTCGCTGCCGCGCCGGGTCCGGCCATGCAGCAGCAGATGCAGGAGCGCGCATCGCGCTGGCAGGCGTCGATCCGTGAGCAGGACAACGGCACCCGTTGCGGGTGGATCGTGGATCTGCGTGGTAATACCGGCGGCAACATGTGGCCCATGCTGCTGGGCACCGCGCCGCTGCTGAGGGTCACCGCCGTCGCTGACGAGACCGTGGGTTCGCTCGCCACTGCCGACGGCCCCTCTGTCTGGCAGTTGACGATTTCGGGCGTGCGGCTGGGCGCGCGTGTCATCGTTGACCTGGGCGCGCCGGGGTATCTGCTGAAGCGCAGGGACGCGCCTGTCGCCGTGCTGACCGGGCCGATCACCGCCAGCTCCGGTGAGGCGACCGTGCTGGCCTTCCGTGGCCGCCCGCACACGCGCAGTTTCGGCGAGCCAACCCGCGGCGTGTCTACCGCCAATGTGGTGCGTCCGCTGGTCGATGGCAGTTCGCTGGTGCTGACCACCAGCGTAATGCAGGACCGCACTGGCCACGGCGACGGGCTGAAGATCAAGCCTGACCAGCACACCCGCGGCGATGCAGCGACCGTTGCTGCCGCCCAGGCTTGGCTGCTGGCCCAGCCTGCGTGTGCCGGGGGCTGACCGATGATGATGCTGATCGGGCAGCAGGAACGGGTGATCGTGGTGGGTCCGACCGAGGTCCATCATTGCCTGCGCTGCCAGGCTGAAACCGACTTCGCCCCACAGCTGCGCTACCGCATGGCGCGCATCGACCTGGTGTTCGGCTTCGTTTACCAGCGCCGCTACGAGCTGGCGTGTACCGGTTGCGAGCATGGCTGGGTGCTGGTCACCGAGACCATGGACCAGCAGCGGGGCGGGGTGCCGATTCCGTTCCGGCATCGCTTTGGGCTGCCAGTGATGCTGGTGGTGGTGGCTGGGCTGGCCGTGGCGGGGTGGATGTGGCGGTCAGGGGCTGGGGCAGGCTGATGGCGCTGGATCTGCATATGTCCCAAAGATCGAATAGACAGTCTCGACTGTGGAGGGAAAATGAACATTCGCCCCATCCGTACCGAAAGTGACTACCAGATCGCACTGCGCGAGCTTGAGGCCTATTTCGAGAACGAGCCTGCGATCGGCAGTGAAGAAGGGGATCGTTTCGAGATCCTTGCGACGCTTGTCGAGGCCTATGAAGCGAAGCACTACCCGATCGAGCTGCCAGATCCCATTGAAGCGATCCGTTTCCGCATGGAGCAGGGTGGATTGACGGTAAAGGACCTCGTGCCTTCCATCGGCCAGCTCAATCGGGTCTATGAGGTGCTGAACCGCAAGCGCGGGCTGACCTTGGAAATGATCCGTAATCTCCACCGCAACCTGGGCATTCCTGCCGAGAGCCTGATCGGTCGTTGACCGCTCGCCGGACGGCGGATCCGGCAGGTAGGGCATGCTCCCATCCTGCTAAAGTGGTGCCCTGTAATCACGTACCGGAACCGACCATGGACCACGACACGCCGTTTGAACCCCTCAACGACCTGGAGGTCCGCCTGCTGCAGGCACAGGACGGTACGCTGACCGCGTCGCAGTTCCTGGATGGCCTGCTGACCGCGCCGGTGTTCGTGCTGCTGGACAAGGCCATCGGCGAGGACGGCGCCTGGGACGAGAGCATTTCGCCGCTGGTGCTCACCAGCGAGGGCGGTGAGCCCATGTTCGCCGTGTTCACTGCGCCCGAGCGCGCCGGCCTTTGGCATGAGCAGCTGCCGCAGTTCGCCCACGCCATGCCGATTGCCGTGCATGCGTTGCTGGCGGGCATTGGCGAAGGCGTGGGCCTCGTGCTGAACCCGGGCCTGGACGTGGGCATGGAGATGATTCCCGATGCGGTGACCCAGCTGAAGGAGCGCGCCGCGGCGATTACCCGCGGCATGGCGCACTGATACCACCGGGGTTTCTGGTTGCCGGCCAGCGGCCGGCACTACCTGTGATCGGGTGGGCAACGGCTGACACTGTCTGTACCACCGTAGGCATTTCGTACTACTCCTAGAGCGGCCAGCGCCCCTGCCGCACCTGCGTTTCGCGGATGCGGCGTTTCACGTGTCGCGTTTGCCTCTTCAACTGTCCGTGTTCCCGCAACACGCTCGTGGCCCCTTGGCCCTGCGCGCGCTGCTCCATGGACGGTTCCGCTCCTGCTCTGCACTGGTTTGCCCTGCGCTCGGCGCTGGCGAAGCCACACGATGTGCATCGTTTTCTCAGGCTGCATACGTCGCTGGGAAGTGACGTGCTGGTGGCCGAAACCCTCGATGGCGTCGAGCAGATCGACGGCATCGGCTTCCAGTGGACGATCACGGCGTTGTCGCTGGATGCGGGCCTGTCGCTGGCGCCGCTGATCGGGCAGGGCGCGCTGCTGCAGCTGCAGCAGGCCGATGGCAGCGTGCGTCCGCTGCACGGGCGCATCACCGCCGCTGAGCGCCTGGGCAGCAATGGCGGCCTGGCGCGCTACCGCCTGCGCCTGCAGCCGTGGCTGGCCTTCCTCTCGCAGCGCGTGGACAGCTACGTTTTCCACGACAAGACCGTGGTCGAGATCGTCGAGGACCTGTTCGCCGATTACGGCGCACTGGCGCCGGCCTGGCGCTGGTCGCTGGGTGATGCCAGCCAGTACGCGCGGCGCAGCCTGACCACCCAGTACCAGGAAAGCGACCTGGCCTTCCTCCAGCGCCTGCTGGCCGAGGAAGGCATCTACTACTGGTTCGAGCATGCCGGTGAGCCCGGCGGCACGGACTTCGGCACGCACACGCTGGTGCTGGCCGACCACAGCCACGACACCGCCGAGCTGGGTGTCGTGCGCTTCCATCGCCGCGACGAAAGCGAGCGCAGCGACAGCGTGCAGCAATGGTCCACCGCCAACCGCTGGCGGCCGGGCAAGGTCGAGCGTGCCACCTGGGATTACCGCACTTTGGAGCGCCGCCAGGCCAGTGCCGAGGCCGGGCAGGGCAACGACCTGGGCATCATCGACCGTGACACCTGCGGTCCTTACGGCTGGCAGGACAATGCCCGCGGCCAGCGCCGCGCACAGCAGCACCTGGATGCACTGCGCGTGCGCGCGCAGACCATCGACGGCGCCGGACAGTGGCGCGTGCTGGCGCCCGGTGCACGATTCGGGCTGTCGCAGCACCCGCAGGTAGGCGAGGACGCCCGTTTCCTGTGCCTGTCGGTGCGGCACCAGGCGCGCAACAACCTCGATGCCGAGGTGTTTGATGCGCTGGAGAAGACCCTGGGCCCGGCCAGCGTCGCGGCCCCGGCACTGCCCGGCGCACTGTCCGGGCTGGCCTATGGCGATGCCCCCGGCGAGGTGTCCACCGCGTTCTACGACAACCGCTTCGTGGCCATTCCGGCTGAGGTGGTCTATCGCCCGCAGACTGAGGATGGCCACGGCGCGCACCTGCATCCGCGGCCGACGATCACCGGCACGCTCAGCGCGATCGTGGTCAGCGATGGCGACCCGCTGCTGTCCGACCGCGATCACCGGATCAAAGTGCAGTTCCCCTGGCAGCGCGGTGGCAACGCCAGCAACGGCCTGGCCCATCCCGGCGGGGATGACAACGCCCCGGCCAACGGCGGCGCCTGGACCTGGGTGCGGGTGATGACCCCGTGGGCCGGCGACAACTGGGGCGGCGTGGTGCTGCCACGGCGCGGGCAGGAAGTGCTGGTGGCGTTCCTGGAAGGCGACATCGATCGCCCCGTGGTGGTGGGTGCGGTCTACAACGGCCGTGGCCAGCAGGATGCGCAGCACAACCAGATCAACGGCGGTGGCGGCAACGCCACCGGCAACGCGGCGGCATGGTTCGAGGGCAATGACCACGCGGCGGTGTATACCGGCTTCAAGAGCCAGGCGCTGGCCGACAGCCAGGGCGGCACCGGCGGCTACCAGCAGCTGCGCTTCGACGACACGCCCGGGCAGGGTCGTGCCCAGTTGTCCACCACCCAGCACGAGACCACGCTGACGCTGGGCCACCTGAAGGGCGGCCAGGACAACGTGCGCGACGGCGAGCGTGGCTTTGGCGTGGAGCTGGCCACGCAGGCACAGGGCGCACTGCGCGCAGGCCGCGGCCTGCTGCTGACCACCGAGCAGGGCACGCCGCAGATGGCCGCACCGCAGGCGTTGAGCCAGCTGCAGGAAGGGCAGCAGCTGCTGCAGCAGCTGGCCGAATCGGCCGCCAACCAACAGGCCCAGCTGCCGAGCGATCCGGCCGAGCTGCCCGCAGATACGACCCTGGGCGAACTACAGGAGCACCTGCGCGCCACCCACAGCGGCAGCGTGTCCGGCAGCATCAGCGGTGGCGACGGCGAAGCACCCGGTTGGAGCGCGCCCATCCTGCTGGGCAGCGGCGTGGCCGGCGTGCTGAGCCTGACCCCGGCCGACCAGGTCTGGGTGAGCGGCACGCACACCACCCTGGCCAGCGGCGTGGCGCTGAACTGGATGACGCAGGGATCGCTGACGCTGGCGGTTGCCGGTGGCCTGGTGCTGTACACCGCCGGTGAGCAGCCCAGCGGCGAGAGCCCGAACCAGGAACGCGGCATCGCACTGCACGCCGCGCAGGGCAAGGTGAGCGCACGCGCGCACAAGAACCAGGCGATCGTGGCGGCCAAGACCCAGGTGCGCATTGCCAGCACCGAAGCAGACGTGATGCTGTCGGCGCCGAGCAAGCATCTGCTGGCCACGGCGGCGGGGGCCTACATCCGGATCGAGGGCGACGACATCGAGCTGGGCGCGCCGGGGAAAGTGGAGTTCAAGGCGAGCCAGCGGGAGTGGATGGGGCCGGCGAGTGTGGCGGGGGAGGCAGATGTTCCAACCGGGCGGTTCAAGGGCTGTGAGCCGCACTTGAACGCAGCCGTGTGCCGACAGGAGGGATACGCCGATGTCGGTTGAATCACTGTGCGAAAAGTTGATCGGTACCGACCGCAGCAGCGCAGGGCAATGCCATCTGCTGATGCAGCCCACTGTGGAACGATGTGAGATGGACGAGGCCTTCGACGCGTTGCTGGAATCGGTCGGGATAGCGCCGGTTCCGATTGCCATTCGGCAGATACCGGTTGCCCAGTGGCCGTCCCTGATTCCGCTGGACCTGAGCAAAGGCATGCATTCAGTGCTGTCCGGCGAGGCGGTAGCCATGGCGATGGCGCAGCGCTCCGCAGCGTGGTTGCTGGCCGGCCGGCCACAGCGCGCCTGCGCATGGGTATGGACGCGGTTGCTGACACGACAACTGGCCAGGCAGCTTGCCGAGCGCGCGGTCGCGCACTGCCCGCATGCACAGGGCCGGAAGCGGTGGCTGCGCTTCTACGACCCGATGGTGACGGATCTGTTCCTGCAGTGCTCATCGCGTTCGCAACGGGCGTATCGGTTTGAAGGTGTCACCACGTGGCTGTTCCTGGATCGATGGGCAGAGTGGGCAGTCAGCAATACCGTCGCGCCTGCAGTGCCCGGTGACCCTGCCGTGCCTTGGCCGGAGGTGGAGAGCATTGGTGCATTGAACCAGGCGTGGATTCGCGCGCTGCAAGCCGGAACTCCTCCGGATCGCGTCACCTTCGCACAGGTGCAGCGCAGCGTCGCAGAGGGGCGCCGTTGTGGCGTATCCAGCGGTACTGACCTGGATCTGTTCGCCACGCACGGGCTCTCGATCGGGCCCTACTTCCACAGGCATTCCACGATCCAGACATTGCTTGCGCAAGTCGGCCAGGGCGAGCGGTATGGCGAGCTGGTTCGACGGATTGGAGACAAGGAGTGGCAGGACATCCGTATTGGGGCGTCCGCACACGCAGGTGCGATCAAGGGAGACGGGTCACATGCCGCGCGATAGCAGAGCTGGGTACGACTCCAGCGGGCCCTTCACGGGTGACAGCAATGTGGGGATCCGCAGCACAGGAAGTTCAGACATCGTCGATCTTCCGGCGGTTACTGCAACGCGGCCGGACGAGACAGAGAAATCGGCCTGCGACGTCTGCCGCTCCACAGGGCTGGCCATCCTGCCGGTGCGCTACACGGTAGTGCCTGCCAGCTGCAACGCGGGCCTTGGTGGCCTGTCACCTGCACATGCCACCGATGTTGATGTCAGCGCGGGGGAATACACCTACGCGCTAAGGACGTTGCGCCAAGGTCTGCTGTACCTGTACTACGAGCAGGGCCCCTACGGTCCGGAATACTGGGAATGCTACGCCATCGCCGCGAACGGCACTCTGTGGCGACAGCCCACCGCCTACAGTGCGCGCGCTATCGCAGGCGGTGGCCTGCCCAGTTGCGGCCGTAGTGGCCATGATCCGATGCGCACGGAGTTCATCACTATCCAGCGCCCGTATCTGTGCGGGACGGTCTGGCTCGCCTACTCCCAACACCCCTGGACGCCAGCGACACTGGATCGCTATGGCGCTGATCCGGCCCTCCGCGCCGCGCGGATGCAGTCGATTGAGCCTGCCAGATGGATCACGTCGGCGAGAGCGGAAGGCGACCAGGCGCCACTGAATGATGCCAGTGCCCTGGCATCGATCATGGAGTATCGATGGCTGGACAACCCCTCGGGCGATCCGCCAGACCTTCCGTACAGCGGTGCGCTCCCGGTTGCCTCCAATCCGGACGGAGCGCTTCGCAAGGCACGGTTGCGAGCGCATGGTACGCGTTACCCCTGGTCCCGGCGGGATCACCCTCGTAGCGAAGGTGTCGACCCGCGCCAACAGCGCCTTGAGCGCCTGCAGAAACACAGCAGCAACGGACGCATTGGCAGTGGTCGCCAGGAGTATCCGCCAATGCTGCTGGGTCTGTGGGATGCGGTTGGCGTCGTGCACGAGCTCAGTGGCTACTGCAACGATCTGGTCGGCTGCATCAACCAGTTCAACAGTGAGCGCGAGCTGGAAGTCAGCGCCGTTGATCAGATCGAACAGATCTCGCAGCTGCTGGAGCTCAATGGTGCGGTGATGGCAAAAAACTACGTGTCACAGACGGTGCGCGAAGCGGAGCGGCAGCGCCGGCTAGGCAATCCCTCGCTTCCCTCATGGGATCCCAAGGTAAAGCTTCCCGAGGAGGAAAAGCGGGAACTCGCGCGGGAATATGAGCGGCAGTTCCTGCCGCTCTATCTGCAGGACGCCCAGGACGCGTGGAAAAACAAATACTGGCCGCTGATAGATGAGCCGCGTTTCGCCGCATTCAAGAAGAACATGGATGCGATGGCGCGTCAGGTACTCGACCGGATGGCACCCAAGATGCGTGTGCTGGTTGCCTGGCTCCGCCACGACCTGCTGTTGGTGACGATGGAGGACTTCGATGGTCAGTCTGCGGCGCACGGGGTGTGGTTTGAAGAGATCATCACTGAGGCGATTGCAGTGCTCGGTATGCACGAGATCGGCCGTGAATTGCTGACTGAACTGGCCGACGACCTGAAAGTTACAGGACAACGATCCCTGCTCTGGCGAGTCGTCGCGCACAATCAGGAAGAGCTTCGCCAGGAGTTGGAGCAGACACTCTCGGCAGCGCAGGTCGGGGCCGACACAGTTCTTGAGGTGGCCGGCGCAAGCTGGGCGGCATTCGTCGCAGGCACCGCACATCTGAAGTCTTTCTTGACCCTTTATCGCAAGTTGGAGGTGGCGCAGAAGGAGGCTGCGCCCTCCACCGCCAGTGCCCGCATCCTTCGCGACAGTGGCGTTGATCGCTTCGTCACTACCGCAGGTGCGTACCTCCTGAACCGATTCCCGATGAAAGGCATCCAGGATACCGCCGGCAATGCCATGGTCCGCGTTGTGCTCCTGACGCGGGCATTGATGGAGCGCGATGAGGCGATCAGCCTGGTGGCCGAAGAGCTGAGCAGTGGCCAGCAGGGCAAGCGCTATTTCCTGGAGCGCATCCAGTTCTATCGCAAGAAGGGTAGTGCACTGCCGATGCAGTTCGCGCTCCGCGATCTGGAGCTGCACCATGGTGCACTGGCAATGCGCAAGCGATGGCAGGCAGCGGCGGAGAGCAGCCGTAATGTTGTCCGTCTGAATTCCCTTACTGGCGTGTTGGAGATGGTGAACTTCATCCATCTGGCAACAAAGGTCGATAAGGACACTCGCGACTATGCGACGTTATTGGCGTCCGGCATGTCGCTTTTGGCTGTGTACACCAGTGTGCATGAAACCGTAGCCAAGGAGTTCTTTGGGGCGGGTAGTGTCAGTGCCATTCGGATGAAGGCTGCCGGCAGTGTGCTGGCGGGAGCGGGTAGTTTTATTGGGGCAGCCTACAGCTTGTCGGACTTCAAAAGTCGGCTTGAAGATGGGCAGCACTGGTCTGCCGCGGCTTTGCTGATGAAGGCAGCGCTAACGTCAGCGGTTGGTAGTGCGAACTTTCTCACCGCGCTGGCCTATTCCTCTCCAGTTCTAGAGCGTCATCTGGGGCGAAACAAGTTGAGTTTAGGTCTTCGTGGGTTGAGGGCCGGGATAGAGGCTGCGGCCGCGAGGGAAGGGGAACTCGTTTTGTCCAGTCAGGCTATGAAGCGCCTTGGCACTTGGATACTGCGCTTGGGCGGTTGGGAGATTACGTTGGCACTGCTTGTGATTGAAGCGACCGTGTGGGCAATCAGCCCGAACGATCTCGAGAAGTGGTGCGAGTCCAATGTATTCGGGAGGGCAGCTAGTAAAGTTCCTCCCTCGGCCAGCGATAGTAGGAACCGGCAGGTGGCCGTTCTGAAGCAGAAGGACGCGTTTGACAAAGCAGTCGGGAAAGTAACTACGAGGTCGCAGTCGTGAAAGGCGCACGTTACATGGATGTTCCGAGCAACATTCCGCTGGATACAGAGGCCGGTGTGATCTCGGAACTTTTCGTTGAACATGCGTTCGAGGATGTTCTGTCCCGTTCTGACGATCGAGAGCAAATGGCCGCAGTGGGTGTAGTTGCAGCGGCGCTTGGCTTGAGCGGGCCATCAGCAGGCATGGCCGTGATGTCAAGCGAAGGGGGGGCGGAGCCAGTGGTGCGAGTTAGGTTCATGCTGGGAGATCTATCGGTGTCTGCGCTGCTGTGGAACTGGCCGTTTAGGGAGGGGCAGAGCGTTAGAGTGGTGGGCAAGCGATGGCCCGACGGAACGTTCTTTGCGATCTCTGTATTGGACGAGGATGAGAGGCTGATCGTTTCCTATCCTCATGTTACGGCAGGCAGTGCCTCGCACTGGCTGCGTGTCTTCTGGATTTCCTTGGCGATCTCAGTTGTTTGGTGGGGGGGGGCGGCTGTTCTCGCAACTGCCTTTGTTTGGGACGTCAAATCCGATAGTAAGTTAGAAGTTATTTCTGGCGCCTGCATTGCCGGAGCCTCAATTTTTGGAGTGATTGGATGGAGGATCGGGCGTCGTCTATCTAGATTTGCGAGGATGGCAGACCGCGTGTTCACTGCGCTGGATTGGAGCGATCCCACGAAGATTAATCTCAGGTCTGGAAAGTTCGCTCAGGCGCGAAAGGGCGATGCTTCAGGCGTTGGGGATACCTACTTCAGATACTAGTGGCTATCAAATAGGCAGTGTGGGGGCGCTGCTGGCCTGGTTTCGATCCGGCCCCTCAGGGAGTGGTATGCAAATGAGTGACGGCAAAGAGGCTTTGCTTGAAATGGAGAGCGGAGTTATCTCCGGTCTCAAAGTTCAACACGTGATGGAAAACATTTTCTGGCGAGAAGACGATCGAGTAGGAATGGCTGCGACCGGTGCGCTGTCCGCCGCATTAGGTCTCAGTGGTTCGGCTGCCGGCATGGCCATGATGTCTGCGGAGGAAACGGAAGAGCCAGTTGCCAAAGTTGAGTTCAGACTTGATGAAATGGATGTGGAAGGGCTTCTCTGGAACTGGCCTTTCAACGAGGGTGAGGTTGTTCGCGTTGTCGGTGCACAGAACGACGAAGGAAGGTTCTTTGCTATCTCAGTTATTGATGAGGATAGAAGGATTATTGTTTCCTATCCTCATGTCAGTGCTGATACGTTGGCGCATTGGATTTCGGTGCTTAAATATTCGCTTGTGATCTCAATTTCGTGGTGGGGGTTGGTAATAGCTTTCTATGCATGGAAATTTTATGCGCCATTTTACCTTTTGGTTCAGTCGTATTTGGTGGGAGTTCTTGTTTTTTGTGTAATTGGGTATCGAGTTGGTCGTAGATTTGTCAGGTACGCTAAATTGGCGGATTCGGTTTTTTCTACGCTTGGGTGGAAGGGGGCTAGGGGGATTAATCTTCGTATAATGACTAAGAAGAAGCGTCGGGCGGGTGATCATGTCGCTTTGGGTGATACCTATTTCAGATATTGAATTTTGAGCATCAATGTTGGAGCGGTGGCCGGAAAGTTTCAGACCAGTTGGACCCAAGGATGACTGTGCTGGTCGCTTGGCGCCGCCATGAGTTGCTTCCTGTGACGCTGGAGGACTTCGATGGTCAGTCGGCGGCGCACGGGGTGTGGTTTGAAGAGATCATCACTGAGGCGATTGCGGTGCTCGGTATGCACGAGATCGGCCGTGAATTGCTGACTGAACTGGCCGACGACCTGAAAGTTACAGGACGACGATCCCTGCTCTGGCGAGTCGTCGCGCACAATCAGGAAGAGCTTCGCCAGGAGTTGGAGCAGACACTCTCGGCAGCGCAGGTCGGGGCCGACACAGTTCTTGAGGTGGCCGGCGCAAGCTGGGCGGCATTCGTCGCAGGCACCGCACATCTGAAGTCTTTCTTGACCCTTTATCGCAAGTTGGAGGTGGCGCAGAAGGAGGCTGCGCCCTCCACCGCCAGTGCCCGCATCCTTCGCGACACTGGCGTTGATCGCTTCGTCACCACGGCCGGCGCGTACCTTCTGAACCGATTCCCGATGAAAGGCATCCAGGATACCGCCGGCAATGCCATGGTCCGGTTCGTGCTTCTGACGCGTGCGTTGATGGAGCGCGATGAGGCAATCAGCCTGGTGGCCGATGAACTAAGCCATGGCCAGCAGGGCAAGCGCTACTTTCTGGAACGGATCCGGTTCTATCGCGGCAAAGGCAGTGCGCTGCCGATGCAGTTCGCGCTTCGGGACCTGGAACTGAATCACGGCGCTTTGGCGATGCGCAAGCGGTGGCAAACCGCGGCGGAGAGCAGCCGCAACGCAGTCCGGCTGAGCTCGCTGACAGGTGTGCTGGAGATGGTGAACTTCATCAATCTGGCAGCGAAGGTGGACAAGGATACGCGCGATTACGCGACGTTACTGGCGTCCGGTATGTCGCTGGTGGTTGTGTACACCAGTGTGCATGAAACGGTGGCCAAGGAGTTTTTTGGTGTGGGTAGTACGAGTGCCATGCGGATGAAAGCTGCCGGGAGTGTGATGGCGGGAGCAGGGAGTTTTATTGGGGCGTACTACAGTTATTCAGACGCCCAAGATGCTCGCGAGCAGCAAGAGATCGCTGTCAGTGTTCTTTTGAATATTAAAGCATTTGTTACTTTTAATGGGGGCGGAGCGCAGTTTCTGACCGCACTCGCCTACTCGTCTCCGGTCATCGAGCGCAGTCTGGGGCGCAACTCATTGACTTTGGCGCTCAGAGGGGTGAGAGCAGGGCTTGAAGCGGCAGCGGCTACGGAGGGTGGGAGTGTCGTTGCGTCGCAGGCCATGAAGCGCCTTGGCGTATGGATTCTGCGATTGAGTGGCTGGCAAGTTGCCTTGGCTCTGCTCGTCATTGAAGTCTTGATATGGGCCATCAGTCCGAACGATTTGGAAAAGTGGTGTATGAACAATGCATTCGGAAGAAACGCTGCGCGTGGAAAAGGTGAGCGCATCTTTGGTGGAAATCCATATTCCACAACGCGAGAACAGAAGCTGGCGTTTGACCAGGCTATTGGCTCGGTTACGTTGAGGGCGCGATGAAAATCGAAGCTGATGTGTCATCCGGGAATGGGGGGCTTGATATCGAAACCGGCATCATCTCCGATCTTCGAGTCAGACACGTTGTGGAAACTGTATTCTGGCAAGACGGCGATCGATCAGGCATCGCGGCTACTGGTGCCATTGCAGCCGCGCTGGGGCTGAGCGGGCCTGCAGCTGGGATGGCGATGATGTCAGCTGAGGAGATGGCTGAGCCGGTTACCAGAGTCGAGTTCCGACTTGGCGAAATTCAGGTGGAAGGATTGCTTTGGAACTGGCCCTTCAGTGAGGGGGATCGAGTAAAGATCGTTGGAAGTATGGGCGAAGATAAAAGATTTTTTGCTCTATCGGTACTGGATGAGGATAAGAGGCTGATTGTGTCATACCCCTATATCAGCTCTGGGAGCGGGGCACACTGGATCGGTGTTTTGAAATACACGCTGATGTTCTCATTGCCTAGTGCTGCGGCATTTACTATCGCGGTCGGAATGGGGTCGATTGACGAGGCGCCATTGGACTGGATGTTCCTGAAGTGGTTGATTTACACATTTGCTGGTTGCGTTTTTGTGTCTTGCATTATTGGTATCAGGATTGGATCTCGCTTCACGCGTTATGCAAGGATGGCTGACTCAATATTCAAATCTCTTGGTTGGGTAAATTGGAGGTATCTGAATCTGAGGCGCATCACCAATTTGAGTAAAAGAGTGGGCGATCACCCCGCCTTGGGCGATACCTACTTCAGGTATTGAGCATCGACTTCTGACACCGCACTGCCGTAAGCAAACCGCACGTCTCTACCGCGCGGCTGCAATCGCCTTCACCCGCGCCCTCGCCAGCGCCTCGCCCACCACAGGGCCCTTCAGGTGGGTCAGGTCCAGATCACGCGCCTGTACCGACAGCGCCGCTTGGTGCAGGCGCTTGAGCGTTTCGCCCTGCGGGTAATCGCCTTCTTCAAAGCCCAGACGGCCGCGCTTGTCGGCCTCGCAGCACAGGGCGATGCGGGCCACGCGCTCGGGCCGGCGCAGCGCGTCGCAGCGGCACAGCAGTTCCAGCACGGTGGCATCGCGTAGTTCGTCGATGCGGTGCACGTTCAAGTGTTCGCGGCAGACGGCTTCGGCCAGTTGCTGGTGCTCGGTGGGAATCTTCAGGCGCGCGCACAGCGCCTTGAGCGGCTTCAGGCCACGCTGCTCGTGCATGATGTGGCGCGGCCATTCGTCCGGCGGGGTCAGGCCCTTGCCGAGGTCGTGGGTGAGCGCGGCGAAGCCGACCAGATCGTCGCCTGGTGCCAGCCGGGCGGCCATGTCGCTGACCATCTCCTGGTGGATGCCGGTATCCACTTCGGGGTGGAACTCAGCACGCTGCGGTACGCCGTACAGCGCTTCCAGTTCGGGCAGGATCGGGCCCAGCGCATGCGCGTCATGCAGGGTGCGCAGGAAGGCCGACGGGCGTTCGCAGGCCAGTGCCTTGCGCAGTTCCTGCCACACGCGTTCGGGCACCAGCGCGTCCAGCTCGCCACTGGCGGCGACCTCGCGCATCAGCGCCATGGTCTCTTCGGCAACGGTGAAACCCAGCGGAGCGAAGCGCGCCATGAAGCGCGCCGCACGCAGCACGCGCAGGGGATCCTCGACGAAGGCCGGGCCGACGTGGCGCAGCACGCGCTGCTGGATGTCACGCGCGCCACCATAGGGATCAACCAGCGTGCCGTCGGCTTCGTCGCAGGCGATGGCATTGATGGTGAAATCGCGGCGCTGCAGGTCTTCTTCCAGGGTGACCGCTGGATCGGCATCGACCACGAACCCGCGATAGCCGCGGCCGGATTTGCGCTCGGTGCGCGCCAGCGCGTACTCCTCACCGGTTTTCGGGTGAAGGAACACTGGGAAATCACGGCCCACAGCGGTGTAGCCCTGCGCTTCCATCTGCGCGGGCGTGGCACCGACCACCACCCAGTCACGGTCGCCGGCGGGGCGCTGCAGCAGGCGGTCGCGTACCGCGCCGCCGACAAGATAGATCTTCATGGTGCGGATGATCGCATGGCCATTCGTAGAGTCGAGCTTGCTCGACTGCTCGGATTCAGTCGAGCAGGCTCGACTCTACCAAAGCCAGTCGAGCAGGCTCGGCGCTACAGGGGCAGGCTGCGCCATTCCGGTACGAATACCCCGGCCAGGAACCACAGCGCGTACACAATCCACAGGCAGAGGAAATACAGCTTGATCTGCGCCTCGTCCCACAGGCTGCCCCAGCTGTCGACGAAGGCCAGTGATTTCCAGCCTTCCATCCAGGCTGCGCCTCCCCAGCGCAGCACCCAGGTGGCCAGCAGGCACCAGGCGGCGAACAGTGTGGTCCAGGCCAGCAGGCTCATCGGTGTTCCCAGGCAGCGCCGGGCTGTGCCCGGCAGGATATGCCGCGTCGGTCAGTCCCCGCCCTGGTCCGCATCGGTAGCGCAGGTGAACGCCTTTCGCTTGTCCACCAGGCGGCCCATCAGGCGGTCGCTCAGCGGCAGTGCATTGCCGTTGAGGCGCCAGTCGTAGATCACGCTGAAGGCCAGCACGCGGGCGACGTACTCGCGCGTTTCCTTGTAGCTGATGGTCTCGATCCACAGGTCCGGATCGAAGCCCGGGCGCTGGGTCTGCCAGCGTGCGGTCGGGGTCGGCCCGGCGTTGTACGCGGCGATGGTCACATAGGGCAGGCCGTCGTACTTGTTCATCAGCTGGCGCAGGTAGGCCGTGCCGATGGCGATGTTGGTGTCCGGGTCGTACAGGCTGTCGGCGCCGCCGTAGGCGGTCAGGCCGATGTTGCGGGCGACGCTGGCACCGGTGGCGGGCAGCACCTGCATCAGGCCCATGGCGTTGGCAGGCGAGCGCGCGCGCGGGGTGAACGTACTCTCGGCGCGGATTTCGGCGGCCACCCAGGCCGGGTCGATGGCGTTGCGTGCCGATTCGCGGCGGATGGTGCTGTCGTGGTGCAGCGGGAAGCGCAGATCGTACAGGCGCTGTTCCTGCGGCTGCTTGCCCAGCGCGAACACGGCGCGGTCGAACCAGCCGTTGTCCTGCGCCACGCGCACGGCCAGGCGGCGCTGGGTGTCATCGAAGCGGGCCAGTGCGCTGTTCCACTCGGCCACGGCCCAACCGGTGCGATCAATCTGGTACAGCGCCATGGCACGCTGGATGGCGGGGTCGCGGGCGATGGTGGCCTGCGCCTGCGAGCCGTCGTTCGGCTTCCACGGGCACAGCGTGTAGTTCTGCTGCAGCTTGTCGGCCGCCAGGAACCCATGGAACGTGGGGGCACGCGCTGCGGTGCGGAACAGCGGCTGCGCCTGCTGTGCCTGCCCTGTCTTTTCCAGCATGCGCCCTTCAAAGTAGGCCCAGCGCGAATCGCTGCGCTGCTTGTTGCCCATCTTGCGGATGGCAGCGAGCGCGGCCGGCCAGTCGCCGCGCGACATCGCCTCGCGCACGCGCCATTCGTGCAGGCGCTCGTCGTAGGCTGATTCGGGCACGGCGTTGAGACGGCGCGCGGAATCGGGCAGGTACGAGGCGACCGTCCACAGTGCAATCTGGTAACGCACCTGGCCCTGCTGTTCGGCACTCAGGCCCAGCGCCTGGGCGTACTGGGGCAGCTGTTGTTCGGTGGCATCGGGGTCGGCCTTGGCCAGTTTTTCCAGTCCGTCGGTGGCGATGCGCCGGCTGCGCTCATTGCGCGGCCAGTTCAGTGCACTGGCATTGGGCTTGTCGACGAAGGCGGCATAGGTGTTTGCCAGTGTCAGATCGGCGGCGGGCAGGCCGCGCGCGGCGCTGCGCATCACGGCCGGCTGCTGCGCATCGGCGGCCGCGTCGATGCGCTCCCAGCGCAATGCGTCGCTCAAGCCGCCCTGCGCCTGCAGCACGGCGAACACGGCGTCGCAGGCATCGGGCAGTGATTTGCCGTTCTTGCGCCACAGGTCCTGCGCTTCGCTGATCCACTGCGGGTCGACCTTGCCGGTGGTCTGGCGTGCAGTCAGCTGGGCGCATCGCAGGCCAAGGTTGTCGGTGGGTGCCCAGTTGGCCAGCAGGGTGGGCCAGTCCTGGCGGCGGGCCACCGAGGGCAGCCAGACGCTGCGGAAGCTGTTGGCCACGGCCTGCCCGTCATAGCGCTTGAGGAAGGCCTGCGCCTGGCTGGTATCGACCGTATCGATGTTGCGGCGAAGCTGGGCGAACTCGACCCAGCCATAGGCCGGATGGCGGCTGAGGGCGGCGGCCTGGCCGGGATCGAGCTGGCCGCGTTCGGCCGCGTCGATGGCGGCCTTCAGCGAGCCGCTCTGGGCATCGAGTGACTGGGCGCTGGCGCAGCCGATCAGCAGCGATGCGGACAGCGGGAGCAGGGACAGGGCGGTCGAAGAGCGTCGGGTCATGGCTCCAGCATAGCGGGGCCTGCCTGAATTCAGTTTCGCATCGCGTGCACGTACGGCGCGGGCAACGGCAGCTGAATGTTTCTCCGGCGAGCACTGCCCTTGGCCTGTGCAGGCGACGTACTGTCGGCTTGGGCGAACGGCCCGGGTGCAAGGAGTGGCACATGGCGTTCAGTAGCGCAGGAAAGAGCGGCCCCTTGGCGGAGATCAATGTCACGCCGCTGGTGGATGTGATGCTGGTGTTGTTGATCATCTTCATCGTTACCGCGCCGATGCTGTCGCGGCCCATTGCGGTGCAGTTGCCGCAGGCGACCGACCGGGTGGTCGACCGCCCCGATCCACCGCCACCGATCGAGCTGCGGCTGGATGCGTCCAACCAGCTGAACTGGAATGGCCAGCCGATGGCCATCGGTGATCTGCAGGCCCGCCTGCGGACCGAAGCCGGCCAGCACGCCGGTAACCTGCCGGAGCTGCGCATTGCGACCGATCCGTCTGCCGAGTACGAAGGCATGGCGCGGATCCTGGCGGCGGCCGAGGCGACGGGGATGGAGCGCATCGCGTTCGTGCGATGACGGTTGCAGGGCGGTCCGACCATGGGTCGGCCGCCTTTCTGGGCATCCTCGCGTGGCCGTCCATCGGGCAGAAGGGGTCAGGAGGGGAGGGCCATGCGCCCGCGAGCACGTGTTTCCCTGCCATGAATTGAGGGGTTCGTTCGGAAAATCCGTCAATTCCGCGTGAAAGAGTGTCTGCCGTCACGTCGTGATTTTTACCGCTTGTTTACAAAGGAGACACTGCCGCCATTGCAGGGGGGAGCGCGGCAGTCCATGTCCCGACATTCCTTTGGAGAGAGAGCGAATGAATCACCTGCATCACCGCCCGTTGGCGGTTGCTGTTGCCCTGTGCGTGACCGCCCTGGCCCCACTGGCCGCAATGGCGCAGACCGCCACGACGCTGGATGCCGTGGAAGTGACCGGCACGCGCATCAAGCGCGCTGAGGTGGAAGGCCAGGTGCCGATCCAGACCCTCACCCGCAGCGAGATCGAACGCACCGGCCTGAACTCCATCGGTGAAGTGCTGCAGCAGCTCACCGGTTCCGGTTCGGCGTTGAATGCCAAGTTCAACTCTTCCGGCAACTTCGGCTTCCCACCCGATGGCAGCGGCGTCGGTGCGGGTTCGGCGCAGGTCGATCTGCGCCACCTGGGTGCCAAGCGCGTGCTGGTGCTGGTCGATGGCATCCGTTGGGTCAATGAATCCTCCGCCTCGGGCGTGGGTGCGGCGACCGATCTGAACACCATTCCGCTGGCGATTGTTGAACGCATCGAGGTGCTCGAAGACGGAGCCTCCTCGCTGTACGGTTCCGACGCCATTGCCGGCGTGGTCAACATCATCACCCGCCGTGATTTCGATGGCGGCCAGGTGACACTGAATTACGGCGAATACAGCAAGGGCGATGGTACGCAGAAGGGCGTGGACCTGGCCTGGGGCACGCGGGGCGATCGCTACAGCGTGTTCGTGGGCGGCAGCTGGACCAAGCAGGATCCGGTGTATGCACGCGATCGCGAGCAGTCGCGATTGCCAATTCCTGGTACTGGACTTGCCTTTGGCAGTGGCGGCATTCCGCAGGGCCGCTTCATGTTCATCGATCCCAACACCGGGGCAGTGCAGAACATTGTTCCCAACTCTGGAGCCAGTAACCCAAGTTATGACGGCAGCGCCGGCTGCGACCGTAGCGACAGCTATCACTGTTTCACTACCGCCGATCGCTTCAACTTCGCCGAATACAACATGGTGCTGACGCCGTCCGAGCGCAAAGGCATCTTCGGGCAGTTCCGCTTCGACGTCAGCGACAACGTGCAGTGGTATGTGAAGGCGCTGGGCAACCGCCGCGAGTCGACCAACCAGGCCGCGCCGGAGCCGCTGTTCTTCGGTCCCGAGGCGGGCACCGGCAATCCGCTGGCGGACAACATCGTCATCTCCGCATTGAACCCGTACAACCCGTTCGGCTTCACCCTGGACTCGTCGGACAACCTGATCATGATCGGCCGTCGCCCGGTGGAAGGCGGCGCGCGCGTGTTTGAACAGAAGGTGGATACGCAGTATGTCGCCACCGGTCTGGAGGGGAGTTTCCAGGCGGCGGACCGACAGTGGTACTGGGACGTCAATGGCATGTACAGCAAGAACAAGGCCACCCAGACCAACTACGGCAGCTACAACATCTACAACATCAACCTGGCGCTGGGCGATCCGGCGCTCTGTGCCGCCACGGCAGGCTGCGTGCCGCTGGACATCTTCGGCGGCGCCGGTTCGATCACCCCGGAGATGCTGCAGTGGATCCAGCCGGTGGTGCGCGACCGCAGCCAGAACGAACTGACCCTGTTCACCGCCAATCTGTCCAGCGAGCTGTTCAACCTGCCGGCCGGCGCGGTGTCCTTCGCGACCGGTCTGGAACATCGCAAATATGAGGGCTGGTACCAGCCCGATCCGCTGACGGTGATCGGCCACTACAACGGCGTGCCATCGCAACCGACGTCCGGCTCCTATGACGTCAATGAAGCCTATCTGGAATTGAACGTCCCGCTGTTTGCCGCGCCCTCCTATGGCGGCAAGCTGGACCTGAGTCTGGCCGGGCGCTATTCGGATTACTCGACCTTTGGCGGCGAGTTCACCCCCAAGTACGGCCTGCGCTGGCAGGTGACCAATGACTTCGTGCTGCGTACGACTTACGCCGAAGGCTTCCGTGCGCCGTCGATCGGTGAGCTGTACGGCTCTGCCGCGCGTGCCGACCTGCAGATCTTCGATCCGTGCTCGATCGGCCTGGGGGGCACGGCGCCTCGAGGCAGTGCCGCCAACTGTGCTGCGCTGGGCGTGCCCACGGGCTTCCAGCAGGCCAACTCGCAGATCTCAGTCACCACCGGTGGCAACCGCGAGCTGGACCCGGAGCGCTCGCGCAGCTTCAGCGCCGGCTTTGTCTGGAGCCCGTGGTTCGGCAACAACACCGGCTGGTCGGAGCGCTTCGACGTGGATGTGACGTTCTACCGGCACACCATTGATGGTGCGATCCAGGCCATCAACGCGCAGACCCAGCTGGACCTGTGCGTGGACACGCTGGACCCCCTGTACTGCGATGGCATTACCCGCGCCAGTACCGGTGGCATCAACGGGTTCAACAACCGGCTGACCAACCTGGGTTCGATCAAGACCGATGGCTGGGATGTGGATCTGCACTGGACGCTGCCGCAGAGCGCGGCGGGCCAGTTCAAGATTGGCTGGCAGAACACCTTCGTGGGCCGTTACGAAGCCACGGGCGCGGCCGGGCAGAAGCAGCCGCAGGGGCCGGGCATCGAAGTGGCCGACAGCTCCATTCCCGAGTGGACCAGCAATCTCTCGCTGGGCTGGACGCTGGGCAACTGGAGCGCCAACTGGACGGTGCGCCACATTTCCGAGCTGACGGAAGACTGCGGTGATGCGGTCGCCTTCCCGGTGTGCAGCAACCAGACCGCAGGCACCAACACGCTGGCGGCAACCACGTTCCATGATGCCCAGGTGGGCTACAGGATCGAGTGGATGAAGGGGCTGCAGCTGACTGCTGGGTTGAACAACGTGTTCGACAAGGATCCGCCGATCTGCCTGTCGTGCTCGTTGAACGGCTACGACGCCTCCACCTATGACATCCCGCGTGGCCGCTACTGGTACATGCGCGCGGACCTGCGGTTCTGATGGAAGGGTGCCGCGCCGGGATCATCCCGGCGCGGCGCTTGCTGTGCTGGGGCCGGGCGGCGACGGGGCGCGCTGTGTTGGGCCGACTGCGCGGGGTGCATGCCGCACTTTGGACCGACCGGGCGGGGTGCATGCTGCGCTGTGACCGATCGGGCGGGGTGCTTGCGGCGCTTTGGTAGAGTCGAGCTTGCTCGACTGCTTTTCGCGGTTCAGTCGAGCAAGCTCGACGCTACAAGAGCGATGGCGCCGGGTTGCCCCGGCGCCATGGACATCAGAACGACCAGGTGAAGGTGATCGAGCCGTTGCGGCCGTCGCCGAATGCACCGTAGCCATTGATCTGCGAGTAGTACTTCTTGTCCAGCAGATTGTTGAGGTTGGCCTGCACGCTGAACTCCGGCGAGATGCGGTAGCGCACGAAGGCGCTGACCAGCGCGTAGCCGTCCTGCTCGATGCGGCCGTAGGCCGGCACCGCGTAGTAGATGCGGTTCTGCCAGTTGGCGCCACCGCCCACGGTCAGTTCCTGCAGCGACTGCGGGGTGTAGCTGGTGAACAGCTTCAGCGTGGTCTGCGGCAGGTTGGTGTTGATGTCCGCATCGTTGATGTCCTTGGCGACGTAACGCGATGCGCCAAAGGTGGCATTCCAGCCCGGCGCCAGTTCGCCGTTCAGCTCGAACTCGAAGCCACGGCTGACGGTGCCGCGTGCGGCGATGTAGGCGGTCTCGCCACCGGTTCCACCGATCACTGGCTCGCCGGTGGACTGGCCAACATTGTCCTGCTCGATGCGGAACACGGCGACCGAGGCGTTCAGCCGGTTGTCGAACCACGCGCCCTTGACGCCCACTTCGTAGCTCTTGCCGTCGACCGGATCAAGGTAGCTGCCGTTGCGGTCCTTCAGCATCTGCGGCTGGAAGATTTCGGTGTAGGACGCATAGGTCGAGTAGGTGTCATTGATGTCGAACACCAGGCCCGCATAAGGCGTGGTCACCTTGTGCGAGCGGTCGGCCCCTTCGCCTTCGCTCTTCCAGTCGGTGTAACGCGCACCGATGATCAGCTTCAGCGGATCAGCCAGCGACAGGCGTGCGGCGGCGTAGCCGGCCTTCTGGGTGATGGTGCCTTCGCTGGCCAGGGCCAGTGCGTTCCAGTTCGGCTCGCTGATGTTGCCGTTCCAGTTCAGGTAGCTGGAGAAGGGATCCCAGGCGAGGCCGGCGCCGCCGATCTGGTAATCGCCGTAGTTGGCGTACTCGCGCTTGTTGTAGCTCAGGCCGCCCATCACTTCGTGCTTGCGGCCAAACAGCTCGAACGCGCCGCTGAAGTAGCCGTCCACCGCATTGACCTTGCGTTCGGTGTTGTAGAAGCCGGCCGACGGCGAGATGCCGGCACCGGTGTTCTTGTCGAAGAACGAAGCGCCGGTGACCCAGTCGTTGTAGGCCGGGTAGAACAGCTTGTCGTCGGCCTTGGTTTCGTCATGGGTCGCGCCGATGCGGACTTTCCAGTCATCGTTGAAGGCGTGTTCCAACGTGGCGAAGGCGCGCTTGCTGGTGGTATCCCAGTAGGTCCAGTTCGGGCTGGCGTTGAACGATTCGTCGTAGCCGGTGCTGGTGCCATCGGAGAACAGCATCGGGAAACCGCCCCAGGTGGCGCCGTTGGCGCGCTTCTGCTGGTAGTCGTAACCCACGCTCAGCTGGGT
Source organism: Stenotrophomonas sp. ESTM1D_MKCIP4_1 (assembly GCF_003086895.1). Classification (NCBI taxonomy): domain Bacteria; kingdom Pseudomonadati; phylum Pseudomonadota; class Gammaproteobacteria; order Lysobacterales; family Lysobacteraceae; genus Stenotrophomonas; species Stenotrophomonas sp. ESTM1D_MKCIP4_1. The sequence goes on along the minus strand of NZ_CP026004.1, from coordinate 3,691,137 downwards.
ATCCGGGGTCAGGTCGGCGTCGATGACCGCATAGCCCAGCGTCTTGTGCTGGTTGTAGCGGTCCATCTGCGCATCGGTGTCCAGGTAGCTGCCGATCACGCGGGCGCGCACCGAACCACTGGCGTTCAGCGGGGTGGTGACGTCCACGGTGCTGCGGGTACGGCCCCAGCTGCCAACGTTCACCGACACGCTGCCGGTCAGCTCGGCGCTGTCAGCGTGCTTGCGGATCAGATTGACCGATGCCGACGGATTGCCTGCGCCGGTCAGCAGGCCGGTGGCGCCGCGGACCACTTCGACGCGGTCGTACAGGGCCAGATCCAGGCCGGAATCGCCGTAGCTCCAGTTCTGCACCATCTGCGTGGGCAGGCCGTCGAACTGGTAGCTGTCGATGTAGAAGCCGCGTGCATAGAACTCGGTGCGCTCGGTGTCCGACTGGGTGCTGCTGACGCCGGTGGTGTTGCCCAGCACGTCGATGATGTCGTCGAGGTTCTGGTCCTCGATGCGCTGGTGGCTGATGATGCTGACCGACTGCGGGATCTCGCGCGGGGTGAGGTCGAATCGGGTACCGGCGGACGTCCTGCGTACCGAGTAGCCTTCGGCGCGCTCGCCCTTCACCACGACCTTGTCGAGGGTGGTCGGGTCGGCGGCGGTTTCGGCGAAGGCGGCCGGCGCGGCGGCCAGGCACAGAGCAGTGAACACGGCGGCCGACAGCCGGCGCGGCTGCGGAAGACGGGGGGTATGACGGTACATGAGCGTTCCTGGACGAGCACGTGCGGTGGGCCGACCGGAATCCGCGGGGGCGTGGCGCAACGGGAAGTGAGGGGGGCCGGCCGTCCTGGCCCAACCGTAAACGGCCGGAATAATAATGCGAACTATTCCTGTTTACAAATCCTGAACGTTCAGGCGGATGGAGCGGCGGGTATGCCTGGCGGCGGCCGGCCGTCAGCGGAGGAGTGGTAACGGGTCGCGGGCGCCGTCCTTGCCGTAGATGCCCCAGTGCAGGTGCGGCGGCGTGCCCTTGGCATTGCCGGTGTCCCCCACATAGCCCAGCAGCTGCCCGGCCTGCACCACCTGGCCGCGTGCCAGGCCCTCGGCCCAGCCTTCCAGATGCGCGTAGTAGTAGCGCTCGCGTCCGGGCCCGATCACCCACACCTGGCGGCCGCCCAGCCCGCTCTCGCGCACATCGCTGATGACCCCAACCGTAGCGCTGCGCACCGGGGTGCCGCGCTTGCCAAAGATGTCGATGCCGGCGTGGCTGCGGTCGCGCCCGCGCGGGGCGCCGAAGGTGTCGGCGATCTGCCTGGGCTGCACGCCATCCACCGGCACCGGCAAAGCGGTTGCGGGCGGCATGCGTGCCAACGACCAGAGCATCCTGGGGGCGGCGGCCCACGGGCTGTTCCACACGGCCAGTGCGGCAATGCACGCGATCAGCAGCGATGCGCCGCGTAGCAGCCAGCGGCGGAGGCGTCGGGCAGGGGAGGGCAATGTGCTCATGGTATGGGTGTGTAGAGTCGAGCTTGCTCGACTCTACACAAGCGGTGCCAGCGGTACCGAGAAACTGCGCTTCAATGTGCCCAGCGCCACCGAGGTGCGGAAGCGTTCGATGTTGTCATCGCCGCCGAACAGTCGTTCGGTGATCGCTTCGTACTCCTCCATTGAGGCCGCCGAAAGCAGCAGCAGGAAATCGCCGTCGCCGGTGATCGAGTAGCACTGCTGCACGGCGGGGTCGTCCTGCACGCGGCGGCGGAACGGGGCCACCCGGTCACGCTGCTCGCTGACCACGCGGACCTCGACGATGATGGTCAACGGCCGGCCGACCTTCGCGGCGTCGACCACGGCCACGTTGGCCGCGATCACGCCGCCGTCCTGCAGGCGCTTGATGCGCCGCTGCACGGCGGGCGTGGACAGGTGCACGGCCTCGGCGATCTGCCGTTGCGGCAGGGCGTTGTCCTGCTGCAGCAGGCCGAGGATGGCGCGGTCGAAACTGTCCAGCACGGGAGCGGTGGCCATGGCGAGCAGAAGTTGCACGAACGGGTCGTCAATTGAGCCAAGTGCTCGGCGCCAGCGCAATAGACTGGGCGCATGCAGACTTCCCGATTCGCGCCGCTGTTGCCGGTGCTGGCGGTGCTCGGCTCGGTTACCGCGCTGGCCATCGGCACCTCCTATGCCAAACACCTGTTCCCGCTGGTCGGTGCGCAGGGCACCAGCGCGCTGCGCGTAGGTTTTTCGGCGCTCTTGCTGCTGCTGTTCTGGCGGCCGTGGCGCTGGAAGACCGGTCGCGTGGATGCGATGACCATCCTGCGCTACGGGCTGACCCTGGGCCTGATGAACCTGCTGTTCTACATGGCCATCCGCACCATTCCGTTCGGCATTGCGGTGGCCATCGAGTTCACCGGTCCGCTGACGGTGGCGATGCTGTCCTCGCGGCGGCCGATCGACTTCCTCTGGGTGGGCTGCGCGCTGGTGGGCCTGTTGCTGCTGCTGCCGCTGGGCGGCGGGCCGGCGCTGGACCCGGCCGGGGTGCTGTACGCGATGGGTGCGGCCGCGTGCTGGGGGCTGTACATCGTATTCGGCAAGCGTGCCAGTCACCTGCATGCCGGCCATACGGTGTCGCTCGGGCTGTTGGCCGCGTCGCTGGTGGTGGTGCCGGTGGGCGTGGCCCACGCTGGCATGGCGCTGCTGCAGCCGGACATCCTGCTGGCGGGGCTGCTGGTGGCGCTGGTGTCCAGTGCGATCCCGATGTCGCTGGAAATGATGGCGCTCAAGCGCCTGCCCAAGGAAACCTTCGGCATCCTGATCAGCATGGAACCGGCGGTGGCCGCGCTGTGGGCGATGCTGCTGCTGCACGAGCACCTGCAGGGCGTGCAGTGGCTGGCCATCGGTTGCACCGTGGTGGCTTCGGTGGGCAGCACGATGACCGCGCGGCGGTTGAGAACCCCGGTGGTCGCATGAAAATGGGGACGGAGGGGATCAAGTCGTTTGTGGAACAAGCGACTTGATCCCCACCGTCCCCTTTTCCAGGGGCGGTGAGTCAGCGCAGGGCGTCGGCCGGTACGTCGATGGACATGGCCAGGGCCAGATGGTCGGAGAACGCGGCCGGTACGGCTTCCACGCTGCGGGTCTGCAGGTTGCTGCTGACCAGGATGTGGTCGATGGCCCGGTCCGGGCGCCAGCTGGGGAAGGTCGGCACCACGCAGCCCGGCGGCTGCAGCCGGGTCTTCTGGTACAGCACCTGCATTTCCGGGCGTTCGGCCAGGCAGTTGAAATCGCCCATCAGCACGGCATTGGGGTGGTCGGACAGCAGCTCGGCGATGAAGCCGAGCTGGGACATCCTCGAACCGGCGCCCAGTGACAGGTGGGCCACGGCCACGGCCAGGCCGTCTTCGCCATCGCCGAATTTGGCCAGCAGCACGCCGCGCCCGCCGATACGGCCGGGCAGGGCGTGGTCCTGTACTTCCACCGGTTCCAGCTTGCTCAACAGGCCGTTGGCGCTGGATGCAACCCCGCCCATGCGCCGGTTCGGCTGGTGGCTCCAGTAATTGAAGCCGGCACGCTGGGCCAGGTAGTGGGTCTGGTTGGTGAAGCCCGACCGCAGGCTGCCCGGGTCGGCCTCCTGCAGGCCGACGATGTCATGGCCGCGGGCCAGGGTGGCGATCGCGTCCAGGCTGCTGCGCTTGCGCCCCGCCGGCAGCGCATGTGACCAGCTGCGGGTCACATAGTCGCTGTAGCGGCGGGTGCTTGAGCCGGCCTGGATGTTGGCCGTCAGCAAGCGCAGGGTCCGTGTGGCGGGGGAAGTCACGGCCGGTAATGCTTTCTCTTGGATCAGTGAGCCTGGGCCGCACCGCGTTCGCGGGCGATCAGGTGGTCGGCAATGCGCAGCATGTCCGGGAAGCTCTTGCCCTTCACCAGGTACTTGCCGTTGATGATGATCGACGGGGTGCCGCTGATCTGGCTGCGCTGGGCGAACTGCTTGGCCGAGTTGGTCTTGGCATTCACCGCGAAGCTGCCCATGGTGGCGGCGAACTGCTTGGGATCCACACCGTAGCCGGCGTAGAACTTGGCGATGTCCTCGACCGGGTCGACGCCGCGCTCACCCTTCAGGGTCTGCTGCGAGTGGATGGCGGCGTACAGCGCTTCGTGGGTCTTCTCCTGCACCCCCAGGGTCTGCGCGGCGTAGAAGGCACGGGCGTAGTTGTCCCACGTGCCGCCGAACATGGCAGGCACGTAGACGAAGTTCACGTCGCTGGGCAGGCCGGCCTTCCACGGGCCGACCAGCGGCTGGAAGGCGGCGCACGCCGGGCAGACGTAGCCGAAGATCTCGACCACTTCGACCTTGCCGGTGGCCGGCTGGAACGGCTGGCCGTTGCTGATGACCTGGTAGTCGCTGCCTTCCACCGGGGCCGGGCCGGTCAGCGCGGTGGTGGTCGGGGCCGGTGCGGCGGCCGGGGCAGCCTCGGCGGCGGCCGGGGCTGCGCTTTCGGTGCTGGCAGCGGCGTCGGCAGCCGGGGCTGCAGCGGGCTCGGCCGCAGCCGGGGTCGCGGCCGGCTCAGCCGGGGCAGTGGTGTTGGCGGTGCCGTCGTCGGCCTTGCAGGCCGCCAGGATCGGCAGCAGGGCTGCAAGTGCGAAAGCAGCAATACGGGTCTTCATCGAAACGTCTCCAGCATCTGGAAAGGCGGGGCCGGCGGCGGGCGCCGGCCAGGGGGAAATGATGACATGCGGCGGCAACAGCGCCGTGTCGATGGTCGGGATTGGTTCAGCGGCCGCCGCGGGCGCGGGCGTCGGAAATCAGCCGGGAGGCGATGCGCAGCTGATCCTCGAAGCTGTTGCCGCGTACCAGGTACTGGCCATTGATGATGATGGCCGGGGTGCCGGGCACCTGGGTGCGCTGGGCGAAGGCACGGGCCTCGGCGACTTTCTTCTGCACCGCATCGCCACGCAGGGCCTGCTTGTAGCGGTCGGCGCTCACGCCATAGGCGGTGTAGAAGGTAGCAAGCTCATCGGCAGAGACGTTCTGCATGGGCAGCGAGCCCTGTTCGTGCAGGGCCTTGAACACGGCCGCGTGGCTGCGCTTGGCCACGCCCACTTCCTCGGCAGCGTAATAGGCCAGGGCCCAGGCATCCCAGGCACCGCCGAAGGCGGCCGGGACCGGGGTGAAGCGCACGTCAGCCGGCAGCTTGGCGGCCCAGGCTTCCAGCTGGGGCTCGAAGTGGGCGCAGTGCGGGCAGGTGTAGCCGAAGACTTCAACCACCTCGATCTTGCCGGCCAGCGGCTGGAACGGGCCGGGCTTGGCGATGCGTTCGTAGTCTTTGCCTTCAACCAGCGGGGTAGTGGCAGGGGTGGCGGCGCAGACGGCCAACGGCAGCATCACCAGCAGGGACAGCAGAAGGCGGGGAATAAACCTCATCGACACGCATCTCCATTGAAAATAACAACGCCGGCGCAGCCGCCGGCGTGAAAGAAACATACCGCAGCCGCGGGCCGCCGTGGCGACCTGGGCCGACCAGTGGCGGTCAGGGGGCGGCGGCCGGTGCTGGGGCGGCGGCTTCGGCGGCGATGTCATCGGCCTTGTTGTGCAGGCCCTGCAGGTAGCTGGACAGTGCCTGGACCTCCTGCTCGCTCAGCTTCTGGGCGATGGCGGCCATGATCTGGAAGTGTGCCTTGTCGGTTTCGTTGGTCTGCCCTGCCTGGTATTCCTGGAGCCGGCGGGCGACGTAGCTGGCGTGCTGGCCGCCGATGTGCGGGTAGGCCGGGCCGGGGTTGCCGGCGCCGCTGGGCCCATGGCAGGCCATGCAGGCTGGCAGGCCGCGCGTGGCGTCGCCGCCGCGGTACAGCTGCTGGCCGATCTCGTAGAATTTCATGCCCTTGTAGGGACCGTCGGCGACCACCGTATCGTCGGCGATGCCAGCGGTGGCCTTCTGGGTTGCGAAGAACGCGCCGATATCGCGCATGTCCTGCGGGGTGAGGTTCTGCACGAAGGGCACCATCGCCACCGCTGCGCCGGAACTGCGCTGGCCGTTGGCGATCAGGGCCATCTGCTGGGCCACGTAGCGTTCGCTCTGGCCGGCGATGGACGGGTACATCTCCACCGTGGCATTGCCGTCGGCGCCATGGCAGGCCGCGCAGGCCGAGGCCTTGGTCTGGCCGGCCTTGGCATCCCCCCAGGTGGTCTTGCTGAAATCCACTTCCAGCGAGGCGGTGCGGATCGGCCCGTTGTCGGGCAGCGGGGTCAGCGTGGTCTGCGCGAAGGCAGCAGCGGCAACGACGACAGCGGTGGCAAGAGCGGATACGGCAAGAACGCGAGCGTGGCGCATGCTAAAGCTCCGTATGGACCGGGCCGGGCGGCGGCCGCCGGCATCGCCCGGATTATCAACGCCGTTTCCGCGCACGGTCAACGAAGCAGTGCAGCATTTTCCCCACCCGTGGGGCCTGGAACGGGCGCGCGGCGCCGCAACATGCGATCCTACGCACATGTCATTGCTCATCGAACGCGCCCGTTACCACCTCTCGGCCCACAACGTGCGGCAGCTGCCGCCCGATGAAGGGGCCGAAGTGGCCTTCGCCGGCCGCTCCAACGCCGGCAAGTCCAGCGCCCTCAACGCGCTGACCCGGCAGAACGCCCTGGCCCGCGTGTCCAAGACCCCCGGCCGCACCCAGCAGCTGGTGTTCTTCCAGATCACCCCGGAAGCGCACCTGGTCGACCTGCCGGGCTACGGCTATGCCAAGGTGCCGCTTGACCTGCAGGCGCACTGGCAGGCCTTCATCGACAAGTATTTCCGCACCCGCGAAGCCCTCAAGGGCCTGGTGGTGGTGATGGACATCCGCCACCCGCTGAAGGACTACGACCGGCAGATGCTGTCCTACGCGGTGCAGCGCGGCATGCCGGCGCACGCGCTGCTGACCAAGGCCGACAAGCTCAGCCGCAGCCAGCAGATGCAGACCCTGCAGAAGGTGCGCAAGGAACTGCATGCGGCCTACGGCGACAGCGTCAGCGTGCAGGTGTTCTCCGGTGAGGACCGTACCGGCGTGGAAGAAGCCCGCGGCGTGATCGGCGGCTGGTTGGGTCTGGCGTAACAATGGAGCGTGCCGGGCGTTGCCCGGCCGCATTCCTGTAGAGCCGAGCCCACGCTCGGCTGCCGCGCGCAGCGCGGTGCGGCCCCGGTAGCCGAGCATGGGCTCGGCTCTACAAGGGCTCACCGGCTCATTTCAACGGCGAATACTCCGCCGGTACCCACGCATAGGCCTCGCCCTCGCGGCGCACATGACCCAGCCCGGGGAACGGCAGGTGCGCGCCGGCCACCCACCATCCCTTGGCCGACGCCTGCTGCAGCAAGCCGCGACGGCTGGCGATGGCCGCTGGGCGGTCTGCATCGGCCTCGAATGCCGCCTCCGGATGTGCGAACTGCACCGCGTGGAAATGCAGCACATCGCCCCAGACCAGCAACGACTCCCCCTGGCTGTCGAACCGGTAGGAGACATGGCCGGGGGTATGGCCGTGGGTATCCATGGCGACCGCGCCACCGGGCAGCGCATCCCCCGGCTGGAACGTGCGCAGCCTGCCGTGGGCCTGGTACGGCGCCACCGCATTGCGTGCCAAGGGGAAGGCGAAGCGGACGCCTTCCGGCGCGCCGGCCTCGCTGGCCGGGTCAAGCCAGTAATCGGCATCGGCCTTGGACAGCCACACCGTGGCGTTGGGATAGGCCGGTTGGCCCTGGGCATCCAGCACGCCGCACAGATGGTCCGGGTGGGCGTGGGTGAGCAGGACGTCGTCGATCCCGGCCGGGTCCACCCCGGCGGCACGCAGGTTGCCCAGCACCTGGCCCAGGCCGGGGCCGAAGCATTGCGCGGTGCCGGTGTCGACCAGGGTCAGGTGCTTGCCCTGGCGGACCAGGAAGGCGTTGACCGCGGTCTGCAGGCCCTTCTTGTCCTCGGGCACGTAGCGGCCATCCAGCAGGCGGGTGACCAGGGCGGGGGAAACATCGACCACCTGCTGGCGGCCCAACGCGACCACGCCGTCGAACAGGGCGGTGACCTGCAGGCTGCCGATGCGCTGGTGGTAGACGCCCGGAACCTGTTGGGTGGGGGCAGGGGAGGTGGCTTCGGCCATGGCGGCCAGCGGCAGGGAAGACAGGGCCAACAGCAGGGCGCCGCGCAGGGGCAGGTGACGCAGGGTCATGAGGTGGGGCTCGGTAAGGCGGGTTGTTCCGTCGCTGTGCAGCGTGCCGGGTGGGGCGCGCGCGATGCGCTCAAACCACTGCGTGGAATGCTCAGGGGGGGGGCGGCAGGGCTTGCAGCCCTGCACCTGCTCAATGCAACGGCAACGGCCGAAGCAACGTCAAAGGCTGGTTTCCTGAGGGATGGCGGGGTGGGTCCGGTTGAGGGGGACGCCGTAAATACGTCCATGTAGGCTTGGTCGCGGCATCCATGCCGCTCACACCCCCTCAACCGGACCCACCCCGCCTTCGACAGTTCCCCGCGATCTGTCGGAACGGCGTTCTGCTTTGGTGGGTGCCGACCGTTGGTCGGCACGGGGTCGGATGTCGATATCTGACAGAAAAATCGTGTCGACCAAGGTCGACACCTACCAACCGCCTGTCGCAGTAGATCCACGCCGTGCGTGGATGATTTATCCGATATCCGACAGATGTGCCGACCAACGGTCGGCACCCACCATCAGCCGCCGGCCAACTGTCGAAGGCGGGGCACTGTGGGTTTGCGGGGTGTGAGCCGCATGGATGCGGCGACCAAGCCTACATGGACGTATTTACGGCGTCCCCGCAAACCCACAGTGCCCCGCCATCCCACGGAATGCAGGCTTTTGATTTTGACGTTGATTGCAGCAGGTGCAGGGCTGCAAGCCCTGCCGACCCCCACCCTTAGATGTCTGCCGGGGACAGCCCGTACTGCTCGGCGAAGCGCTTGCTGAAACTCGCCGCCGATCGATAGCCCGCGCGTGCAGCCACGGTCTTCAGCGGCAGCTCGGTCGTGTACAGCAGCATCATGCCGTGCGCCAGCCGTGCCTCGGTCAGCAACTGCCGCAGGCTGGTGCGCTCGGCCGCCAGGCGCCGACGCAGGGTCGCGCCGCTCAGTGCGAAGTGGTCTTCCACATCGCGCGACTGCCAATCACGTGCCGGCTCGGCCGCAATGCGGTCGCGGATCTGTTCGCCCAGGCTGGGCACCTGTGGCAGCAGCAGGTTGCCGTGGCCCTGCCGGCACCAGGCCAGTACCAGCTCGGCCAGCGCCAGCCGCGCTTCGCTGTAATGCCCATCCTGAAGTGCCTGGCGCCAGCGTCGCAGCACCGTGCCGTGGTTGACCAGGCGGGGCTGGGCGATCGCCGCGCCAGCCGAAGGCAATGCTTCGCTCCAGAGCGTGCGCGCCGCAGCCAGTACTTCCGCGCACAGCGGCACGATGGCGCTGAGGTAGCGGCCCGTGGCTGCATCGGGTGTATTGACCACATCGATGCGGCAGCGCTGGGTGAACAGCAGCATGTCGCCCGCATGGGCGGTGAGGGACTGGTGCGCGGTACGCACCTGCTTGCTGCCTTCCAGCAGGATCACGAACTGGGGCTGCGGTATCTCCACCGAACTGGCGCCATGTTCGCGGCGCGCGGTGATGCAGGCATAGCCTTCGGCGCGATCACAGCCGGCCAGGCTCGCCATCTCGGCCAGCAGGGCAACGTCGGGCGGCAGCATCGTGGTCATGGCAGGTGCGCTCCCAACAGTGTGCCGATGCCGGCAGCGGCAACCATCGCCAGTGCGCCCCAGAACATCACCCGCACCGCGCCACGAACGGCCGGTGCGCCGCCGGCACGGGCGGCCATGGCGCCAGTCAGGCACAGGCCCAGCAGGGTGCTGGCGGTGGTGGTCAGGCTGACCTGGTCTGCGCTGGAAAACAGTGCGGTCAGCACCGGCAGTGCAGCGCCACAGGTGAAGGCGCCCGCCGAGGCCAGCGCCGCCTGCAGCGGGCGTGCCCGCAGGGTATCGGTGATGCCGAGTTCATCGCGCGCGTGCGCGCCCAGTGCGTCGTGTGCGGTCAGCTGCTCGGCCACCTGCCGGGCCAGTGCAGGCTCCAGCGCGCGATGGCGGTAGATGGCGGTCAGCTCGTCCAGCTCGCTGTGCGGGTCTTCGTGCAGCTCGCGCTTTTCCACGGCCAGATCGGCCGCTTCGGTGTCGGCCTGGGTCTGCACCGAGACGTATTCTCCGGCGGCCATCGACATCGCACCGGCCACCGTGCCAGCCACGCCGGTGGCCAGGATCGTCCCGGCCGAGGCGCCGCTGGCAGCCACGCCGACCACCAGGCCGGCGACCGAGACGATGCCGTCGTTGGCCCCCAGCACGGCGGCGCGCAGCCAACCGACGCGGTCGGCGCGGTGCAGTTCCGGGTGTCGTGAATGGCGGCTCATGGCCTGAGTGTACGGGGGTCAAGAGGTCGTCGGTAGGATGCTGAAACCCGTCACCGTCGCATGATGCGAAGGGCCGCCACGCTATAGTGCGCCCTTGCGATGGAAGGCCCCCAGCCCCACATCCCCTGCCACTGTCCAGCGAGTCCTCCCCCTTGTCGAGCCCCAGCCACGTCGCCGATACGCCCATTACCGACCGCTCGCAGCTGGTCGAGGTGCTCGCCTCCGGTGAGAAGCCCCGCGCGCAGTGGCGCATCGGTACCGAGCATGAAAAGTTCGGGTTCCGCCTGGATGACCTGCGTCCGCCGACCTTCGAGGGCGAGCGTGGCATCGAAGCCCTGCTCAACGGCCTGACCCGCTTCGGCTGGGAGCCGGTGCAGGAGAACGGCAACACCATCGCCCTGCTGCGCGACAACGCGTCGGTGACGCTGGAACCGGCCGGGCAGCTGGAGCTGTCCGGTGCGGCACTGGAAACCATCCACCAGACCTGTGTGGAAACCGGCACCCACTTGAATGAAGTGGCGCAGGTGGCCGGCGAGCTTCAGCTGGGCTTCCTCGGCATGGGCTTCCAGCCGAAGTGGAAGCGCGATGAAATGCCGTGGATGCCCAAGGGCCGCTACAAGATCATGCGTTCGTACATGCCCAAGGTCGGTTCGCTGGGCCTGGACATGATGACCCGCACCTCCACCGTGCAGGTGAACCTGGATTACGCCACCGAAGCGGACATGGTGAAGAAGTTCCGCGTGTCGCTGGCGCTGCAGCCGATCGCCACCGCGCTGTTCGCCGATTCGCCGTTCACCGAAGGCAAGCCGAACGGCTATCTCAGCTACCGCTCGCACATCTGGACCGACACCGACGCTGACCGCACCGGCATGCTCGACTTCGTGTTCGAGGACGGCTTTGGTTACGAGCGTTATGTCGATTATCTGCTCGACGTGCCGATGTACTTCTCCTACCGCGATGGCATCTACCACGACGCCAGCGGGCAGAGCTTCCGCGATTTCATGCAGGGCAAGCTGCCGGTGCTGCCGGGCGCGCTGCCGACGCTGCGCGACTGGTCGGACCACATGACCACCGCCTTCCCGGAAGTGCGCCTGAAGAAGTACCTGGAAATGCGCGGTGCCGACGGTGGCCCGTGGAGCCGCCTGTGTGCGCTGCCGGCGTTCTGGGTGGGCCTGCTGTACGACGACGCTGCACTGGATGCGGCCTGGGACCTGGTGCGTGATTTCACCCTGGCCGAGCGCCACGCGCTGCGCGATGGCGTGCCGAAGCATGCGATGGGCCTGCCGTTCCGCACTGGTACCGTGCGTGATCTGGCCCGCGAAGCAGTGAAGATTTCCGTGGAAGGCCTCAAGCGCCGCGCCGCGCGCAATGCCGATGGCCAGGACGAAAGCAAGTTCCTGGACGTGCTGCAGGAAATCGTCGAGTCGGGCCTGACCCCGGCCGAGCGCAAGCTGGCGCTGTTCCATGGCCGTTGGCACGGCGACGTGGACCCGGTGTTCCGCGAGTTCGCTTATTGATCGCGTTGCGGGATTGCCGGCCAGCGGCCGGCACTACCAACAAAAAAAACCCCGGCAGTGCCGTAATGCTGTTCACTTAAGCGGTGCAGCCTTGCGATCTACCGGATAGCGGATCTTGGAAATCTTCACCGTCCTCGGCGTTGTCGGCCGGGGACGGTGTTCCAGGAAGAGGCTGGCAACTCCTGACCGCAGTTGGGACAGGCGCCTCCCGGTAGCCGATGCCGGTTGCGCCGCAGCCATCACGATCAGCTGTGCGCCGATGTAGTGGCAGGCAGTTTTGAAGCGTATTTCCGAGGGTGCGCGGCCGTAGGCAACGGCCGCTTGGCTCGCCTCGCGGCGGATGATGTTGTACGCCAGCAGCAGGCCCCAGACTTCCTGATACACCAGCTCGACGGTCTTGCTGCGCAGGGTCACTGCATTTCGCTGCATCGAGCTTTTGAGATCGCCGAAGCCCAGTTCGATTTCCCAGCGCTCCTGGTAGAGCTCGGCTACGGCCTTTGTGCTGTATGCAGCTGCCGGCAGCGACGTCAGTACCGTC